>DATNGJ010000037.1:0-28719 GCA_035605915.1 Usitatibacter sp.
GAGGCCGAACCCGAGGCCGACCAGCGCGGCCTGCATGGGCGTGCCGCGTGCGCGCCACAGCGCGAAGAGCAGCGCGAGCGCGAGCAGCGGAACCGGCCAGGCATAGAACGGCGCGAAGCCGAACACGCACGCCGCGCCCGCGACCGCCGCGACGACGCCGCGGCCCACGACGATGCGCGCCGGCGCCGCCGCCGGCACCGGCGCCGCGTCCTTCACTGCTTCTCCCTCGCCTTCGCTTCGGGCGCCTGCGGCTTCGCGCCGGGCCTGTCCACCATCAGCGCGTGGATCTTGCGGCTGTCGGCGCGCAGCACCTGGAAGCTGAACCCGTCGATCGTGATCGACTCGCCGCGCTTGGGCACGCGCCCGAAGCGCCCGACGACGAGCCCGCCGACCGTGTCGAAGTCCTCGTCGGAGAACGCGGCGCCGAAGTAGTTGTTGAAGTCCGGGATCTCGGTCACCGCCTTCACCCGGTAGCGGCCGCTGCGGTCGGCGAGGATGTTGTCCTCGGTCTCGTCGAAGTCGTACTCGTCCTCGATGTCGCCCACGATCTGCTCGATCACGTCCTCGATGGTGACCAGGCCCGAGACCCCGCCGTACTCGTCCACCACGATGGCGATGTGGTTGCGGTTCGCGCGGAACTCCTTCAGGAGGACGTTCAGGCGCTTCGCCTCCGGCACGAAGACCGCCGGACGCAGCATGTCGCGCACGCTGAACTCCTCCTCGGCGTAGAACCGCAGCAGGTCCTTCGCGAGCAGGACGCCGATCACGTTGTCGCGGTTGTCCTCGAACACCGGGAAGCGCGAGTGCGCCGTCTCGATCACGAACGGGATGAACTTCGCCGGGCTCTCGGCGACGTCGATCATGTCCATCTGGGAGCGCGGGATCATCACGTCGCGCACCTGCGTCTCGGAGACCTGCAGCACGCCCTCGATCATGGAGAGCGCCTCGGCGTCGAGGAGCTTCCTTTCGAAGGCGTGGTGCAGCAGCTCGACCAGCTGGTCGCGGTCCTCCGGCTCGCGCAGCAGGAGCGACGACAGCCGCTCGAGCAGGCTCGGCTTGGCGGACTCGTTCATGGAATGTCGGAAGTGGTGAATCGCGACGCAATACTTTAATACGGATCGGGAAAGCCGAATTTCGCGAGCACCTCGCGCTCGCGGCGCTCCATGCGGCGCGCATCGCTTTCCCGCTCGTGGCCGTGGCCCTGCAGGTGGAGCAGGCCGTGCACCAGGAGGTGCGCGTGATGGGCCTCGACGCTCTTGCCCTGCTCGCGCGCCTCGCGCGCCACCACCGGCGCGCAGATCACGATGTCGCCCGCGACCTTGCCGCGCGGCGCATGGTCGTAGGGAAAGCTCAGGACGTTGGTCGCGTAATCCTTGCCGCGAAACTGACGGTTGAGGCGCCGCGCCTCGGCGCTCGCGACGTAGCGCACGGTCACGTCGCAGTTTCCCGGAAGCGCGGCGCTCGCCCAGGCGCGCAGGCGCCGGTCGGAAGGAATGTGGGAGGCGCGCGAGGCGCGCTGGATGGTGAGCATGGATTCCCGCCTCCGCGGGAATGACGTCGAAATCAAGGCGGCGATGACGTCGAAATCAAGGCGGCGATGACGTCGGCATCAACGCGCCGAAATCAGGACTTCTTCGCCGCGCGGCGATCGTAGGCGTCGACGATCGCCTGCACGAGCGGGTGGCGCACGACGTCCTCGGACTGGAACTCGGTCATCGCGATGCCGCGCACGCCGGTGAGCACCGCGCGGGCGTCGACCAGGCCCGAGGCCTGACCCTTGGCGAGGTCGATCTGCGTCACGTCGCCCGTCACCACGGCCTTCGACCCGAAGCCGATGCGCGTGAGGAACATCTTCATCTGCTCGGGCGTCGTGTTCTGCGCCTCGTCGAGGATCACGAATGCATGGTTCAACGTGCGCCCGCGCATGAAGGCGAGCGGCGCGATCTCGATCGCGCCGCGCTCGAAGCTGCGGTTCACGCGGTCGTAGCCCATGAGGTCGTAGAGCGCGTCGTAGAGCGGGCGCAGGTACGGATCGACTTTCGCCGCGAGGTCGCCGGGGAGGAAGCCGAGCTTCTCGCCCGCCTCTACCGCGGGGCGCGTGAGGACGATGCGCTTCACCGCGTCGCGCTCGAGCGCATCCACCGCGGCCGCGACGGCGAGGAACGTCTTTCCGGTTCCCGCGGGACCCACGCAGAACGTGATGTCGCAGTTGCGCATGTTCTGCAGGTACTGCGCCTGCCGCGGCGTGCGCGCGGTGAGCTCGGTGCGGCGCGGGATCATGAGCGCCGGCGCTTCCTTCTCCTTCGGCGCGCGCGGATGGGCGATCTCCACGAGGCCGAGCTGGATGTCCTCGACGCTCAAGTCGCGCCCGGCCGCATCGTAGAAGCGCCGCAGCGCCTGCGCGGCCTGGGCCGACTTCTCCTTCGGGCCGCTGATCGTGAACCGCTCGCCGCGGTGCGCGATGCTCACGTCGAGCGCCGTCTCGATCTGGCGCAGGTTCGCGTCGAGCGGCCCGCAAAGCGCGGCCAGCCGGGCGTTGTCCACCGGCTTGAAAGTCAGTTCCTCGGAAGGGGTTCGGCGTCGCGTCACCAGGTGGATATTGCACGAAAAAGGGGTCAGATTACTTTTTCCGCTCGGCGGAAAAAGTAATCTGACCCCTTTTTCGCCTTGCGCTATGCCGCGCTGCGGACCAGCGGCGCCTTGAGCGCCTGGTCGAGCGTCTCCAGGCTCTCGGCGAGGTGGGCGCGCGTCTCCTTCGAGAAGCCGGGCTTCGCCTTCGCCTTGCGGATGTCGCTCGCGAGCTGCTGCGCCTCCATGCGCATGAGGCTCGTCGCATCCGCCGGCATGTCGTTCGACGGGTGCAGGAGCATGTTCACCATGCGGCGCAGGTGCTCGCGCTGCAGGTTGCGGCGCATCGCGGTGATCTCGCGGCCGGTCTTGAGCTCGCTCCAGATCGCCGACTGCAGCGTGTCGTAGAGCTCCGAGAGCGTGAGCGTGTCCTTCGGATCGGACACCAGCTCGCCCGACTCGATGAGGCGCTCGGCGACCGGCCCGCTCATCACCTGGTCGAGCACCTTGCGCTGCATCGAGAGCACCGTCTCCGGCAGGCTGATCATCGGCTGGCTGGTCACGTTCGCGCCCTGCGCCATCGCGTCGTAGTAGTCGAGGCGGCTGTAGGGCAGGCTCGCGAGGAACTGCGGCTTGAACTTGAAGCTGTCCACCGAGAACATGCCGTCCGAGATGATCTTGAGCGCCTTGCGCTGCTGCTCGGCGGCGACCGGCGTGTACGGCAGCCGGCCGCTACCCGCGCGATCGCGCACCTGCACGATGCCGCCGATGTACTTGGTGGCCGGCACCAGCCCGCGCGCCAGCTGGTCGAAGCCCGCGAGGAAGCTGCGGCGCAGGCTGTCGTACGTCTCGCCGGGCGCGAGCTCCTTCGCCTCGAGCCGCGTCCAGAGCTCACGAGAAAGCTCGAGGCGCTTCTGGTAGTAGTCGAGCGGGCTCGACGAGAGGTCCCACACGTTCACCGTGGGATCCATGCCCTGCGGCGATGCGCCGACCGATGCATCCTCGTCGGTGCCGTAGGCGAGCCACGGCTCCTTCGACCCGCGCTGCGCGATCTGCGCGAGCTCGGCTTTCTCGTGCCCGCCGTCGAGCGGCTTGTAGCCGTACTCGATCGCCCAGTAGTCGTACGGGCCGAGGCCGGAGTTCACGTAGTCCGCCTGCGGCTGGCCGTTCAGCGCGATGTTGAACGGCGCGTAGTCCATCACGGATGCCGTGACGCCGTTGCGCTTGGTGAAGTCCGGATCGGCGAGCTCGGCGGGCGTGTACGCCGTGGAGGCGCGGAAGTTGTGGCGCAGGCCGAGCGTATGGCCCACCTCGTGCGCGATCACCTGGCGGATGTAGTCGTCGACGAACTTCTCCGCCTGCGGGCTCGCGGGATCCATCTCGCCGCGCGCCTCGAGGACGTCGAGCGCGAACTGCTCCTCGTCGAGCGCCTGCTGCGCGTACGTGCAATCCACGTCGCCGCGCATCGAGATCGACGGAAGCGCGGTACCGCTCGCCTTGTGCGGCAGATCCTCCACCACGAAACGGCGGCTGCTCCGCGCGAAGACGTCCGTGAAGACGATGTCCGCGTCGAGGATCTCGCCGGTGCGCGGGTCGACCTGGCTCGGGCCGATGGCCGGACCGCCGTCGGAGGAGAGGTACCAGCGGATGGTGGCGTGCTCCATGTCCGCGGTCTCGAAGCTCGCGTCGTCCGGCTCGACCTTCACCTGGATCGCGTTCTTGAATCCGATGCGCTCGAACGCCTTGTTCCATTCGAGCACGCCCTCCTCGATCGGCTTGCGGTACTTCTCGGGGATGTTGCGGTCGATCCAGTACACGATCGGCTTCACCGGCTCCGAGAGCGCCGCGTTCGGGTCCTTCTTCTCGAGGCGCCAGCGGTTCACGTAGTGGACGTTCGGGTTCGGGTTCAGGTCGTCGGAGAAATCCGTGAAGCTGGTGGTGAAGTAGCCCACGCGCTCGTCGGCGACGCGCGGGTGCATCGGCGGCGGCAGCTTCGCGAAGTTGTAGCGGTAGCCGAGGAAGAGGCTGCGCGGGTCGGGCGTATCGAGCGGCGGGCGCACGTTCGAGTCCGGGCCCGGCGCGGGCATCTTCGAGACGGAGAAGTGCAGCGACACGTCGAAGCCGGTCTCGTCGGCGTCGGAGTCGGTCCTCACCAGGCTCGAGTTGCGGCCGTCGAGCGCATAGGGAATGTGGAACGCGCCCTCGAGCATCGTGGAAGCGCCCGGGATGTCGTTGAGCAGCAGCGCGTTGGCCTCGACCAGGATCGCCTGGTCGTCGCCGCTCGGCTGGCTCGCGATGGGCGCGGAGGCGAGGAGGCTATCGGAGAAGCTGTCCTCCACCGCGCGCGCGGTGGGCGTGCCGGGACGCGCGCGGAAGCGCACGTTCTTCGCGATGAGCTGGACGTGGCCGTTCACGCGCTTGAAGTACACGAGGTGCTCGGCGCCCATGAGGCCGGCGATCACCATGCGCTCGCCGACGCCCTTGGTGCGCACCGTCGTGAACAGGAACGGCTGGTTGAACTGATCCGGACGGATCTCGATCCACGCGCGGTCGCCTTCGCGCCACACGTTGAAGAAGCCCTCGGTTTCCTTCGCATCCTTCACGACGTCGCGGAACGGGCGCGCGGCCGGTCCCATCGGCGGCGCCTTCGCCGGCGCACCCGGCGTGGTCGCCGAGGGCTCGGGCGTGAGCGGCGCGCCCTGGGCCGGCTCGTTCGGGTCCGGCACGGCGGCCGTCGCGGCGAGGCTCACGCCGATGATCGACGCGAGTGCCAGGCGCCGGAGGGTCGGGAAGATGGAAACGTGCATCATGAAGGCTCCTTCTCGTTGCACCTGCGGTTCAAAGGGTGGCGGCGGGCTCGGCGACGATCGCGCGCCCGCGCAGGCTGTGCGGCAGCGCCTCGGTGATCTCCAGATCCACGAAGCGGCCCACGAGCCGCGGGTGGCCGGCGAAGTTCACCACCCGGTTGTTGTCGGTACGGCCGGAAAGCTCGGATGCGTCCTTGCGCGACGGACCTTCCACCAGCACGCGCTGGCGCGTGCCCACCATCGCCCGCGAGTACTCCACGGCGAGCTCGTGCAGGCGCGCCTGCAGCCGCTGCAGCCGCGCGAGCTTCACCTCGTGCGGCGTCGGGTCGGCGAGGCTCGCGGCGGGCGTGCCGGGACGCGGGCTGTAGATGAAGCTGAACGAGCCGTCGAAGCGCACGTCCTCCACGAGCTTCATCGTCTGCTCGAAATCCGCGTCGCCCTCGCCGGGAAAGCCGACGATGAAATCGCTGGAGATCGAGATGTCCGGGCGCGCCGCGCGCAGGCGCCGGATGATCGATCGGTACTCCATCGCCGTGTAGTTGCGCTTCATCGCGGCGAGCACGCGGTCCGAGCCCGACTGCACCGGCAGGTGCACCTGCGACACGAGCTTGGGAAGCTTCGTGTACGCGTCGATGAGGCGCTGCGTGAACTCGAGCGGATGCGAGGTGGTGTAGCGGATGCGCTCGAGGCCTTCCACCTTGGCGACCTGCGCGAGGAGGAACGCGAAGTCCACCGCCTCGCCCTCTTCGAGCTCGCCGCGATAGGCGTTCACGTTCTGTCCGAGGAGCGTCACTTCCCGCACGCCGCCGGCGGCGAGATGGCGAACCTCCTCCAGCACGTCGGCGAGCGGCCGCGAGACTTCCTCCCCGCGCGTGTAGGGCACGACGCAGAAGCTGCAGTACTTGCTGCAGCCTTCCATGGTCGAGACGAACGCGGATGCGCCCTCGACGCGCGCGGGCGGAAGGTGGTCGAACTTCTCGATCTCGGGGAAGGAGATGTCCACCTGTGGACGTCCGGTGGAGCGGCGCTGCTCGAGGAGCTGCGGCAGGCGATGCAGCGTCTGGGGACCGAAGACGAGATCCACGTACGGCGCGCGCCGCACGATCGCCTCGCCCTCCTGGCTCGCGACGCAGCCGGCGACGCCGATGAGCAGGTCCGGCTTCGCGCGCTTGAGCGGCTTCACGCGCCCGAGGTCCGCGAACACCTTCTCCTGCGCCTTCTCGCGCACGGAGCACGTGTTGAACAGGATGAGGTCGGCTTCGCCGGGATCCGCGGTCTTCTCGAATCCCTCGGCGGCGGCGAGCACGTCGGCCATCTTCTCCGAGTCGTACTCGTTCATCTGGCACCCGAAGGTGCGGATGAAGACTTTTTTCGGTTGCGTCATGGAAGTCCTGGTGACGGAGCTGAATCCGGGCAGGGGCGATGCGCTTCACTACAACGTGGACAGAGAAATCCTACAGGAATCGTCTCGTCCCATGTCGGTGCCGAAGCACTGCATTTGTAGGTTTCGTCCCACGTTTGGTCCGGATGGATCATGCCCTCCGCATGTCTCCCTTCCGAACGGCGCAGGGGCGCGCAACCGGCCGCGGGCGCGCTTGCCAGACAGGAATCAGTCAGGAAGGAGGAAACGAGATGAACCGGAAGAGCTTCACGATGACTCTCCTCGCCGCCTCGATGCTGGCGGCCTTCGGCGCCGCGCGCGCCGAGTCGATCACGGTGGACATCCCCTCGGGGGCGGCGCCGAAATGCATGGACGGGGCGAATACCCAGCCCGCGGGCTGCATCCCGAGCGTGCCGCTCGCGCAGGCCGGCAGCACGAGCACGACGACGACCGATGTCGCACCTGGAGTCGCGGTGGTCCCGGGCGCGTCTTCGTCCTCGCGGACCGACATCAATACCGGCGTGAACGGATCGACCACCACCGTCCCCGGCTCGAGCTCCTCGAGCTCGACCGACATCAACTTGAACGGAGCCGGCGCGGCATCACAGTCGCCGTCCAGCTCCTCGAGCTCGACCGACATCAACCTGAACGGCAAGGGCGCGCAGTCTTCGAGCCCGTCGTCGAGCTCCAGCTCGAGCGACATCAATGCCAACGGATCGAGCTCCACGAGCAACCCCTCGAGCTCCTCGAGCTCCCGGTCGTCGAGCCCGAGCAGCTCCAATTCCTCCTCGAGCGGGACGGCGAGCAACTCCGGCTCCTCCTCGAGCGGGACGAACAGCACGTCGTCGAAATCGCTTAACGTGAACCCGAACGTCGGCGTCGACGCGAACGTGGGCGTGAACAACTCGAGCGCCAACATCGGCGCGGACGTGAGCCCCGGCGTGAACATCGGTAGCGGCTCGCAGAGCGTCACGAGCGGCACCAGCGCGGACCAGCAAACGACGACCACCAATCCGTCGTCGTCGATGAGCCAGGGCGCCACGAGCAACCAATCGTCCGGGTCGGGCAGCGCGACCAGCGGCACGAGCGGGACGGCGAATCAGCCGAGCGGCACGAGCAGCGGAACCGCCGATCAGTCGGGCAGCGGCTCCACCAGCGGCACGTCGGGAACCTCAGGCGCCTCGAGCAGCACCAACGTGAACCCGAACGTGGGCGTGGGCGCGAACGTGGGCGTCGACAACTCGAACGTGAATGCGGGCGCGAACATCAGTCCGGGCGTGAACGTCGGCAACGGCTCGCAGAGCGTCACCAGCGGCGCGAACGCGGACCAGCAATCGACGATGACCAACCCGAGCGCGTCGACCTCGCAATCGACCACGACGAACCAGTCGAGCGGCACCGGATCGTCGAGCTCCGATCAGCAGAAACCGGACACCGGCACCTCGAGCTCGCAATAAGCGGGAGGTCGACCTGGAGTCACGGCGAGCGGGCCTTCGGGCCCGCTTTTTTTCGCCACGACGCGTGCCGTCTTCCCCACGACGCGTGCCGTCCCGCTCCTATGCCGGAAGCCGTTCGGTGATCGTAGAGCCCGCGGTTCCGGAATAGACGTCCTCGCGCGGTGTTCAACGCGCAGGGAAAGCCCGGCGCCCCCGCCGGGATCCCTTCACGAAGGGAACAACCAATGAAAACCCGCCGTCTCGCAACTGTCGTCGTTTCGTCTGCTCTGCTTGCGCTGGGCTTCGCAGCTTCCGCCGCGGACGAGGCCGCGCCGAAGGTCGACATGAAGACGATCCTCGAGAACGACAAGGTCCTGGTGATCGAGAACCACTTCAAGCCCGGTGCCGAGAACGAATCCGTCCCGCTGGGGCCGCGCGTCGTGCGCGCGCTCACGAGCGGCACGCTCGAGCGCCATTATCCGGACGGCAAGAAGGAAAGGATCGAGTTCAAGGCGGGAGAAGTGCGCTTCAACCCCGCCGCCCGCGCCGACACGAAGCAGTACACCACCAAGAACATCGGCGACAACGAGCTGGTGCTCTACCTGGTGATCTTGAAGTAACCAGGACCGGCCCGGCGCGAGCCTTGCGCCGGTCGCCATGTGTCCGGTACGACCTGTCACCCCGCGTGCAGGTCGTACTCCCCGGGAATTGGTGGCGAGTCAGGGATTTGAACCCCGGACCAACGGATTATGATTCCGCTGCTCTAACCACTGAGCTAACTCGCCGAACTGCGTATTTTACGGTGTTTACACGTTGAAGCGGAAGTGCATCACGTCGCCGTCCTTCACGACATAGTCCTTGCCCTCGAGGCGCATGCGCCCCGCCTCCTTCGCCTTCGCCTCGCCGCCCAGGCTCACGTAGTCGCCGTACGCGATCACCTCGGCGCGGATGAATCCTTTCTCGAAATCGGTGTGGATCACGCCCGCGGCCTGCGGCGCCGTGGCGCCCTTCCTCACCGTCCAGGCCTTCACCTCCTTGTCGCCGGCGGTGAAGTAGGTCTGGAGTCCGAGCAGGTCGTACGTCGCGTGAATCAGTCGATCGAGGCCGGGCTCGGTCATCCCGATGTCCGCCAGGAAGATCTGCTTCTCCTCTCCGCTCAGGTCGGCGATCTCGGATTCGAGCTTCGCGCAGATCGCGACGACCGGCGCACCCTCCTTCGCCGCGTACTCCCTCACGCGATCGAGGAGCGTGTTGTTTTCGAAGCCGTGCTCGTCCACATTCGCGATGTAGAGTGCGGGCTTCGCGGTGAGGAGCTGCAGCGGCTTCAAGAGCGTCATCTCCTCGGGTGAAAGGCCGAGCGCGCGCACCGGGTGCAGCCCGTCGAGCGACTGGTGCACTTTCTCGAGCACGGCGATGAGCTTCGCCACCTCCTTGTTGCCGGATCGGGCGGCGCCGAGATTGCGTTCGCGCGTGCGCTCGACGGTCGCCATGTCGGCGAGCGCGAGCTCGGTATGGATCACCTCGATGTCCGAGATGGGATCGACCTTGCCCGCGACGTGCACCACGTTGTCGTCGGAGAAGCAGCGCACCACGTTCGCGATCGCATCGGTCTCGCGGATGTTCGCGAGGAACTGGTTGCCGAGCCCCTCGCCCTTCGATGCGCCGGCGACGAGCCCCGCGATGTCGACGAATTCCACGATCGCGGGCACCACCTTCTGCGGATGCGCGATTGCCGCGAGCTTCGCGAGGCGCGGATCGGGCACCTCCACGATCCCCACGTTGGGCTCGATGGTGCAGAACGGATAGTTCTCCGCCGCGATGCCGGCCTTGGTGAGCGCGTTGAAGAGGGTGGACTTGCCGACGTTGGGCAGACCCACGATTCCGCACTGCAGGCTCATGGCTTGGATTCTTTCGGAGAGGTCCCGGCTTTCACGGGCACGACGGCCTCTTCCTTCGGAGCCGTGTGCAGCCAGGTCATCGCGTCGTTCATGCGGCCGCTCGCGATCTTCGGCAGGAGCTCGAGGCTGCGCTCGAACGGCGGATCGATCGCCTCGCGCTCGACCTTGCGCGGCTTGTCGAGCACGTAGTCGGCGACGAGATCCTTGTGGCCCGGATGGCCGATGCCGATGCGCAGCCGCCAGAACTCCTTCGAGCCGATCGCCTCGACGATGTCCGTGAGTCCGTTGTGGCCGCCGGTGCCGCCGCCTTTCTTCAGCTTGACCGTTCCCGGCGGCAGGTCGAGCTCGTCATGCACCACCAGCATCTGCGCCGGCTCGATGCGATAGAAGCGCATCATCGCCGAGACGCTGCGGCCGCTCTCGTTCATGTACGTGCCGGGCTTGAGCATCCAGAAATCGTGGCCGCCTTCGTCCACGCGCGCGACCCAGCCCGAGAATTTCGCCTCGCGTTTCCACGCCGCGGACTTGTTCGAGGCGATCGCCTCCACCCACCAGTAACCGGCGTTGTGGCGGGTCTTCTCGTAGTCGCGCCCCGGATTGCCGAGGCCGACGATCAATCTGACGTCATCCATTCGCGAAAGCGCGTCCCATGGAGAAGGAGGCTTGTCGAAAACAAAACGCCCGCCGGAAAACCGGCGGGCGCCGTCCCCGCAAGAGCGAGGTTATTTCTTTTCTTTCTTTTCTTCCTTGCCGGCCGCCGCAGGCTTGGCGGCTTCCTTGCCGCCCGCCGCGGGCGCGGCGGCTGCTTCCTCTTCCTTCGCTTTCTGCGCCGTGGTCGGGACTTCCGCCGCCGAAGGCGCGGCCGCCGCGGCCGCGGCTTCCGCCGCTTCCTCTTCCGCCGTCATCACGCGCGGGATCACGATCGTCGCGACGGTCGGGTCCTCGCCCTTCGGCACCACGGCTTCGACGCCGCCGGGAAGCTGCAGCGTCGAGAGGTGCAGCGAGTGGCCCGCCTGCAGGTTCGCGAGGTCCACGGTGATGAACTCCGGCAGGTCCTTCGGCAGGCAGCGCACTTCCAGCTCGTTGATCACGTGCTGCACGATGCCGCCCGCGACCTTCACGCCCGGCGAGTTCTCGCCGTTGATGAAGTGCAGCGGCACCTTCATGTGGATCTTCTTGTCGGCAGCGACTCGCTGGAAGTCGACGTGCAGCACGCGCGGCTTCACCGGATGCATCTGGTAGTCGCGCAGCAGCACCTGCGCCTTCTCGCTGCCGACTTCCATGTCGAGGATCGACGCGTGGAAGGCCTCTTGCCTGAGCTTCAGCAGCAGGTCCTTGTGGTCGAGCTCGATGGGCGTGGCGTCCTTGCCTCCTCCGTAGAGGATTCCGGGTACCTTCTCCGTGCGGCGCAGGCGGCGGCTCGCACCCGTTCCCTGCAGCTTGCGCGGTTCGGCTTTGATGGCGATCTTCATGTTCACTCCAGTGATGCAGCGCATCCGCGACCAGATGCACTGTGGCCCGAAGGCCAGGCTTTGAGAAATTCCCTTTACTCCACGAACAACGAACTTACAGAGCTCTCTTCGCAAATCCTTCGCATCGTTTCGGCGAGCAGCTCGGCGACGCTCACCTGGCGGATCTTCGGGCACGCCTCGGCGTCGGGCCGCAGCGGAATGGTGTCCGTCACCACGAGCTCGTCGATCACCGAGTTCGTGATGCGCTCCACGGCCGGTCCGGAGAGCACCGGGTGCGTGCAATAGGCGACCACGCGCACCGCGCCCTGCTCCTTCAGCGCCTTCGCGGCTTCGCACAGCGTGTTCGCGGTGTCGACCATGTCGTCCATGATCACGCAGGTGCGGCCGTTCACGTCGCCGATGATGTTCATCACCGTGGCGACGTTGGGACGCGGACGCCGCTTGTCGATGATCGCGAGGTCGCTCTCGAGGCGCTTGGCGATCGCCCGCGCGCGCACCACGCCGCCCACGTCCGGGGACACCACCACCTGGTTCTTGTAGCCGTGCTTCCACAAGTCGCCCAGCAGGATCGGCGTCGCGTACACGTTGTCCACGGGGATGTCGAAGAAGCCCTGGATCTGGTCGGCGTGCAGGTCCATGGTGAGGAGCCGGTTCACGCCGGCCACCACGAGCATGTTCGCGACGACCTTGGCCGAGATCGCCACGCGCGCGCTCCTCGGCCGGCGGTCCTGCCGCGCGTAGCCGAAGTACGGGATCGCCGCGGTGATGCGCGCCGCGCTCGAGCGCCGCAGCGCGTCCGCCATGATGCACATCTCCATCAGGTGGTCGTTGGTCGGCGCGCACGTGGACTGCAGGACGAACACGTCCTTTCCCCGCACGTTCTCGAGGAGCTCGACCATCACCTCGCCGTCGCTGAAGCGCGAGACGGTCGCCTTGCCGAGCTGGATGTTCAGCTGCTTCGCCACCTTCTGCGCGAGCTTCGGGTTGGCGTTTCCGGTGAACACCATCAGGTTGTCGAAGGCCATTCGAACCAGCGGCTCCCTTGTGCGTAGCGCGAATCAGAAAAGGTGGCAGGGGAGGAAGGATTCGAACCCTCGAATGCCGGAATCAAAATCCGGTGCCTTAACCAACTTGGCGACTCCCCTACGGCCGCGCCCTCGCATGCGACGCGGTTGCTGCAAGCTCAAGTGCGCAACGGGTGCCGTGCAAGCCCGTGCGCCACGAATCCGTTCATTCCGGCGGGGAGCTCGTCGATCACTCGCTGCGCTTCCTCGCGATCGTCGTACGCGGCGAACACGCATCCGCCGGAGCCCGTCATGCGCGCCTGCCCGCGCGCACGCAGCCACTCGAAATGCTCGCGAACGGGGCCGTACCGCCCGAACACCACGCTTTCGAGGTCGTTCCCGTAGACCCCGAACGCACGCGCCGAAAAGTCTTCCATTTTAAGGGGTTCCGTATCGCGGGTCAATTCAGGCGCGGCGAAGATGGCTGCGGTCGGCACCGGCACCGGGGGCACCAGCACGGCGTACCAGCGCGCGGGCACCTCGACCGGCGCGAGGCGTTCGCCGATGCCCTCGACCCATGCGCTGCGGCCGAAGAGGAAGAAGGGGACGTCCGCGCCGAGCGAGGCGCCCACGCCGCGCAAGGCATCGTCGCCAACGCGCGTCGCCCACAGCCGGTCGAGCGCGAGCAGCACCGTGGCTGCATCGGAGCTGCCGCCGCCGAGCCCGCCGCCCATGGGGATGCGCTTCTCGATCTCGATGTCGGCTCCCATCGGCGTTCCGGTGAGCTCCTGCAGCGCGCGCGCGGCGCGCACGGCCAGATCCTGCTCCGACGGCACGCCCGCGAGTTCGTTCACGCGTGTGATGGCGCCGTCGGGCCGCACCCGGATGCGCACGACATCGCAGCGGTCGATCAGCACGAACGCGCTCTGCAGCAGGTGATAGCCGTCGGCGCGGCGCCCGACCACGTGCAGGAACAGGTTGAGCTTCGCCGGCGCGAGGTAATCCGGACCGGGAAGCCGCATGTCACTCGTCGATCGCGCGATACGAATCGACCACCAGTCGCACGACCGTGTCGTCCTTGCGCACGGTGATGCGCTTGGCGAGCCGCACGGCGCCGGCGGGCTGCGTCTCGTCGATCGAGAATTGCCAGCCGTCCGGAAGGTTCGTCGGCGCCTTCCCATGCAGGCCTGCCGCGAGCCACGCGGGATCGAGGCCCACGCCGAGCACCCTGCGCGTGAGCGCCTGGAAGCTCGGCGCCTGCTCGGTCTCGCCTCCCGCCTGGCGCAGCGTCGCGCCCGAAGGGGAGGACTCGATGCGCGCCACCTCGTTACCGAGCGGCGAGGCGATCACCCAGGTATCGTCGCGGCCGCGCCGGGTCCAGCGCAACACCGCGATGTCGCTGCGGTTTCCCTGGTGCACGGCGAGGCGCCCGCTCATCTCGAACGAGGCGGGAACCGATGCGAGCGATGGGAGGGGCGCCGTCTCCGGCGCGAGCGCGGCGCAGCCGGCGAGCACGAGCGCGGCGGCAGCGGCCGCGAGCCGCGCGATCACGATGGGCCGTTCGCCTCAGTGGTACTTCTGCATCACCGCGAGGAGCGACTCGTGGTTCGGGTTCTCCGAGAGCGCCGCCTGCCAGACCTTGCGCGCCTGGTCGTGCTGGCCGCTCTTCCACAGCACCTCGCCCAGGTGCGCGGCGATCTCCGGATCGGGCCGCGCGGAGTAGGCGACCTGCAGCTGCTTGAGCGCCTCCTGCACGTGTCCCATGCGGTATTCGATCCAGCCCAGGCTGTCCTGGATGAAGGGATCGTCGGGCATCAGCTTGTAGGCCTTGTCGATCAGCTCCTTCGCTTCCTTGAGCCGGTCGGTCTTCTCCGCGAGGGTGTAGCCGAGCGCGTTGTACGCGTGCGCGTAGTCCGGCTTCATCCTGATCACGCGCTTGAGGTCCGCTTCCATCACGTCGAGCTTGTCGATGCGCTCGGCGGACATGGCGCGGTCGTACAGCAGCTCGTAGGAATCCGGGTATTTCGCGACCGCCTGCGAGAGCATGTCGTAGGTCTCGTGCCACTTCTTCGCGTCGCGCAGCAACTGCGCCTCGACCTGGATGATCTGCACGCGATCCTCGGTGGAACGGGGCTCGATCTTGCGCAGGTATTGGCGGCCCGCCTCGAGCCCCTGCTGCTTCGCGATGAGCGTCGCGATCTTGAGCTGCGCGCGCACCCAGTCGCCGGAATCGACGCGCTTGTACCAGTCGATCGCCTCGTCGTAGCGCTTGAGGCCCTCGGCCGCCTGGCCCAGCCCGAGGTAGATCGCGGCGGGCTCGCGGTAGTTGAGCTTGAGCGCCTTCGTGAACGCGGTCTGCGCGTCCGCGTAGTCCTCGAGCTGCAGCGAGAGCAGGCCGATCGCGTATACGGCCTGCGCGTCGTCCTTCGCGAGTCGCTCGACGGCGCGGAACTGCTCGCGCGCCTCGGCGAGCTTGCGGTCGGCGGCGAGCTCGCGCCCGAGCTGCATGCGCACCTCGATCGATTCGGGATGACTCTCCACGAACTGCTCGTAGAACGGCACGACCTTCGAGGCGTCGGTGCGGCGCAGCACCTGCGCCTTGAGGATCGCCCCGGGCTCGAAGCCCGCCTTCGCGTCCATCGCGGCGTCGGCTTCGCTCGATGCGACGTCGTTCTTGCCCGCGAGGAGGGCGGCGACGCCGTTGGCATAGCGCGCCTCGGCCATGTCGGAATAAGGAGCGGTCACGGCTCGTGTCGCCTCGAGGACCGCCGCCTTGTCGGGAAACTTCGCGAAGAGGTGCGAAAGCTGCATGAGGACCGGGGCGCGATCGGTGCTGTTCGCGAGCATGTCCGTCACGAGGCCCTGGGCCTTCTGCAGGTCGCCGCCGTTCGCGAGCAGCGCGGCGAGGATCTCGCGCGCGAGCGACGAGTCCGGCTCGAGCTCGAGGAGCAGCGTCGCGTCCTTGAGCGCGGGCCCGAACTCGCGCGCCTTGATGGCCGTCTCCACCGCGCGCTTGGCGATCGCCGGGTCGCGCAGCTGCTTCGCGAGGCGCTCGTAGATCGCGAGCGCGCCGTCGACGTCCCCGCGCTGCGCGGCGAACTCCGCGACCAGGTATTCGAACATCGCGTCGGAGCCGGCCGCCGCCTGGTCGCTCGCCGGGGGCTCGTTCGCGTCCTGCGCCAGCGCGTGTCCCGCGACCGAGATCGCGAGCGCCGCCAGCATGCCCATCCACCGTTTCCTCAACGCCATCTTTCCTTGCTCCCGCGCTCGCCCGACCGGCGCGCGTGGCACCTATCATAGAACGATTCCACTCCGTCCGACGCATGCTGTAGCCGTTCGGCTCCCCCTCGTGTAGGACGATTCCGGGCACGTATAATCGGGGTGGAAAAGTCCTTGAATTTCAAGCCGTCACCACGATGCCCGAGCTACCGGAAGTCGAGACCACGCGGCGCGGCCTGCTGCGGCACGTGATCGGCCGGCGCATCCGCTCGGTCCTGGTGCGCAATCCCAACCTGCGCTGGCCCGTCCCGCGCGATCTGCCGAAGCACCTCGAGGGCGAAGAGGTGATCGACGTGCGCCGCCGCGGCAAGTACCTGCTGTTCGATTGCCGGCACGGCCACCTGCTGGTCCACCTCGGCATGTCGGGGCGGCTCACCCTGGTGCCGGAAGGATCACCCCCGCGCGCGCACGACCACGTCGACCTGCGCTTCGAAGGTGCGCGCGCGCTGCGCCTCACCGACCCGCGCCGCTTCGGCGCGATGCTCTGGGTCGCCGGCAGGGCCGAGGACCACGCGCTCCTGCGCGGGTTGGGACTCGAGCCCCTCGATCCCGCATTCACCGGCGAGGCGCTGCACCGGAAAGCGCGCGGCCGGCGCGTCGCCGTGAAGCAGTTCCTGATGGATTCGCGCATCGTCACGGGCGTGGGCAACATCTACGCCTCCGAGGCGCTCTTCCATGCGGGCATCCATCCGCTGCGCAGCGTCGGTCGCATCTCTCGCGTGCGCTGGGAACGCCTCGCGGCGAGCGTGCGCTCGACCCTGGAGCGCGCGCTCGCCGCGGGCGGCACGACGCTGCGCGACTTCGCATCGGCCGAAGGGCACGCGGGCGCGTTCCAGCACCAGCGCGCGGTGTACGGCCGCGAGGGCGAGCGCTGCGTGAAGTGCGGGACGCCGATCCGGGCGCTGCGCCAGGGCCAGCGCTCCACGTTCTACTGCCCCGCATGTCAACGTTGAGCGCGACGGGCGCCCGGCCCGCGGCGGCGCGCTCGCTCGAGCGCAGCCTCGGCGAGCTCAAGCAGTGGCGCGACGCGACCGCCGAGGCGCTCGCCGCGTTTCGACGCTGGGCGCTGGTCGCCCGCCTCCTCGACGAGCAGGCCGCGGCACGGCTCGCGCACCTCGAGCGCCGCCTCGCGACCGATCGCTTGACCATCGCGTTCGTCGCCGAGTACTCGCGCGGCAAGAGCGAGCTCATCAACGCGCTCTTCTTCGCCTCGCTCGGGCATCGGCTGCTGCCCTCGGGTCCGGGTCACACGACGCTGTGCCCGACGGAGATCGCGTGGGACCCGGCGCGCGCGCCGTCGCTGCGCCTCTTGCCGATCCACACGCGCGAGACGCAGACGGCGCTGCGCGAGTACATCCACTCGGGCGAGGGCTGGACCGAAATGCCGCTCGATCCTTCCGATGCCCAATCGCTCGCGACGGCGTGCGAGGCGATCTCCGATTCGATCGAGGTGGACGCGGCCCATGCGGCGAGCCTCGGCTTCCGCGTCGAGGCCGAGGGACGGGTCGCGATCCCGCGCTGGCGCTATGCGCTCCTCAACCTTCCGCTGGGCCTCCTCGCCGACGGCCTCGCGATCCTGGATACGCCCGGGAGCAACGCGCTCGGCACGGAGCCGGAGCTCACGCTGCATCGCGTCCCGGACGCCGCCGCGATCGTCTTCATGCTGAGCGCGGAGGGCGGGCTCGAGGACTCCGACCGCGAGCTGTGGGCCGAGCACATCGCGCCGATCGAGGGCCTCGACCATTCCTGCTTCGTGGTGCTGAACAAGATCGACGCGATGCGCGCCGGCCGCAGCGAGGGCGAGGTGCTCGCGGCGATCGACCGCCGGGTGCGCGAGGCCGCCGAGGCGCTCGCGATCGAGCCCACGCGGGTCTTCGCGCTCTCGGCGCGCCAGGCGTTCGCGGGCGGCTCCGGCGCGGACTCCGATGCCCTCCTCAAGAGCCGCATGTACCGGCTGGAGCAGGCGCTCGCGAAGCGCACCGTGCTGCAGAGGCGCGCGGACCATGCCGGTGCCGTGCGCGCCGAGCTTCGCGCGGCGGTGGCGGAGGCGCGCGCGCTCACGGCGAGCCGGCACGAGTACGCGCGCGAGCAGCTCGAGGAGCTCGCGGCGCTGCAGGGCCGCAACCAGAAGCTCGTCGAGACGCTCGCGCGCAAGGCCTCGCTCGAGCGTGCGCGGATCGAGCAGGCGCGCGCGACGGTGATGGGGCTTCGCACCATGCACAACCGCCATGCCGACGCGCTCGCGAAGCTGCTCGAGCCGAACGACATGCGCGCCGCGGGGCTCCACGCGCGCCGCGCCGTGCTCGACAGCGCCTTCTCGAGCGGCATCGGCGAGGCGCTCGACGCGTTCTTCGCCTCCGCCCGCACCCGCATCGCCTCGGCGATCGAGATCATCGAGCAGGCGAGGAAGATGATGGACACCGTCGCCCGCAGTCTCGAGCGCGACCATCGCATCGCGGCGCCCGAGCTCCTCGACTTCGCGACCGACCGCTTCCTCGTGGAGATCGACCGCCTCGAGCAGCGCTGCGGGCGCGACTTCAAGGGCACCGCGAGCCTCGTGCTCCACCGGCGCAAGACGCTCGGCGCGCTGTTCTTCGATACGGTGGCGCTGCAGGTGGTACGCGTCTTCGAGATCGCCGATCGCGAGGTGCGCACCTGGATGAACGGCTTCGTGCGGCCGCTCGAGGCGCAGGTGAGCTCCCTCCAGGAGCACACCAACGCGCGCATCGAGGGCATGGGACGCATCCAGAACGCCGAGGGCGACCTGGTCGCGCGCATGGAGGAGCTCGAGGCGATGGCCGCGGATGTCGCCGCGCAGCGCGGCGAGCTGGAGGCCCACTACCAGCGCCTCGCGGCCCTGGTGGAGGCGCAGCCCGAGCGTTCCCTCGCCTGAGGCCTCAGTCGCCTTCCGCGGCGGCCTTCTCGCGCTCCAGGCGCTGGAATTTCTCGAGCAGCGTCTCGCGCGATTCCACGTGCTCCGGGTCGAACGGGATGCAGTCGACGGGACACACTTCCTGGCACTGCGGCTTCTCGAAGTGGCCCACGCATTCCGTGCACCGCTTCGGCTCGATCACGTAGATCTCCTCGCCCATGGAGATCGCGCCGTTCGGGCACACCGGCTCGCAGACGTCGCAGTTGATGCACTGGTCGGTGATCTTGAGGGCCATCCTGGGAACGCTCGATCAGCTGCCCGCCGTACCCCGGCCGATCTTGTCGCGCATGCGCTGGGCCGTGAGCGGATGCACGAAGGCGGCGATGTCGCCGCCGAGGACCGCGATCTCCCGCACGATCGTCGCCGAGAGGAACAGGTACTTGTCGGAAGGCGTGAGGAACAAGGTTTCGACACCCGGGGCGAGGCGCCGGTTCATGCCCGCGAGCTGGAACTCGTACTCGAAGTCCGAGACCGCGCGCAATCCGCGCAGGATGATGCTCGCCGCCTGCTCCTTCACGAACTCGGACAGGAGCCCGGCGAACCCGAGCACCGTCACGTTCGCGTAGGGCGCGAGGACCTCGCGCGCGAGCGAGACGCGCTCGTCGAGGGAGAAGAACGGCCGCTTCGCCTGGCTGTGCGCGACGCCCACCACGACCTCGTCGAAGAGGCGCGAGGCGCGCTGGATGAGGTCCTCGTGCCCGTTGGTGATCGGGTCGAACGTGCCGGGATAGACCGCACGGGTGATGGTCATGGGGCGCCGAGCTCGAAAAGCGCATAGCGTACAGCGCCGGCCCGGGCTTCGCGAAGCGCGTGCCACGGGGCGGCCGCCGCGAGCGGCGCGTCGCTCTCCACGTAGACGCGCGCCTGCGGGTTGAGGCGCGACGGAAGCCTGGCGAGCGCGCGCGCGGCGAGCCCGCTCGCATAGGGCGGATCGACGAAGACCACGTCGAACTTGTCCGCGGAGCGCGCGAGGAAGGCGAGCGCCTCGCCCTCGACCACCTGCGCGCCCTTCGCCTCGAGCTCGCGTGCCGCGGCGCGCAGGCCCTCGGCGACCTCGCGATCGCGCTCCACCAGCACCGCCCGCGCCGCGCCGCGCGAGAGCGCCTCGAAGCCGAGCGCGCCGCTTCCGGCGAAAAGGTCGAGCACGTGCAGGCCGTCGAGCCTTTGCCCGAGCCAGTTGAAGAGCGTCTCGCGCACGCGATCGGGCGTGGGTCGAAGCTCTGCGGAAGGAGGGAAGCGCACCAGCCGGCTGCGCCACTCGCCGCCGACGATGCGCACGCGGTTGCGTGCTTGCGGCGCGTGGGGTGCGGGCCGCGAGGCGCCTCGCTTGCGGCGCACGGCGGTCATTGTCGGGCCATGATACCGTAAAATATCGCACGGTCCGCAGCGCCCATCCCCCATGCTTCCCCTGTTCTCCCGCAAGGACAAGAGCGCTTCCGGCTCCGAGTCCGGCCTCAAATCGCTCCTCAAGAAGGACCTCGAGCTCACCGCCTCGCGCTGGAAGAAGGCGCTCGGCGTCTTCCGTTCGCGTCCGAAGATCGACGAGTCGCTCTACGAGGAGCTCGAAGCGCAGCTCATCCAGGCCGATACGGGCGTCGCCGCGGCCGAGAGCCTCGTCGCGAGCCTGCGCAAGGCGCAGCGCGACAAGCGCCTGGAGACCGGCGATGAGCTCGAGGCGGAGCTCAAGGCCGCGCTCGTGGAGCTCCTCGCGCCGCTCGAGAAGGGCGTGGATGCCGGGCGCGCGAAGCCCTTCGTGATCCTGCTCGCGGGCGTGAACGGCGCGGGCAAGACGACGACGATCGCCAAGCTCACGCGCCACTTCCAGTCGCAGGGGCTCTCCGTGCTCCTCGCCGCGGGCGACACGTTCCGCGCCGCCGCGCGCGAGCAGCTCGCCGAATGGGGCGCGCGCCACGACGTGACGGTGATCTCCCAGGAGAAGGGCGATTCGGCCGCGGTGATCTTCGACGCGATCCAGTCGGCGCGCGCACGCAAGGTCGACGTCGTGCTCGCCGACACCGCGGGAAGGCTCCCGACGCAGCTGCACCTGATGGACGAGATCCGCAAGGTGAAGCGCGTGATGGCCAAGGCCGATCCCGCGGCTCCGCACGAGACGTGGCTGGTGATCGACGCGAACACCGGGCAGAACGCGGTGCGGCAGGTTGCGGCGTTCGACGAGGCGCTCGGCCTCACCGGGCTCGTCCTGACCAAGCTCGACGGCACCGCGAAGGGCGGCGCGGTCGCGGCGATCGCGCGCGAGCACCCCGTCGCCATCCGCTACATCGGCATCGGCGAGAAGGCGGAGGACCTGCAGCCGTTCGTCGCCGCGGATTTCGTCGAAGCGCTCTTCGCGTGATCCGCTTCTCCGCGGTCGCCAAGCGCTATCCGGGAGGGCTCGAGGCGCTGCGCGGCGTGAGCTTCGAGGTGGCCGAAGGCGAGATGGTCGCCGTCACCGGGCACTCCGGCGCCGGCAAGTCCACGCTCCTCAAGCTCGCGGCCGGCATCGAGCGCGCCTCCGCGGGCACGGTCGTCGTGCAGGGCCAGAACGTGGGAGCCCTCGGCGAATCGGCGCTCGCGATCCTGCGCCGGCGCATCGGCTTCGTGTTCCAGGAGCACAAGCTGCTCTTCGACCGCAACGCGTTCGAGAACGTGGCGTTGCCGCTGCGCATCTGCGGCTTCCCGGCGCAGGAAGCCGCGCGGCGCGTGCACGCGGCGCTCGACAAGGTGGGCTTGCTCGGCCGCGAGAAGGCGCTGCCGGTCGCGCTTTCCGGCGGCGAGCAGCAGCGGCTGTGCATCGCGCGCGCGATCGTGAACCGCCCGATGATGCTGGTCGCCGACGAGCCCACCGGGAACCTCGATTCCGACTATGCGCGTGCGATCGTCGACCTGTTCGCATCGTTCCACCAGGTCGGCGTGACGGTGCTGCTCGCGACGCACGACGAGGCGAGCCTCGCGCGGCTCGGCTGCCGCCGCGTCGCGCTGGCGGCCGGCGCGCTCGCGGCGGGCGAGCCCGCGTGAGGCGCGCGCTTCGCCTCCACCTGCACGCGCTCTCCGATGCGCTGCGCCGCATCGCCGCGCAGCCGCTCGCCTCGCTCTTCTCGATCGTCGTGCTCGGTGCCGCGATCGCGCTGCCGGTCCTCGCCGCCGTCATGCTCGAGAGCGCGATCGCGACGGCTGCCGGTTTCGACATGGAGCCGCACGTGAGCGTCTACCTCACGCTCGACGCGACGCCGGACGACGCGAAGCGCGTCGAGCAGGCGCTTCGCGGGCAGCCGGACGTGGCGGCGGTGAGCTTCGTGCCGCGCGCGCAGGCACTCGCCGAGCTGCAGTCGCGCACGCACTTGGCCGAGCTCCTCGCCGCCCTCGATCGCAACCCCCTGCCGGATGCGTTCACGGTGCGCATGCGCACCCCCGATGCGGCCGAGCTCGACCGCGCGCGCTCGGCATGGAGCCGGCTGCCGAAAGTCGACCAGGTGGTCGCCGATTTCGAATGGTCCCGTCGGCTCACCCAGTGGGCCGACCTCGGCGAACGGGTGCTGCTCGCCATCGCGGCCCTGCTCTCCGCCGCCGTGGCGTTCATCGTCGCGCACCTCATCCGCCTGCAGGTGCTCACCCGCCGGGAGGAGATCGAGGTGAGCCAGCTCATCGGGGCCACCTCCGCGGACGTCCGGCGGCCGTTCCTCTACCACGGGGCACTGCAAGGCTTGTTCGCCGGCGCGGTTGCGCTCGCGCTGGCGGCCGCCGTCGCCGCTTGGGCGGCGCATGAGTTGTCAGTGCTTACTCCGGACTATGCCGCTGAACTCAAAGTCGTTTTCCTCGGTCCCATGGAGCGTGTGGCACTGGTGGGCGCCGCCCTCCTGCTCGGCCTCGCCGGGGCTTGGGCCGGCGTGTCGCGGCAGCTTCGGCGCTTCGCCGCCGACCGGTAAAACTTGGAACTTCCGGGGCGTTTAGCACTCCAAACGGACGAGTGCTAAAATCCTGACCTGGAGGAACACCATCCGATGACCATGACGCTTCCGGCAACCCTTCCGCCGGTTTCCAGCCTCGAGTCGTACATCCAGGCGGTGAACGCCGTGCCCATGCTCACGCAGGAGCGCGAGCAGGCGCTGGGCCGTCGCCTGCGCAACGAGAACGACCTCACCGCCGCCCGCGACCTGGTGCTCTCGCACCTGCGCCTGGTCGTGTCGATCGCGCGCAACTACATGGGGTACGGGCTTCCGCAGTCGGACCTCGTGCAGGAAGGCAACCTCGGCCTCATGAAGGCCGTGAAGCGCTTCGACCCCGAGCGCGGCGTGCGCCTCGCATCCTTCGCGATCCACTGGATCAAGGCGGAGATCCACGAATACATCCTGCGCAACTGGCGCATGGTGAAGATCGCCACCACCAAGGCGCAGCGCAAGCTCTTCTTCAACCTGCGCAGCATGAAGCCGACGATGTCCTCGCTCACGCCCAAGGAGATCCGGCAGATGGCGAAGACGCTCAACGTGAAGGAGAGCGAGGTCATCGAGATGGAGCAGCGGCTCCAGGGCGGCGACGTGCCGCTCGAGCCCTCGCCGGACGACGCGGCCGACGAGGCCGTGACGCCGATCGCCTACCTCGCCGACATGTCCGAGGGCCCCGCGGAATCGTACGAGCGCGAGCAGGGCGAAGCGCTCAAGACCGAGGGCCTCGCGCGCGCCCTGGAGAGCCTCGACGAGCGCAGCCGCCGCATCATCCGCGCGCGCTGGCTCGCGGAATCGGATCCGAAGACGCTGCACGAGCTCGCCGGCGAGTTCGGCGTCTCGGCCGAACGCATCCGCCAGATCGAGGCGAAGGCGATGCAGAAGATGAAGAAGGAGCTCGCGGCGCTCGTGTGATGCGCGCGAGCCGGAACACGAAACGGGGCTTCGGCCCCGTTTTTTTTCGCTACGCGAGGAGCGCGCGCACGTCGGCCGCGATGTCGGCCGGCGAGGTGCCCGCCCCCTCCATGAGGCGCAGCTTCCCGGCCGGATCGAACACGAAGACCTGCGACGAGTGGTTGACCGTATAGGTGTCCGCGGTCTTCCCGGGCTGGGTCTCGACGTATACGTGGAAATCCTTCGCCGCGGCGTCGGTCGCCTTGGCATCGCCGCGCAGGCCGACGAAGCGCGGGTCGAAGCCGTGCACGTAGGCGCGCAGGCGCGCGGGCGTGTCGCGCGCGGGATCGACGCTCACGAACAGGAACTGCACGCGCGATGCGTTCGGGCCGAGCTTCTTCATCGCCTCGGCCCAGTCGTGCAGCGTCGTCGGGCACACGTCGGGGCAATCGGTGTAGCCGAAGGTCACGGCGACCACCTTGCCGCGGAAATCGGCGACCGTGCGCGGCTTGCCTTCGGCATCGTCGAGCCGGAGCGCGCTACCCGCCTCCATGCCCGTGACGTCGGTGCCGTGGAACGACGGCTTTCCGGAGCCCGCGAGCGGGTCGCAGCCGCCGAGGGCGAGCGCCAGCGCGAGGACCGGCGCGGCGACGATCCTCTTGCGCGCGCTCACGCGGCGAGGCGCGGCAGGTAGTGATCCACCATCAGCGCGGCGAAGAGCATCGCGAGGTAGAAGATCGAGTACGCGAAGGTGCGCTTCGCGAGGGCGTCGCTGTAGCGAACCCAGAGCCGCACCGCGTACCCGAGGAACACGGCATCGAGCACCGCCGCCGATCCCAGGTAGAACCAACCCGTCATGTGCGTCGCGAACGGAAGCAGCGTGCTCGCGACGAGGATGAGCGTATAGAGCAGCAGGTGCAGGCGCGTGAATTCCTCGCCGTGCGTGACCGGCAGCATCGGAAGCCCGGCGCGCGCGTACTCGTTGCGCCGGTAGAGCGCGAGCGCCCAGAAATGCGGCGGCGTCCACGCGAAGATGATGAGGAAGAGGAGCAGCGGCTGGTACGTGACGTCGCCCGAGATCGCCGCCCAGCCGAGCAGCGGCGGCATGGCGCCGGACGCGCCGCCGATCACGATGTTCTGCGGCGTGGCGGGCTTGAGCACCACGGTGTAGATGATCGCGTAGCCCACGAACGTGGCGAGGGTGAGCCACATCGTGAGGGGATTCACGGCGTGCCAAAGGATCGCGAGGCCCAGGCCGCCCACCACGCCCGCGAAGAGCAGCACCTGCGGCGCGGACACCGTGCCGGAAACGGTGGGGCGCCAGCGCGTGCGGGCCATCACGGCGTCGAGCTTCTGCTCGACGAGACAGTTGAAGGCGGCGGCCGCCCCGGCGACGAGCGCGATGCCGACGGTCGCGTAGGCCACCCGATCGAGCGGCGGCAATCCCGGCGAGGCGAGGAACATCCCGATCACCGCGGTGAAGACGATGAGCGATACGACGCGCGGCTTGGTGAGGCGCCAGAGCTGCACGCCGAGGCCGGGCTCGTGGCGGGAGAGGGTTCGCTGGAGCATGGGAACCGGTAATTATAAGCGGTCAGCCGATCTGCGAGGCGCGGAGCAGGCGCTGCAAGTCGAGGAGCATGCCCTTCGGGTCGTCGGTGGACCGCCAGCGCATCATGACGTTCCCGTTCGGGTCCACGAGGTAGACGTGGTCGAGGTCCCCCGCGGCGCGCGCGTCGAGGCCGCTGCCTTTCGGGCCGGCCGCGACTTGCATCCCGGGAAAGGCCGCGAGCCTCGCCGCGTCCGGCGCACGGTCGCCCTCGACCAGCAGCACGCGCGCGACCCGCTCGGCGTCGCGGCCGAGGGCGAGGCGCACCTGCCGCATCGCGACCAGCTTCTCGATGCAGCGCTTGGCGCAATCGCCGCCGTCCTGCGCGACCAGCACCCAGCGGCCGCGCAGCTCGGCGAGCGAGAACGCGCGTCCATCCGGCCGGCGGAACGCCGCATCGCTCGCCTGCAGCGGCGGCAGGAGGAGCTCACCGTGGTTCGCCGTGGGCTTTGCGTGGCCGTAGTAGTACGCGAGGTAGGAGGCCACGATCGGCGCGGCGAAAATCGCGGCGATGAGGGCGAGCTTCGCGCGCGCGCCGAGCTTCATCGGGCCCTGCGCAGGTTGAGGCCCAGCCACAGCGCGGCGGTCGTGGCCGCGAGGAGGAACCAGGTCGCCTCGTACTGGCGGTTCTGGTCCGCGCCGGCGTCGGGCCGCTCGTGCACCGCGACGAGCCCCGGCCCCGGAGGATCCGCGAAGACCTCCACCGGCAGCACGTCGATGCCGCTCCACTTGCGATAGCGGTCGAGCGTGAGGTTCTGGAACACGGAGCCGATGATCGCCTCGGAGGGCGCGAGCTCGAGAAAACGCGCGGGCGGAAGCGCCGCGATGCCCACGACCTCCACACGCCCGGCGGGCACGTCGACACGCGGCGGCTCGGGATAGGCATCGTTCCGCGCGACCCATCCGCGGTCCACCAGGACCACCGCGCCGCTCCCCTCGAGGCGCAGCGGCGTCACGACGTCGAATCCCGCGCGCCCGCCCTGCACCTGGTTGTCCACGAACACCTGCTTCTGCGCGATCCACGTGCCCGCGCCGCGAACGCGGCGGAAGAGGGCCGCGCCGGCATCGATGGAACCCGCGAGCTCGAGCGGCGGCTGCGCCATGCGCTCCTCGTACAGGTGCTGGCGGCCCTCCTTTTCCTCGGCGCGGTGCGCCTGCCAGCGCGAGAGGGAAGCGGTGAGCGCGATGAGCGCGGCCGCCGCGAGCGTCGGCACGAGGCGCGGAGCGAAGCTCCACGAGCCGATCCTCACCGGCCCCGCTCCCCGCACGAGAGGTACACTGGAAGCCGCGATTCCGTTCCCGCCGAAGCCATGCGCATCGTCATCCTGGTCCTGCTCCTCGCCGTTGTCGCGAGCCTCTTCTCCGGCCTCTACTTCGTCTATCGCGACAAGGGCACTTCGAATCGCGCCGTGATCTCGCTCACGATCCGCATCACGCTCTCGCTCCTCGTGTTCGCGCTGCTCATGGCGTCCTACTACTTCGGCTGGATCAAGGACGGCCACCTCTAAACGGAAAAAGGGGTCAGATTACTTTTCCGGGCCGCGGAAAAGTAATCTGACCCCTTTTCCAGGTGGCCGCGCCGCTAGAGCCAGTAGACGAAGACGAAGAGCAGCAGCCACACCACGTCCACGAAGTGCCAGTACCACGAGACCGCCTCGAAGGCGAAGTGGTGGTCCGGCCGGAAGTGCCCGGCGACGCAGCGGAAGAGGATCACGATCAGCATCGTCGCGCCCAGCGTCACGTGGAAGCCATGGAACCCCGTGAGCAGGAAGAACGTCGAGCCGAACACGCCCGTCGTGAGCTTGAGGTTGAGCTCCGAATAGGCGTGCATGTACTCGCTCGCCTGCAGGATCAGGAACGTGACGCCGAGGATGATGGTGAGCGCGAGGCCGAAGATGAGGTTGCGCCGGTCGCCCTTCTTGAGCGCCCAGTGCGCCCAGGTGACCGTCACGCCCGACGAGAGGAGCAGCAGCGTGTTGATCGCGGGAATTCCCCACGCCTCCATCGCCGTGAACTCGATCGGCCGGTACGGACCCGCGGTGGGCCAGAGCGAGGTGTATTCGGGCCAGACGAGCTTGTTCTCGATGTCGCCCAGCCAGGGCACCGAGTACTGCCGCGCGTAGAAGAGCGCGCCGAAGAAAGCGGCGAAGAACATCACCTCCGAGAAAATGAACCAGCTCATCGCCCAGCGGAAGGACATGTCGACCTGGCGGTTGAAGAGGCCGCCCTCGCTCTCGTGGATCACCGTGCCGAACCAGCCGAAGAGCATGTAGAGCAGGATGAGGAAGCCGATCGCGAACGGGACCCAGCCGACGTGGTAGCCGTTGAAGAGCAGCACGCCGCTCACGGCGAGGAAGAGAAGCGCGGTGGATCCGACGACCGGCCATTTGGACGGCGGCGCGAAGTAGTACCCGGTCGATTGCGTATTGGCCACTTGAAGTCCCCTTTTGTTTCCGTTGTCTGCGCGCCTAGCGCGTCACCAGCTTCACGATCAGGAAGAGCACCAGCACGAAGGCGACCGCGCTCACGAGGCCCGCGGCGATCACGTGCTGGGGCTTGAGCTTCTGCGTGTCCGACTCGTAGGCGGAGCGCTTGCGCACGCCGAAGAAGCTCCAGAAGACCGCCTTGAAAGCGTCGCGCATCATGCCGGCCGTCATCGCGTGAAATACCGGTAGACCACGTACGCGTAGATCGCGATCGCGATCGCCGCGAGCGCGAGCCCGGTCGCGACCGCGCGCCTTCTCTGGCGCGGGTCCGGGGTGTGCGGCTTCACGGCGATCGCCTTCATGCGGCCGGCGGCATCACTTGATCACCGGTGCGGTCTCGAACGAGTGGTACGGCACCGGCGTCGGCAGGTGCGTCCACTCGAGCGAGTCGGCCCCTTCCCACGGCTTCTGCTCCGCGGCGCGGCCGCTGCGCACGGTGGCGATCACGTTGTAGACCAGCAGCAGCTGCGAGGCGCCGAAGAGCCACGCGCCGATCGAGGACCACATGTTCCACTCGGCGAATTGCAGCGCGTAGTCCGGGATGCGGCGCGGCATGCCGGCGAGGCCGAGGAAGTGCATCGGGAAGAACGCCAGGTTGAAGCCGATCATCGAGAGCCAGAAGTGCCACTTGCCGAGCGTCTCGTTGTACATCTTGCCGGTCCATTTGGGCAGCCAGAAGTACACCGCCGCCATGATCGCGAACGCGGCGCCGGAGACCAGCACGTAGTGGAAATGCGCGACCACGTAGTACGTGTTGTGCAGCGTGATGTCCACCGGCTCGATCGCGAGCACGAGGCCCGAGAATCCGCCGATCGTGAACAGGCAGATGAACCCGATCGCGAAGAGCATCGGCGTCTCGAACGTCATCGAGCCGCGCCACATCGTCGCCACCCAGTCGAACACCATCACCCCGGTGGGCACGGCGATGAGCATCGTCGCGTACATGAAGAACAGCTGTCCGGCCGCCGGCATGCCGACGGTGAACATGTGGTGCGCCCAGACCAGGAACGACAGG
>DATNGJ010000038.1:0-3737 GCA_035605915.1 Usitatibacter sp.
CCTTCCCATCCCGAACAGGACCGTGAAACGACGCCGCGCCGATGATATTGCGGATTGCCCGTGAGAAAGTAGGTCATCGCCAGGGCCCTATTCAAGACGCCCAAGCCACCCAAGGCTTGGGCGTTTGCATTTCGGGGCGTCGGAGCAAGCGGGCGTTGCGTACCGGCCGCCGCGGGGATATTTTCGTTGCAGCATGAGCACGCACCGCGCCTGCCGCTTTCCCGTGCGCCTTCCCGGGCGCGCGGCGATGATCCTCGCCGCGGCGCTCGCCGCCGCGCCGGCGTCGCAGGCGGGGACGATGGAAAGTCCCGCGTTGTCCTCGTCGGTTCCGGCCGTGGAGGCGACGCCAGCCGGGCATCGCCGCATCGTATCGTCGAAGCTGGTCGCACCCGGCCTGCACGAGCTCGTGTTCTCCGACGGATCGACTTATCGCGGCACGCTCCGCGGGACCATGTTCCAGGGACACGGCGAGTTCACGTCGCGATCGTTCCGCTATGAAGGCGACTACCTCGACGGCCTGCGCGACGGATGGGGCACGTACACGTGGCCGAACGGCGATCGCTACGAGGGCCGTTTCGTCGCCGACTACCCGGACGACGCGCACGGCAGCTATACGTTCGCGAACGGCGATCGCTATGACGGTGACGTGCGCAACGGCGTCCTCGAGGGACGCGGCGTTTACACGAGCCGCGCGGGAGATCGCTATGAAGGGCCGTTCCGCCATGGCGTCCCGGATGGCGTCGGCACGTACCGTTTCGCGAACGGCGATCGCTACGATGGCGACGTCGTGGACGGTCGCATCGAGGGACACGGCCGCTACCGGTCCGCGCGCGGCGACGTCATCGAGGCGAGCTTCGCCGCCGGTCGGGCGCGAGGAATCGGCCGCTGCACCTTCGCGACCGGAGACGTCTACCAGGGAGAGTTCGCGGACGGCGTCCCCGCCGGCCAGGGCTCGTTCGCATACCGCAGCGGCCTGCGTTACCAGGGCGAGGTGCGCGACGGCGTTCCGCGCGGGGACGGTGTGGTGATCTTCCCCGACGGTCGCCGTTTCGAGGGCCGCTTCGAAGGCGGCATCGCCGGTGCCCGCGGCGAGCTGGTCCTGCCCACCGGCGAGCGGTCCGCGGCGCGCATGGTCGGTGAGCAGGCCGATGGCCTCCAGGATGGCGCGCCATCCGGTATAATTCCGCGTTCGAATCCGGAGGCTTCACATGGCTGAACGCAAACGAGTCCGTCGCAACACGCTGGAGCGCCGCTGCCTGCCCAAGGCGTACAAGCGCCTGTTCCACGGCGCGCCGAAGAGCGTGTTCAAGATGCTCGAGGCGATCAAGAAGAACTGATCGCTTCCACCGCAGCACCGCGACGACGGCCGCCTCCGGGCGGCCGTCGCGCTTGCGAAGCCCGCACCGGCTCTTCATCGCATTCGATCCGGCGCGAACGCGATTCCGTTCGGCGCTACGCCCTGCGTTGCATTTCGGGCCGGCGCGAACGCGATGCCGTTCCCGCGCCGAGCCCGCCTAGGCGAGCGCCCGATCCACCACTTCGGCGACGTTGTCGGAGAGGCCCTCGGCGGCACGGATCGATTGCAGCGCCGCCCGCGCGTGCGCCTGGCGCGAGGCATCGTACTTGCGCCAGCGGTCGAAGGCGCGTGCGAGCCGCGAGGCGACCTGCGGGTTCAGCCGGTCGAGCGCCACCACCTGCTCGGCGATCCAGCGATAGCCGCTGCCGTCGGCGGCGTTGAAATGCAGCGGGTTGTCGAGCGCGAACGCGTGCAGCAGCGCCCGCGCTCGGTTGGGATTGCGCAGCTCGAAGCCGGGCGACGCGGCAAGCGCCTTCACGCGCTCGAGCGTCCCGGGCAGCCACGACATCGCCTGCACCCGGAACCACTTGTCGATGACGAGCGCCTCGTCCTTCCATTTGTCGTGGAACATGGCGAGCGCACGCTCGCGCTCGGGGCCGTCGCAATTCGCGAGGCAGCCGAGCGCGGCCATCGCATCCGTCATGTTCTCGGCACGCCGGAATTCGAGGAACGCGAGCGCGCGCGAAGTGGCGTCGTCGATGAGGCTCACATATCCGAGCGCCGTGTTGCGAAGCGCGCGGCGACCGGCCGAGGCCGCATCGGGCGAATAGGGGCCCGGAACGGAGAAATGGCGGAAGGCCGCCTCCAGGCGCGTGCGGTAACGCATCGCGGCGGCGCGCATCAGCGTAATGCGCGCGCGATGGATCGCGTCCGGATCGGCCACCTCCATGCATTCGGCGAGGTAGCCCTCGGACGGCGGCTGCAACGCCTCGGCGGCGAACGCCGGGTCCTTCGCTGCGTCGGAGAGCGTGCGTCCCACCGCCTCGAGGAAATCGTCCGGCACCTCCATCGCCTGGCCCGCCCGGATGCGCTCCACGCCCGTGAGCAGGATGCGGGTGGCGAGCGCCTGCCCTGCCTCCCAGCGATTGAACGGGTCCGAGTCGTGCGCCATGAGGTGCAGGAGCTGCGTATCGGAGTAGTCGAAGCGCACGTGCGCCGGCGCCGAGAAGCGCCGCAGCAACGAAGGCACCGGCTGCGCTTCGACGCGGGTGAACGTGAAGCGCTGCTTCGCCTGCGTAAGCTGCAGCACGGCGGTCGACGTGCCGTCGCCGGACGCCGCGGCCTCGCCGCCCCCCTCGAGCCGCAACGGCAAATCGCCTCCATCGGGCCCGACCAGCCCGACCGCGAACGGCACCACGAACGGAAGCTTCGCGGGCTGGCCCGGCGTGGGCGGACACGATTGCGCGACCTCCAGCGTGTAGGTCTTCTTCGCGGCGTCGTACGTCCCCGTGCAATCGAGCACCGGCGTGCCGGCCTGCGAATACCAGCGCTCGAACTGCGAAAGGTCGACGCCGTTCGCATCGGCCATCGCCGCGCGGAAATCGTCGCAGGTGACCGCCTGCCCGTCGTGCCGTTCGAAGTAGAGGTCCATGCCGCGGCGGAAGCCTTCGCGGCCGAGGAGCGTCGCGTACATCCTCACCACCTCGGCACCCTTGTCGTACACCGTCGCGGTATAGAAGTTGTTCACCTCGACGTAGGACTCGGGACGCACCGGATGCGCCATGGGACCCGCGTCCTCGGGAAACTGGCGATTGCGCAGGTCGCGCACCTCCTGGATGCGCACGACCGGCCGCGAGTATTCGTCCTGGCTGTATTCCTGGTCGCGATAGACGGTGAGGCCTTCCTTGAGGGAGAGCTGGAACCAGTCCCGGCACGTGACGCGGTTGCCGGTCCAGTTGTGGAAGTACTCGTGCGCGATCACCTTGTCGACGCCGAAGTAGTCGTGGTCGGTGGCCGAGTCGGCGCGCGCGAGGATGTACTTCGTGTTGAAGATGTTGAGGCCCTTGTTCTCCATCGCGCCGGCGTTGAAGTCCGACACCGCGACGATCATGAAGCGCTCCAGGTCGAGCTCCAGGCCGAACACCTCCTCGTCCCAGCGCATGCATTTCTTGAGCGCCTGCATGGCGAAGCCGGCCTGGTCGAGCTTGCCCGGCTCCACGTACACCTGCAGCAACGCGCTCTTGCCCGAACGCGTCGTGAAGTGGTCCTCGGCGAGCTCCAGGTTCGCCGCGACCATGGCGAAGAGATACGACGGCTTCGGGAATGGATCTTCCCAGCGGGCCCAGTGCGCCGGCGCCTCGCGCCCGCCCGCGCCCGCGAACCATCCCTGCGGAACACCGGGGCCTTGTGCCACGAGGTTTCCGTTGGCGAGCAGGCGCGG
>DATNGJ010000039.1:0-40150 GCA_035605915.1 Usitatibacter sp.
GTCGCCGTGGCCGTGGTTGTCTCCGCCGCCGTCGTGCGCGAACGCGGTCGTCGCGCCGAGCGCGAGCGCGACGGTCGCCAGCAGGGCGGCGAAGCGGTAGGACTTCGTCAAGGAACTCCCTCCTCCGGTGGGGTTGTGCCGTACCTCACGACTTGCGACAGCCGCAGGCGCGCGCCGTTACGGAGCGGCGTCCGCGGCCGGCCTCGCCGGTCGCCCCGGTCAGCGCAGGCGATCCGGGACGACGAACTCCGCCCCCAGCAGGTGGTGGGCGAGGAAGGCGAGCACGGTCTCGTACCAGACGACGGAGTGCTGCGGCTTGAGGATCCAGTGGTTCTCGTCGGGGAAGAACACCATGCGCGCCGGCACGCCCTTCGCCTTGAGCGTGTTGTAGTAAGCGATGCCCTGTTGATCCGGGACGCGGTAGTCGAGCTGCCCGTGGATCACCAGGGTCGGCGTCTTCATGCGTCGCGCCCGATCGCGCGGGTTCTCGGCCGCGATCCTCGACGGATTCTCCCAGTAGTAGGCGCCGAGCTCCCGCGCGTGCGCGTAGTACACGTCGTCGGCGAACATGGCGACCCAGTCGAAGCAGCCGGCATGGCACACGAAGGCCTGGTAGCGATCGACGTGGCCGTTCATCCACGCGACCATGTAGCCGCCGTAGCTGCCGCCCGCGGCGGCGAGGCGCTCGCGGTCGATGTATCCCTGGCGCAGCAGGAAATCGGTCGCGGCCTCGACGTCCACCAGCTCGCGCTTGCCCCATTCGCCGTCGATGCACTCGGTGAAGCGATGCCCGAACGAGCTCGAGCCGTGGTAGTTCACGCACGCGACGACGTAGCCCTGCGCGGCGAACACGTGGTTGTTCCAGCGGAAATGGAACGTGTCGGCGGCGATCGAGTGCGGGCCGCCGTGGATGTTCTGCAGCAGCGGCCATTTCCTCTTCGGGTCGAAGTCCGGCGGGTACACGACCCACATCTGCACCTTGTCGCCGTCGTAGCCTTCGAACTCGAACTCGCGCACGTTGCCGAGCTTCACGCCGTCGAGGAGTCCCGCGTTGAAGCCGTCGATGCGCCGCTCCGCCTCGCCCGGGGCGTTGCGGAAGACCGCGGGCGGCTCGCTCATGGCGTTGCGCACGAAGGCGATCGCCTCCCCCGCCACGTCGAACTCGCCCACCACGCCGCCGCGCGCGGCCACTTCGGGCTCGCGGCGGGCGAGCGCCCAGCGGAACAGGTGCTGGCGCGCCCGGTCCTCCGCGAGGAAGAACACCGCCGACGAATCGCCGCTCCATGCGACCGGCGCGTGCACGCTGCGGTCCCAGCGCGTGCGCAGCACCTCGAAGCGTCCGTTCGCGCGATCGAGCAGCGCGAGCTTGTGCGGCGTGGAGCCCAGGCGGCGCAGGTCCTGCTCGAGGAAGGCGAGGCGGCGGCCGTCGCGCGAGTAGGCCGGGCTCTCGTGGTTGAGCGGCGAGCGCGCGGTGAGGTTGCGGAAGCGGCCGCTGCGCAGGTCGAGCGTGACGATGTGGTTCTCGTCGTCGAAGCGCTTGTCTTCGCGCGGGTCGAAGGTGAACGCCACCTCGCGGCCATCGGGCGCGATGTCGTAGTGATGCGCGGCCGGATCGGCGCGCGGCAGCTCGTAGCGCGTGCCGGCGAAGAGGTCGCGCACTCGCGCGCTCGCGATGTCCACCGTGAAAAGGTGCGGCACGCGGCCGTCCGAGAGCCAGTGGTCCCACCAGCGGTAGGCGGAGTGCTCGACGACGTGCGCCTTCACCTTGTCGTCCTTCCACGCCCGGTAGCGCCTGGCGAGCGCGGCAAGGCGGGTGTCCTCGGGCCAGACCCAGGAAACGAACGCGAGGCGCCGCGAGTCGGGGAACCACTTGATCGCGAGCACACCGGTCGCGATGTCGGTGAGGCGCCGCGCCTCGCCGCCGTCGGGCGCGATGAGGTAGACCTGCGGCTCGTCGTCTCCCTTGTCGGTACCGGCGGCGGCGCGCTTGGCGACGAAGGCGATCCAGCGCCCGTCCGGCGACCAGCGCGGCTCGCCGTCCTTCTCGCCGCAGGAGGTGAGCCGGCGCGGCTCCCCGCCGAACGCGGACAAGAGCCACAGGCTCGAGCGGGCGGTGTTGTGCTCCATGTCGTGGGAGCTCACCGACACGCACACCTGCGCGCCATCCGGCGAAAGCGTGGGCTGCGCCGGGCGGTCCAGCTTCCAGAGGTCTTCGACCGTGATGCGGCCACTGCGCGGCATGGCGATCCTCGTCGTTCGGGCTTCGGAGCGCGGCGATTGTAGCAGTAGAAGTAGAATGAGGTCGCTTTCCCGCAACTCCCGTCCCTCGTCCCGGAGTCCCATGAAGCCGAACGACATGAAGCCCGCGTTCCCGTGGGAAGACCCGCTGCTCTTCGAGGACCAGCTCACCGAGGACGAGCGCATGGTTCGGGACAGCGCCCGCGCCTATTGCCGGGAAAACCTCATGCCGCGCGTCCTCGAGGCGCACCGCCACGAGAAAGCGGACCGCGAGGTGTTCCGCGAGATGGGCGCGCTGGGCTTCCTCGGCCCGACCATCGAAGGCTACGGCTGCGCCGGCGTGAACCACGTCTGCTACGGGCTCATCGCACGCGAGGTGGAACGCGTGGATTCCGGCTACCGGTCCGGGATGAGCGTGCAGTCCTCGCTCGTCATGCACCCCATCCACGCCTACGGCAGCGAGGAACAGCGGCAGCGCTGGCTTCCGAAGCTCGCCACCGGTGAGCTGCTCGGCTGCTTCGGCCTCACCGAGCCCGACTACGGCTCCGACATCGGCAACATGGCGTCCCGCGCGCGGAAAGTGGACGGCGGCTGGATCCTCAACGGCGCCAAGATGTGGATCAGCAACGCGCCGATCGCCGACCTGTTCGTGGTCTGGGCCAAGGACGAAGCGGGCGACATCCGCGGCTTCGTGCTCGAGCGCGGCACGAAGGGACTCAGCGCCCCGAAGATCGAGGGCAAATTCAGCCTGCGCACCTCGGTCACCGGCGAGGTCGTGATGGCCGACGTGTTCGCGCCCGATGCGCACCTCCTTGCCGGCGTGAAGGGACTGCGCGGCCCCTTCGGCTGCCTCAACAAGGCGCGCTACGGGATCGCCTGGGGCGCGCTCGGCGCGGCGGAGTTCTGCTGGCACGCGGCACGGCAATACACCCTGGAGCGCAAGGCGTTCGGCAAGCCGCTCGCCGCCACGCAGCTCATCCAGAAGAAGCTCGCGGACATGCAGACCGAGATCGCGCTCGGCCTGCAGGCGTCGCTGCGCGTGGGCCGGCTCATGGACGAGGGACGCGCGACGCCGGAGATGGTGTCGCTCGTGAAGAGGAACTCCTGCGGCAAGGCGCTCGACATCGCCCGCGCCGCGCGCGACATGCACGGCGGCAACGGCATCGCGGACGAGTTCCACGTGATCCGCCACGTGCTGAACCTCGAGGCGGTGAACACCTACGAAGGCACGCACGACATCCACGCGCTCATCCTCGGGCGTGCGCAGACCGGCCTCTCGGCCTTCTGAGCCTCCCGGCGATCAGCGCGGCGTCGGGACGGGCTCCGCCTTTTCGACCAGCAGCGGCTCCACGCTCTTCGCCAGCCGCTCGATCACGGTCGAGGCCACCGCGCGATGGCGGTTCACGTACTCCTCGTGGTTGCGCTCGACATGGTCGAGGTCGTACACGTAGTTCACCATCAGCCCGAACGATTGCGAGCGTCCTTTGGGCGTCGCGTCCGCCCCCCAATCCACGCGTTCGAGGCGCGCGCCGTTTCCCAGGTGGAATCGCGCCACGGGATCGGCCGCATGCCCGTTCACCCAGGTGCGTGTGAGGTACCACGCGGCGAGGCCCTCCAGCGGCTCGCGCAACGCCGCCGAGGGCACCGCGGCCGGATCATCGACCAGCGCGAGGAGCTGCGAGCGAAGCTCGGAAGCATCGCTCACCTCGCGCAGCGCCTTGCGCGCCCAGGCCCGCAGCCCGGGCACCGGTGAGAGCGTCGCGAAGACCTTGAGGTTGGGAAGCTCCGAATGCAGGTCGGCCGCGACCTGCTTGATCAGGAAGTTGCCGAAGGAAACGCCCTTGAGGCCCGGCTGGCAGCTGGTGATCGAGTAGAACACGGCGCAGCGCGCGCGGCGCGGATCGCTCACCACGCTCTCGAGCGCGAGGATGGGCGCGACCTCGGAGGGCATCTCGTCCACGAGCGCCACCTCGACGAAGATGAGGGGCTCGTCGGGCAGCGCCGGATGGAAGAATGCGAAGCAGCGCCGATCGCGCTCCAGCCGCCGCTTGAGGTCCGGGAATCCCTGGATCTCGTGCACCGCCTCGTAGGCGATGAGCTTCTCGAGGATGGCCGCGGGAGTCTTCCAGTCGATGCGCCTGAGCTCGAGGAAGCCGCGGTTGAACCACGAGGCGAGGAGGTGCGTGAGGTCGCGGTCGACCACCACCAGCTCCGGATGGTCGCGCGACTCGGCGAGGAGGTCGCGCCGCAGCCCGAGCAGGGTCGCCGTACCGCCGGGGGCCATGTTCATGCGCCGGAAAACCTCCTGGCGCGGCGGCTCGGTCACGCGCTCGAGCGTGGAGAGGTTTTCCGGCGAGGGATCGCGATGGTAGGCCTGCGCGGCGGCGAGCACGAGCTCGCGATCCGGGGAGAAGTCGCTCGCGAGGAGCTGGAAGAAATGCATTCGCGCGATCGGGTCGAGCCCCTGGTAGACCGCCACCGCCTGCCGCGCGAGCGCGGCGCCGGACGCCTCGCCGCGCTCGGAGATGAGCGTGCGCAACAGCCGCGCCAGCCGATCCGCGCGCCGCTGCACACCGGTGCGCACGATCCCGGAAGCGCCCAGCGAGCCGAGGATGCGCTCGAGGATCGAGCGGCCGCCGTTCATGGCGCCGCCTTGCGCGGGCCGAACCGCTCGCGCAGCACGTTCTTCTGGACCTTTCCCATCGCGTTCCTCGGCAGCTCGTCGACGAAGTAGACGTGCTTCGGCACCTTGAAGTTCGCGAGCTTTTTCCTGAGCGCCGCGAGGATCGCGCCCTCGCTCACGGCGGGCACGCCTTGTCGTGCGACGACGACCGCGGTCACCGCCTCGCCGAAGTCCGGATGGGGCAGGCCCACCACGGCCGATTCCTGCACGCCCGGCAGCTCGTCGATCGCGAGCTCGACCTCCTTCGGATACACGTTGTAGCCGCCGCTGATGATGAGGTCCTTGGAGCGGCCGGCGACGGTGAGATAGCGGTCCTGCGAGAGGCTGCCCAGGTCGCCGGTGCGGAAGAAGCCCTCGGCGGTGAATTCCTCCGCGTTCTTCTCGGGCATGCGCCAGTACCCGGAGAAGACGTTCGGCCCGCGCACGATCACGTGCCCGATGGTCCCGGGCGCGCACGCCTCGCCCGCATCGTCGACCACGCGCACTTCCACGCCGGGCAGCGCCGGACCCACGGAGCCCGCGCGGCGCTCGCCTTCGAGCGGGTTCGAGGTGAGCATGCCGGTCTCCGTCATGCCGTAGCGCTCGAGGATGCGATGGCCGGTACGGCGCTCAAATTCCTGGTGCGTCTCGGCGAGGAGCGGCGCGCTTCCCGAGGTGAAGAGGCGCATCCTGCGGCATGCGCCGGGCGTGAGCGAAGGGTCCGCGAGGAGCCGCGTGTAGAGGGTCGGCACGCCCATGAACACGGTCGACCCGGCGAAATCGCGGATGGCGCGCCGCGCGTCGAAGCGCAGGTGGAAACGCATGGCGCTGCCGTTGAGCAGCACGCAATGCGAGGCGACGAACAGGCCGTGCACGTGGAAGAGCGGCAGCATGTGCACCAGCACGTCGTCGGGCCGGAAGCCCCATTCGCGATGCAGCATCCGCGCGTTCGAGGCGAGGTTGCGGTTGGAGAGCATCGCCCCCTTCGAGCGCCCGGTGGTGCCCGACGTGTACAGGATCGCCGCCAGGTCGTCGCCCCCGCGCACCGCCGTCGCGAAGCGCGCGGGCATCTTCGCCGCCGCCTCCTGCAGCGTTCCGCCGCCGTGCTGGTCGAGCGAGAACACGTCGCGGATGCCGAGCGAGGCGCAGAGCGGCTGCATCCAGGCGATCGACGAGGGCTGCGCGACGACCGCCCTGGGCTCCGCGTTCTCGAGGAAGTAGCGCACCTCGTGCTCGTGATAGGCGCTGTTGAGCGGCAGGTACACGAGGCCCGCGCGCAGGCATCCCAGATAGAGCAGCAGCGCCTCCGGCGATTTCTCGACCTGGACGGCGATGCGCTCGCCCGGCGTGAGGCCGCGCGAGGCGAAGAGCGCGGCATAGCGGGCGGCCCACTGCTCGGCCTCGCCATAGCTCAGGACGGCGCCCGACTCGAGCAACAGGAGCGGCTTCGAGCGGTCGGCCGGGAAACGCGATTCGAACAGCGCGTACAGGTTTTCGTTGTCTTGCGTCATCGATCAGGGGATGAGGCCCAGCTTGAGCTCCTCTTCCGCGACTCGGGCCCGATGGTAGTCGGCGAATGATGGTATCGCGTCCCGGCTCGAGCCGAGGATCGCCGTGACGGCCGCGCCTGGGAGCACCTGGATCTGCGCGCCGTGCACCGCCGCGACGTGACGCGCCGGCGCGGCGAGCGCGACATAGACGCCGCCCCCCGCCTTGCCGACGATGGTGAGCAGCACGCGCGTGCCGCGCCGCGCGAGGTCCTCGAGCGCGAGGCTCATGTCCACGATGAATTCCGTGAGCACGATGCGCTCCTCCTCGAGGCGCGTCGCGTGGCTCGCGCAATCGAGCAGCACGCGCAGCGTTCCGCCGCCCGGGTCGCGCCAGGCGAGGTCGGCGAAGCGCCAGGCACGCTGCGCGCCGAGCGGCTTGTCGCCCACCAGCCCCACGAAGCGCTCCTCGCCCTCGTGCGTGCGGCCGCGACCGGCGAGGAGGCCGTGCGATTCGCGCGCATCGCAGCCTTGCGGGTAGATGCGTTCCAGGTCGCGGCGCCGCACCGGCTCCCCGGCGTCGGCGGCGGCGGGCGGCGAAAGGCGCGCGGCGAGCGCATCGTGGCGCCGCCGGAACTCGGCCCTCGGATCCCGCGACGCGGCGAGCGCCTCGCGCAGCCACGCGACGAGGTCCATCGCATCCGTCCATCGCGTGTTCGCCGCGCTCGCCGCGGCGCGAGCCTCGGGCGACATCGCCGCTTCCGCCATCGCCTGGAACGACGCGTCGAGCGGATCCATGCCGGAAGCCGCGGCGATCACCGCCGGACCGGACATGCCCAGGCGCGTCGCAGGCCCGAACAGGCGCCGGCCGGCGAGATGCGCGAGCATGCTCGAGCCGCCGAAGCAATTGCGGCCGAGCACCGCCGCGATCGGCGCGCCCGCGAATGCGGCGTCGAGCCCGGCGCGAAAGAGCCTGCGGAACGCGCCGAGCGCCTCCAATCCCTCGGACACCTTCGCGCCCGCCGAATCGAGATCGAGCACGAGCGGCGAGCGCTCGATCGCGACGACGCGGAAAATCGCCGTGAGCCGCTCGGCTTCGGCCGCGCCGATGGAGCCGCTGGCAGCGCGGTTCTCCACCCGCGCGACGTGCACCGGGCGTCCGTCGAACGAGCCGCGCGCCACGGTCACGTTGCCGGCCGTCGCACCGAAGCTCTCCAGGCGCAGCGCCGCCGCGAGCGCTTCGCCCAGGCCTGCCGGCGCCGCGCCGCTCACATCGCCTCCGCGAGCACCGCGAGCGGATGCTTCGCCTCGCGCCCGCTGCCGTCGGCGACCTGGCGCCGGCAGCTGGTTCCGCTCGCGACGATCGTCGCTTCCGGCGCCGCGCGCACGGCCGGAAGGAGCGCGAGCTCCGCCATGCGCATCGACATCTCGTAGTGGCCCTTCTCGTGGCCGAACGCGCCCGCCATGCCGCAGCATCCCGATTCGATCGCCGTGACCTGCGCACCGGGCACGGTGCGAAGCAGCTCGAGCGTCGCCTCGAAGGTGCCGAACGCCTTCTGGTGGCAATGGCCGTGCACGCGCAGCACGCGGCCGGGCTGCGCCTGCCACGCCGGCGCCACGCGGCCCGCGCGAATCTCCCCGGCGAGGTACTCGTCCGCGAGCTGCGCGGCGCGCGCGAGCCGGGCGGCGAGCGCATCGCCGGGAAAGAGCGCAGCGAGCTCGTCGCGGAAGGTGAGCAGGCACGAGGGCTCGAGTCCCACCACCGGGGCGCCGCTCTCGAGATGCGGGCGCAGCGTATCGAGCGTGCGGCGCATTTCCCCGCGCGCCTCGTCCACCATGCCCGCGGCGAGATAGGTACGACCGCAGCACAGCGCCCTGCCGTCGCTCGCGACCGGCGAGACCACGCGGTGCCCGGTGGCGCGCAGCACGCGCTCGGCGGCGGCGAGATTGGCGGGCTCCAGCCAGTTGTTGAAGGTGTCGGCGAAGAGGACCACCTCGCGTCCCTCGCCCGATGCCGCGGGGAACGAGGAGCGCCACGACTTGCGCCACGTGGGAAGCGGACGGCGCCGATCGAAGCCGAGCGCCTCGAGCAGCGCGCCCGCGCCCGGCAGCCGCAGCGCAGCCGAGACGAGCGGCTGCCAGCGCGCCGCGGCCGCGGCGTAGCGCGGCAGGTGGCCGATCATCCGGTCGCGAAGCGTGAAGCCGCGGCGCGCCTTGTAGCGCGCGAGGAACTCCACCTTCATGCGGGCCATGTCCACGCCGGTCGGACATTCCCGCTTGCAGCCCTTGCACGAGACGCACAGGTCGAGCGCTTCGTGGACCGCCTGGTCGGCGGCGTCGCGCGCGCCGAGCTGTCCGGAAAGCGCGAGCCGCAGCGTGTTCGCGCGGCCGCGCGTGAGGTCGCGCTCGTCGCGGGTCGCGCGATAGCTCGGGCACATGGTTCCCGCGTCGAACTTGCGGCAATGGCCGTTGTTGTTGCACATCTCGACGGCGCCGGCGAATCCGCCCCAGTCGCTCCAGTCGAGGACCGTCGCGCCGGCATCGGCCTGGTAGCCGGGCTTGTAGCGCAAGAGCGAGCGGTCGTCCTGGCGCGGCGGGCTCACGATCTTTCCCGGGTTCATGAGGCCGCGCGGGTCGAACCACGACTTGATCTCGGCGAGCGCCGCGGTGAGGCGCGGACCGAAGAACGGTGCGATCCACTCGGAGCGCACCAGGCCGTCGCCATGCTCGCCGGAGTAAGAGCCCTTGTAACGGCGCACGAGCTCCGCTGCCTCCTCGGCGATCGCGCGCATGCGGATCGCGCCGTCGCCCTTCATGTCGAGGATCGGGCGTACATGCAGGCAACCGACCGAGGCATGCGCGTACCAGGTCCCTTCGGTGCCGTGCTTGCGGAACACCTCGGTGAGCTGCGCGGTGTACTCGGCCAGGTGCTCGAGCGGCACCGCGCAATCCTCGATGAAGGAAACCGGTTTCCCGTCGCCCTTCATCGACATCATGATGTTGAGGCCGGCCTTGCGCACGTCCCAGAGCGAGGCCTGCCCGGCCGGATCGAGGATCTCCACCACGGCGTGCGGGAAGCCCAGGTCGCCCATCAACTCGTCGAGCTGGCGCACGCCGCGCACCTGCGCGTCGTGCTCGCCGCCGGCGAATTCCACCAGCAGCACGGCATCGGGCTCGCCCTGCACGAAGCGGCGGATCACGGGCGCGAACGCCGGGTTGCCCAGCGCGAGCTCGAGCATGGTGCGATCGACGAGCTCCACCGCGCAGGGCCCCAGCTTCACGATGTGCTGCGCGGCGTCCATCGCGTCGTGGAAGCGCGGGAAGTGCGCGACGCCGAGCGCCTTGTGGCGCGGAATCGCGGCGAGCCTCAGGTGGATGCGCTCGAACCACGCGAGGGTACCTTCGCTCCCGACGAGGAGCTTCGCGAGGTTGAAGCGCTCGGGCGAGAGGCGATCCAGGTTGTACCCGGCCACGCGGCGCGCGACCTTCGGGAATCGCGCGGCGATCTCGTCGCGCTCGCGCTCCCAGAGGGCGCGCGCCTTCTGCGCGAGCGCGCGAATCGCCGGATCTCCCATCGCCGCATCGTCCGCGAAGCGGCCGCGCACGCCGTTCGGCAGCCACGCGTCGATCGCCTCGACGCGGTCGACGCTGTTGCCATAGGCGAGCGAGCGCGATCCGCAGGAGTTGTTGCCGGCCATGCCGCCGAGCGTCGCCTGCGCGGAGGTGGAGACGTCGATCGGATACCACGCGCCCAGCGGCTTGAGCTTCGCGTTGAGCGTGTCGAGGACCACGCCCGGCTCGACCACGGCGCGCAAGGCCGCGGCATCGATCTCGAGCGCGCGCGTGAGGTACTTGCTGTCGTCGATCACCAACGCGGCGCCGACGGTCTGGCCGCACTGGGAGCTCCCCGCGCCGCGCGGAAGGATCGGGACGCCCTCCTCCACGGCGATCTGCATCGCGCAGATCGCCGCGTCGGCGGTGCGCGGGACGACGACGCCGACCGGCGTCACCTGGTAGATCGAGGCGTCGGTCGAGTAGCGTCCGCGGCTCGCCGCGTCGAACAGGACCTCGCCGTCCACCTCGCGCGCGAGGCGGCGTGCCAGCGGCGACCGGGCCCTGCCACGCTGGATGCGAACCGGAGCGGGAATGACGGGGGTCATTGGAGCTTATACGGAAGTGCGTGTGAAACGGCCGTGCAGTCCGGCATTATGGCAATAAATTGACGGTGATCCCCCGAATCGGAGGAAAATCGGTCTTCACGAAGGAGAAACACCATGCCCGCCGGACGCCACTTCCTGCAGATTCCCGGACCGACCAACGTGCCCGATCGCGTGCTGCGCGCGATCGACCGTCCCACCATCGACCATCGCGGCCCCGAGTTCCAGGTCCTCGCCAAGGACGTGCTGGAGGGAATGAAGCGCATCTTCAGGACGCGCCATCCGGTCGTGATCTATCCCGCTTCGGGCACCGGCGCATGGGAAGCCGCGCTCGTGAACACGCTCTCGCCGGGCGACAAGGTGCTCATGTCCGAGACCGGGCACTTCGCGACGCTGTGGATGAAGATGGCGAAGAAGCTCGGCATCGAGATCGACCTCATCCCGGGCGACTGGCGCCACGGCGCGGACGCTGCCGAGATCGAGCGGCGCCTCGCGGCCGACAAGGCGCACGCGATCAAGGCGGTCGCGGTGGTGCACAACGAGACCTCGACCGGCGTCACGACGCGCATCCCGCTGGTGCGCAAGGCGATCGACGGCGCGAAGCATCCGGCGCTGCTGCTGGTGGACACCATCTCCTCGCTGGGCTCGATCGACTATCGCCACGACGAGTGGGGCGTGGACGTGACCGTCGGCGGCTCCCAGAAGGGCCTCATGCTGCCTCCGGGGCTTTCCTTCAACGCCACCTCCGAGAAAGCGCTCGCGGCGAACAAGGCGGCGAAGCTCGCGCGCTCGTTCTTCGACTGGGCGGAGATGATCGCGGCGAACGCCAACGGCTGGTTCCCGTACACGCCGTCGACCAACCTGCTCTACGGCCTGCGCGAGGCGATCGCGATGCTCGAGGAGGAAGGGCTTTCCAACGTCTTCGCGCGCCACGATCGCCACGCGGAAGCCACACGCCGCGCGGTGCGCGCCTGGGGACTCGAGATCCTGTGCCAGAACCCCGAGGAGTACAGCTCGTCGCTCACCGCCGTCGTGATGCCCGCCGGGCACGATGCGGACCAGGTGCGCAAGGTGGTCCTCGACCGCTTCGACATGTCGCTCGGCATGGGACTCTCGAAGCTGCAAGGTAAGGTGTTCCGCATCGGTCATCTGGGCGACTTCAACGACCTCGCGCTCATGGGCACGCTTTCGGGGGTGGAGATGGGCCTGGAGCTCGCCGGCGTGCCGCACAAGAAGGGCGGCGTGCTGGCCGCGATGGAGCACCTGGTCCAGCAGGCGCGGGCCGCGAGCGGCGTGCGGCGCGCGGCGTGACGCGGGCGCGGGGGCGCGCGCCCGATGTAGACTAGCGCCCACGGGCCGGACGAGTGGACCGGCGCGACCGACAACGACATTGAGGAGACCGCAAATGAAGAAGACCCGATGGCTGGGTGCATTCGCCGCGCTCGCGTTCGCCGCGACCGCCGGCACCGCTTCCGCCGAGATCACCCTGCGCGCATCGCACCAGTTCCCCGGCGGCAAGGGCGACGTGCGCGACGACATGGTGCAGATGATCGCCAAGGACGTGAAGGCGGCCAACGTCGGCCTGAACGTCCAGGTCTATCCCGGCGCCTCGCTCTTCAAGCCGAAGGAGCAGTGGAACGCGATGGTGAACGGGCAACTGGACATCACGCTCTTCCCGCTCGACTACGCGAGCGGCAAGGTGCCCGCGTTCGGCGCGACGCTGATGCCCGGACTCATCCGCAGCCAGGACCGCGCCAAGCGCATCAACCATTCGCAGTTCATGAAGGACATCCGCGCCGAAATGGAGAAGCACGGCGTGATCGTGCTTTCCGACGCCTGGTTCGCGGGCGGCGTGGCGGGCCGCGACAAGTGCATCGTGAAGCCCTCGGACCTGCAGGGCATGAAGCTGCGCGCGGCGGGGCCGACCTTCGCGCAGATGTGGACGGCGGCCGGCGCGAGCATCGTGAGCCCGCCGTCGAACGAGATCTACAACGCCTTCCAGAGCGGCGTCATCAACGCGACCGACACGAGCCTCGGCAGCTTCGGCTCCATGCGCCTGTATGAAGTCGCCAAGTGCCTGACGGCGCCCGGCGACAACGCGCTGTGGTTCATGTACGAGCCGGTGCTCATGTCCAAGAAGAGCTTCGACCGGCTGGACAAGAAGCAGCAGCAGGCGGTCCTCGCCGCGGGACGCAAGGCCCAGCAGTACTACGAGGGCAAGGCGAACGCCGTGGACCAGCAGACTATCAAGGAGTTCGAGCAGCACGGCGACAAGGTCGTGACGCTCTCCGACGCCGACTACGACGAGTGGCTCGCCCTCGCGAAGAAGAGCAGCTACGCCGAGTTCGCGAAGCAGGTGCCCAACGGGCAGAAGCTCATCGACGAAGCGCTCGCCGTGAAATGACGGCGGCCTCCCGGGACCGGCGCATCCGCCGGCCCGGGACCGCATCCCCATCGAGGAACGACTTGGACACCTTCATCCGGGCTGTCCGGCTGCTCTCGCGCATCACGGGCGTCGTCGCCGCGTTGCTCATCGCGGGCGCCGTGCTGGTGATCTGCGACATGGTGATCGAGCGCTACGGCTTCAACCGGACCACCATCTGGCAGATCGACGTGGTGACCTACAGCATCGTCGCCGCGACCTTCGTGGGCAGCCCCTATGTGCTGCTCCATCGCGGCCACGTGAACGTCGACATCCTTCCGCTGCACCTGGGGCCGCGCGCGCGCTACTGGCTCGCGCTCTTCACCGCGGGCCTCTCGTTCGCGTTCTGCGCGGTGCTGTGGTGGCTTTGCACGCGCTTCTGGTACCAGGCGTGGACGCTCAACTGGCGCTCGGACACGGTGTGGCGCGCGCGCCTCTGGATTCCCTACCTCTCGATGCCCGTCGGCCTGGGCCTGCTCGTGCTGCAGTACGTGGTCGAGCTGGTGTGCGTGGCGACCGGTCGCACCCAGCCCTTCGGTGGCGAGCCGGATCCGCACGCCCACGAGATCGCCGCATGAGTCCCACCACCGAAGGCGGGATGGTCCTCGTCGCGACCATCCTGCTGCTTTTTTCCGGCGTGCCGGTGGCTTTCGGGCTGGGCGCCATCTCCATCATCTTCCTGCTCATCTTCCAGGGCATGGATGCGATGCGCGTGGTGGCCGAGACCTTCTGGGGCGGGCTGGACGAGTTCACGCTGGTCTCGATTCCCATGTTCATCATGATGGGCGCCTCGATCGGCTCCTCGCCCGCCGGCAAGGACCTCTACGAAGCGCTCGATCGCTGGCTCTACCGGCTTCCCGGCGGGCTCGTCATCTCCAACCTCGGCGCCTGCGCGATCTTCGCGGCGCTCACGGGCTCGTCCCCCGCCTGCTGCGCCGCGATCGGCCGCATGGGCATTCCCGAGATGCGCCGCCGCGGCTATCCGGACGACGTCGCCACGGGCTCCATCTGCGCGGGCGGCACGCTGGGAATCCTCATCCCGCCGTCGGTCACCTTCATCCTCTACGGCATCGCGACCGAGACCTCCATCGGCCGCCTTTTCCTCGCCGGGGTCATGCCGGGGCTGCTGCTCACCGGGCTCTTCATGCTGTGGACGCTCTTCATCATCTGGAAGCGCGGCTTCCGCAGCCATGCGCCGGATTTCCGCTTCACGTGGAAGCAGAAATTCAGCTCGATCCCGAAGATCGCGCCCTTCATCGTCATCATCCTGGGCGTGATGTGGGTGCTCTACGGCGGGGTCGCCACGCCTTCCGAGGCGGCGGGCGTGGGCGCGGCGATGTGCGCGCTCCTCGCGGTGATCATCTACAGGATGTGGAAGCCGACCGAGTGGTGGGCGATCCTGCGCGACACCATGCGCGAGTCGGTGATGATCCTCATGATCATCGCCGCGGCGGTGCTGTTCGGCTACATGCTCACGTCGCTCTACCTCACGCAGACGCTCGCCCAGGCGATCGCCGACATGCACGTGAACAAGTGGGTGTTGATGAGCCTCATCAACGTGTTCCTGCTGGTCTGCGGCTTCTTCATCCCGCCCGCGGCGATCATCCTCATGACGAGCCCGATCCTGCTGCCGATCATCACGGCGGCGGGGTTCGACCCGGTGTGGTTCGGCGTGATCCTCACGATCAACATGGAAGTCGGCCTCATCCACCCGCCGGTCGGGCTCAACATCTACATCGTGAACTCGATCGTGCCCGACGTGCCGGTGACGCGCATCATGTGGGGCACCATTCCCTACGTGCTCTGCATGTTCCTCGCCATCGTCATCCTGTGCATGTTCCCGCAGATCGCGACCTGGCTCCCGGACGTGCTGATGGGTCCCGGCCGCTGATGGCGGACATCGAGATCCATCGCGCGCACGGCCTGGGGCTCGCGGCGGCGCGGCGCGCGGCCGAGCAGATGGCCGCCGATCTCGGCCGCAAGTTCGACGTGCACGCAAGCTGGCAGGGCGACACGCTGCGCTTCGAGCGGCCGGGCGTCTCCGGCTTCGTGCAGCTCACCGAGAAGGACCTCACGCTCTCGATCTCGCTCGGGTTCCTGCTCAAGGCGATGAAGGCCTCGATCGAAAAGCTGATCCATCAGGAGCTCGACTCGCTCTTCGCCGCGCCGCGCGTCGCGGTCGCGGCGCGGACGCCGCGGTCCCCGCGCGCCGCTACGGCGAAAAGGACGGCGAAGCGCCCGAAAGGAGCCGGTTGACGATCGCCATCTCGCGCGTGTGCAGCGCCGCGAGGAATTCCTCGCAGCCCTTCATCGTGCGGAACGCCTCGTAGCCCTCCTCGAGGAAGTCCTGCAGGTCGCCGAGGCCCGCGAGGTGCGCGGGTTTGCGCATCAGCCGGAGCGTCGCGCCGATGAGGGGCTTCCACACCAGCGCGTCGAGGCGCCGCCCCACGGCGAGCGCGAGCTCGACCTGGCGCACGCGCTCCTCGCGCGTCGAGCTCGCGCGGTAGGCCTCGGCATAGCGCCCCTCGTCGAGCGGCGCCGCGCCGAGCGCCCTGGCGAGCGCCTGGTCGAGCGCTTCCGAGAGGGCCTCGAGCTCGATCGCGAGCGCCGCGGTCGCGACCGCGGTCGCGGGAAGGATGCGCTCCATCGCCGGCACGATCCTCAGCAATTCCTCGTCGCGCGCGCTGAAGTCCTTCGGGCCGTACACGTCCTCGAGGAAGAAGCGCGTCGCCGCCCGGTAGCGCGGCTGGCTCGCGAGGTCCGCATAGGTGCGCGCCAGGCGTGCCGCCTGCCACGCCTTCACCTCGGCGAGGCGTGCGGGCTTCGCGTTCCCCGGGCCGCGCAGCGAGCGCAGCGATTGCAGGTTCGCTTCGAGACTATTATCTCGTCTAGTCAGTTAATTACGAAGCTATGTTGAAGTGAATTCTAGAGAGGGAAACGGCGTCTGCGATGCGAATCAGCGCTGCGGCGGAAGGGCTCGCACCTCGCGCCGCAGCACCTTGCCCACGTTGGATTTCGGAAGCTCGTTCCAGAACTCGACGATGTGCGGAACCTTGTACCCGGTGAGGTTCTTGCGGCAATGCTCGATCACCTGCTCCTTCGTGAGCGCCGGATCCTTGCGCACGATCACGACGCGCACGGTCTCGCCCGAGCGCTCGTCGGGGGCCGGCACGGCGCACACCTCGCGAACGCCCGGCAGCATCGCGATCACGTCCTCCACCTCGTTCGGATACACGTTGAATCCCGAGACGAGGATCATGTCCTTCTTGCGATCCACGATCTTCACGAAGCCCTCGGGCGTCATGAGCCCGATGTCGCCGGTGCGGAACGCGCCGTCCGCGGTCATCGCCTTGGCGGTCTCGTCGGGACGCTTCCAGTAGCCCTTCATCACCTGCGGGCCGGCGATGCAGATCTCGCCGGTGTCGCCGAGCGGCAGCGTGCGTCCGTCGTCGTCGCGGATCGTGACGATGGTCGACGGAATCGGAAGGCCGGCGGTGCCGTTGAACTCCATTCCCTCGACGAGCGGATTGATGCACGCGCCCGGCGAGGTCTCGGTGAGCCCGTAGGCCTCGAGGAGCGCCTTGCCCGTGACCGACTTCCAGCGCTCCGCCACGGCGCGCTGCACCGCCATTCCGCCGCCGAGCGTCACCTTGAGGCGCGAGAAATCGAGCGTCGAGAAGCCCGGCGTGTTCATGAGCGCGTTGAAGAGCGTGTTCACGCCCGCGATGGTGCTGAACGGGTGGCGCCCGAGCTCCTTCACGAAGGCTGGCAGGTCGCGCGGATTGGTGATGAGCACGTTGTGCGCGCCGATCCGCAGGTTGAGGAGGCAGCCGCCGGTGAGCGCGAAGATGTGGTAGAGCGGCAGTGCCGTGATCACGACCTCGCGCCCCTCCTCCAGCCCGCCGCAGATCCACGCCGCCACCTGCTCCAGGTTCGCGACGATGTTGCCGTGGGTGAGCATGGCGCCCTTGGAAACGCCGGTCGTTCCGCCCGTGTATTGCAGGAACGCGAGGTCGTCCAGGGAGAGCGGCGGCTCGCTCAGGGCATGCCGGCGTCCTTCGGCGAGCGCGGCATTGAAGCTCACGGTATCGGGCAGGGACCACGGCGGCACCATGCGCTTCACGTGCTTCACCGCCGCGTTCACCAGCAGCGAACGCGGCAAGCCCAGCAGGTCGCCCACCTGCGTCGTCACGACGCGCCGCAGCGCCGTCCGGGCCGCCACCTGCTGCAGGGTATGCGCGAAGTTCTCGAGGATGACGATCGCGTCGGCGCCCGAGTCCACGAGCTGGTGCTCGAGCTCGCGCGGGGTGTAGAGCGGATTGCAGTTCACCACCACCAGCCCGGCGCGCAGCGCGCCGAAGAGCGCGATCGGGTACTGCAGCAGGTTCGGCATCATGATCGCGAGCCGCGCGCCCTTCGCGAGCCCGGCCGCGTTCTGCAGCCAGCTCGCGAAGTCGCGCGAGAGCTCGTCGACCCGCGAGTAGCTGAGCGTCCGGCCCATGCACGTGAACGCGGGCAGGTCCGCGAAGCGCTCGCAGCTGCGCTCGAGCACCGCCCTCAGGCTCGCGAACTCGTCGAGGCGGATCTCGGCGGGGACGCCCGGCGGATACGACCGCAGCCAGATCCTTTCCACGCCCGAGGTTTGCAGCGCCATCGCCATAGCAGGCCCTTCATCGTCCAGCGCAAGAGTGTACCCCGCGCCCCGTTTCCACCGGCACCAACGCCCCCTGCCGCCCTCTAACGGAGCGCCGTCCGGCAAAACCAAGGAGCAATCGCCATGGCAAGAAGGAAAGCTTCCCGCACCACCGCCCGCGACCGCGCCGACGCGGGCGAGGCGGTGCGCGACTCCGCCCAGAGGATCTGGCTCGCCGGGCTCGGCGCCTTCGAGCGCGCGAGGACCGAGGGCCCGCGCGTGTTCGAGGCGCTCGTCGAGCAGGGTCGCAACATGGGCGCGCGCGCCGTCGGCATGGCCGACCAGGCGCTCAAGACGATGCGCGAGAGCGAATACGCGGGGCGTTTCGACAAGCTCGAGCAGATGCTCGAGGAGCGCGTCGCGACGTCCCTCAAGCGCCTGGGCGTGCTCACGACCGGCCAGGTCGACGACCTCGCACGGCAGGTGCGCGAGCTCAACGAACGCCTGCAGGCCTACGGCCGGCCGGCAGCGCCCGCGAAGGCGCGGCGCCGGAATGCGGCGACCGCGCGTGCGAGCCGCGCCAAGGCCGCGCGTCGACCGAGGGCCGGCTCGAAGCGCGCGAAGGCGAAGCGCGCACGCTCCTGAAGCGCGCGGCCGCCCAGCGGCCTTCGCGTCAGGATGCCGCGAGCGCCGCGATCACGTCCATCTCGATCAGGTAACCGTAGTGCAGCTGCGCGACCGGCACCACGGTACGCGCCGGGCGATGCGATCCGAAGCGCTGCGCGTAGATCGCGTTGAATGCCGGCCAGTGGGCGATATCGGCGATGTAGACCGTCGCCTTCAGCACGCGCTCGGCGCCGCTTCCCGCGGCCTCCAGGATGGCGCTCACGTTGTCGAGCACCTGGCGGGCCTGCGCCTCGAATCCTTCCAGGCGGCGATCGGGGTCCGTGGGCACGATCGGCAGCTGCCCCGCCACGTAGACGAGTCCGGCGTGCACGAGCGCCTGCGAGTAGTGCCCGCGGGCCGCAGGCGCCGACGGGGTCGCGATGTAGTCCATCGATTCGCCCTCTCGAAAAAAAACGGGCCGGTCGAACCGGCCCGTCGGGATGGCATCGCCGGCGGCGCCGGCGCGTCGATCACTTCATGTGCTTCGAGACCAGCTTGGTCATCTCGAACATGGACACCTGCTTCTTGCCGCCGAACACTTCCCTGAGCTTGTCGTCGGCATTGATCATGCGGCGATTCGTCTTGTCCTGGAGGTTGTTCTTCTTGATGTAACCCCAGAGCTTGCTCGTCACTTCCGTGCGAGGCATGGGGTTGGAGCCGACCACGGCAGCAAGCGTGCTGTCGGGGGTCATCGGCTTCATGAAGGCTGCGTTCGGCTTGCGCTTCGCGGCGGGCTTTTTCGCCTTGGCGGCCGGTTTCTTCGCCGCGGACTTCTTCATCGGCTTCTTGGCGGCGGACTTTCTGGCCGCCGGTTTTTTCGCTGCCTTCTTGGCTTTCTTAGCTGCCATTGATGAATCCTCCAATCTGGTGGTGACGTTGAGTTCTCATTCATCTCGCCCGGTAGGCGCGACAGCGAGAGGATGCACAAGCGGAAAACGAGTTGTCAATGGTTTTCACTCGGAAAAACCTGTTTCTTCGCTCTGTCGTAGCGCCAGAGCAACAACGCGCACGCCATTGGAGCGGATCGGCGGCGCGCGACGGCCATTCGCGGAGCGATCGCTCGCGGCGAGGCTCGGCCGGGCGGTTTCTCGGAACGACGGCGCCGCGGCGCTTCAGGCGAGCCGCCGCGCCTGGGCTTCGCGCAGCTCGGCGAGCAGCGCCCGTGCGACGAGCGGCGAGCGCATCATCGCGACGTGGCCCACGCCCGAGATCGCCAGCGTGCGCGCGCCTTCGAGGCGGGCGCTCGCCTGCGGGAACACCATGTTGTCGTGGCGCGAATACAGCGCGAGGCTCGCCACCGGGCTGGCCGCGTTCGCCTCGTCGCGCGCGAGCCGCTCCAGGAACGCGCTGCCGGGCTCCATCTGCCGCGCGTTCGCGCCGGCGCCCCAGCGCGCGAGGAGCGTCCCGTGATGGGGGCTGCCGAGCGTCACGAGGCGCGCGACCCGAGCGGTGCCGTGCCGCGCCATGTATGCCCGCGCGACGAGGCCCCCCATGCTATGCCCCACGAGCACCACGCGCGGCTGCCCGGTGTCGCGCGCGATGCGCTCCACGTTCGCGGCGAGCTCGTCGGCGAACGCCTCGATCGGCGCCATCACGTGGGCCGCGGTCGGCACGAAGATCGGCCCGATGCCGTGCGATTCGAGCCGGCGCACCAGCGGACGGAAATAGCCCCGGTTCGCGAAGTAGCCGTGCACGAGGACGACCGGCACGCGCTCGGCGCGCGCGGCGTACGGATCGGGGCGCAGCACGACGTTTTCCCACGGAAGGTCCACGAGGTTCGCGGCGAGGAACGCGCGCCACTCGCCGAGCACCAGGCGCAAGGTTGCGGCAAGGCCGAGCCCTTCCCGCTCCAACCGCGGGGTGCGGTAAATCCAGCCGAGCAGGCTCGTGAAGAGCACCGGGACGAGCCGCACGCCCGCGAACCATGCGACGATCGCGCCGGCCATCGCGAGCGGTCCCCAGCCGCGCGCCGCATGCAGCCATGCCGCGGCGCCGAGGCACGCGGCGAGCTCGACGAGTTGCGCGAAGCGCAGGGCGCGGGCGAGCATCGAGGCGCGAGTATAGCAACGGGCCGCGCGTGCCCCGTGCTACCATGCGCCGCACTCGCCGCACGGACGAGGGACGCATGCCGCTGCACGCCGCGACCGTATTCCTCAGCGCGTTCCTTCTCTTCCTCGTCCAGCCGCTCCTCGCGAAGCAGATCCTGCCCTGGTTCGGCGGGGCCGCGATCGTGTGGACGCTGTGCATGGTGTTCTTCCAGCTGGTCCTGCTGCTGGGCTACGCCTATGCGCATTGGCTCAGCACGCGGCGCACGGCGCGCGCGCAGGCGGCGATCCACCTGCTGCTCATCGCGGCGAGCCTCGCCTTCCTCCCCATCGCTCCGGACGCCCGCTGGAAGCCCCAGGGCGGAGACGATCCGGTCACGGGCGTGCTGGGCGTGCTCTTCGCGACCATCGGCCTGCCCTACTTCGTGCTCTCGGCGACGAGCCCGCTGGTGCAGGCGTGGCACGCACGAGCGCGCCCGGACGAAAACGCGTATCGCCTCTTCGCGCTCTCGAACCTCGCCTCGATGCTCGCGCTCCTCGGCTATCCGTTCCTGATCGAGCCCTGGCTCGCGACGCGCACGCAGGCGTACGCATGGTCCGCCGGCTATGCGCTCTTCGCGGTGTGCTGCGCGGCGCTCGCCTGGAGCAGCCGCCCCGCCGGCACGGCGCCGGGCGACGGTGCGCACGCGAGGGAAATCGGGGAACGCCCGCCGCGCGCCCGGGAGATCGGCCTCTGGCTCCTGCTTTCCGCGACGGGATCCGCGCTGCTGCTCGCCGTGACGAACCACGTGACGCAGAACATCCCGTCGATCCCGCTGCTCTGGGTGGTGCCGCTCGCGGTGTACCTCCTCAGCTTCATCCTGTGCTTCGAGGCGGATCGCTGGTATCGCCGCGACGCATACCTCGCCGCGCTCGGCGTGGCGCTCTGCGCGATGGCGTTGCTGCTGGTCGACAAGAGCCTCGAGTTCCGCCTCGCCTGGCAGGTCTCAGCCTTCACGCTCGGCCTCTTCGTCGCGTGCATGTTCTGCCACGGCGAGCTCGCGCGCCGCCGCCCGGGGCCGCGCCATCTCACGCTCTTCTACCTCGTCGTTTCCGCGGGCGGGGTGCTGGGCGGCGTGCTGGTCGGGATCGCCGCGCCGCTCCTGCTGCCCGGATACCTGGAGCTGCAGGTGGCGCTCGTCGTGGTGGCCTTCCTCGCGGTGTGGCTCAACCTGCACCGGCCGCTTCCGGCGATCGGACTCCTCGTCGCCGTCGCCTGCGTGGCAAGCGGCGCCCTCGCATGGCGCGTTCGCAGCTTCACCGAGGACACCGTGTACATCGAGCGCAATTTCTACGGCGTCGTGCGCGTGAAGGAAGCGCAGGCCGACCCCGCCGATCCCGCCACCCGCTATCGCTCGCTGGTGCACGGCTCGATCCTGCACGGCGAGCAGTGGCTCTCGGACAAGTACCGCCGCTCGGCGACCACGTACTACAAGACCAGCTCGGGAATCGGCCGAACCCTGCTCGCGCTCGAGGGAAGGCCGGTTCGCGTCGGCATCATCGGGCTGGGCGCCGGCACCCTCGCCGCGTACGCGGACGCGGACGACACGTACCGTTTCTACGACATCGACCCGGCGGTGGTGAAGGTCTCGAACACGTGGTTCAGCTATCTCAAGGATAGCGACGGCAGGATCGAGGTCGTGCTGGGCGATGCGCGGCTCTCGCTCGAGCGCGAGCCGCCGCAGCATTTCGACGTGCTCGCCGTGGATGCGTTCTCGGGCGACTCGATCCCGGTGCACCTCATCACCGACGAGGCGGTCGAGGAGTACCTGCGGCACATGAAGCCGCAGGGCATCATCGCCTTCCACGTCTCCAACCGCTTCCTCGACCTCAAGCCCGTGCTGCTCGCGATCGCCGCGCGGCAGGGGCTCGAGTTCGCCTACCTGCACGAGCCGGACGCGGAAGGCGGCACGACGAGCGACTGGGTGCTCCTCACGCGCGACCGGCACTTCCTCGGCGAGCCCGCCATCGCCGAGATCACCGAGCCCGTCGCGGCGAAGCCCGGCTTGCGGCTCTGGACCGACGACTACAGCAGCCTGTTCGAGGTGCTCAAGTGGTAGCGCCGCGTCGTCACTCGAGGGCTTCGGCGACCTTCTCGGCGATGAGCGAGCTCACCCGCTCGTTCGATTCCAGCGTCACGCCCGCCACGTGCGGCGTGAGGACGAGGCGCGGCGCGCCCGCGAGCGCGGATCCGGCGGCAAGCGGCTCCGTGTCGAACACGTCGAGCGCCGCGCCGCCGAGGTGGCCGTCGCGCAGCAGCCGCGCGAGCGCTTCCTCGTCGACGATCCCGCCGCGCGCCGTGTTCACGAGCACCGCGCCGCGCTTCATCCGTGCGAGCCGGTCCTGGCCGAAGAGGCCGCGGGTCTGCGGCGTGAGCGGCAGGTGCAGGGAGACCACGTCGCTCGCGGCGAGGAGCGCGTCGAGCGGGAGTGGCTGCACGCCGCGGCGAGCCCATGCGGGATCGGCATCGGAGACGTGCGGATCATGTCCGACGGCCCGCATGCCGAGCGCGCGGGCCTTGGAGGCGGCGATCCGGCCGATGCTGCCGAAGCCCACCAGCCCGAGCGTCTTCCCGCCCGCCTCGCGCCCCGTCGAGAGGGCCGCGCGCGGCCACTTGCCGGCGGCGACCTCCGCGCTCGAGAGATAGGCCCCGCGCAGCAGCACGAGCGCCATCGCGATCACGTACTCGGCGACCGACTCGGCGTTCGCGCCCGAAGCGGGAATCACGCGGATGCCGCGCGCTTCGCAGGCGCCTACGTCGATGTTGTCGAGGCCCACGCCGAGGCGCCCGATCACACGCACGCGCCGCGCCGCCTCGAGCAGCGCCCCGCGCACCTGCGTGCGGTTGCGCACGATCCAGGCGTCGGCCGAGGCAAGAGCCGCGGCGAGCGCGGCGCCCTCGTCGACGAGCTGCGGGCGGTAGTCCACTTCGTAGCGTTGCTCGAGCCGCGCCACGGCCGGCGCGTCCATGAATTCGCTGATGACGATGCGCTTCAATCGATCCTCCTTGGACCGGCGAGTCTAGCGGCCGGGCGTGCGGCGCGCCAGATAGGCGCTCACCTCCTCGCGATCGTGCGAGAGCTGCTTCATGCGCAGGAAGTAGCCGCGGCCGCCGAGCGCCTCGTCGATGATCGCGCGGCAGCGCTCCACTTCCTCCCAGCGCTTCTTCATCGGCAGCTTCAGGTTGAAGATCGTGCCGCGGCACCAGCCCTCGCCGATCCAGTGCGCGGCGAGACGGGCGATGCGCGACGGGCTTTCCACCATGTCGCACACCATCCAGTCGACCGGCTCCGAGGGGCGGAAATGGAACCCGTCCTCGCGCCGGTGCTTCACCTGGCCGCTATCGAGGAGCGCCGCCTCGATCGCGCCGTTGTCCACGGCGATCACCTGCATGTGCCGCTGCACGAGCTGCCAGGTCCATCCGCCGGGCGAAGCGCCCAGGTCCACCGCCGTGGTGCCCGGCGCGAAAAGCCGCTCGCGCTCGCGGTCGTCGAAGAACTCGAGGAGCGCCTCCGCGAGCTTGAGCGTCGAGCGCGAGGGCGCCGCGGACGGCATGCGCAGCCGCACGATGCCCATCGGCCAGCGCGAGCTCTCCGCGACGCGAGCCGCGCCCACGTAGCAGGCACGCCCGCCGACGAAGAACACGTGCAGGCGATCTTCGGCCGACGCGTCGTCGATCCCGACGCCCGCCTTCGCGAGGCCCTTCTCGAGATGCGCCGCGAGCGGCCGCGTGAGCGAGGCGAGCGACTTCCCCTCGTTCGTATCGGGCATCTCGATCCACAGCGCGCGGAAACGCCGGCCGATGCGGCGCGCCTCCGCGACGATCGGCGTGACGCGATCGGCCTCGGGCAACGCGGCGAGGAGGTCGGTAACGCGCACCATCTGGCGCGCGAAGACCAGCCGCCGGAATTCCAGGCGCAGGGCGAGCTCCGCGCCCATGTCCTCCTGGTGCGCGTGGAAGACGGCGAAGCCGCTTTCCGGCCGCGCCCTCACGAAACCTTCGACGCCCATCTCGCCCGCGCGGGCGACGATCTCCTGCGCGCACTCCTTCTCGAAGCCGGCGCGGCACTCGAGCAGCAGGCGCGACGGGCTCACGCGGGACGCGCGTCGCGGAAGAGCCCGAAGAAGTTGCCGGTGGTCGCGCGGCCCACCTCCTCCACGTCGATCGCACGCAGGCGCGCGATCTCCTCGGCGACGTGCCGCACGTAGGCGGGCTCGTTGGTCTTGCCGCGATGCGGCACGGGCGCGAGGTAGGGCGAATCGGTCTCGACCAGCATGCGCTCGAGGGGGACGCGCTCCGCCACCTCGCGAAGCGCCTGGGCGTTGCGGAACGTGACGATGCCGGAGAACGAGATGCGGAACCCGAGCTCCATCGCCGACTGCGCGATGTCCCACGTCTCGGTGAAGCAGTGCATGACGCCGCCCACCTCCTGCGCGCGTTCCTCGCGCAGGATGGCGATGGTGTCCTGCGCGGCGGAGCGGGTGTGGACCACGAGCGGCTTGCCGCTCTCGCGCGCGGCGCGGATGTGGGTGCGGAAGCGCTCGCGCTGCCACTCGAGGTCGCCCTCCACGCGGTAGTAGTCGAGCCCGGTCTCGCCGATCGCGACCACCTTCGGGTCCTGCGCCATGCGGACCAGCTCCCCGACGTCGGCCTCCCGGCCATCGCGGCGCTCGTCGGGATGCACCCCGGCGGAGCACCAGACGTTCGGCAGCGAGCGCGCCACCTGGAGCACGGCGGGAAACGTCTCGAGCGTGGTGCTGATGGTGAGCGCGTGCGTGACGCCGCTTCCGGCCATGCGCTCGACGACGGCCGGAAGGTCCGCGCGCAGCTCGGGGAAGTCGAGGTGGCAATGGGAATCGACCAGCATGGCTCGCATTCTACCGGGGGTAGGAAACGCCCCACATCCGATTCGGAGCGCGACCAATGGCCGATGGGCTCGCGCACCGCCGTAATTGGAAAGATCAGCTCCCCTTGGAGGAAACCATGAACCGCAACTGGATTCCCATGGCGGTCGCCGGGGCGCTCGCGGCGGCCGCGCTCGCCGCGCACGCCGAGGACCGCGTCTATCGGGTCGACAGCGACTACGCGCACCCGATCCGCCACGCGCCCGACTGGAACGTCGCCGCGGCCGACGGCATGTGCCGCCTGCACATCTGGGTCGACGATCGCGCGCGCGTGAAGTTGCAGGGCGATCGCATCGAGGTCGTGACCCGTTCCGGCAAGCGCAGCTACGACCAGGGCAGCGCCTGCACGCAGCCCCTGCCCGCCCATGCCGTCGACAACTTCCACGTGGTCGTCGAGCGTGGCCGCGGCACGGTGATGGAGGCGCGCGGGCCGGAAAATCGCAACGGCTACACCGGCTCGGTCACGGTGGTCGACCCGCAGGATGGCGGCGACAGCTACGACCTGGTGATGGCCTGGCACAACCCGGGCGTCATCGTGGGCGAGGCGAGCACGCCGAGCGTCGTGGTGGGCAACACCCCGCCGCCCGACGTCGTGGTGGGCAATACGCCCGCGCCGGAGGTCGTCGTGCCGAACACGCCGCCGCCCCCGATGGCCGACAACGCGCCGCTCGGCGACTACACGTACGTGGACGAGGTGCGCGCATGCCAGGACCGCGTGCGCGCCAAATTCCAGAAGCGCAATCCCGACGGCGACGCGTACCTCGACTTCGATACGTCGACGCGCACCGAGCACATCGTGGGCCTGCCGCGCGAGCACATCCGCGGTGGGGCGCTCGCGCGCAACCGCACGGAGGACCGGCGCATCGACTATCGATGCACCGTGGACCACGACGAGCAGCGCGTGATCTCGGCGAGCTACGACGTGCAACGCCCGCGGCGCGTCTCGTCGATCCAGTAAGCGCCTAGCCGCGGTACAACCATTCCCGGGTGAGCGGCAGCGCCGTGCGCCCGGGAACGGTGCGCTTGGAGGCGAGCACCTGGTGGATCGAGATCCATCCCTGCTCGAAGCCATAGGCGCAACCGGCGAGGTACACGCGCCAGATGCGCGCCGTGCGCTCGTTGGACGCGGCGACCGCCTTCGCGAGCGCGCGCTCGAAGTTCGCGCTCCAGTGCGCGCAGGTCTTCGCGTAGTGCGGGCGCAGGCATTCGACGTCGTGCACTTCGAGGTTCGCGACGCTCATGTCGTGGATCGCGCGGTGCAGGTGGGGCAATTCGCCGCGCGGGAACACGTAGCGGCCGATGAATTCGCCCGCCCCCATCCCCACGGCGCGGTTGTCCACGTCCACCGACGTGATGCCGTGGTTCATGAAGAGGCCCTTCTCCTTGAGGAGCCGGCGCACGATGCCGAAGTACGTGGGCAGGTTCTTGAGCCCCACGTGCTCGAACATGCCGACGCTCGCGATCTTGTCGTAGATCCCCTCGCCCGGCGCCTCGCGGTAATCCTGCAGCAGCACGCGGCAGCGATCCTGCAGGCCCGCCGCGCGGATGCGCTCGTTCGCGAGCCGGAACTGGTTCTCCGAGAGCGTGATGCCGGTCGCGTCGACGCCGTACTTCTGCGCGGCGCGGATCACGAGCGCTCCCCAGCCGCATCCGACGTCGAGGAATTTCTCGCCGGGCTTCAGCATGAGCTTGGTGCAGATGTGGTCGAGCTTCTGCAGCTGCGCCTGCTCGAGGGTGTCGTCCTCGCGCTTGAAGTACGCGCAGGAGTACACCATGCGCGGGTCGAGCCAGAGCGAGTAGAACTCGTTGGACACGTCGTAGTGGTAGCCGATCGCCTCGCGGTCGTCGCGCTTGGTGTGGCGTGCCGAGGGCAGCGCGTCGAACAGCGGCTTCGCGCCGGAGCGCGAGATCGCCTCGGCGCTGCGGATCGCGGCGTTGAGGTCGCCTTCGACGTCCGCGTAGCCGTCGATGTACGCCTCGGCGAGCGAGAGCAGGCTCGGCTTCACGAACGCGCTCGCCGCGCGCGTGCCCTTCAAGCGCACGGTGACCTCCGGCTCCTCGGAGAAGGCGACCTCGCGCCCATCCCACAGCACGAGGCGCACCGGCGCGTGCACGCTCTTCTTCAGGTTCGAAAGGGCATGTTCGAGCGGTCTTTCCCAGAACACTGGCGGTCCTCCTGGCGGGTCGGAAGCGCCCGGCCACGCCGGGCGGCCGGTTCAGATCGTGTGGGTCGGACGGGACGACTGGAGCGCGCCGGCGAGCAATCCCTCGACTTTCTTCCGGAGCTCGCGTGCGACCTCTCCATCGTGAAGCTGCACGCCGATGCCCTGGGGGCGGTTGCCCGCGCTGTGCGCCGGGTTGATCCACGCCACGTTGCCCTGGAGCGGAATCTTGTTCGGGTCGTCGAGCAGCGTGAGCAGGATCAGCACTTCCTCGCCCAGCGAATGGGACCGGTTGCTGGGCAGAAAGATTCCGCCGTGCTTGAGCAGCGGGATCCACGCCGCGTAGAGGGCGGACTTGGACCGGATGACCAGGGTGAACACCCCGGGCCGGTTCACGACGGATTCGACGGTGGCGGCTTCGCTCATGGCTGCTGGGCCTCGATTCGGGATTCTAGCCGCATGGGGTCGGAACTCAAAATGGGCCCCCCGGCCCGCCGCGGGCCTCAGGAACGCGCGGTGGCACGGTTGTAGGCGAGGAGCAGGTGCTCGGCGAGGAGGCGCGGGTTGAGCGGATGCGAGGCGAGGCGCCGTGCGGCCGCGAGCTCCTCGTCGAGCGCGAAGAGCGCCTCCAGGTCGCAGTGCCGCTGGCGCGCCTCGAGCGCGGCGCCCTGCCCGACATGGTGGCGGGCGCGACCCGCGAGGCGCACGCGAACGAGGTCCTGCACCCACGTCTGCATCCAGAAAACGAGGGGCTCCACGGCGCCGCGGTCGACGGTCGCGGCGAACGCGAGCGCGTCGGCGCCGCCCGGCTTCGCGAGCTCGGCGAGGAGCTTGCGCCGGAACCGGGCCTCGTCGGGCTCGGCGAACCGCTGCGCGAGGAGCGGCGCACCGCCCGCCATCGCGAGCGCCGCTTCCGGCTCCGCGACACCCTGCGCGCGCAGCCACGCGAGCGCCGTGGCGGGCCCCGGGGCGTGCAGCGCGACCCTCCGGCAGCGGCTGCGAATGGTGGCGAGGAGCCGCGCCGGCCGGTCCGATGCGAGCACGATGAGGGTCGCGGGCGGCGGCTCCTCGAGCGTCTTGAGCAGCGCGTTCGCGGCGGCCGGGTGCAGCGCCTCGGCGGGATGGAGCAACAGCACGCGGTAGCCCGCGCGATGCGTGCTGAGCGAGAGGAAATCGGCGAGCGCGCGCACCTGGTCGATCTTGATGACGAGGCTCTTCGCCTTCTCCGCCCTGCCGCCCTCCGCCTCGGCGCCCTCTTCGTCGTCCTCGGCGGCCTCCGGGACGATCTCGCGGAAATCCGGGTGGTTGCCCTGCTCGAGCCAGTGGCACGACTCGCATGCGCCGCACGCGAGGCCGCCCTTCGGACGCTCGCACAGCGCCGCCGCGGCGAGCGCGCGGATGAACCGGGTCTTGCCGATGCCGGCGCTGCCGTGCACGAGCAACGCGTGCGGAAGTCGCTGCCGATCGGCCAGGAGCCGCGCGAGGTCCGCCTCGTGCCAGGGATAAGGCTTCACGCGATCGCCCGTTCGAAAGCGATCGCCAGGCGCTCGCGCACCGCGGCCAGCTCGCCGCTCGCGTCGATCACGTGGATGCGGCGCGGATTCGCCCGCGCGCGCTCGAGATACGCCGCGCGCACGCGGCGGAAGAAATCCTCCTGCTCGCGCTCGAACTTGTCGGCGGCACCGCCGCGCTGGCGCTGGCGCAGCGCCGCATCGCGCGGGTCGAGATCGAAGAGGAACGTCGCATCGGGCTGCAGGCCGGGATGCACGAGCCGCTCGAGGGCGGCGACCGCCTCGCGGTCGAGGCCGCGGCCGCCGCATTGATAGGCGTACGTGGAATCGCTGAAGCGGTCGCACAACACCCAGCGGCCGGCGGCGAGGCCCGGCTCGATCACCTCGCCCACGTGGCTCGCGCGGTCGGCGAACATCGCGATCGCCTCGGCGAGCGGCGTCGCGGGATGCTGCAGGACCACCTCGCGCAGCGCCGCGCCGAAGCGCGTGCCTCCCGGCTCGCGCGTCGCGACGACCTCCACGCCGCGTGCGGCGATCCGCTCGCGCAGGAACTCCAGGTGCGAGGACTTCCCCGCCCCGTCGATGCCTTCCAGTGTGATGAACCGGCCGCGTCGCCCCATGCGCTCCCCGTTGCGCGCCCTACGAGGCCGCGCGATGCAGCTGGTATCTTGCCACCGCGCGATTGTGCTGCTCCAGCGTCCGCGAGAACTCGTGCGAGCCGTCGCCGCGCGCGACGAAGTAGAGGAAATCCGAATGCGCCGGATGCACCGCGGCGAGCAGCGCCTCCTCGCCGGGCATCGCGATGGGCGTGGGCGGCAGCCCGTCGCGCGTATACGTGTTCCACGGCGTGTCCTGCGCGAGGTCCTTCTTGCGGATGTTGCCCGCGTAGCGCTCGCCCATCCCGTAGATCACCGTCGGATCGGTCTGCAGCCGCATGCCCTTGCGCAGCCGGTTGGCGAACACGGAGGCCACGAGCGGACGCTCCGCGCCGAGCCCGGTCTCCTTCTCGACGATGGAGGCGAGGATCAGCGCCTCGTAGGGCGTGGCGAGCGGCAGGTCCGGGTCGCGGCCGGCCCACGCGTCGTCGAGCCGCTTCACCATCGCCGCGTGCGCGCGCCGCAGGATCTCGAGGTCGCTCGATCCGGGCGAGAAGCGGTAGGTGTCGGGAAAGAGCCAACCCTCGAGCGAGCCGCCCTGCACGCCGAGGAGCGCCGCGATCTCGGCCTCGCTTCGCGCGGCGAGCGTGTGCTTCACGTCCGGGTCCTGCCGCAGCCCGGCGAGCCATTGGCGCAACGTCGTCCCCTCGACGAAGCGGATCTCGGCGGGCACCACGTCGCCGCGCGCGAGCTTGTCGAGCAGCTCGAGCGGGGTGAGCGGCGCGTCCAGGCGGTAGGTGCCGGCGCGGATCGACGCCGCCCGGCGCAGCATGCGGCCCAGCAGCCAGAAGCTCTGCGGCTCGGCGAGGAGCCCGCCCGCGGCGAGCTCGTGCGAGACGGCCTTGAGGCTCGCGCCGGCGCGCACGGTGAACTCGTAGGGCGCCCGCGGGAGCGCGAGCGGATGGTGCGCGAACCAGGCGAGCCAGGCGGCGCCCGAAGCGGCGAGGAGCAGGAGGGCGAGCAGGAGCGCGCGGAACGGGCGCGCCGCGCCGCCGCGCCGTCGCCGCTCAGTGGAAGCGGCGGAACGCGAGCGTCCCGTTGGTGCCTCCGAAGCCGAAGGAGTTGGAGAGCGCCACCTCGATCTTCATCTCGCGCGCGGTGTTGGGGACGTAATCGAGGTCGCACGCCGGATCCGGCGTGAGGATGTTCATGGTGGGCGGCGAGACCTGGTGGTGGAGCGCGAGCACCGTGATGAGCGCCTCGACGCCGCCCGCGGCGCCCAGCAGGTGGCCGTGCATCGACTTGGTCGAATTGACGGCGAGCCGGTAGGCGTGATCGCCGAAGACCGCCTTGAGCGCCGCCGTCTCGTTCGCGTCGCCGAGCGGCGTGGAGGTGCCGTGCGCGTTCACGTACTGCACGTCCTGCGGGGCGAGCCCGGCGATGCGCAGCGCGTTCACCATGGCGCGGCGCGGCCCGTCCATGTTCGGCGCGGTGATGTGGTTCGCGTCCGCGCTCATTCCCATGCCGCAGAGCTCGGCGTAGATGCGCGCGCCGCGCTTCTTCGCGTGCTCGAGCTCCTCGAGGATGAGGATGCCCGCGCCCTCGCCCAGCACGAAGCCGTCGCGGTCCTTGTCGAACGGGCGCGAGGCGGTGGCCGGATCGTCGTTCCTCTCCGAGAGCGCCTTGCAGGAGCAGAAGCCGCCGACGCCCGAGAGGTTCACGCACGCCTCGGCCCCGCCCGCGATCATCACGTCGGCGTCCCCATACTCGATCATGCGGCCGGCCTCGCCCACGCAATGCGTGCTCGTGGTGCAGGCCGAGACCATCGAGACGTTCGGGCCCTTGGCGCCATACTGGATCGAGATGAGGCCCGCGACCATGTTGATGATCGACCCGGGCACGAAGAACGCGGAGATGCGCCGCGGCCCCTTGGCGACCATCTCGCGGATGTTGTCCTCGATCATCGGCAGCCCGCCGATGCCCGAGCCCACCACGACGCCGATGCGCTCCGCGTTGGAGTCGTCGACGACGAGCCCGGCGTCCTCGAGCGCCATCCCGGTGGCGGCAAGGCCGTAGTGGATGAACGTATCGGAGCGCCGCGTCTCCTTCACCGGCATCCAGTCGGCGGCGTTGAAGCCCTTCACCTCGGCGGCGATGCGCGTGGGCAACGCCGAGGCCTCGAACTTCGTGATCGGGCCGACGCCGGTCGTGCCCTCCAGCAGGTTGCGCCAGGCCTGGGCGACCGTGTTGCCGACCGGCGAGACGATGCCGAGGCCGGTTACGACGACTCTGCGCTTGGACATGGGAAAGGCGTGGCGGCGCGGCGGGAACGGTTCGCTCGCGCGAAGCGGCCGCGCGCGCCGTGGATGTTGCGCGGGCTATTGCTTGGCGTGGGCCTTGACGTAGTCGATGGCCTGCTGGACGTTGGTGATCTTTTCCGCATCCTCGTCCGGGATCTCGCACTCGAACTCCTCCTCGAGCGCCATCACGAGCTCCACGTTGTCGAGGGAGTCCGCGCCGAGGTCTTCGACGAACGAAGACTCGTTCTTGATGTCGGCCTCGGCTACCCCGAGCTGCTCGGCGACGATCTTCTTCACGCGGGCTTCAATGTTGTCCATCGACTTCCTCCAAGCGGATTTCTGTTTGTGGTGCGGCTGAATGGCGTGGTGCGGGAAAAAAACGCGTAATTCTACCATATGGAAAGAGCCTTTCCGGCCCCTCGCCGAGGGTCAATCCATGTACATGCCGCCGTTCACGTGCACGGTCGAGCCGGTCACGTACGAGGCGCCCGGCGAACACAGGTAGAGCACCGCCTGGGCCACGTCCTCGGCGCGTCCGAGGCGCCCGAGCGGCACGTTCTCCACCAGCTTCTTCACCTGTTCCCCGGAGAGCGAGCGCGTCATGTCGGTCTCGATGAAGCCGGGGGCGACACAGTTCACGGTGATGTTGCGGCTCCCCACCTCGCGTGCGAGCGATTTCGAGAAGCCGACGATGCCCGCCTTCGCCGCGGCATAGTTCGCCTGCCCGGCGTTGCCGGTGAAGCCCACGACCGAGGTCACGTTCACGATGCGCCCGCTGCGCGCCTTCATCATGCCGCGCAGCACCGCGCGCGACAGCGCGAACACCGATTTCAGGTTGGTCGCCTGGATGTCGTCCCACTCCTCGTCCTTCATGCGCGCGAGGAGGTTGTCGCGGGTGATGCCGGCGTTGTTCACGAGGATTGCCACGGGGCCGAATCCGGCCTGCACCTCGTCCACCAGCGCGGCGCAGCGTGCGAGGTCGCGCACGTCGAGCACCTTGCCCGCGCCCCGCGCGCCCATCTCGCCGAGCCTTGCCGAGATGCCCTCGGCGCCCTTCTGCGACGTCGAGGTCCCGATCACCGTCGCGTTGGCGCGCGCGAGCGCGGCGAGGATCGCCTCGCCGATGCCGCGCGAGGCGCCGGTGACGATCGCCACCTGTCCCTTCAGCATGCGTCCCCCTTCGCGATCGCCGCTTCGAGCGCCGCGCAATCCGTGATCGCGAGCACCTCCAGGTCCGGCGCGATGCGCTTCACGAGCCCGGCGAGCACCTTGCCGGGACCGCATTCGACGATCCGCGTCACGCCCTGCCCGGCGAGGAAGCGCACCGTCTCGATCCAGCGCACCGGATGGTCGAGCTGCGCCACCAGCGCCTCGCGGATGCGATCCGGGTCGGTGAAGGCCTCGACCGAGCGATTGTGGACCACCGGCACCGCGGGTGCGCGGAGCTTCACCTGCTCCAGGCGCGCGCGCAGCCGATCGGCCGCCGGCTTCATCAGGCTGCAATGGGAGGGCGCGCTCATCGGCAGCATCAGCGCGCGCCTGGCACCCATCTCCTTCGCGAGCGCCATGGCGCGCTCCACCGCGGCGCGATGACCGGCGATCACCACCTGTCCCGGCGAGTTGAGGTTGGCGGGCTCGACGACCTCGCCCTGCGCCGCCCGCGCGCACAGCTCCGGCAGGCGGGCGTCGTCCAGGCCGAGGATCGCGGCGATGCCGCCGGTGCCTTCGGGTACCGCCTCCTGCATCGCCTGCGCGCGCAGCCGCACGAGGGGGACGGCCTCCTCGAAGTCGAGGGCGCCCGCCGCCACGAGTGCCGTGTACTCGCCCAGGCTGTGGCCGGCGAACCACGCGGGCATCGGTCCGCCCTTCGCACGCCACGCGCGCCAGCATGCGACGCCCGCGACGAGCATGAGCGGCTGCGTGTTGACGGTCTGGTTGAGCGCTTCCGGGGGCCCTTCGTCGACCAGCGACCAGTAGTCCACGTCGACGAGCAGGCTCGCCTCGCGGAAGGTGGATTCGACCCGCGGCTCGGCGGCGAACCCGCGCATCATGCCGACCGATTGCGAGCCTTGTCCGGGAAATACGATGGCGAGCGTCATGGATCGGGGACCGGCATCAATACGTGAGGAGCACGGCGCCCCACGTGAAGCCGCCGCCCACGCCTTGCAGGAGCACCGTGTCGCCGCGCTTCACGCGCCCCTCGCGTACCGCGACGTCGAGCGCGAGCGGCACGGAGGCCGCCGAGGTGTTGGCGTGGCGGTCCACGGTCACCACGCAGCGCGAATCGGGGATGCCGAGCCGCCTCGCCACGTGGGAAATGATGCGGGCGTTGGCCTGGTGCGCGATGTACGCGTCGACGTCGCCGATCGCGAGGCCATTGGCCGCGAGCGCCTCGAGCGCGCTCTCCTCGAGCACGCGCACCGCGAGCTTGTAGACGGCGCCCCCGTCCATCTTGAGCGTGGGGTCGCCCTGCACCGCGCCGCCGCACACGTGCCCGGGCGTGTTGAGGATGGCTGCATGGCGCCCGTCGGCGTGCAGGTGGCTGGAAAGGATGCCGGGCGCGTCCGAGGCCTCGAGCACCACCGCGCCCGCGCCGTCGCCGAACAGCACGCAGGTGGAGCGATCCTTCCAGTCGAGGATGCGCGAGAACACCTCGGCGCCCACCACGAGGGCGCAGCGATGTCCCCCCGAGCGGATGAAGAGATCGGCGGTCGCGAGCGCGTACACGAACCCGGAGCACACCGCCTGCACGTCGAACGCGGCGCCGCGCCTCACGCCGAGCTTGCCTTGCAGCAGGCAGGCGCTCGAAGGGAACACCATGTCCGGCGTCGAGGTGGCGACCAGCACGAGGTCCACGTCGTCCACGCTGCGTCCCGCGGCGGCGAGCGCGTTGCGGCACGCCGCGAGCGCGAGGTCGCTCGTGAATTGGCCCTGCGCGGCCACATGGCGCTGGCGGATGCCGGTGCGCGCGACGATCCACTCGTCGCTGGTCTCGACGACCGACTCCAGGTCTTTGTTGGTGAGGATCTTCTCCGGGAGGTAGCTGCCGGTACCCGTGATGCGCGAATGCAGCGTCATGCCGCCTGCTCCGCGGACGGCGGCGCCTGCAGTCCGGGCGCGAGCCCCGCGATCTCCTCGCCGATGCGCTCGAGGAGCCCGTGGCTCGCCTCGTTCGCCGCGCGCTCGACCGCGGTCGCGAAGGCGAGGCGGTCCGCCGATCCGTGGCTCTTCACCACGATGCCGCGCAAGCCGAGCAGCGCCGCGCCGTTGTAGCGGCGATGGTCCACGCGGCGGCGGAAGCGGCGGATGACGGGCCAGGAGACGAGCGCCGCGATGCGCGTGAAGAGGCTGCGCGTGTATTCCTCCTTCAGGAAATCGCCCAGCATGCGGGCGAGGCCTTCGGAGGTCTTGAGCGCCACGTTGCCCACGAAGCCGTCGCACACGACGACGTCGGTCGTGCCGCGGTAGATGTCGTCGCCCTCCACGTTGCCGTGGAAGTTCACCGGGCTCGCGCGCAGCAGCTCCGCCGCCTTCTTCACCACGTCGTTGCCCTTCATTTCCTCGGCGCCGATGTTGAGCAGGCCCACCGTCGGGCGCTCCTTGCCTTCCACGGCCTTCACGAGCGTCGATCCCATGATCGCGAACTGCACCAGGTTCTCGGGCGTGCAGTCGGCGTTCGCGCCCAGGTCGAGCGCGTACACCTGGCCGCCCACGCGCGTCGGCAGCACCGCGCAGATCGCGGGCCGGTCGATGCCGGGGACCGTCTTCAGCACGAACTTCGCGGTGCCCATGAGCGCGCCGGTGTTGCCCGCGCTGACGCACGCCTGCGCGCGGCCTTCCTTCACCAGGTCGATCGCGACGCGCATCGAGGAATCCTTCTTGGTGCGGATCGCGGTGCGCACGTCCTCGTGCATCTCGACGACCTCGCTCGCCGGCACGATGGTGATGCCCGCGCGGCCCTTCGCATGGGCGCGCGCGAGCTCACGCTCGATCGGCTCGGCGAGACCCACGAGGAGAAGCTCGAAGCCGGGATGCGCGGCGAGGAAATCCAGGCATGCGGGCACCGTGACCGGCGGCCCGTGGTCCCCGCCCATCGCATCGACGGCGATGACGGTCGTCATGAAGGCAGGGCGCGGCCCGGGCGGGCGCGCGGCGCTCAATCCTTGGACTGGATGACCTTCTTGCCGCGGTAGTAGCCCGACGGCGAGATGTGGTGGCGCAGGTGCGTCTCGCCCGTGGTGGGCTCGACCGCGATCGGCGGATTGCCGAGATGGTCGTGCGCGCGATGCATGCCGCGTTTCGACGGCGACTTCTTGTTCTGTTGAACGGCCATGTGTCTCTCCTGAGGGGCCCGTCCCGCGCTACGGGAAGGCCCGGATCGTCATCTCTTGCGCTTGAGCGCCGCGAGCGCCGCGAAGGGCGACGGCTCGCGGGGAACGCCCTCGCGTCCTCCCGGGGCCTCCCCCAGGCCCGGCTTGCGTGGCACCATCGGCAGGGAGAGCAGCACCGCGTCCTCGACCAGGTCGCGAATGTCGAGCGGCTCATCGGCGACGAGGTAATCTTCCGCATCGCTTTCCTCCTCGATCGGCGGAAGCTCCGCCTCGCTGTCCACGAGGACCAGGCGCTCCGAGATCGAGACTTCGTGCCGGAAGGCTTCGAGGCTCGCCTGGCACGTGAGAAAAACGAAGCCTTCGATTATACACGACACCACCTTGCGCCGCTGCCGGTCGAGCTGTGCCGTGATGCGATAACGAAGCTCACCTTCGGGTCCGGCGAGCGAATCGGCGAGCCTCGGCAGCTGCGCGGGCGTGAACGTACCCTTCCGCAGCTGCGGCTTCGCGGTGAGCCTCTCGGGATGGATGAGGAAGTCGTCGGCCATGGATCATTATAGCAGGTTCGTATTAATAAACTACTTTAACTAACCACTGGAATTGATTGTTTTGTCTACTTCTTTGATCGTCCTTGCCTCCGGCTCGCGCTACCGCCGCGAGCTCCTCGGCCGCCTGGGCCTGCGCTTCGAAAGCTGGTCTGCGGACATCGATGAAACCGCGCTCGCCGGCGAGGCTCCCGCCGCGACGGCGGTGCGGCTCGCGCGCGAGAAGGCTCACGCCGCGCAATCGCGCTGGCCCGAGGCCTGGGTGATCGGCTCCGACCAGGTGGCCGACGTCGACGGATCCGCCGTGGGCAAGCCGGGCACGCTCGAGAACGCGCGCCGGCAGCTGCGCGAGCTGAGCGGGAGGACGGTTCTCTTCCACACCGCCCTGTGCGTCGCGCACGCCGCGCGCGCAAAACGCCACGAGAGGCTCGTCACGACGCAGGTCGCGTTCCGCCCCCTCGGCGATGCGGAGATCGACCGCTATCTCGAGCGCGAGCCGGCGCTCGATTGCGCGGGAAGCGCGAAGAGCGAAGGACTCGGCGTGAGCCTCCTCGCGCGGCTGGACGGCAGCGACCCGACCGCGCTCGTGGGCCTGCCGCTCATCGCGCTCGCCGAGATCCTGCGCGAGGAAGGCTTCCAGGTTCCGTGATGGCGACGGGCACGCTCTATCTGGTTCCCGCATGGCTTTGCGAGGGAACGAGCCCCGAAGCGATCCTGCCCGCGCATGCGCTGCACCGCGTGCGCGCGCTCGAACGCTTCGTGGTCGAGGACGCGCGCTCGGCGCGGCGCTTCGTCGCGGCGTGCGGCCATCCGAAGCCGATGCGCGAGCTGCGATTCGAGGAGCTGAACGCGCACACGCCGGCGGCCGACGTGCCGGCGCTGCTCGCGCCGCTCCTCGAAGGACGCGACGCCGGCCTCCTCTCGGAGGCGGGCGCGCCGGCCGTGGCCGATCCCGGCGCGCTGCTCATCGCCGAGGCGCACGCGCGCGGCATCCGGGTGGTTCCGCTCGTGGGTCCCTCCTCGATCCTCCTCGCGCTCATGGCGAGCGGCCTGGAGGGCCAGCGCTTCCGCTTCCTCGGCTACCTTCCGGTGGACGGCGCCGCGCGCCGCAAGCGCCTGGGCGAGATCGAGCGCGACTCCGCGCGCGCTCGCGAGACGCAGGTCTTCATCGAGACCCCCTATCGCAACGACGCGCTGCTCGCCGATATCCTCGAGGCTTGCAAAGGCGGCAGCCGGCTGTGCATCGCGGCGGATCTCACCGGGCCGACGGAGTGGATCCGCAGCGACCGGATCGAGAGCTGGAAGTCACGGCCCGCTCTGCCCATCGGCAAGCGGCCGGCGATATTTCTATTGCTTGCCTGAGCGAATCCAGGCGTGCCCGCCGGTGTTGAGCGGCGCGAAGCGTCCGCCCCGACCCCGTTCCCGCGGTCGAGGCCTGCCCGCCGGTGTTGAGCGGCGCGAAGCGTCCACCCTGACACCGTTCCCGCGGTCGAGGCCTGCCTGCCGGTGTTGAGCGGCGCGAAGCGTCCGCTCCAACGCCGTTCCCGATCTCCACTACTGCGCAGCTGTATACAAATTGTTGGTGCGGAGCAGCGGATACAGCGCCTCGGCCCGCATCGGCGCGGAGAAGTAGAACCCCTGCCCGATCCGGCAGCCTTTCGAGCGCAGCAGGGCAAGCTGCCCCGCGGTCTCCACGCCCTCCGCGATCGTCTCGAGGTCGAGGCTCCGCGCCATGTTGATGATCGCGACCACGATCGCCGTGTCGTTCGGATCGACGGTGATGTCGCGGATGAACGACTGGTCGATCTTGAGCTTCTGGATCGGCAGCCGCTTGAGGTACGAGAGGCTCGAGTAGCCCGTACCGAAGTCGTCGATCGCGAGCTGCACGCCCATCTTCGAGAGGCGGTTCAAGAGCGTCATCACGCCCTCGGTCTGGCGCATCACCTGGCTCTCGGTGATCTCGAGCTCGAGGCACGCGGGATCGAGGCGAGTGTCGGCGAGCACGCGCGTCACCATGTCGAAGAAGCCGCGGTCGGCGAACTGGCGCGCGGAGAGGTTCACCGCCATGCGGCGCGGGGGAAGGCCCTGGTCCTGCCATTCCTTGGCCTGCCGGCAGCCCTCGCGCAGCACCCATTCGCCGATCTCGTTGATGAGGCCGGTCTCCTCGGCGAGCGGGATGAAGTCGCCCGGCATCACCGTGCCGCTGTCCTCGGTCTTCCAGCGCACCAGCGCCTCGACGGCGATCACCTCGCCGGTCTCGAGGTTGATCTGCGGCTGGTAGTGCAGCACGAAGTCCTTCTGCAACACCGCGCGGCGCAGCGCCGATTCGAGCGTCATGCGCCGCTTCACGGCGATGTTCATCTGCGAGGTGAAGAACTGGTAGGTGTTCTTGCCGAGGCTCTTGCCGTGGAACATCGCGGTGTCGGCGTTCTTCATGAGCGTCTGCGCGTCGCGGCCGTCCTCGGGATAGAGGGAGATCCCGACCGAGGCGCTCACGTGCTGCTCCGTCGCACCGAGCGCGAACGGCAGCCGCAGCCCGTTCAGCACCTTCTGCGCGACGAGCGATGCGCCGCGCCCGTCCTCGAGGCTGTCGAGCAGCACGATGAACTCGTCGCCGCCCTGCCGCGCGATGGTGTCCTCGACCCGCACACAGTCGGAGAGCCGGCGCGACACCTGGCGCAGCAGCTCGTCGCCCACGTCGTGGCCGAGGGTGTCGTTGATGTTCTTGAAGTTGTCGAGGTCGATGAAGAGCACGGCCACCTTGCGGTGCGAGCGCTCGGCGCGCGCGATGGCGTGCGCGAGGCGGTCCTGCAGCAGGGAGCGGTTCGGAAGCCCCGTCAGGTTGTCGTGGTAGGCGAGGTGCTGGATGCGCTGCTGGATCACCTTGCGGTCCGTCACGTCGCGCGAGTTGAACACCACCCCGTGGATGTGCGGATTGGCGAGGCAGTTGGTGCCGAGGGACTCGAAGGTGCGCCAGGCGCCGTCGCGGTGCCGGAAGCGCACCTCGAGCGGCCCGCTCGACTGGCGGGTCTCCACGATGCGCCGCACCGCCGCGCGCAGGTGCTCGGCATCGTCGCCGTGCACGAGGTCGAAGACGTTGCGCCCCACGGTGTCGGCGGGGTCATAGCCCAGCAGCGCGCGCAGCGCCCCGCTCTGGTAGCGCAGCGTGCCGTCCGCGTCGACAACCGAGATGAGGTCGAGCGAGCTCTCGGTGAGCACCCGGAAGCGCGCCTCGGAGGCTTCCAGCGCGCGCTCGGTCTCCTTGTAGCGCGTGACGTCGGTGATCACGCCGATGAGCCCGGCAATCGCGCCCTCCTGGTCCACGAAGCTCACCTTGTTGTAGAGCATCTGGCGCGTGTCGCCGTCGGTGGTCGGCACCAGCATCTCGTAGGTCGTCGACGCCGGGCGCTCGTAGAGCGGCTTGTCGCGCGCCTCGTGCTCGACGGCGCTG
>DATNGJ010000040.1:0-103187 GCA_035605915.1 Usitatibacter sp.
CGGCGATCTGGCGCGAGTGCACGCGGTCGTAGAGCACGCCCACGCAGAGGAAGAGCGCCGCGGAGACGAAGCCGTGCGAGACCATCTGGATCAGCCCGCCCAGCATGCCGTCCGCGGTGAAGATGAAGAGCCCGAGCGTCACGAACCCCATGTGGGCGATGGACGAGTAGGCGATCAGCTTCTTCATGTCCGCCTGCACCAGCGCCACCAGGCCGATGTAGACGACCGCGATGAGCGACAGCGTGATCATGAAGCCGGCGAGGTAGTGCGAGGCGTCCGGCGCGATGGGCAGGTTGAAGCGCAGGAACCCGTAGCCGCCGATCTTGAGCGTGATCGCCGCGAGGATCACCGAGCCGCCGGTGGGCGCCTCGACGTGCGCGTCGGGCAGCCACGTGTGCACCGGCCACATCGGCACCTTCACCGCGAACGACATGAACATCGCGAGGAAGATCAGCACCTGCGGCGTGAAGCCGAGCGCCACCTCGTGGAAGTCGAGGATCTCGAAGCTGCCGTTGGTCTGCCAGTAGAGGTAGATGAACGCCGCGAGCATGAGGAGAGAGCCGAGCAGCGTGTAGAGGAAGAACTTCACCGCGGCGTACACGCGGTTGGGCCCGCCCCACACCCCGATGATGAGGAACATCGGGATCAGCATCGCCTCGAAGAAGACGTAGAAGAGGATCGCGTCGAGCGCGGCGAAGGTGCCGTTGATGAGCCCCGACATGATGAGGAACGCCGCGAGGTACTGCCCGACCTTCTCCGTCACCACCTCCCAGTGCGCGATCACGACGAGCACCGTCATGAGGCTGTTGAGGAGGATGAGCGGCATCGAGATGCCGTCCACGCCCAGGTGGTAGTTCACGTTGAAGCGCGGGATCCACGAGCCCATCTCCGTGAACTGCATCTCCGCGGTGGGCTGGAAGCCGCTCCACAGCGGCAGGCATACGAGGAAGCCGAGCACGGCGCCCACGAGCGCGGTCCAGCGCGTGGGCGCGGGCGCGCGGTCGTTGCCGATCGCGAGCACCGCGATGCCGAAGGCGATCGGCACCCAGATCGTCAGCGAGAGCAGGTATCCCTGGAACATTCTTGTTTTCGCGTGAGCTGTGGGCTAGAGCTTGCGCAGGTACACCCAGAAGAAGGAGAGGAGGGCGAACACGCCGAAGATCATGGTGAACGCGTAGTGGTAGATGAAGCCGGTCTGCATGCGGCGTGCGACCGACGCGACCCACCCGATGAGCCGCGCCGTCCCGTTCACCATGATGCCGTCGATGAGCGTCTTGTCGCCCCAGAGCCAGAGGCTCGAGCCGAGCTTCCTCATGCCGCCGGCGAAGAACCAGTCGTTGAAGTCGTCGAGGTAGTACTTGTTCTCGAGGACGGTCGCGAGGACGCCGGCCTTCCGCTTCACGACGGCGGCCGAGCCGGGCCTCACGATGTAGAGGAAGTACGTGATCGCGACGCCGGCGAGCGCGAGCCAGAGCGGGAGCGACGTGAACGAATGGACGACCATTGGCCACCAGCCGTCGAACTCCTTCGCCATCTCCTCCATCGTCGCAGTGGCGGTGATGGCGCCGTCGAACCAGCCGCCGTAGAGCATCGGGCGGATCGTCATGGCGCCGATGAAGAGCGACGGGATCGCGAGCAGGACGAGCGGCACCTTCACCACCCAGGGCGACTCGCGGGGCTTGCCGTGCATCGCCTCGTGGTGCGGCTCCTCGGCGCCGTGGGTCTCCTTCTCCGCGCCGTGGCCCGCCAGGGCTTCGCCGTGCTCCGCCGATTCCCCGTGCCCGTGGCCGTGCGCCTCGAAGCGCTCCTCGCCGTGGAAGGCGTAGAAGAGCAGCCGGAACGAGTAGAGCGCGCTCACGAAGACGCCGCCCAGAGCGAGCACGTAGGCGAACGTGTGGCCCCACACGTGGGCTGCGGCGAGCGCCTCCACGATCGAATCCTTCGAAAAGAAGCCGGCGAAGGGCGGGATGCCGGCGTTCGCGAGCGTGCCGACCAGCACCGTCGCGTAGGTGATCGGCATGTACTTCGCGAGCCCGCCCATCTTGCGCATGTCCTGCTCGTGGTGGAGCGCGATGATCACCGAGCCCGCGCCGAGGAAGAGCACCGCCTTGAAGAAGGCATGTGTCATGAGGTGGAAGATCGCGACCGGGTACGCCGAGGCGCCGAGCGCCACCGTCATGTAGCCGAGCTGCGAGAGCGTCGAGTAGGCGACCACGCGCTTGATGTCGTACACCACGAGCGCGATGAGCGCCATGAAGAACATGGTGATCGCGCCGATCACGAGCACCACCGAGCGCGCGGTCTCCGAGAGCTCGAAGAGCGGCGACATGCGCGCCACCATGAAGATGCCCGCGGTCACCATGGTCGCGGCGTGGATCAGGGCGGAGATCGGCGTCGGGCCCTCCATCGAGTCCGGCAGCCACACGTGCAGCGGGAACTGCGCGCTCTTGCCCATGGCGCCCACGAACAGGCAGATGCACAGGATCGTGAGGAGCGACCACGACCAGCCGGGGATGAGCTCGACGAACGCGCCCGCGAACTCGCGCGCGTTCGCGAACACCGGGCCGTAGTCGAGCGTGCGGAACACGGTGAAGACGATCGCGATGCCGAGGAGGAAGCCGAAGTCGCCCACGCGGTTGGCGAGGAACGCCTTGAGGTTCGCGTAGATCGCGCTCGGGCGCGTGTACCAGAAGCCGATGAGGAGGTAGGAGACGAGGCCCACCGCTTCCCAGCCGAAGAAGAGCTGCAGGAAGTTGTTCGCCATCACCAGCATCATCATCGAGAAGGTGAAGAGCGAGATGTAGGCGAAGAAGCGCTGGTAGCCCGGGTCGTCCGCCATGTATCCGATGGTGTAGACGTGCACCATGAGCGAGACGAACGTCACGACGCACATCATCGTCACCGTGAGGCGATCGAGCAGGAAGCCGACCTGCATCCGGAACGAGTCGCCGGAGATCCACTGGTACACGGCCGAGTCGAGCCGCGCGCCGTCCATCACCTGCAGCAGGCACGCGACCGAGGCGGCGAACGAGATCGCGACCGAGAGGATGGTCACGGTGTGGGCGAAGGCGCGGCCGAGCTTCCAGCCGAGGAGCCCCGCGAGGATGGAGCCCGCGAGGGGGGCGAAGGCCGCGATGCAGGCGAGCGTCATCAGGTCCATGTTGTTGTTCTCGGCTCCGCGGCTTCAGCCCTTGAGGCGCCGCAGGTCGTCGACGTGGATGGATCGGAAGTTGCGGAAGAGCGCCACCAGGATCGCGAGCCCGATCGCCGATTCGGCCGCCGCCACGGTGAGGATGAAGAACACGAACACCTGCCCGGAAAGGTCGTTCAGCGCGTGGGAGAAGGCGATGAAGTTCATGTTCACGGCGAGCAGCATCAGCTCGATCGCCATCAGCAGCACGATGAGGTTCTTGCGGTTCATGAAGATGCCGATCACGCTGATCGCGAAGAGCAGCGCGCCCAGGACGAGGTAGTGCTGGAGCGGGATCATTCGGCGCCCTTTTCGCGCGTCACCGTCGTCTCGGGCGCGAGCTTCACGATCCTCAGCCGGTCGCGCGGCCGCACCGCGAGCTGCGCCGCGGGATCCTGGTACTTGGTCTCCTTGCGGCTGCGCAGCGTGAGCGCGATGGCGGCGATGATCGCGACCAGCAGGATCACCGCCGCGACCTCGAACGGGAACACGTACTCGGTGTAGATCACCTCGCCCAGCGCGCGGGTGTTCGAGTAGTCGGGCGCGGGAGCGGCGCCCGCGCCGCCGGAGACGCCCCGCGCGAGGAGCGCGATCATCTCGGCGGCCATCACCACGCCGACGATCAGCCCGAGCGGCAGGTTCCTCCAGAATCCCTCGCGCAACCGGTCGAGGTTGATGTCGAGCATCATCACCACGAAGAGGAAGAGCACCATCACCGCGCCCACGTACACCAGCACCAGCGTGAGGGCGAGGAACTCCGCGTAGAGGAGGAGCCACAGGGCGGAGGCGGTGAAGAACGAGAGCACGAGGAAGAGCGCGGCGTGCACCGGGTTCCTCACCAGCACCACCGCGAGCGCCGCGGCGAGCAGGATCGCCGCGAAGACATAGAAGAGGACGAAGGGCAGGTTCATGTCAGCGGTAGCGCGCGTCCTCGGCGCGGTCGTGCGCGATGCGCTCCTCGTACCGGTCGCCGATCGCGATGAGCATCGGCTTGGTGTAGAGCAGGTCGCCGCGCGATTCGCCGTGGTACTCGATGAACCCGGTCTCGACGATGGAATCCACCGGGCAGCTCTCCTCGCAGAAGCCGCAGAAGATGCACTTGATGAGGTCGATGTCGTAGCGCGTGGTGCGGCGCGTGCCGTCGTCGCGCTGCTCGCTCTCGATCGTGATCGCGAGCGCGGGGCACACCGCCTCGCACAGCTTGCAGGCGATGCAGCGCTCCTCGCCGTTGGGATAGCGGCGCAGCGCGTGCAGCCCGCGCATGCGCGGCCCGTACGGCGTCTTCTCCTCCGGATAGTAGACCGTGATCTTGCGCGAGAAGAGGTAGCGTCCGGTGAGCGCGAGGCCCTTCACGAGCTCCGAGAGCATGAAGGCCGAGGCGATTTCCTTGATGCGGGCGAGCATGGTCAGTGTCCGAACCAGAGGCGCAGGACCGGCCACTGCGCGATCGGATCCATCATCGCGACCGCCACCACGCCGATCCACACCAGGGTGACCGGGATGAACACCTTCCAGCCGAGCCGCATGATCTGGTCGTAGCGGTAGCGCGGGAAGGTCGCCCGGATCCAGAGGAAGACGAACATCAGGAAGGCGGTCTTCGCGAGCAGCCAGAGGACGCTCGGCGCCGCGAGCCAGGAGTACCACGCGGCGCCCTCGCGGATGGCGGGGAAATCGAGCGGCGAGAGCCATCCGCCGAGGAAGAGCACCGGCGAGATGGTCGAGACGAGGATCATGTTCGCGTACTCGGCGAGGAAGAACACGGCGAAGGCCATGCCCGAGTACTCGACGTGGAAGCCCGCCACGATCTCGCTCTCGCCCTCGGCGACGTCGAACGGGTGGCGGTTGGTCTCGGCGAGCCCGGCGATGTAGTGCACGAGGAAGAGCGGGAAGAGCGGAATCCAGAACCAGCCGAGCAAGCCCCAGTCGGTGTGCTGGCGCGCGACGATCTCGGTGAGGTTCATGCTGCCGCCCGCCATGAGCGCGCCCACGATCGCGAAGCCCATCGCGAGCTCGTAGGCGACCATCTGCGCGGCGGCGCGCATCGCCCCGAGGAACGCGTACTTGGAGTTGGAGGCCCAGCCGGCGATGATGATCCCGTATACGCCGAGCGAGGTCATGGCGAGGAGCACGAGGACCGCGGCATCGGCGTTCGAGATCACCCAGCCCGGCGCGAAGGGCACGATCGACCAGGCCGCGAGCGCGGGCGCGACCGAGACGATGGGGGCGAGGAGGAACAGCCCCCGGTTCGCGCCGAGCGGGACGATCTGCTCCTTCATGAGCAGCTTGATCGCATCGGCGATCGGCTGCAGCACGCCCTTCCAGCCCACGCGGTTGGGGCCGCGGCGCACCTGGATCCAGCCGATCACCCAGCGCTCGACGAGCTGGTAGTAGAGCACGGTGAGGATGAGCGGCACGAGCACGACCACGATCATCGCGAGCGCGCGCCCGACGCTGTAGGCCTGCGGTCCCCAGACCGGACCGAGCCACTGGTTGGCGTAGCCCTGGATCTGCGTCACGTAGTCGTTCATGCCACCGCTTCCATGCGCACGACGTCGAGCGCGACCTCGCCCTCGCCGAGCGCCGCCGTCTCCGGGATGCCGCGCGCGAGGCGCACGCAGCCTTCCGGCACCGCGTCATCGGCCACGGCGGCGACCACCGCCTCGCCCCCGCCCTGGCGGATGCGCACCTGCGCGCCTTCGCTGAGGCCCATCGCGGCGAACGTCGCGGGATGGAAACGCGCCGCGCGCGCCCCCTTCGCATCGGCCGTCTTCTGCAGCGGCGGCGAGCGGCGCACGATCGGATCGGTCGCGTAGATCGGGAACTCCGCGATGCGCTCGAGCTTCGCCGGCGCGGCGCGCACCTGCCATTCGAGCGGCGCGATCTCGTTGGAGAGCCCAGCCTTCGCCCACGCCGGGAGGTCCGGCGCGATCGCCGCGCGCACCTGCTCGAGCGTGTCCTCCGAGAAACCCGGCAGGCCGAGGAGCGTGCCGAGCACGCGCAGCACCTTCCACATCGGGCGCGCGTCGCCCTGCGGCTTCACGCACGCGTTGAACGACTGCACGCGGCCTTCCATGTTCACGAAGGTGCCGCCGGTCTCGGTGTACGGCGCGACCGGCAGCATCACGTGCGCCGCGTCGGTCGCCGCGCCGCGGTAGGCGGAGAGCACCACCGCGAACTCCGCGCCGGAGAGCGCCTCGAAGGCGCGCCGGCCCATGTCGAGGCCGGGCTCGATGCCCGCGAAGAGATAGCCGTGGCGCGGGCGCTCGATCATCGCGCGCGCATCGAGACCACTGGGCACCACGCCCGCGAGGTGCGCGCCGACGCTGTTGCCGCCGTCGGGCAGCACGCCGACCGTCGCGCCGGTGAGGCGCGAAATCTCGTGCGCCATCGAGAGCAGCAGCGCGTAATCGGGATGCTGCTGCGCGTAGTGGCCGAGCAGGATCGCCGAGCGCTTGCCGGCGAGGCTCGCGACGATGGCGCGTTCCGCGTCGCCCACGGCGCGCCGGAGATCGCCCCTGGGGCTCTCGCCCTTCGCCTGCGCGGCGGCCGCGGCGATGGCGGCGAGCCCCGCCGCGAGCTCCGAGGGCTTCACCACCGAGCGGGCGGCGAGCGGCATCAGCGCCTCGTCCGCGGCGACGTGCAGGATCGAGAGCCGGAGCGCCTTCCGGGTGCCGGCGCGAAGCCGCGCGGAGATGAGCGGCTGCTCCTTGCGGATGTTCGAGCCGACCAGCAGCACGCCCTCCAGCTCGTCGAGGTCGGCGACCGGCATGCCGAGCCACGGCGCGCCCTTCGCCCGCGCGCGGAAATCCGATTGGCGGATGCGATGGTCGATGTTGCCGGTGCCCAGCCCCTTCGCGAGGCTCGCGCCGAGGTGCAGCTCCTCGAGCGTGAGCTGCGGGCCGAACAGCATGCCGAGCGCCTCGGCGCCGTGGCGCGCGACGACGTCCTTCAATCCCTGCGCGGCCGCCTCCAGCGCCTCGGGCCAGTCGACCTCGGCCCATTCGCCGGCGCGCTTCACCATCGGGTGCAGCAGCCGCTCCTCGGAGTTGAGCCCCTCGTAGGCGAAGCGGTCGCGGTCGGAAAGCCAGCACTCGTTCACCGCGTCGTTGTCGATGGGCAGCACGCGCATCACGCGGTCGAGCTTCGACTGCACCATGAGGTTGGAGTTGAGCGAATCGTGCGGCGCGATGCTGCGCCGGCGCGAGAGCTCCCAGTTGCGCGCGCTGTAGCGGAACGGCTTGGAGGTGAGCGCGCCCACCGGGCAGGCGTCGATCACGTTGCCGGAGAGCTCCGAATCCACCGTGCGGCTCACGAACGTGAGGATCTCCGCGTGCTCGCCGCGCCCGGCCATGCCGAGCTCCATGATGCCGGCGATCTCCTGGCCGAATCGCACGCAGCGCGTGCAGTGGATGCAGCGCGTCATGTCGGTGGAGATGAGCGGCCCCAGGTTCTTGTTCACCACCACGCGCTTCGCTTCCTGGTAGCGCGAGGTCGATTGGCCGTAGCCCACCGCGAGGTCCTGCAGCTGGCACTCGCCGCCCTGGTCGCAGATCGGGCAGTCGAGCGGATGGTTGATGAGCAGGAACTCCATCACGCCCTTCTGCGCGTCGATCGCCGCGTTCGAATGCGTGTGGACCTTCATGCCCTCGGTGGCGGGCGTCGCGCAGGCCGGCAGCGGCTTGGGCGCCTTCTCCACCTGCACCAGGCACATGCGGCAGTTGGCGGCGATGGAGAGCTTCTTGTGGTAGCAGAAGTGCGGGATGTAGACGCCGAGCTTCACGCCCGCGTCCATCACCGTGGCGCCGTTTTCGACCGTGACGGGCTTGCCGTCGATCTCGAGGTTGATGGGCATGTCGTTCAGTCGGCCGCCATTTTCGCGAGGTCCGGGTCGGCGGAGCTGTAGCCGCCCGGCCGCACCGTGCAGCGCTTGTGGTCGATGTGGTGCTGGAACTCGTCGCGGTAGGTCTTCACGAAGGCGCGCACCGGCATCGCCGCCGCGTCGCCCAGCGCGCAGATGGTGCGCCCCTGGATGTTGTCGGCGAGGTCGAGGAGGAGATCCAGGTCCTCCTGCCGTCCCTCGCCGGTCTCGATGCGATGGAGGATGCGATAGAGCCACCCTGTGCCCTCTCGGCACGGGGTGCACTGCCCGCACGACTCCTCGAAGTAGAAATACGCGAGGCGCTCGGCGGCCTTCACCATGCAGGTGTCCTCGTCCATCACGATCACGGCGCCGGAGCCGAGGAACGAGCCCGCCTTGGCGATCGAGTCGTAGTCCATGTCGAGGTTCATCATCACGTCGGCCGTGAGCACCGGCATGGAGGAGCCGCCCGGAATCACGCCCTTCAGCTTCTTCCCGCCCCGCATGCCGCCCGCCATCTCGAGGAGCTTCGCGAACGGGGTGCCGAGGCGCACCTCGTAGTTGCCGGGCCGGTTCACGTGCCCGGTGACCGAGAAGAGCTTGGTGCCGCCGTTGTTGGGCTTGCCGAGCGCGAGGAACCAGTCGGCGCCGTTGGCGATGATGCCGGGCACCGCGGCGAAGGTCTCGGTGTTGTTGATCGTGGTGGGCTTGCCGTACAGGCCGAACGTCGCGGGGAACGGCGGCTTGAAGCGCGGCATGCCCTTCTTGCCCTCGAGCGACTCGAGAAGGGCCGTCTCCTCGCCGCAGATGTAGGCGCCCATCCCGTGGTGCGCGTGGAGCTCGAAGTCGAAGCCGCCGCCGAGGACGTTGCCTCCGAGGTAGCCCGCGTCGCGCGCCTGCTGGAGCGCCTGCTCGAAGCGCTCGTACTCGCTCCAGATCTCGCCGTGGATGTAGTTGTAGCCGACCGTCGCGCCGATGGCGTAGCCGCCGATGATCATGCCCTCGATCAGCGCATGCGGGTTGTAGCGCAGGATGTCGCGGTCCTTGAACGTGCCCGGCTCGCCCTCGTCGGAGTTGCACACGAGGTAGCGCTGGCCGGTGTAGCTCTTCGGCATGAAGGACCACTTGAGGCCGGTGGGAAAGCCCGCGCCGCCGCGCCCGCGCAGCGCCGACTTCTTCACCTCGGCGATCAGCGCCTCGGGCGTCATCTTCTCGTCCACGATGCGGCGCAGCGCCTTGTAGCCGCCGCGCGCCTCGTAGCCCTCGAGGCCCCAGTTGTCGCCGTCGAGGCCCTTCATGATGACGGCATCCGGGCCGTAGTCGAGGATCGGCATCAGTCGAGCTCCTTGAGCAGCGCGTCGAGCTTCTCGGGCGTCATGCGCGCGCAAACGCGCTTGTTGTCGACGATCATCACCGGCGCGTCGCCGCAGGCGCCGAAGCACTCGCCTTCCTTCACCGTGAAGCGGCCGTCGGCGGAGGTCTGGTTGAAATCCTCCACGCCGCAGCGGCGCTTGAGGTGCTCGGCCGCCTCCACCGCGCCGGAGAGCGCGCACGGGAGGTTGGTGCACATCACCAGCTTGTGCCTGCCGGGCGGCTTCAGGTTGTACATGTTGTAGAACGTCGCGACCTCGTACACCCACACCGGCGGCATGCCGAGGACCTGCGCGACCTCCTCCATCAACTCGTTCGAAAGCCAGCCGTGCTCATCCTGCGCGATGCCGAGCGCCGAGATCACCGCGGAATGGCGCTGGTCGGGGGGGTACTTGGCCGCCTCGCGCTCGATCCTCGCGAGCGCCGCTCCGGAGAGGAGCTTGCCGGTCGCCGTGGAGGCCTGCGCGCTCATGTCTCGTCCTTCCAGTAATCCACGGCCTGGTCGGCGTGGGTCATGTGGCGCATGCGCGGCGTGCGCTCGCCGAACGCGCCGATCTTCCCCGAGTCCGGGTACTCGCACACCTCGGCCGGCATCATGGTCGAGATCGAGATGTAGGCGAGCTCCGCGTCCGAGTCGTTCACGATCTGGTGCGCGGTCTCGGGTCCGCCGGTGGGGCAGCAGATGAAGTCGCCGGCACGGATGCGGCGCGTCTCTTCGCCGTAACGCAGCAGCCCCGCGCCGCGCACGATGAAGAAGGCCTCTTCCTCGGCGAGGTGGCTGTGGAAAGGGCAGGCGCGCTTGCCAGGCTGCACCACGTCGTAGGAATAGCCCAGGTTCTTCGCGCCGACCAGCGGCCCCACGCGCACGCTGTCGGAGGCGAACTTGTCGCCCTTCTCGAAGCGCTCGAGCGCGAGCTCGTCGACGTTCACCACGCGCTGGTCGATCACGCGGCCGGTGGCGCGCTCGCTCATCGGTCGATGTCCCCGAACACGATGTCCATGGTGCCGATGATCGCGACCACGTCGGCGATCATGTGGCCCTTCGCCATCTCGTCCATGGCGGCGAGGTGCGGGAAGCCGGGCGCGCGCAGCTTCAGGCGCCACGGCTTGTTCGCGCCGTCGCTGATGATGAACACGCCGAACTCGCCTTTCGGGTGCTCGATCGCGGCGTACGCCTCGCCCGGCGGTACGTGCATGCCCTCGGTGAAGAGCTTGAAGTGGTGGATGAGGTCCTCCATGTTCTCCTTCATCTCCACCCGCGTCGGCGGCGCCACCTTGTGGTTCGCGGTGATCACCGGGCCCGGGTTCGCGCGCAGCCATTCGATGCACTGCCGGATGATGCGGTTCGACTCGCGCATCTCGTGCATGCGCACGAGGTAGCGGTCGTAGCAGTCGCCGTGGGTGCCGACCGGGATGTCGAAGTCGAGCTTGTCGTACACCTCGTAGGGCTGCTTCTTGCGCAGGTCCCACGCGATGCCGCTGCCGCGCAGCATCGGGCCGGTGAAGCCCAGCGCCTGCGCGCGCTCCGCGGACACGACGCCGATGCCCACCGTGCGCTGCTTCCAGATGCGGTTCTCGGTGAGCAGCACCTCGTAGTCGTCGACGCAGCCCGGGAAGCGGCGGGTGAAGTCCTCGATGAAGTCGAGGAGCGAGCCCTCGCGGTTGGCGTTGAGCTCCTTCACCTTCTGCGCCGAGCGCACCTTCGATTCGGCGTACTTCGGCATGCGGTCGGGAAGATCGCGGTACACGCCGCCGGGACGGTAGTAGGCCGCGTGCATGCGCGCCCCGGAGACCGCCTCGTACATGTCCATCAGGTCCTCGCGCTCGCGGAACGCGTACAGGAAGACCGTCATCGCGCCCACGTCGAGCGCATGCGAGCCGATCCACATCAGGTGGTTCAGGATGCGCGTGATCTCGTCGAACATCACGCGGATGTACTGCGCGCGGATCGGCACCTCGATGCCGAGCAGCTTCTCGATCGCCATCACGTAGGCATGCTCGTTGCACATCATGGACACGTAGTCGAGGCGATCCATGTACGGCACGTTCTGCAGGTAGGTGCGCGTCTCGGCGAGCTTCTCGGTGGCGCGGTGCAGGAGCCCGATGTGCGGGTCGGCGCGCTGGATCACCTCGCCGTCGAGCTCGAGCACCAGGCGCAGGACCCCGTGGGCCGCCGGGTGCTGCGGCCCGAAGTTCATCGTGTAGTTCCTGATCTCAGCCATCGCTCAATCCGTCTTCCCCGCCTCGCCGTACGCGTCCTCGCGCACCACGCGCGGCACGATCTCGCGCGGCTCGATGGTGACGGGCTGGTAGATCACGCGCTTCTGCTCGGGGTCGTAGCGCATCTCGACGTAGCCCATGACCGGGAAGTCCTTGCGGAACGGATGCCCGACGAAGCCGTAGTCGGTGAGGATGCGGCGCAGGTCCGGGTGGCCCTTGAAGACGATGCCGTAGAGGTCGAAGGCCTCGCGCTCGTACCAGTTCGCCGACGGCCACACCGTGATCACCGAGTCGAGGGCCGGGAAGTCGTCGTCCGGGCAGTACACCCGCACGCGCACGCGCCAGTTGTGCTCGATCGAGAGGAGGACGTAGATCACCGCGAAGCGCGGGCCCTCCACGCCGCCCGTGATGCCGCGGTAGTCGACGCCGAGGAGGTCGAGCTGCGTCGAGAAGGCGAGCGCGCGATCGTCGCGCAGGAGGGTCGCCGCCTCGACCAGGTCCGCCGCGCCCACCTCGATGGTGAGCTCGCCGCGATCGAGCTTGCGCGCCTTGATGCGCGCGCCGAGCGCGCGATCGAGCGCCGACTGCAGGTCGTCCAGGGAACCGGGCATCGCGATCAGGCCCTCGAGATGGTGTTGGTGCGCCGGATCTTGTTCTGCAGCTGGATCAGGCCGTAGAGGAGCGCCTCGGCGGTCGGCGGGCAGCCGGGCACGTAGATGTCGACCGGCACGATGCGATCGCAGCCGCGCACCACCGAGTACGAGTAGTGGTAGTAGCCGCCGCCGTTGGCGCACGAGCCCATGGAGACCACCCAGCGCGGCTCGGCCATCTGGTCGTAGACCTTGCGCAGCGCCGGCGCCATCTTGTTGCAGAGCGTCCCCGCCACGATCATGAGGTCGGACTGGCGCGGGCTCGGGCGGAACACGATCCCGAAGCGGTCCAGGTCGTAGCGCGAGGCGCCCGCGTGCATCATCTCCACCGCGCAGCACGCGAGCCCGAAGGTCATCGGCCAGAGCGACCCGGTGCGCGCCCAGTTGAGCACGTTGTCGACCTGCGTGACGACGAAGCCTTGCTGCGTTACGCCACCCTGCGAAAGATCAGCCATTACGCGTATCTCCATCGACGGCCCGCTCGTCCGGCGCATCCCCACAAGAGCGGTGGGGCCCCTGCTTGGCGAGCTGGGCCCTCATTCCCATTCGAGCGCGCCCTTCTTCCATTCGTAGATGAAGCCCACGACGAGGATGCCGAGGAAGATCGCCATCGCCACGACGCCGAACCAGCCGATGTCGCGCAGCACGATGGCCCACGGGAAGAGGAAGGCGATCTCGAGGTCGAAGAGGATGAAGAGGATCGCCACCAGGTAGTAGCGCACGTCGAACTTCATCCGCGCGTCTTCGAAGGCCTCGAAGCCGCATTCATAGGGGGACAGCTTCTGCGCGTCCGGGTTCTGCGATCCGCTGAGCCGCGCGAGCACGCCGCTCGCCACGAGCGATCCCACGCCGACGGCCACGCCGATGGCGAGGAAAAGCAGGATGGGGAAGTAGTTGGCTAGCAATTGAAAAATGGTGCCGTCGAAGAGACTCGAACTCTTACGCCTTTCGGCACTGCCCCCTCAAGACAGCGTGTCTACCAATTCCACCACGACGGCGAGCATGATCCGGGACGCGCCCGGGCGAAGCACTGATCTACGGCAAGACCGAACCGCTACTTCGGGATCTCCGAGGACTTGCTGCCATCCGCGGGTGCCGCCGGCGCCGGTGCCGAGGGAGCAGGCGCCGCCGGTTTCTGCGCGGAGGTCCCTTGCGGGACCGCCGGAATCTCGAGCTGCTGCACGACGCCGCTCGACTTCGACGGCGACGAGAAATAGGTGAGCCCCAGGCTCGTGAGGAAGAACACGGCCGCGAGGATCGCGGTGGTGCGCGAGAGGAAGTTCGCCGCGCCCGCGCTGCCGAAGAGGCTCCCGGCCGAGCCGCTGCCGAACGCCGCGCCCATGTCCGCGCCCTTGCCGTGCTGGAGCAGCACCAGGACCACGATGCCGATCGCGGCGAGGATGTGCAACACGAGGACCAACGTCTGCATCGAATCTGCCTTTCAACGGGCGAGGGCTGCGCGCCAGATCGCCACGAATTCCTGCGCCACCAGCGACGCCCCGCCGACCAGCCCGCCGTCGACGTTCGGCATCGCGAACAATTCCGCCGCGTTCGCGGCCTTCACGCTGCCCCCGTACAGGATGGGGAGGCTGCGCGCCACCGCCTGGTCCTTCGCCCCGATGCGCTGGCGGATGAACGCCTGCGCCTCGTCGGCCTGGGCCGCGGTGGCGGTCTTGCCCGTGCCGATGGCCCACACCGGCTCGTAGGCGACGATGCCGCGCTCGAGCCCCGTCGCCCCGTACGCCTGCAACAGGGCATCCACCTGGCGCGCGAGGACGGCGTTCGTCTCGCCGCGCTCGCGCTCCCCGAGCGTCTCTCCGACGCAGAAGATCGGGGTGAGCCCGGCCTTGCGCGCCGCGACGTACTTTTCCGCCGCGATCGCGTCGGTCTCGCCGAAGAGCGTGCGCCGCTCCGAGTGCCCGACGATCACGTACCGGCAACCGAGCTCGACCAGCATGCGGCCGGAGACTTCCCCGGTGTACGCGCCCTGGTCGAACCGGCTGAGGTCCTGCGCGCCCCACGCGATCCCCGATCCCTCGAGCAGCACCCGGACCTGGGCGAGATAAGGGGCCGGCACGCAGACGGCACAGGCGATCGGGTTGTCGCGGGGAATGTCCTTCAGGAGCGCTTTCAGCAACCCTTCGTTGCCGGGAAGGCTTCCATTGAGCTTCCAGTTGCCGACGACGACCTTGGACCGCATTTCGCGACCTCGAAACCGTGAGATTTTACCGCGTTGCAGCAGCGCGTGGCAAATCGGGCGATTGCCACGCGCTGCGGGGCGAGCGGGAACGGTGTTGGAGCGAACCGGAGGCGAGCCGACGCGGTGGGATTCCAGGGCGGCCGCTCGACACCCCGAGCGAACCCGCCGCGGCGCGGCCCGGCACGCCGCCGTAGCCGCCTATGCGACCGCGCGCTCTCCGGTCGCCTTCACCGCGGCGGCGATGGACTCCGCGAGCGCCTGGACGTGCGCCCGGTCCTCGCCCTCCACCATCACGCGCACCACGGGCTCGGTGCCCGAGGGACGCAGCAGGACGCGGCCGCGGCCGCCGAGGTCCGCCTCGGCGCGCGCCGCCGCTTCGCGGACCGCCGGGGCGTGCAGATCGGGCGTCCCGGCGAGGCGCACGTTCACGAGCACCTGCGGCAACAGCACCAGCTCGCGCGTGAATTCCCCGAGCGACTTGCCGCTCGCGACGAGCGCCGCGAGCACCTGGAGCGACGAGATGATGCCGTCGCCGGTCGAGTGGCAGTCGAGGCACAGCAGGTGGCCGGAATTCTCGCCGCCGCACTCCCAGCCGCGCTCGAGCAGGCATTCGAGGACGTAGCGGTCGCCGACCTTGGCGCGCGCGAAGGGAATGCCCATCTCGCCCAGGCGCCGCTCGAGGGCGAAGTTGGTCATCAGCGTGCCGGCCACGCCGCCGCGCAGGCGCCCGGCGAGCAGCCGGTCCTTCACGATGGCGTAGAGCAGCTGGTCGCCGTCGAATAGCCGCCCGTCGCGATCGGCCATCGCGAGCCGGTCGCCGTCGCCGTCGAAGGCGATGCCGAAATCCGCGCCGTTCTCCACCACGGCGCGCGCCATTTCCTGCGGATGCGTCGCGCCGCACGCCTCGTTGATGTTGGTGCCGTTCGGCGCGCTCGCCACCGCGACCACTTCCGCGCCGAGCTCCTGGAAGACGCGCACGCCCAGCCGGTAGTTGGCGCCGTGCGCGCAATCGACCACCAGCTTCAATCCGCGCAGCGACGTCTGCTTCGGGAAGGTGCCCTTGCAGAACTCGAGGTAGCGTCCTTCGGCGTCGAGCACGCGCTCGGCCTTGCCGAGCGCGGCCGAGGGCGGCACCGCGAGCGGCGCATCGACGAGCGCCTCGATGTCGCTCTCGACCGCGTCGGGAAGCTTCATGCCGTCCGCCGAGAAGAACTTGATGCCGTTGTCCTCGAAGGGATTGTGCGAGGCGGAGATCATGACGCCGGCCGAAAGCCGCAGGGCGCGCGTGAGGAACGCCACCGCGGGCGTGGGCATCGGGCCCACCAGGAAGGTGTCCACGCCCGCCGCGGAAAGCCCGGATTCGAGCGCGGACTCGAGCATGTAGCCCGAAATGCGCGTGTCCTTGCCGATGAGGACCGCCGGGCGGTCGCGGTGCGGCGGCGCGACATCCGCGCGCGAGAGCACCTTGCCCGCGCAGTAGCCGAGCTTCAGCACGAAGTCGGGCGTGATGGGCGGCTCGCCCACGCGGCCGCGCACGCCATCGGTGCCGAACCATTTCCGCGTCATCGCAGCGCCTGCCAGACCTTCATCGCGTCCACCGTCTCCTTCACGTCGTGCACTCGTACGACCTGCGCGCCATTCTGCGCCGCGAGGAGCGCCGCGGCAACGCTCGCCGCCGTGCGCTCCGTGATGCCGCGCCCGGTGATGTCGCCCAGCATGCGCTTGCGCGACACGCCCACCAAAAGCGGGTACCCCATCCCGGCGAGCGCCGCGAGCGCGCGGAAGAGCGCGACGTTGTGCTCGGGCTTCTTGCCGAAGCCGAAGCCCGGGTCGAGCGCGATGCGTTCGCGCGCGATGCCCGCCGACTCGAGCGCCTTGGCGCGCTCGAGAAGGAAGTCGCCCACCTCCGCGGCCACGTCGCCGTAGCGCGGGTCTTCCTGCATCGTGCGCGGCGTGCCCTGCATGTGCATCACGACGACGCCGACGTCGCGATCGCGCACCGCTTCGAGCGCACCCGGCTCGCGAAAGCCGTTCACGTCGTTCACCACCGCGCAGCCGGCCGCGATCGCCGCGCGCATCACGCCGGGCTTCGACGTGTCGGACGACACCGGCACGCCCGCGCGGGCCAGCGCTTCAATGACAGGGATCACGCGCCGCAGTTCCTCGTCGGCGGGCACGGGCGCCGCGCCCGGGCGCGTGGATTCGCCGCCCACGTCCACCAGGTCGGCACCGTCGCGCGCGAGCGCGAGGCCGTGCTCGATCGCGTGCCGCGGCTCGCGGAACCGGCCGCCGTCGGAGAAGGAGTCATCGGTGACGTTGACGATGCCCATCACCAGCGGGCGGTGGAACGACCAAGAAAAAGGGCTGGCACGATGCCAGCCCCAGGGTTGGTTCACGATGCGGGCCGCTTCAGGCGCCTTCGGCCGACGGGTTCGGCTCGACGCCGCGGTTGCCGCTGTCGGGCGGCGAGGCGGGCTTGGTCGCGAGCGGCTTGGGCGGACGCGGGGGGCGGCCCGACATGATGTCGTCGATCTGGTTCGCGTCGATCGTCTCCCACTCGAGGAGCGCCTTCGCCATCACCTCCACCTTGTCGCGGTTCTCCTCGAGCAGGCGGCGCGCGAGCGTGTACTGGCCGTCGATGATGGCGCGGACTTCCTTGTCCACCGCCTTCATCGTCTCCTCGGACATGTTGTGGTGCTGCGTGACGGTGCGGCCGAGGAACACCTCGCCCTCGTTCTCGCCGTACACCATCGGGCCGAGCGCATCGGACATGCCCCACTCGGTGACCATGCGGCGCGCCATGTCGGTGGCCCGCTTGAAGTCGTTCGAGGCGCCGGTGGTCATCTGGTTCATGAAGAGCTCCTCGGCGACGCGGCCGCCGAAGAGCACCGCGATCGTGTTGAGGAGGTGGTCGCGGTTGTAGCTGTAGCGGTCCTCCACCGGGAGCTGCATGGTGACGCCCAGCGCGCGGCCGCGCGGGATGATCGTCACCTTGTGCACCGGGTCCGTCTTCGGCAGCAGGCGCGCGACGATGGCGTGGCCCGACTCGTGGTAGGCGGTGTTCTTGCGCTCTTCCTCGGGCATCACCATGGACTTGCGCTCGGCGCCCATGATCACCTTGTCTTTCGCGCGCTCGAAGTCGTCCATGTCCACCAGGCGCTTGCTCGCGCGCGCGGCGAAGAGCGCCGCCTCGTTCACGAGGTTCGCGAGGTCCGCGCCGGAGAAGCCCGGCGTGCCGCGCGCGATGATCGAGGCATCGACGTCGGGCGCGATGGGAACCTTGCGCATGTGCACGAGGAGGATCTGCTCGCGGCCGCGGATGTCGGGCAGCGGCACGACGACCTGGCGGTCGAAGCGGCCGGGACGCAGCAGCGCCGGATCGAGCACGTCGGGACGGTTGGTCGCGGCGATCACGATCACGCCCGAGGTGCCCTCGAAGCCGTCCATCTCGACCAGCAGCTGGTTCAACGTCTGCTCGCGCTCGTCGTTGCCGCCGCCGAGGCCCGCGCCGCGCTGGCGGCCGACCGCGTCGATCTCGTCGATGAACACGATGCAGGGCGCGTTCTTCTTCGCCTGCTCGAACATGTCGCGCACGCGCGCGGCACCGACGCCGACGAACATCTCGACGAAGTCCGAGCCGGAGATCGAGAAGAACGGCACCTTCGCCTCGCCCGCGATGGCGCGCGCGAGGAGGGTCTTGCCGGTGCCGGGCGAGCCCACCATCAGCACGCCGCGCGGGATGCGGCCGCCGAGCTTCTGGAACTTGGACGGATCGCGCAGGAAGTCGACCAGCTCGCCGACCTCTTCCTTCGCCTCGTCCACGCCCGCGACGTCGGCGAACGTGACCTGGTTCTGGTTCTCGTCGAGCATGCGCGCGCGCGACTTGCCGAACGAGAAGGCGCCGCCGCGCCCGCCGCCCTGCATCTGGCGCATGAAGAAGATCCACACGCCGATGAGCAGCAGCATCGGGAACCACGACACGAAGATGTTCATGAGGAGCGAGGGCTCCTCCTCGGGCTTCGCCTCGACGGTGACGCCGTCCTTCATGAGGTCGCTCACCATCCACGGATCCTGGATGCCCGGGGTGTTCACCACGTAGGTCTTGCCGTCGCGGGTGGTCGCGCGCACGGTCTTCATGCTCTCGATCTTGGCCTTCGCGATCTGGCCCTGCTTCGCCTGCTCCATGAAGGTCGAGTAGTCGAGCGTGTTCTGGCTCGAGGTGCGATTGCCGACCTGCATGAACACCATGGTGAGGATGACTCCGATGACGAGCCAGACCATGATGGTTCGAATTGTGTTGTTCACCTGAACATCCTTCGCGGAAAAATAACCCCAATATTCAGAGGGATGAAGCGGCCCTCCGAAGCACATCGGGCCATCCCCGGGGAATTCAAGGCCCCTCGGGAGGAGTTTTCGCCGGCTTCAGCCCGCGCGCCAGCAGGTACTGCTCGGCGCTCTCGTCACGCGAGGCCGCGGGCTTGCGCACCACCACCTTCTCGAACGCGCCGCGCAACGACTTGAGGTAATCATCATACCCCGCGCCCTGGAACATTTTGACCAGCAGCACCCCCTGGCGTTTCAGGTGCAACAGCGCGAAATCGCGCGCCGCTTCGGCGAGCGCCATCACGCGCGCCTGGTCCGACACGGCGATGCCGGACATGTTGGGCGCCATGTCCGAGAGGACCACGTCGACGCGGCCGCCGTCGAGCTTCGCCGCGACTTGCGCAAGGCCTTCGGCCGCCGTGAAGTCGCCGCGCACGAAATCGACGCCCGGCACCGGTTCCATCTCGAGCAGGTCGATCGCGATGACCTTGCCCCCCGCGCCCACGCGCTTCACCGCGACCTGCGACCATCCGCCCGGCGCCGCGCCGAGGTCGACCACGGTCATGCCGCGCGCGAGGATGCGGTCGCGCTCGTCGATCTCGGTGAGCTTGTACGCGGAGCGCGAGCGCAGGCCCTCGCGCTTGCTGCGCTGCACGTAGGGATCGTTCACGTGGCGGCGAAGCCACTGCTTGCTGGAGCGGGATTTCTTCACCGTAGAATGACGACTGCATGATCCGAATGAAATCCGCACCCCGCACGGCCCTCGCGGCGCTGCTGCTGCTCGCGGGCTGCGGCGGGAGCGGCGGCGGCACGAGCGCCGCCGACCCGCCCGCCTCCTCCACGACCTACGTCTCGGCGCCCGATTGCGCGGGGCCGTCGAACATCCTCGCCGAGAACGCGACGGCGCCGCAAGACGCGACCTTCATGCGCGTGCAGCACATGGGAGACCCCGGAACGTCGGAGCTCGCCGAGGAGGTCGCGCACGAGGTCACCTGGGCGGTGGGCGACTACACCGGCTTCTATCCCTCCGACAGCGGCGCGCAACGCGGCGATCGGGACGTCGCGCTCCCCGATCCGGCGAGCGCGTTCCAGCTCGACTGCGGATCGGCGGGCGTGTTCATCAACACCGGGGAGTTCTCGCATCATGTGCCCTTGGTGGGCGAAGGGCCCAGTGCCAGCATCGCGCGCGACCCCTCCACCCGGCCCGCGATCCTGCGCGCGCCCGGCGCCTCGCTCGCGATCGAGGCGAGCGTGGACCTTCGCTCGGTGCGCTACCAGCAGCCGCATACGGGCGAGGGAACCGCGCAGTTGAGCTTCTTCTACTACGCGCAGGACGCGACCACCGGCACGGTGATCGCCCACCTCGTCGCGCTGTTCGACAGCCGCCCTCCGGGAGTGAACGGAAGCGCGATGGAAAGCGTCGGCTCCGATGGCCACGTCGCCTTCGTCTCGAGCCCGCTCGCGGCGGTCCAGGCCGATGGCACTCCGGTGCGCTTCGCCGGCCCCGGCGCCGGATCCGCCACGGAGCACAACGTCGCCGCGTGGAACGAGCCGATGCGCTTCCGCGCCGTGGTGAGCTACGAGCAGTTCGCCGCGCTTCTCGCCCAACTGCGCGCGGGGCCCTTGCCGGCGATCTCGCCGCGCCCGCAAGACTGGCACGTGACCGAGTTCGGCGTGCTCGCGGAGGTCTTTCCCGGCACCGGCGACCAGCACAACGTGGCCCTGGGCGCGAGCGTCCTCGACCTCGAGCTCTCGGCGAGCTAGGCGGCGTCTATACTGCGGGCCATGGCTTCCCTCACTTCCAGCCGCCGCAGCGAGCTTCGCGCGGAGGCCCACACGCTCCATCCGGTGGTGCTGATCGGCGACAAGGGCCTCACCGACGAGGTGCTCGCCGAGATCGACCGCGCGTTGAAGGCGCACGAGCTGGTCAAGGTGCGCGCGGCGACCGACGACCGCGACGCGCGCAACGTGTGGATGGAATCGATCTGCGAGAAGCTGCAAGCGCATCCGGTGCAGCAGATCGGCAAGGTGTTCGTGATCTACCGGGAAAAGCCGGACGAGGCGCCAGCGAGCGCCGCGCGACCGCCGGAAAGAAAGCTGGCGCAGCGCAGCGAAGCCGCCGGCGACGCGGCCCATCGGCGCCAGCAGCGCCGCGACGAGATCAAGCGCAAGGCGCGCGACGTCGCGGACATGGTGCGCAAGGGAAAGATCGCGCCGAAAGCGAAGGCCGGACCGCGCACGCGCGATCCGGAGGACGGCGCGCAAGGCGAGGTCAAACGTACTTCACGTCCACGATCTCGAACTCCTTCACCCCGCCCGGCGTCCGAACCTCGGCGACGTCGCCCGAGAACTTCCCGATGAGGGCCTTGGCGATCGGCGAGGAGTAGGAGATCTTGCCCTGCCTGATGTCGGCCTCGTCCTCGCCGACGATCTGGTAGGTCACCGTCCCGCCGCCCGCGGTATCGGCGAGCTCCACCGTCACGCCGAACACCACGCGCCCGTCGTCCTCGAGCAGCGCCGGATCGATCACCTGCGCGTTGGCGAGCTTCGCCTCGAGCTCGAGGATGCGTCCCTCGATGAAGCCCTGCCGCTCGCGCGCCGCCTCGTACTCGGCGTTCTCGGTGATGTCGCCCTGCGCGCGCGCCTCCGCGATGGCGGTGATCACCGCCGGCCGGTCGACCGTCTTCAGCCGGTGGAGCTCGGTGCGCAGCAGCTCGGCGCCGCGCAGGGTGATGGGGATCTTGCTCATGGCAGGGTGGCGTGCAGGGACTGGATGTCGTAGGCGCGCATCTCCTCGAGATGGCGCATGCCGAGGCACGCCGCGCGCGCGCCCGCGAGCGTCGTGTAGTAGGTGATGCGATTGTGCAGCGCCGTGTTGCGGATCGACCAGGAGTCCTGGATCGAGCGCCGGTCTTCCTCGACGGTGTTCACGATGAAGGCGATCTCGCGGTTCTTGAGCATGTCGACGATGTGCGGGCGGCCCTCCTGCACCTTGTTCACCGCCTGCACCTTGAGCCCCGCCTGCGAGAGCGCGGCCGCGGTGCCCTTGGTGGCGACGAGCGAGAAGCCGAGCTCGGTGAGCGCGCGCGCGATCGGCACCACGCCCGGCTTGTCGGCGTTCCGCACCGAGAGGAACGCCTTGCCGCCCTTGGGCAGGCGCACGCCCGCCGCGAGCTGGCTCTTCACGAACGCCTCGGCGAAGCTCTGGCCCACGCCCATCACCTCCCCGGTGGATTTCATCTCGGGTCCTAGGATCGTGTCCACGCCCGGGAACTTGATGAACGGGAACACCGCCTCCTTCACCGAATAGTAGGGCGGGATCACCTCGCGCGCGACACCCTGCGCGGCGAGCGGCTTGCCCACCATGCAGCGCGCGGCGACCTTCGCGAGCGGCACGCCCGTCGCCTTCGAGACGTAGGGCACCGTGCGCGAGGCGCGCGGGTTCACCTCCAGCACGTACACCTTGCCGTCCTGGATCGCGAACTGCACGTTCATGAGGCCGACCACGTTCAGCGCCTTCGCCATCGCGACCGTCTGGCGGCGCAGCTCGTTCTGCAGCTCCGGCGCGAGGCTGAAGGGCGGCAGCGAGCACGCCGAGTCGCCCGAGTGCACGCCCGCCTGCTCGATGTGCTCCATGATGCCGCCGATGATCACGCGCTCGCCGTCGGAGACCGCGTCGACGTCCACCTCGATCGCGTCGTTCAGGAAGCGGTCGATCAGCACCGGCGAGTCGTTCGAGACCTTCACCGCCTCGTTCATGTAGCGCACGAGGTCCGTCTCCGCGTGCACGATCTCCATCGCGCGGCCGCCGAGCACGTACGAGGGGCGCACGACCACCGGGTAGCCGATCGCCTTCGCGCCGGCGAGCGCCTCTTCCACCGTGCGCGCGGTGCGGTTGGGCGGCTGCGCGAGGCCGAGCTCGTTCAGCAGCTGCTGGAAGCGCTCGCGGTCCTCGGCACGGTCGATCGCGTCGGGCGTGGTGCCGATGATCGGCACGCCCGCCTTCTCGAGGTCGCGCGCGAGCTTGAGCGGCGTCTGCCCGCCAAATTGGACGATGACGCCCTCGGGCCTCTCCTTGTCCACGATCTCGAGCACGTCCTCGAGCGTGAGCGGCTCGAAGTACAGGCGATCCGAAGTGTCGTAGTCGGTCGAGACGGTCTCCGGGTTGCAATTCACCATGATCGTCTCGTAGCCGTCCTCGCGCAGCGCCAGCGCCGCGTGCACGCAGCAGTAGTCGAACTCGATGCCCTGGCCGATGCGGTTCGGGCCGCCGCCCAGCACCATGATCTTGCGCCGGCTCGTCGGCTCCGACTCGTCCTCCTCGTCGTAGCTCGAGTACATGTACGCGGTCCTGGTGGCGAACTCCGCCGCGCAGGTGTCGACGCGCTTGAACACCGGGCGGATGCCCTCGGCGTGGCGGCGCTTCCTCACCTCGTGCTCGCTGGTGCGCCACAGGTGCGCGAGGCGCCGGTCGGAGAAGCCCTTGCGCTTGAGGTCGTAGAGCTCCTCGCGCGAGAAATCGGCGAGCGTCTTCTTCTCGATCGCGAGCTCCGTGTCGACCAGGTCCTTCACCTGCGCGAGGAACCAGCGGTCGATCTTCGTGAACCGGTGGATCTCCTCGAGCGACATGCCGACGCCGAACGCGTCGGCGACGTACCAGAGGCGTTCGGCGCGCGGATACGCGAGCTCGTCCTCGATCTTCTCGGGGTCCACGCTCTTCAGGTTGAAGCCGTCGACCCCCACCTCCAGCCCGCGCAGCGCCTTCTGCAGCGACTCCTGGAAGTTGCGCCCGATCGCCATCACCTCGCCCACGCTCTTCATCTGCGTGGTGAGGCGGTCGTCGGCCTGCTTGAACTTCTCGAAGGCGAAGCGCGGCACCTTCGTCACCACGTAGTCGATGGTGGGCTCGAAGGACGCGGGCGTGGCGCCGCCGGTGATGTCGTTCCTCAGCTCGTCGAGCGTGTAGCCCACGGCGAGCTTCGCCGCGATCTTCGCGATCGGGAAGCCGGTCGCCTTGGAGGCGAGCGCCGAGGAGCGCGAGACGCGCGGGTTCATCTCGATGATGACCATGCGCCCGTTGTCCGGATTGATCGCGAATTGCACGTTCGACCCGCCGGTCTCCACCCCGATCTCGCGCAGGCAGGCGATCGAGGCGTCGCGCATCACCTGGTACTCCTTGTCGGTGAGGGTCTGCGCCGGGGCGACCGTGATCGAATCGCCCGTGTGCACGCCCATCGGATCGAGGTTCTCGATGGAGCAGATGATGATGCAGTTGTCGTGCTTGTCGCGCACGACCTCCATCTCGAACTCCTTCCAGCCGATCACCGATTCCTCGATGAGGAGCTCCTTGGTCGGCGAGGCGTCCAGGCCGCGCTCGCAGATGGTCTCGAACTCCTCCATGTTGTAGGCGATGCCGCCGCCGGTGCCGCCGAGCGTGAAGGACGGCCGGATGATGGTCGGGAAGCCCACCATCGCCTGGACCTGCTGCGCTTCCTCGAGCGAGTGGGCGAGGGCGCTGCGCGGCGATTCCAGGCCGATCTTCGCCATCGCGAGCTTGAACTTCTCGCGATCCTCGGCCTTGTCGATCGCCTCCTTGCGCGCGCCGATCATCTCCACGCCGAATTTCTCGAGCACGCCCTCGCGCGCGAGGTCGAGCGCGCAGTTCAACGCCGTCTGCCCGCCCATCGTCGGCAGGAGCGCGTCGGGCCGCTCCTTCTCGATGATGCGCGCGACCATGGGCCAGGTGATCGGCTCGATGTACGTGACGTCCGCCATCTCGGGGTCGGTCATGATCGTCGCCGGGTTCGAGTTCACGAGGATCACGCGGTAGCCCTCGTCGCGCAGCGCCTTGCAGGCCTGCGCGCCCGAATAGTCGAACTCGCACCCCTGCCCGATCACGATCGGACCGGCGCCGATGATGAGGATGCTCTTGATGTCGGTGCGCTTGGGCATTCTTTGCTAAGTCGAGGCGACCACGGATGAACGCGGATGAACACAGATAAGCCGGGCAAGTTTGGCATCGTCGCGATTGCCAACGCCCACGACTTTCTCGCCGCTCACACTGCGGGAAAGCCATCTGTGTTCATCGGTGTTCATCTGTGGTTTCAACGCTTTTTGCTCGTTTCCATGAGGCGCACGAACTTGTCGAAGAGCACCGCCATCTCGTGCGGCCCGGGGCTCGCCTCGGGGTGGCCCTGGAAGCTGTACGCGGGCTTGTCGAGGTAGCGGATGCCCTGCAGCGAGCCGTCGAAGAGCGAGCGGTGCGTGGGCTTCACGTTCGGCGGCAGCGTCGACTCGTCGACGGTGAAGCCGTGGTTCTGGCTGGTGATGAACACCTTGCCGGTCTCGAGGTCCTGCACCGGATGGTTCGCGCCGTGGTGGCCGAACTTCATCTTGGTGGTCTTCGCCCCCGCCGCGAGCCCGAGCAGCTGGTGGCCGAGGCAGATTCCGAAGACCGGCGTGCCGCTGCCGACGATCTCGCGGATTGCCTCGACCGCATAGCCGCAGGGCTCGGGATCGCCCGGACCGTTGGAGAGGAACACGCCGTCGGGCTTCAAGGCGAGCGCTTCCTTCGCGCTCGCGGTCGCCGGAAGCACGGTCACCTTGCAGCCGCGCTCGGCGAGGTTACGCAGGATGTTGTGCTTCACGCCGTAGTCCAAGGCGACCACGTGGTACTTCGCGCGCCCGCCGGGCTTGTAGCCGGTGCCGAGCGCCCACAGGCTCCCGTTCCAGTCGTAGGACTGCTGCACGCTCACCACCTTCGCGAGGTCCTGGCCCGTCATCGACGGCGCGGCCTGCGCCGCGGCGAGCGCGGCCTTCTGGTCGAGGTCCGCGGCGCGCTGGCCCGGCGTGCCCGTGAGGATGCAGCCGTTCTGCGCGCCCTTGTTCCTCAGCAGGCGCGTGAGGCGGCGCGTGTCGATGTCGCCGATCGCGACCAGCTTGCTGCGCTCGAGGTACGTCGGCAGGTCCTCCTGCTCGCGCCAGTTGGAGGCGGCGAGCGGAAGGTCGCGGATGATGAGCCCCGCGGCGAACACCTTGCGCGACTCGGCATCCTCGGCGTTCGTGCCGACGTTGCCGATGTGCGGATAGGTGAGCGTGACGATCTGGCCGGCGTACGAGGGATCGGTGAGGATCTCCTGGTAGCCCGTCATCGCGGTGTTGAACACCACCTCGCCGACGGTGCGCGCGCCCGCGCCGCGCTCGCCGCGGTAGCCGATGCCGCAGCCGCGGAAAACGCTCCCGTCGGCGAGGACCAGGACGGCGGGGGTCTTCTGCTGCACGAACGGCTCCGAGGGGCGAGGATTACGAAAAGCCCGCGAAAAACGCGGGCGCAAAAAAACGGGAGAGCGCAAGAATCATGCTCATCCCGCTTTGAACCTTCACGACCCAAAATTATAGCAGATCGGCCGAAGCTCACCTCAAGCCCAGCACGTCCTCCATGCCGTAGAGCCCGGGCGGCTTTCCCCGCAGGAAGCGCGCCGCGCGCATGGCGCCCTGCGCGTAGGTGGCGCGGCTCGAGGAGCGATGCGTGATCTCGATGCGCTCGCCCGCGCCGGCGAAGAAGACGGTGTGGTCGCCCACCACGTCGCCGCCGCGCGCGACCGAGAAGCCGATGCTGCCCGCCTTGCGCTCGCCGGTGACGCCGTGGCGGGCGTGCACCGCGTCCTTGTCGAGCGTCGTGCCGCGGGCGCGCGCGGCCACCTCGCCGAGCTTCAACGCCGTGCCCGAAGGCGCGTCGACCTTCATCTTGTGGTGGATCTCGAACACTTCCACGTCGTACTCGGGCCCCAGCGCGCGCGCGGCGGTCTCGACCAGCTTGAGCGCCACGTTCACGCCCACGCTCATGTTGGGCGCCATCACGATCGCGATCGCGCCCGCCGCGGCGCGGATCTGCGCGAGCTGCGCGGCGTCGAACCCGGTCGTGCCGATCACCATCGCGCGCCCGGCGGCGCGGCACGCCGCGAGGTGCGCGAGCGTGCCTTCGGGCCGCGTGAAATCGACCAGCACGTCGCACGACTGGAGCGCCGCCGCCGCATCGGTGCCGATGCGCACGCCCTTCGCGGCGGCGACGAGCTCGCCCGCGTCGCGGCCGGCGAGCGCGCTCGAGGCGACGTCGAACGCCGCGCCGAGCTTCACGCCTTCGGTGGAAGTGGCCGCCTCGAGGAGCGCGCGTCCCATGCGCCCGCCCGCTCCGGCGACCGCGACGCGCACCGCGCTCATTTCGCCGGCGGCTCCGCGTTCGGCTTCGCGGCGGGCTCGGTCTTCGCCGCCGGCTCCGCCTGCGCGGGCGATGGCTGCGCTTCGCCGCGTACCGGCGGCGGAGGCGGCGGGTTCGCGTCGCCCGACCAGCGCACCACCTTGTCGCCCTGGAAGAACACGACGAGGTGCTTGTGCGCGACGGTCTTGCCGCCGGGCGCGTTGTTGAAGTAGTAGTCCCAGCGCTCGCCGTGGAAGACGTCGGCGAGGAGCGGGGTGCCGAGCAGCGCCTTCACCTGCGCCCTGGTCATGCCGGGCTTGAGCTTGTCGACCACGTCCTGCGTCACGTAGTTGCCCTGCTCGACGTCGATCTTGTGGACGCAGCCGGCGGCGAGCGCGGCGAGGAAGAGGAGTGCGGGAATGCGCATGGCGTTGGGCGGGACGGTGGACCGCGCATTATATCGTTCCGCTGTATGCTTCGAGCATGAGCAACCCGAAGGAGCTGAAGAGCACCGGGCTCAAGGTGACGGGGCCGCGGCTGCGCGTGCTCGACCTCTTCCAGCACAGCGAGACGCGCCACCTCACCGCCGACGACGTGTATCGCAAGCTCCTCGAGGATCACTCCGACGTCGGGCTCGCCACCGTCTATCGCGTGCTCACCCAGTTCGAGCAGGCTGGGCTCCTGGTGCGCCATCACTTCGAGGGCGGCAAGGCGGTCTACGAGCTGAACGAGGGCGGCCACCACGACCATCTCGTGTGCCTGCAGTGCGGGCGCGTCGAGGAGTTCTACGATTCGGAGATCGAGAAGCGCCAGAACAAGGTCGCGCGCGAGCGCGGCTTCGCGATCCACGACCACCAGCTCTACCTCTACGCCGATTGCATCAAGGCGGATTGCCCGTTCCGTCCCAAGGAGTGAGGCCTTGAAGGAGACGCTCGCCGCCGGGCTCGAGGCGTGCTATCGCTACCGCGTGCCGGCGACCAAGACGGTGCCGCACCTCTACGAGGACGCGCCGGACTTCCAGATGATGCCCGACGTGTTCGCGACCGGATACCTGGTCGCGCTGTGCGAATGGGCGTGCATCGAGCTCATCAAGCCGCACCTCGACTGGCCGCGCGAGCAGACGCTCGGCACGCACATCGACCTCTCGCACACCGCCGCGACGCCGCCCGGCCTCACCGTGGAGGTTCGCACGCGGCTCGAGTCGGTCGAAGGACGCAAGCTCGTGTTCTCCGTCTCGGCGCACGACGGCGTGGAGGAGATCGGCGCCGGCCGCCACGAGCGCCACGTGATCCTCGCCGAGCGCTTCGAGGCGAAGGTCGCGGCGAAGGCGGCGTCGGCCGGAGCGGCGCCGTGATCGCGCGCCGGATCGCGGCCGCATTCACCGTCGCGCTCGCGTTCCTCGCGCCCGCGTCGGCCGCCGCGCTCGCGCCCGCGAGGCCGGGGCTGGTCGGCGAGATTCCCGAGGCGCAGCTCCCGCGCGAGGCGCGCCAGACGCTCGCGCTCATCCGCACCGGCGGCCCGTTTCCCTATGCGAAGGACGGTGCCACCTTCAGCAATCGCGAGGGCGCGCTGCCTCGCAAGCCGCGCGGCTACTATCGCGAGTACACGGTGAAGACGCCGCACGTGCGCAACCGCGGCGCGCGGCGCATCATCTGGGGAGCCGGCGGCGAGTTCTACTACACCGACGACCACTACAACCACTTCCGGCGCGTCCGGGAATAGGCCATGGCGCAGGCGCTCGCATCGCTCCTCGAGGAAAACCACGGCGGCGTCTGGTTCCTGCCGAGCCACGCCGATCCGAAGGCGCTGCTCGCCGCGGCGAAGAAGGCGGGCTTCGCCTTCTTCCACGTCGAGGGACGCAACATCGCGCGCAAGGAGCAGTTCCTCAACCACGCGGCGAGCGCCCTGCGCTTTCCGGAGCACTTCGGCCAGAACTGGGACGCGCTCGAGGAATGCCTCATGGACCTCGAGTGGGTCGACGCCGGCGGCTACGTGCTCTACTACGACCACATCGATGCGTTCCTCTCCGCGCAGCCGGAGCAGTTCGAGACGCTGATCGAGATCCTGCGCGATGCCGTGAAGTCGTGGAAGGACGACGGCAGCGCGATGATCGTGCTCCTCTCCGGCGGCAAGGCGCCGAAGGGCGTGGCGAAGCTCAAGGCGGGCGGCGGCGAGGAAGAGTGACCTTGGTGGCCGGCAGGATGCGAAAGGCTTTCGATCCGCCGATAAGCGCCGATGCACGCCGTTACGAGACCCGAGGGAACCACAGATGAACACCGATGAACACGGATGGTTTTCGAGACGAACTACGGTGGGGCCCCGGGCACGCGCTCGCGCTCACGGGCAGACGACGGGAATGCGTTCCTCGAGGCGGATCTCGCTCGGCGTGACCTTCGCCCGATAGGCCATCACCTCGACGCCCGCGGCGATCGCCTCGCGGAGCGTCCGTCCGTACTCCACGTCGATCGCGTCCGCCGGCCGCACCTCGCCCACGTCGCCGCGCTGCACGCAGTAGAGCTGCACCGGACGCAGGCCCGCCCGCTTGAGCCGCATGAGCTCGCGCAGGTGCTTGCGGCCGCGTTCGCTCACCGAATCGGGGAAGAGCGCCACCCGGCCCGACACCGCCGCGGTCACGTTCTTCACTTCGACGTAGCACGGCGGGCGTTCGGGATGCTCGAGCAGGAGGTCGATGCGGCTTCGCTCCTCGCCGAAGCTTACCTCGCGCCGCATGCCGGCGTATCCGGCGAGCTCCGCGAGCGCGCCGCTCGCGACCGCTTCCGCGACCAGCGCGTTCGGAAGCGTCGTGTTGATGCCCACCATGACCTCGCCCACCTCCACGATCTCCCACGTGTGGCGGTACTTGCGCCTCGCGCGGTCGCTCTCCGAGAGCCACACGCGGCTGCCGGGCTCGCAGCAGCCCATCATCGATCCGGTGTTCGGGCAAGCGGCCGTCACGACGCCGTCGGGGAGCTGCACGTCGGCGAGGAAACGCTTGTAGCGCCGGATGAGCCGGCCCTGCGCCAGCTTCGCGCGGAAGATCATCCCGAGCCGGCGAGGAGCGCGGCGTTGCCGCCCGCCGCGGCGGTATTCACGGTGAAGGTGCGCTCGGTGGCGAAGCGATAGAGGTAATGCGGGCCGCCCGCCTTGGGACCCGTGCCCGAGAGGCCCTCGCCGCCGAAGGGTTGCACGCCGACCGTCGCGCCGATCATGTTGCGGTTCACGTAGAGGTTGCCGACGCGCGCGCGGCGTCGCACGCGCTCGACCGTCTCCTCGATGCGGCTGTGGATTCCCATCGTGAGGCCGTATCCCTTCGCGTTGATCGCATCGACCATCGCCTCGAGCCGGTCGCCGGCGAAGCGCACGACGTGCAGGATCGGGCCGAACACCTCGCGGTCGATCGCCGCGAGGCTCGCGATCTCGTAGGCGCGCGGCGCGAAGAAGAGGCCGCCGGAAAGCTCCGCGGGAAGCCGCGCCTCGCACAGGAGCTTCGCCTCGCGCTCCATGCGCGCGGCGTGCTGCTCGAGCATCGAGAGCGCGTCGCGATCGATCACCGGGCCCACGTCGGTCGCGAGCCGCGCCGGGTCGCCCATGCGCAGCTCCGCGGTCGCGCCGGCGAGGATCTCGATCACGCGCGGCGCGATCTCCTGCTGCAGGCAAAGGACGCGCAGCGCCGAGCAGCGCTGACCCGCGCTGTCGAAGGCCGAGGCGAGCGCGTCGGTGACGACCTGCTCGGCGAGCGCGCTCGAGTCGACCAGCATCGCGTTGAGGCCGCCCGTCTCCGCGATGAGCGGCACGAGCGGACCCTCGCGCGCGGCGAGCGAGCGCTGGATCGCGCGCGCGGTGGCGGTGGACCCGGTGAAGCAAACGCCCGCGATGCGCGGATCGCGGACGAGCGCCGCACCCACCGTCTCGCCGCGACCGGGCAGGAACGCGAGCGCCTCGGGCGGCACGCCGGCCTGGTGCAGAAGGCGCACCGCGAGCGCTCCCACGAGCGGCGTCTGCTCGGCGGGCTTCGCGAGCACGGCGTTGCCCGCGGCGAATGCCGCCGCCACCTGGCCCACGAAGATCGAGAGCGGGAAATTCCACGGACTGATGCAGGCGAACGGCCCGCGCCCCGCGAGCTCGATGCGATTGGACTCGCCCGTGGGACCCGGAAGCTCGCGAGGCTTCGCGAAATGCCGCCGCGCCTGGAGCGCGTAATAGCGGCAGAAATCGACCGCCTCGCGAATCTCCCCGAGGCCGTCGGGGAGCGTGCGCCCGGCCTCGCGTGCGAGGAGCGCGAGGAGATCGAGCGTGCGCGCCTCGAGGAGGTCCGCGGCGCACTCGAGGATCGCGGCGCGCGCCTCCGCGTCCGGAATTCGCGCCGCGCTCGCCGCTTCGGTGGCGAGCCGCACGGCGGCCTCATCGGCTTCCTCGACCACACCCAGCGCGCGGCCGCACGACGGGTCGCGGACCTCGCGTGCCACGCCGGCGATCTCGCGGCCGGCGACGATCGGCCGCGCGCGGTGATCGGCGGCGGCGAGCAGCGGCTCGAGCGCGGCGAGCCGCGGCGCCGATGCGCTCTCGTCCGCCCACGCGAAGCCCGCGGCGTTCAACCGGTCCGGATAGATCGCGTGCGGAAGCGGGATCTTCGGATTGGCCGCCGTCTCGTTCGACGCCGCGATCGCGACCGGATCGGCGATCACCGTGTCCACCGGGACCGCGGGATCGGCGATGCGGTTCACGAACGAGGTGTTGGCCCCGTTCTCGAGCAGGCGCCGCACGAGGTAGGGCAGCAGGTCCTCGTGGCTTCCCACCGGCGCGTAGACGCGGCAGGCGTGGCCTTCGCCCACGATCGCCTGGTACAGGTCCTCGCCCATGCCGTGCAGGCGCTGGAACTCGAACGCCTGCCCGGGTGCCGCGCGCGCGAGCACGCTCGCCACCGTGTGCGCGTTGTGCGTCGCGAACTGGCCGTAGAACGCGTCGGGCGCGGCGAGGATCTTCGCGGTGCACGCGAGATACGACACGTCGGTGTTGCACTTGCGCGTGTAGACCGGATAGCCGGCGAGGCCCTGCACCTGCGCGCGCTTGATCTCCGCGTCCCAGTACGCGCCCTTCACGAGCCGCACCATGATGCGGCGGCGGTGGACCCGAGCGAGGCCGGCGAGCCAGTCGATCACGTCGGGCGCGCGCTTCATGTATCCCTGCACGGCGAGGCCGAGCCCTTCCCAGCCGGAAAGCGACCGGGCCGCGAACACGCGCTCGAAGACGTCGAGCGAGAGCTCGAGGCGGTCGGCCTCCTCCGCGTCGAGCGTCACGCCCACCTCGCCGGAGCGCGCGCGCTCGGCGAGCTCGATCACGCGCGGCACGAGCTCGCGCAGCACGCGATCGCGCTGCGGGAACTCGTAACGCGGATGGAGCGCCGAGAGCTTGATGGAGATTCCCGGGCGTTCGAAGACGGAGCGCGCCGCATCGCGCCTCGAGTCGGCCGCGATCGCGTCGATCGCCGCCGCGTATGCCGAGAAATAGCGCCCGGCGTCCGCGCCGGTGAGCGCCGCTTCGCCCAGCATGTCGTAGGAGTGGCGATAGCGCGCGTGCTCGCCTTCATGGCTTCGCGCGAGCGCGTCGGCGATGGTGCGGCCCATCACGAACTGCTCGGCCATGAGGCGCATTCCCTGGCGCAGCGCCAGGCGCACCACCGGCTCGCCCGCGCGCGCGGCGAGGCGCGCGAGCCAGGCGCCAGGGCTCTTCGCGCTCTCGGGGTCGAGCCCCACCAGGCGCCCGGTGAGCATCATGCCCCAGGTGCCGGCGTTCACCAGCAGCGAGGCGTTGCGGCCGACGTGGCGCTCCCAGTCGCCCTGCGAGAGCTTGTCGCGGATCAGGCGGTCGGCGGTCGCGGCGTCGGGAATGCGCAGCAGCGCCTCGGCCACGCACATGAGGAGCACCCCTTCCTGCGAGGAGAGGTCGTACTCGCGCAGGAAGGACTGCATGCCGCCGTGGGATTCCTGCATCGAGCGCACGCGCTCGACGAGCGAACGCGCGCGCGACTGCACCGCGGATTCGGCGGCGGGGGCGAGGCGCGCGAGGGGCAGAAGCCCGGCGAGCGCTTCGCCTTCGTCGCGCAGGTAGCTCGCGCGCAGGCGTTCGCGCCCCGGGGCCGGTTGGTCCATGGCCGCGATTCTACGCGGGCGGCCGGCGCGCCAAGCGCCGGCTCAGGCGGCCGGCGGGGTCTGCTGCGCCTGCTGCGCTTCCTGCGTGGCGATCTGGCGGCGCACCTCTTCCATGTCGAGCGTCTTCGCCTTCTCCACCACCTGCTCGAACGCGCCCTGCGGGAGCGCGCCCGGCTGCGAGAAGACGATGATCTGCTCGCGGAACACCATCAGCGTGGGGATCGAGCGGATCTGGAAATGGGCCGCGATCTCCTGCTGGTCGTCGGTGTTCACTTTCGCGAAGACCACGTCGGGATTCGCCTCGGCGACCTTCTCGAACACCGGCGCGAAGCCGCGGCACGGCCCGCACCACGGCGCCCAGTAGTCCACGACCACCGTGGGGTTGGAGGTGACCACTTGCTCGAAGTTGTCCTTGGTGAGCTCGACGACGGCCATGTCTTTGTCTCCGGCTGTGATTTCGACAGCTTCACCCCGATCGGTTCGGGGCGCCAATGAAATATTCCAATGCGCTCGATAGGAAGCGGCAATCCTCCGGATGCGGGCGGCATCGCACGTTTCAATAATCCTGCATGATCCGCGGCGGGTCGGGCGCCTCGCGCAGCTTCGAGGCGGTCTCCACCACCGCCTTCGCGAGCTTGCCCACCAGCGCGTCGACGTGCGCATCGACGAGCTCGCCATCGGGCCGGAAAGCCTCGTCCGCCCGGGGGACGCTCACCTGCGCGCCGAGCACCGTCACGCCGAGCGAGGCGAGGATCTGGCGCAGGTGCGGCAGCCCGCGCACGCCGGCGAAAGGCGCGGGCGAGGCGGACATGATCCCGGCGAGCTTGCCGCGATAGGGAGCGAGCCCGCTGTTCGCGCCCTTGCCGTCGCCGATGCTCCTCGAGAGCCAGTCGAGCGTGTTCTTGAGGAGCGCGGTCACCGAGGAGTTGTTCTCCGGCGAGGCGACGAGGAGCGCGTCGTGCGCGAGGAAGAGCTCCCGGAGCTTGCGCGCGTTGGCGGGCAGTCCCTCGGCCGCCTCGAGATCTCCGTGGTAGAGCGGAATCGGGTAGTCGTCGAGGTCGACGAACGTCGCCTCGGCGCCCGCCTCGCGCACGTGGCGCGCGGCGATGCGCGCGAGCTTCTTGTTGAGCGAATCGCGACGCGCGCTTCCCGCGAAGACCAGCACCTTGACCATCGGACCCTCGCGGTTGGTCAGCGCGCGGCCGGCCCGGGTTCCAGCCCGTTCACCGCTTGTCGAGGCTCCACGCGCCGGGCCCGAAGGCGACCAGCATCAGCATGGCGCCCATGATGGAGACGTTCTTGAGGAAGTGGATCTGCATCTGCTGCGCGGCCTTCGGGTCGAGCCCCCAGAACGCGTGGAAGACGAGCGTGGTCGGAATGAGCCATAGGAAGAAGAGCGCCGCGATCCAGCGCGTCTTGAAACCGAGGACGAGCAGGATGCCGCCGCCGAGCTCCAGGGCGATGGTGAGCGCGGCGAGCACCTGCGGCATCGGCAATCCCTTCGATCCGATGGCGCCCGCGACGCCCTCGAAGCCGCCGATCTTGCCGAAGCCGGAGATCACGAAGATCACGGCGATGAGGATGCGGCCGGCGAGTGCCAGGAGATTGGTGAAGTTGCGGTTCATGGCGAAAGCTCCGGGTTTTTGGTTTTCAAGGAAGGTCGAAGAGCAGGAGCTCGGCGTCGCGCGCGCCGTCGATGCGGATGCGGGCCTCGCCGGTGCTTTCGATCGCGTCGCCCGCCTCGAGCGATTCGCCGTTCGCGCGCGCGGAGCCGCGGATGAGATGCAGGTAGCTGCGGCGCCCGGGCTTCTGCGCGAACTCCACGCCGTCGCCCCCGTCGAGGAGCGCGGCGTAGACCGAGGCGTCCTGGTGGATCCGCACCGAGCCCTCGCGACCGTCGCGCGAGGCGATGAGCGCGAGGCGCCCGCGCTTGCGCGCGTCGTCGAAATGCTTCTCCTCGTAGCCGGGCGCGAGCCCGCGCGCCTCCGGCTCGATCCAGATCTGCAGGAAATGCACCGGCTCGCGCTCCGAGCCGTTGTACTCGCTGTGGGTGACGCCGGTGCCCGCGGTCATGCGCTGCACGTCGCCCGGCCGCAGCACCGAGCCGTTGCCCATCGAGTCGCGATGCGCGAGCGCGCCTTCGAGCACGTAGCTCAGGATCTCCATGTCGCGATGGGCGTGCGCGCCGAAGCCGCGGCCGGCCTGCACGCGGTCCTCGTTGATCACGCGCAGCGGCCCGAAGCCCATGCGGTGGGGATCGTGGTAGTCCGCGAACGAGAAGCTGTGCAAGGAGCGCAGCCAGCCGTGGTCGGCGAGCCCGCGTTCGGCACTGCGGCGGATCTCGGTCAAGTCGTGCCTTTCAGGGTTCGGGTGCACGAAGGAGAAGCGGATGATGCGGCGCGTGGTTCCATCTCTCAAGCGGCGCAATGGTGCGCTGCCCGGATAATCGGCGGTGCGAACCGCGCGGCGCGAGATAAGCGGCCACTCACTTTACCGGAAAAGCTCCAAGGAATCCGAAGGTTCGACCTTGACCTCCCACGGGCGTTTCGCACCCTCTCCAACCGGGCCGCTCCACTTCGGCTCCCTGGTGGCCGCGCTCGCGAGCTGGCTCGACGCGCGCGCCGCGGGTGGCCGCTGGAGCGTTCGCATCGAGGACGTGGATGCGCCGCGCACGGTTCCGGGGGCGGCCGACGAGATCCTGCGCACGCTCGAAGCCTGCGCACTCGAATGGGATGGGGAAGTCACCTATCAATCGGCGCGTGGCGCGCTCTACGAGGCGGCCCTGCAACGATTGCGCGCCGCGGGCCGCGTATATCGGTGCCGCTGCACGCGCCGCGAGATCGTCGACTCGGGCCTCGCGGGGATCGAGGGCGCGGTGTATCCGGGCACGTGCCGCGATCGCGTCATCCCCGCCGATGCCGCCTGTGCGTGGCGCTTTCGCGTGGCCCCGGGCAGCGTCGCGTTCGACGATCGCGTGCAGGGCACCATCGTCCAGGACGTGGCGCGCGAGGTGGGCGACTTCGTGCTGCGCCGGCGCGACGGGCTGTACGCGTACCAGCTCGCGGTGGTGGTCGACGACGCCGACCAGGGCGTCACGGACGTGGTGCGCGGCGCCGATCTGCTCGCCTCCACGCCGCGGCAGATCCAGCTGCAGCGGACGCTCGGGATCCCCACGCCGCGCTACCTGCACTTCCCGGTCGCGACCGATGCGCGCGGCGGCAAGCTCTCGAAGCAGAACCTCGCGCCCGCGCTCGACGGCGCGCGCGCCGCCGCGCGGCTCGCCGCGGCGCTCGCGTTCCTCGGTCAGGAAGTCCCGCAGGAGTCCTCGCCGCGCGCGCTGTTGCGGGAAGCCGTGCGCCGCTGGTCTGCTGGACGCATTCCGCGCGCGAGCGCCGTGCCCGTCGCCGAGGGCGTCGCCTAGCCGCGGAGCTCCGAGCCCGCGGCGATGCGCTCGACCGCGCCCGCGCGATCGTGCACGTCGAGCTTCAGGAAGAGCTGCTTGATGTGGTAGGCGACGGTGTTGCCCGAGACGCCGAGGTCGTCGGCGATCTCCTGGTTGCTGCGTCCCTGCGCGATCATGAGCGCGATCTCGCGCTGCTGCGGCGAGAGCGGCAGCCGGCCCATCGCCTCGACGAAGCGCAGGATCATCGGCTCCTGGCGCTGGATGCGGATGCCGACCAGAGCCTCGGGCGAGGCATGGTCGTCGTCCAGCCAGTAGGCGCGCACCACGTGGCGGCCCCAGCGCGTGTCGAGCGTGAGCATCGGCGGCGACGAATCCTCGCCGCGGGCGATCGCCTCGAGCCGCTCGCACAGGACGCGCAGCGCCTGCGCGGCGCGCTCGTTCACCGCCGCGTTGAGCGTCGCCGGGTTGATCTCGGAGGTGGTCGCGAGCAGCAGCAGGCGGCGCGCCTTCTCCGAGCCGTGTCGGATCCGGCCGCGACGGTCGCACACCAGCAGCGCCTCGTCGTCGGAATCGCGCAGCGCGAGCCCGGCCCCGTCCACGGTGTCGCCGACCGCGATGCCGTGCGAGATATAGCGCATAACGCTCGCGAGGTCGCTCCTCTCGCGCGGACCGAACGCGGGCGCCTCCTGCGGCCGGTAGAGCGAGAGCTGCCCGAGCGCCGCTCCCTGCTCGCGCACGATGCCGTAGAGCACGTGGTGCGCGTCGAGCCGGCGCATGATCTCGTTGTAGTAGCCGGTCTTGCGCAGCTCCGCGTCGGGGCTCGTCGCGACCACGCCGTCGGGCGCCGCGGCGCGCTCTCGGAAAGCCTTGCGGAACGACGACTCGGCGCCGTCGTAGTAGCGCTCGAAGTAGAGCGACATGAGCTGCGGCGGGAGCAGCCGCTCCGCGTAGAGGTTGCGCATCTCGCCGCGCGCGTCCACCCAGAAGAAGGCGGCCGACTCGCTCGGCACGAGCTCGCGCAGCGCGGTGAGGAGCGAGCCCACCAGCATCTCGCCCGGCAGCCCCAGGCAGCAGAGCTGGCGGATGCGCGCGCGCACGTTCGACTGCTTCACGCCTCGCCCTCCGCGCCGCGCAGGTCGAGGAGGCGAAACGCGTGCACCGCCCGCTTGAACCCGTGCAGCTGCACCTCGCCGAGGTCGTCCACGAGCACGCGCTCGGCCACCTCGTCGTGCACGCTTTGCGACACCAGGATGTTGCCCGGCTCGGCGAGGTCGCACAGGCGGCTCGCCAGGTTCGTGACGGTGCCGATCGCCCCGTAGTCGATGCGCCCCTCGAAGCCGATGGCGCCGACCGTCGCATATCCCTGCGCGATGCCGATGCCCAATCCGAGGTCGTAGCCGCGCCGCTTCCATTGCGCGGCGAGCTTGAGGGCATCCTCCTGCATCGCGAACGCCATCTCCACCGCGCGCCGCGCCGGCTGCTGGATCGGCAGCGGGTCGTTGAAGAACACCATGAGGCCGTCGCCGGTGAAGCGCTCGAGCGTGCCCTGGTATTCGAGCACGCGGCGTCCCATCGCGCCGTGGAACTCGCCGAGCGCGGTCATCACCTCCTCGGGCTCCGCGCTCTCGGCGAACGGCGTGAAGCCGCGCAGGTCGAGGAACACGACGGTGATGTCGCGGCGGTGGCTCTCGAGCGGATCGTCGGCGCCGCCCGCGAGGATGAGCTCCGCGAGCTGCGGGGAGAAGAAGCGCTTGAGGCGCTGCAGCTTCTCCACGTGCGCCACCTCCTCCGCGACGCGCGCCTCGAGCGTGCGGTTCCAGGCCGCGAGCTGCGCCGCCTGGCGCTGCACCGTGTCGTAGAGGCGGCGGATGCGAAGCAGCGAGCGCACGCGCGCCACCAGCTCCGGCGGGTTGAGCGGCTTGGAGAGGAAATCGTCCGCTCCCGCCTCCAGGCCCCGCACGCGCTCCTCGCGATCCTCGAGCGCCGTGACCATCACCACCGGCAGCATGGCGAGCGCGGGATCCTCGCGCACCGCGCGGCACACCTCGTGGCCGTCGAGGCCGGGCATGAGGACGTCGAGCAGCACCAGGTCCGGCGGGTTCTCGCGCAGCGTCGCGAGCGCGCTCTCTCCGTCGAACGCCGCCTCGACCTCGTAGCCGTGGTAGCGCAGCAGGTCCTCGAGCAGCTTCACGTTGATCGGATTGTCGTCGACCACCAGGATGCGGCCGGGCGAGGCGGCGCTCTCGGCGGCGGGAGGGCGGGTTTCGGCCTGGGCGTTCATCGCAGCGCGGGCTCGAGCAATCGTTCCAGCGTGTAGAGGAGCTGACGGATGTTAACCGGCTTGCCCACGTACGCGTCGAATCCCGCCGCGAGGATGCGCCGGCGGTCCTGGTCCATCACCGAAGCGGTGACCGCGATCGCCGGGATGCGGCGCGTGAAGCCCTCGCCGCGCAGCACCGCGAGCACCTCGAAGCCGCTCATGCCGGGAAGCTGGATGTCGAGCAGCGCCGCCTGCGGCGGGCACGCGTGGGCCGATGCGATCGCATGCTCGCCGTTCTCGGCGGTCGCCACCTCGTAGCCGTGGAAGCCGAGCACGTCCACCAGCAGCCGCCGGCTCTTCTCGTCGTCCTCCACCACGAGGATGCGATTACTCATCCGCCTTCTCCGCGGCGAGCTTCGGGAAGCGCGCGACGAAGGTCGCGCCGCGTCCCGGCGTGCTCGCGACCACCAGCGTCCCGCCGTGCCGCTCCACGAGCCGGCGCGAGAGCGCGAGGCCGAGGCCGGAGCCCTCGCGGCGCACCTCCTCGTCGGAGGCGGCCTGCTGGAACGAGTGGAAGATGCGCTCGTGATCCTCGGGCGCCACGCCCACGCCGCTGTCGCTCACCGCGACCACCAGCGTGTCGCCTTCCACGCGCACCACGATGCGCACCTCGCCGGCCGCGGGCGTGAACTTCACGGCGTTCGAGAGGAGGTTCAGCACCACCTGCTTGAACTTGCGCTCGTCGGCGCGCCAGTTGCCGACGTCCTCGAACACGTGCGACTCGAGGCGCAGGCGCTTCCTGAGCGCGCGCTCCCGGATCAGGGTGCAGCAGTTGTGGATCGCGGCGCGCACCGAGAACTCGCGCGCGTCGAGCTCCATGTGGCCCGACTCCACCTTGGTGAGGTCGAGGATGTCGTTGATGAGCGAAAGCAGGTGCTGCCCCGAGCCGAAGATGTCGCGCACGTACTCGAGCTGCTTCGGATTGAGCTCGCCGAACATGCGCTCCTTGAGCACCTCCGAGAACCCGATGATCGCGTTGAGCGGCGTGCGCAGCTCGTGCGACATGTTGGCGAGGAACTCGCTCTTGTGGCGGTTCGCCATCTCGAGCTCGGCGGTCTTCTCCGCCACCTTGCGCTCGAGGCCGGTGGTGTAGTCCTGCAGCTGGTCGGCCATGCGGTTGAACTCGCGCGCGAGCCCCTCGACCTCGTCGCCGCTCGAGATGCGGATGCGCGTGGCGAGGTCTCCGCCCGCGATCTTCTCCGCGCCGCCGCGCAGCTCGAGGATCGGCCGCACCAGCCGCCGCGCGAGGAAGTAGCTCGCGGCGATCGCGGCGAGCAATCCGGCGCCCATCACCCAGATGGTGCGCACGAGAGTCTGGTACACCGGCGCGAGCACCTCGTCGCGCGGCTGCTCGGCGACCACCACCCATTGCGAGGCCGGCACCAGCATCGCGGAGATCATCATCTCGCGTCCGTCGAGGCCGGGCGCCTCGAACATGCCGACGCTAGCGTCGGGCGACTGCGCGAGCTCCTCGCGAATGCGCTGCAACGGCGCATAGGTGCGCAGGTCCGGTTCGCGCAGGAGCATCTTGCGGTCGGGATGCGCGATGAGGCGGTCGCGGCCGTCCACCGCGTAGATGCGCCCGCTCCCGCCGATCGCGACCGCGCTCACGACCTCGCTCGCGTAGCGCAGGCCGCTCGGAGCCGCGCTCGGTCCCGCGCGCAGCGGGTCGCTTTCCGCGCTTGCGAAATACTGCTTGAGCCGTTCGGCCGCCGCGTGCACCTCGGTGTGCTGCACGCGCGCCGCCGTGTCGAGGCTCGCGCGATACGCGAAGCCCACGCCGAGCAGCCCCTGCAGGACGAGCGCCCCGCCCACGAGCCCCATCATCACGGCGGCGTAGCGCCGGAAAAGGCCGGAGCGGGGCGTCGAAAAGGGGTCTGCGGCCATGTCCTCGAGGAGTCTCCGCGATGCTCGCGTGGTTAGTTTGTCATGCCGGCGCGCGGCGCGCACCCGTGATTCCCCACCCCTGCGGGTGGGGACGATCCCGGGACGCGATCCTATGCTCCGGAGATGTCCCCCGCCCCCTGGACTTCCGGGCTCGTCGAGCTCGCATTCGACGAGCCGCGGTCGATGTCGCGTACCTCCCCCGCCACGTTGAAGCGCGCAGTCGCAGGAGAGGACTGGGCGGCGGCGCGCGCCCTGCGCTTCGCGACCATGGTGCGCGAGGGCGACGTCGCTCCCTCGGAGTCTCCTGCTTCCGCCGATCCGCTCGACGGCGCGGCGGGAAGCGCCACCTTCCTCCTCGTCGAGCACGGGCGCGTCCTCGGCTCGACGCGCTGCAGCCACTCCGCCTCGGGCTCCCACGCGCCGCTTCCGGCGGCGCAGTCCTTCGCCGCGGAGATCCGCGAGCGCAGCGCGCGCGCACCGGTGGTGGAGGCGAGCTTCACGGTGGTGGACCGCGCGGCCGATCGCGCGCGCTCGCTCATGCGGCTCTTCAAGGCGCATACCACGGCGTGCGCCGCGGTCGATGCCGAATGGCTGGTCGCCGCGGTGACGGAGCGGCACATGGGCTTCTACCGGCGCGTCTTCGACATGGAGATCCTCGCGGGCGCCATGCCGGTACGCGGCCACGCCTTGCCGCGCGTGCTGATGGGATTGCGCTTCCGGGAGCGCGCGGGCGTGCTCTACCGGCGGCTTCCATTCCTCGCGCCGAGCGGCGAGGACCTGCGCCGCTACGCGAGCGGCGCGGAGCTGCCGCTCGACAACGACGAGGGCGGCTCGATCGCGGCACGGCTGCGGCCCGCCGCGGGCGACGCGCGCGCGTGAACGAAGGGCGCGCGCGCTCCGGCGCGCGGCCGAGCGCGGCGAACGACGAGGCGGTCACGGCGATCGCGAGCCTCGAGCTCGATGCGGCCCTCGCCGAGGCGCGCGCCGGACGCATCGAGGAAGCGCTGCGCAACGTGATCGCCGGGCTGGCCGCGGCGCGTGCGCGCAGCAGCGCGGAAACCTGGTCGCGCGTCCTCGCCGCCGCCCGCGCGCATCCGATCCGCGGCTTCCTGCACCTCGACCCGTTCATCCTGCGCTGCTACGCGCGGCCGCGCGGCATCGCGGGCGACGCGCGCGCGGTCGACTTCGCGCTGCGCGGGCGCACGCTCGACATTCCCCTCGCGGACGCCGCGGCGGCGCTCCACCAGTGCGTGATCCGCGGCCAGACCGCGCGCGCGCTGCGCTTCCGGCGCGATGCGCTCGCGCGCGCCATCGAGGAGGCGATCGAGCAGGCGCCGCGCCCGCCCACGATCTTCGCCGCCGGCGCCGGATTGCTGCGCGAATGGGACCGCATCGTCGGCTTCGGCTCGCACCGCGTGGGTCGCATCGTCGCCTTCGACGGCGATGCCGACAACCTCGAGCAGGTGAAGCGCGACTACGCGAGCCTGCCGATCACGACCCACCTCGGCGCGGTGCGGGACCTCGTGCGCGGCGGCCCGCCGTTCGCCGACATGGACCTCGTGTACTGCTCGGGATTGCTCGAGACGCTGCCGCAGTCGCAGGCCGCGGCGCTCGCGCGCTCGCTCTTCGCGATGGTGCGGCCCGGCGGAACGCTGGTGCTCACGCAGTTCCTCGCCGCGCTCACCGAGGCCGCGTTCCTCGAGACCTACATGGACTGGCGCATGGTGTACCGCACGCGCGCCGACGTGCTGCAGCTCGTGCAGGAGCTGCTTCCCGACGCGCGCGAGGACTGGAGCTACACCGAGAGCCCGGAATCGACCCTCGGCGTGATGGCGCTGCGGCGGCGCTGATCAGAAGCCGACCGCGCAGCCGTCCTTGCGATGGTCGGAGGCCGCGCAATAGCCGTCGTCGAGCCGATGGATGAGCTGCGCGCCGCCGAAGCCGAATTGCGGCCGGTCCGAAGGGATCACGCGGTGGCCGCGCCGCACGAGCTCCTCCTTCACCGCGGCGGGCACCGAGTCCTCCACGCTCACCGCCCAGTCGGCGTGCACGAACCAGCGCGGCGCGTCGCTCGCCGACTGCGGGTTCTGGTTGTAGTCGACGAGGCGCACCACCATCTGCACGTGGCCCTGCGCCTGCATGTGCCCGCCCATCACGCCGAAGCTCATCACCGGCTCGCCCTCGCGCGTGAGGAACCCGGGAATGATGGTCGTGTACGGGCGCTTGCGCGGGGCGACCTGGTTCGGGTGACCGGGCTTGAGCGTGAAGCCGGCGCCGCGGTTCTGCAGGCTGATGCCGGTGCCCGGCACGACGACGCCCGAGCCGAAGCCCATGTAGTTCGACTGGATGAACGAGAGCATCATGCCGCGCTCGTCGGCCGCGGTGAGGTACACGGTGCCGCCGCCCTTCGGGATGCCGGGCGCGGGTGCGGAGGCGCGCTTCATGTCGATCGACCGGGCGCGCTCGGCGAGGTAGGCGTCGTCGAGCATCTGCGCGGGCGAAACCTCCATGGTCGCCGGGTCCGAGACGTTGCGCCACGAATCGGCGAAGGCGAGCTTCATCGCCTCGATCTGCAGGTGCAGGCTGTCGGCCGAATCGGGCGGATACGACGCGACCTCGTGATTGCGCAGGATCCCGAGCGCGATCAGCGCGGCGATGCCCTGCCCGTTGGGCGGCATCTCGTGCAGCCGGTAGCCGCGGTACTCGACCGAGATCGGGTCGATCCAGTCGCACTTGTGCTCGGCGAGGTCCTCCTGCGTCATCGCGCCCTCGTCGGAGCGGCTGGCGAGCGCGATGCGCTCGGCGAGCGTCCCGCGATAGAAGCTCTCGCCCTTGCTCGAGGCGATGTCCTCCAGCGTCTCGGCCTGCTGCGGGCAATAGAAGCGCTCCCCGGCATACGGCGCGCGATCCTTGGGCAGGAACGTCCAGCAGAACTCCGAGAAGCTCTTGAAGTTCGGCGCCTGGTTCGCCCAGCTCAACGCGGTGATCGGCGACACCATGAAGCTTTCGCGTGCGTAGCGGATCGCGGGCTCGAAGAGCGACTCGAACGCGAGCTTCCCGTAGCGCTTGGAAAGCGCGACCCACGCCGAGACGCAACCGGGCACCGTCACCGAGTCCCACCCGGTGGTCGGCATCGCCTTCTTCCCGGCGAATCGCTCCGGCGTCCAGCCGGCGGGCGAGCGGCCCGATGCGTTGAGGCCCACCAGGCGCTGGCCGTCCCACAGGATCGCGAACGCATCCGAGCCGATGCCGTTCGAGGTCGGCTCGACCACGGTGAGCGCGATCGCCGCGGCGAGGCCCGCGTCGACGGCGTTCCCGCCGCGCGCGAGCATCGAGAGCCCGGCCTGCGCGGCGAGCGGCTGCGAGGTCGCGACCACGTTCTTCGCGAGCACCGGCATGCGTTGCGAGGGATAGGGGAATTTCCAGGAGAACATCGGGCTCACTCCACTTTCGCGTGCGCTTCGTCGATCACCTTGCGCCATTTCGCCGTCTCGCTGCGCATCATCGCGGCGAACTCGGCGGGCGTGCCGCCCGCGGGCTCGAAACCGAGCTGGGCGAAGCGAGCGCGCACGCCCGGGTCCTGCAGCACGCGGTTCATCTGCGCATTCATGCGATCGACGATCGGCTGCGGCGTTCCCGCGGGACCGAACACGCCGAACCAGTTGTAGCTCTCGAAGCCGGGGAGCCCCGACTCGGAGATCGTGGGAAGGTTCGGCATGAGGGGCGAGCGCTTGCGCGTCGAGATGCCGAGCGCCTGCAGGCGGCCCGCGTCGACGTGGGGCTTGGCGGTGACGATCGCATCGAAGAGCATCGCGACCTGGCCCGACATGAGGTCCGCGAGCGAGAGCTGCGTGCCCTTGTAGGGCACGTGCGTGAGCTGGATTCCCGCCTCGTGCGCGAAGAGCTCGCCGGTGAGGTGCGCGACGCTGCCCACGCCGCTGCTCGCGAAGTTGAGCTGCCCGGGGTGCGCCCTGGCGTACGCGATGAGGTCGCGAACGCTCTTGAACCCGAGCTTTGGCGAGACGACGAGCACGTTGGGCGAGTTGCCGGCCCAGATGATCGGCGTGAAATCCTTCACCGGGTCGTAGGGCGGCTTCGAGGTGAGATAGGGCCCGACCGAATGGGTGCTGCCGGTCGCCATCACGAACGTGTAGCCGTCGGGCGCGCTGTCCGCGACGTACTTCGCGCCGATCTCGCCGCCCGCCCCGGGCTTGTTGTCCACGATGACGGACTGGCCGAGCTGGGCGCCGAGCTTCTCGGCGACGACGCGCGTCATCACGTCGGTGGGGCCGCCCGCGGGGAACGGAATCACCATCCTCAGGGGCTTCGAGGGCCACGTATCCGCGTGCGCGGAAAGCGAGAGCAGGGCCGCGAGGATCGCGGCGATTCGGGCGAGCATGGGGCGGGGGTCGTGGGAAGTCGCGGCGCCAATGGTAGCATCCGGCGAAAGGGGAGGACCCATGACCGCCGAAGTCGCAGCCCTCGTTTTCGACGCGTACGGAACGCTCTTCGACGTGCATTCGGTGTCGCGGCGCGCGGAGATGCTCTTCCCCGGACGTGGCGCGGCGCTCTCCGCCGCGTGGCGCGCGAAGCAGCTCGAATACTCGTGGCTGCGCACGCTCATGGGCCGCTACGAGGATTTCGACCGCGTGACGCGCGCCGCGCTCGACTGGGCGCTCGACTCCCTCGCGATCGAGGCGGACGAGGCGGCGCAGCGCGCGATGATCGACGAATACCGCGGGCTCGCGACGTTCCCCGAGGTGCCGGCGGCGCTCGAATCGCTCGCGCGCACGCGCCCCCTCGCGATCCTCTCCAACGGCCATCCCGGCATGCTCGAGGCGGTGGTGGACCACAACGGCCTCCGCGCGAGCTTCCGCGGCGGCATCCTGAGCGTGCACGCCGCGCGCCGCTTCAAGCCCGATCCCGCGGTGTACCGCATCGCCGAGGAGGCGCTCGGCGTGCCGCGCGGGCTGGTGGGCTTCGTCTCGTCGAACGGATGGGACGCGGCGGGCGCGAAGGCCTTCGGCTTCCGCGCCTACTGGGTGAATCGCGGCAAGGCGCCCGTGGAGCGGCTGGGCGTGCGCCCGGACGAGATCGTCGAGGATCTCGCCGCGCTCCAGCGCGCGCTCGGCTAGCCCATCGCGATCGCGCGCTCGGGCTAGGCCATCGCGATCGCGCGCGCGGCGCTAGGCCATCGCGATCGCGCGCGCGGCGCTAGAGCGCCTGCGCGATCGCCTTGCCGACCTCCTCGGTGCCGGCGTTGCCGCCGAGGTCGCGCGTACGCGGGCCCTTTTCGAGCACCGTCTCGATCGCCTTCACGATCGCGTCGGCCGCGTCCTTGTGGCCGAGGTGCTCGAGCATCATCGCGCCCGACCAGATCTGGCCGATGGGGTTCGCGATCTTCCTGCCGTAGATGTCGGGCGCGCTGCCGTGCACCGGCTCGAAGCAGGAAGGGAACTCGCGCTCGGGATTGAGGTTCGCCGAGGGCGCGATGCCGATCGTGCCGGTGCAGGCGGGACCCAGGTCGGAGAGGATGTCGCCGAACAGGTTCGAGCCCACCACGACGTCGAACCAGTCGGGGTGCAGCACGAAGTTCGCGGTGAGGATGTCGATGTGGTACTGCGAGGTCTTCACGCCCGGATACTCCGCGGAGATCGCCTTGAAGCGCTCGTCCCAGTAGGGCATGGTGATCGAGATGCCGTTCGACTTGGTGGCCGAGGTGACGTGCTTCCTCGCGCGCGTTTTCGCGAGCTCGAAGGCGAAGCGCATGATGCGGTCGCAGCCGCGGCGGGAGAACACCGAGAGCTGCGTCGCGAACTCGTGCTCGGTTCCCGCGTACATTCGCCCGCCCGCGTTCGAGTACTCGCCCTCGTTGTTCTCGCGCACCACCCAGAAGTCGATGTCGCCGGGCTTGCGGTTGGCGAGCGGGCTCGCGACGCCGGGCATGAGGCGCACCGGCCGCAGGTTCACGTACAGCTGGAACTCGCGCCGGATCGGGATGAGGAGTCCCCACAGCGACACGTGGTCCGGCACGCCGGGAAAGCCCACCGCGCCGAGGAAGATCGCGTCGTGGTCGCGGATCTGCGCGAGGCCGTCCTCGGGCATCATGCGCCCGTGCTTCCGGTAGTACTCGCAGCTCCAGGGCTTCTCGTCCCATTGGAGCGCGAAGCCGAACTTGCGCGCCGCCGCCTCGAGCACGCGCTGGCCCTCGGGCACCACTTCCCTGCCGATGCCATCCCCGGCGATCACCGCGATGCGATGGTGGGGAACAGACCCTGGTTTTGTTTTGGGGACAGACCCTGGCTTAGCTTTGGGGACAGACCCTGGTTTTGCCTTTGCTTGGTTCAGGGTCTGTCCCCGGTGTCTGCTCTGCTTGCTCATTCGAAAAATCTCTCCAGTTCCTCGACTACCAGGTCGGGCACTTCTTCGGGAAGGTAATGGCCGGCGGGAAGCGCGCGGCCGCGCACATCATCGGCCACGCGGCGCCATTCGTCGAGGGGCTCGAAACAGCGCTCGACCACCCCGCGCGCGCCCCACAGCGCGAGCAGCGGCGAGCGCACGCGCCGTCCCGCCGCACGATCGGCGCGATCGTGCTCGAGGTCGATGGAAGCCGCCGCGCGGTAATCCTCGCAGCTCGCGTGCACCATGCCGGGGGTGAAGCAGCGCTCGTACTCGGCCCACGCTTCCGGCGCGAAGGGCGAGAGGCCGGCGCTTCCCGAGCCCATCTTCGCGGGAAGGATCAGGTCGATCCCGCTCGCGATCATCGTCTCGGGCAGCGGCGCGGGCTGGATCAGGAAGAACCAATGCCAGTATGCGCGTGCGAACGCCTCGTCGGTCTGCTCGTACATCGCGAGCGTGGGCGCGATGTCGAGCACCGCCATCTTCATCACCGCGTCCGGATGGTCGACGCACAGGCGATGGGCGACGCGGCCGCCGCGGTCGTGCCCCACGAGGAGGAAGCGTTCGTGGCCCAGCGCCCGCATGACCTCGACCTGGTCCGCGGCCATCGCGCGCTTGGAGTACGGCGCGTGGTCGGGCGTGCTCGGCGGCTTGCCGGAATCGCCGTAGCCGCGCAGATCGCAGGCCACTACGTTCCAGCGCGCGGCGAGCCGCGGCGCGACCTTGTGCCAGATCGCGTGCGTCTGCGGATAGCCGTGCAGCAGCAGGACCGCGGGCGCGTCGCGCTGCGGCCCGACGACCGCATGGATATCGCATCCCGAAGCGTGGACGAGCCGGCTCGCGAAACCCGGAAAAAGCAGGGCCGTCATCGCAGGGCCTCGCCGCCGTCCGCACCGAGCATGGAGCGCAACTCGCCTTTCACCACCTTGCCGTAATTGTTCTTCGGCAGGCGCTCGACGAAACGGTACTCGCGCGGGCGCTTGAAGCGCGCGATGTGCTCGAGGCACAGTCGATCGAGCTCGGAGGGCTCCGGCGGCGGCGCGCCGCGCGCGACCACGAACGCGACGACGCGCTCGCCCCATTCGCGGTCGGGCCGCCCGACGACCGCGCATTCCGCGATCCGCTCGTGCGTGAGCAGCACCTCCTCGACCTCGCGCGGATAGATGTTCGAGCCGCCGCTCACGATGAGGTCCTTGCTGCGGTCCTTGAGGGTGAGGAAGCCGTCCGCGTCGAAGGCGCCCATGTCGCCGGTCCAGAGCCATCCGCCGCGCAGCGCCGCCGCGCTGGCCGCGGGATTGCGCCAGTATCCCGACATCACCACGTCGCCTCGCACGCACACTTCGCCCACCTCGCCGGCGGGGAGCGCCCGTCCCTCGCCGTCGCGCAACGTCACTTCCACCGCGCCCTGTGGAAGTCCCACGGATGCGAGCCGCTCGCGATGGCGTGGATGCGCGACGTCGGCGTGATGGTGCTTCGAGAGCGCGGTGATGGTCATCGGGCTCTCGCCCTGGCCGTAGATCTGCGCGAGGCGCTGGCCCAGCGCGCGCGTGGCGAGGTCGAGGTCGGCGAGGTACATGGGTCCGCCGCCGTAGACGAGCGTCTGCAGCCCCTTCGCGCGCATCCCTCCCGCGAGCGCCGCCTCGGCGAGCCGCTTCACCATGGTCGGCGCGGCGAACAACGACACCTGCTCGTGCGCCTCGAGGAGCGCGAGCACTTCCGCCGGATCGAAGCCGCCCGATTCGGGCACCACCTGCGCCGCGCCCTTGGCGAGATGCGTGAAGGTGTAGAGGCCGGAGCCGTGGGACATCGGCGCGGCGTGGAGCAGGCGGCCCTCCGCGCACACGCCATCGACGTCGGAAAAATAGCCGAGCGTCATCTGCGCGAGGTTGCGGTGCGAGAGCATCGCGCCCTTGGGGCGTCCCGTCGTCCCGCTGGTGTAGAAGAGCCATGCGAGCGCCGAGGAATCGGTCTGGGCGAGCGCGCCGGGCTCGGCGGCCGCGAGATCGCGCAGCTGGGCCGGCTCCTCGACCACCACGCGCGCGCCGGAATCCTCGACGATCCAGGCGACCTCCCTCGCATGCAGCTTGGCATTGATCGGCACCGCGGCGAGCCCCGCCCACCAGATCCCGTACAGCGCCTCGAGGTACTCCGGGGTATTCCGCATCACGATCGCGACGCGATCGCCCGGCGCGAGCCCGACGCGCCCGGTGAGGCCGGCGGCGATGCGCGCCGATCGTTCCGCGAGCTCGCCGTACGTCGCCCAGGGCGAGGCGCCGCGCAGCACGGCGATCCGCCGGGGATCGGATCGGGCGGTGCGGGCGAGCCAGGACGCGACGTTCATGCCGCGATTGTGCCCCAGCCGGCGATCGCTTCGGCCGCCGCGCCGGTAAAATGCCGGTTTCCCCGACCGCTTCCCTCCATGACCACCATCGTCGTCGTGCGCAAGGGCGACAGCGCCGTGATCGCCGCCGACTCGCTCACCACGTTCGGCACCACGCGGCTCGCGCCCCAATACGATCGCCATCCGGAGAAGGTGACCGCGTACGGCGATTCCTTCATCGGCGTGGCGGGGAGCGCCGCCCACCAGCTGGTGCTCGAGAACGTGCTCGAGCGCACGCCCAACCTCGATTTCCACGGCAAGGCCGCGATCTACGAATCCTTCCGGCGCCTGCACCCGGTGCTCAAGGACGACGCGTTCCTCAACCCCAAGGAGGAGGAGGACGACCCGTACGAGTCGAGCCAGATGACGGTCATGGTGGCGAACCCTTCGGGCATCTACGCCGTGTACTCCATGCGCGAGGTGTTCGAGTTCGACCGCTTCTGGGCGATCGGCTCCGGGCGCGACTTCGCGCTCGGGGCGATGTACGTGCTCTACGACCAGGCGCGCAGCGTGCGCGAGGTGGCCGAGGCGGGCGTCGTCGCGGGCGCGGAGTTCGACACCGGCACCTCCACGCCGATCGTGGCCTACGAGGTGAAGCTGCGGAAATGACGCGAACCCGCGTCCGACGGCGCGAGCCGCGTCATCGTCGAGCCGTCGGCGATCCCTGCTGATGCGCATCGACAAGTGGCTGTGGGCCGCGCGCTTCTTCAAGACGCGCACGCTCGCCGCGCAGGCGATCGAGGCGGGGCACGTTTCGGTGAACGGCGAGCGCGCGAAGGCCGCGAAGCCGGTGAAGCCCGGCGACGCCGTGGTGGTGCGCCGCCCTCCGTTCGAGCACACCGTGCTGGTGAAGGGACTCTCGGAACGGCGCGGGCCGGCCTCCGAGGCTGCGCTGCTTTACGAGGAGACCGCGGAGAGCCGCGCGCGGCGCACCGTGCTCGCCGCGGAGATGAAGGCGCTTCCCTCGCCGCGTTTCAAGGGCCGGCCGACGAAGAAGACGCGGCGCGATTACGAGAAGTGGTTACGCGGCAGCGATGACGAATGAAAAAGGGGTCAGATTACCTTTTCGCGCGGGCGAAAAAGTAATCTGACCCCTTTTCCCACTTTTTCAAACAACGCGCCTCAGAACTTCACCGCGGGATTGAGCGAATACCGGCCGGTGATCGAAGCCTGCGCGAGCACGTGGCGCTGCACCGCCTGGCGTACGTCCGGGCCGCGGAACTCGCCCTGCAGCGGCAACCGCTCGACGTCGAGCGCATACACGGTGAACACGTAGCGGTGCGGCAGCTCGTCGTTCCACGGCGGGCACGGGCCGTCGTAGCCGTAGTAGTCGCCCGACATCGAGGCGTCGTTCGCGAACCAGTCGGTGTAGCTGTTGATCCCGTGCAGCGCGCCGTGAGGAGCCTTCGGACCGGCCTTGCCGTGGGGCGTCACGCTGGAAGCGAACTCGCCCGCCTCGATCGAGCGCACGGAGGCGGGCAGGTCGACGAGCACCCAGTGGAAGAAATCGACGCGCGGGAGCGAGGCGCGCACGACGCGCCCTTCCTGGTTCACGTCGTCGCCGCGGCTCGGCACGTCCGGATCGTGGCACACGACGGCGAACGATTTCGTGCCGGCCGGCACGTCGCTCCAGGCGAGGTGCGGGTTGCGGTTCTTCGAGAGCGTCGCGTGGCCCTTCGGGTCGGGGGCGCAGAAGGCGAACTCCACCGGGATGGCGCCGCCGTCGGCGAAGCTGGTGCTGGTGAGCTTCATTGCGCCGGCTGCTGGATGATCTTCACGATCTGCACTTCGAAGACGAGCGGCGCGTTGGGCGGGATCTTCGGCGGCGCGCCGCGCGCGCCATAGGCCTTGTCGGCGGGGATCACGAGCAGGCGCTTGCCGCCCTCCTTCATCCCGATCACGCCCTCGTCCCAGCCGCGGATCACGCGTCCCGCGCCGACGATGAAGCCGAAGGGCACCGGCCTTCCCTGCGAGGTGTCGAACATCGCGCCCTTGAGGTCCTTGGCGCAGCCGTCGTAGAGCCAGCCCGTGTAGCTCACCAGCACCGCGGTGCGGAAGCGGACGGTGTCGCCGGTTCCCGGTTGCAGGTCCTTCGTCTCGAGCTCGTTGGGCGCGGGCTTGCACGCCGCGGCGGGCGCGGGCTTTTCCTCGGTCGCGCAGCCGGCGACGAGCGCTGCGACGAAGAGGACGGCGAGGATCGGTTTCAATCGCGACTCCGGGAAGTGGAAGGAATGCGGGATACGCTGGGAGGGCCGGCCGCGGCGCGAGTTCCGCGGCCGCGCGCTACTGGATTCCGCCCAGGCACACGTACTTGATCTCGAGGAAATCCTCGATGCCGTACTTGGAGCCCTCGCGGCCGAGACCGGACTGCTTCACGCCGCCGAACGGCGCGACCTCGTTCGAGATGATGCCCACGTTCACGCCGACGATGCCCGCCTCGAGCGCCTCGGCGGCGCGGAAGATGCGGCCGACGTCGCGCGAGTAGAAGTACGCGCACAGGCCGAACTCGGTATCGTTCGCGAGGCGGATCGCCTCCGCGTCGTCCTTGAAGCGGAAGAGCGGCGCGACCGGGCCGAACGTCTCCTCGCGCGCGACCTTCATGCTGCTCTTCATCTCGGTGAGGAGCGTCGGCTCGAAGAAGCGCCCGCCGAGCGGGTGCCGATGGCCGCCGAGCACCACCTTCGCGCCCTGCGCCACGGCGTCCGCCACGTGGTCCTCGACCTTCTTCATGCCCTGCTCGTCGATGAGGGGCCCGATGGTGACGCCCGGCTCCGTGCCGTTGCCCACCTTGAACGCCTTGATCTTCTCGGCGAGCTTCGCGGCGAAGGCGTCGTACACCTTGTCCTGCACGTAGATGCGGTTCGCGCAAACGCAGGTCTGGCCCGCGTTGCGATACTTCGAGGCGAGCGCGCCCTCGGTCGCGGCATCGAGGTCGGCGTCGTCGAACACGATGAAGGGCGCGTTGCCGCCGAGCTCGAAGGAGAGCTTCTTGATCGTGTCCGCGCTCTGGCGCATGAGGATGCGGCCCACCTCGGTGGACCCGGTGAAGGTGACCTTGCGCACGATCGGGCTCGCGCAGAGCTCCTGGCCGATCGCCACCGGATCGCCGGTGATGATGTTCAGCACGCCCTTCGGGATGCCGGCGCGCTCGGCGAGCTCGGCGAGCGCGAGCGCCGAGAACGGCGTCTGCTCGGCGGGCTTCAGCACGAACGTGCAGCCGGCGGCGAGGCCGGGCGCGACCTTGCGCGTGATCATCGCGTTCGGGAAGTTCCACGGCGTGATCGCGGCGCAGACGCCGATCGGCTGCTTGAGCACGATGAGGCGGCGGTCGTTGGTGGGCGTGGGGATCACGTCGCCGTAGACGCGCTTCGCCTCCTCCGCGAACCACTCGACGAACGACGCCCCGTAGGTGATCTCGCCCTTCGATTCGGAAAGGGGCTTCCCCTGCTCGGCGGTGAGGAGAGCCGCGAGGTCCTCGACGTTCGCGACGATGAGGTCGTACCACTTGCGCAGGATCCTCGAGCGCTCCTTCGCGGGGAGCGCGCGCCAGGCGGGAAGCGCCGCGTTGGCGGCGTCGATGGCGCGCTTCGTCTCGGCCGCTCCCATGTCCGGCACGGAGCCCAGGGTGCTGCCGTCGGCGGGATTGTCGACGTCGAAGCGCTTGCGGCCGTCGGCCTCGACCCACGCGCCGTCGAGGTAGGCGCGGTCGCGGAAGAGCTTCGGATCCTTGAGGGAAAGAGCGGCGCTGCGATCCTTGACGATGGCATTCATGGCATTCACCTCCGGGAAGCGGAAATTATACGCCGCGCCCCGGTGGGTCTATGATGGCGCCTCCGACAAGAGGAGGAGGCCCCAATGCCACGCTTTGCCGCGCTCGCGCTCGCCGCGCTCATCGCCGCAGCGCCCCTCGTCCAGGCGAAGACCTTGCGATGGTCGAGCCAGGGCGACTACCTCACCGCCGACCCGATGGCCCAGAACGAGCTGCTCACCAACTCGATCAACGGCCAGGTGTACGAATCGCTCGTGATGCGCGGCAAGAAGCTCGAGATCCTGCCCGGCCTCGCCGAGAGCTGGGAGCAGAAGGATCCGAAGACCTGGATCTTCCACCTGAGGAAGGGCGTGAAGTGGCAGGACGGCAGCGACTTCACCGCCGACGACGTGGTGTTCTCGATCAAGCGGCTGCAGGGACCGACCTCGAACTTCCGCGTCTACGGCAACGCGGTCGGCGCGCCCACCAAGATCGACGAGTACACGGTGCAGCTGGTCACGCCGGTGCCCAACCCGGTGATGCTCGAGATGCTCGCCAACAGCCTCTTCATGATGAGCAAGAAGTGGTGCGAGGAGCACAACGCGCTCGAGACGCAGGACTTCAAGAAGCAGGAGGAGAGCTACACGTCGCGCCACGCGATGGGCACCGGCCCCTACATCCTCGTCTCGCGCGAGCCCGACGTGAAGAGCGTCTTCAAGAAGAACCCGAACTGGTGGGGGCTCAAGGCGGGCAAGGACTACTGGGACGGCAACGTCGACGACATCGTCTACTCGCCGGTGAAGTCGGGCGCGACGCGCATCTCGGCGCTCCTCTCCGGAGACCTCGATTTCGTGCTCGACCCCGACGTGCAGGACATCGACAAGCTCAAGCACGACAAGAACATCCACGTCTACGAGGGCCGCGAGAACCGCGTGATCTTCCTCGAGATGGACCAGAACCGCGGCGAGCTGCTCTATTCGAACGTGAAGGGCAAGAACCCGTTCAAGGACATCCGGGTGCGCAAGGCCTTCCTGCAGGCGATCAACATCGAGGCGATCCATCGCGCCGTGATGCGCGGCCTCTCGGTGCCCACCGCGATCAACCTGCCCAACCCGGAGAAGGCGGGCATCCCGAAGTCGCTCGACAAGCGCCTGCCCTACGACGTCGCCGCGGCGAAGAAGCTGATGGCCGAGGCGGGCTACCCGAACGGCTTCGAGGTGCGGCTCGACTGCCCGAACAACCGCTACATCAACGACGAGAAGATCTGCGTCGCGGTGGCGGGCATGCTCGCGAAGATCGGCGTCACCGTGAAGGTGAACGCGATGCCGCGCGCGCAGTACTTCCCGATGGTGCAGCGGCTCGACACGAGCTTCTGCATGCTCGGCTGGGGGGGCGCCACGACGGACGCGATCTTCACGCTGCAGCCGGTGCTGCACTCGCGCGACGCGCAGGGCGACGGCGATTTCAACTGGGGCAACTACAAGGATCCCAAGTTCGACGCCATGATCGACGACCTCAAGGGCGACACCGATCCCAAGCGGCGCCAGGAGAAGATCGACAAGGCGATGGAGTACTTCCGCGACCAGGTCTACAACCTGCCGCTGCACATCCAGGTGATCCCGTGGGCGTCGCGCGCGAACGTGAAGGTGATCCACCGCGCCGACAACTGGCTGCAGGCGACCTGGGTGCAGATCCAGTAGCCGCGAGTCCCATCGCAGCCGCGGGAAGGGGCGCGCACGCGCCCCTTTTCGCGTGCTAGTCTCGCTGGGTGTCGCCAGGGAGACTACAAATCGTGGCGGCGGCGCTCGTCGCCGCGTCGGCCATCGCCGCGTCGAGCGCGCGCGCGGATGGTCCGCATGGATCATGGCGCGTCGCGAGCGAGCCCGGCGCGCTCGCAGCCGTGCTCGGGAAATCGTGGGTCGAGATCGAGGCGGGCGCCGTCGCGCTCCCGCCCGCGCCCGGCGCGAGCTTCGGCAGGGCCGGCGCTCCGCAGGTCCGCATCGCCGGCGCGACGTTGCGCAACCGGAACGGCTGGAGCGCGAGCCTCTTCGTGACCCACGCGGCGGCGGGCGAATACGCGGACGACGAGTCGGCGCTGCTGCCCGATTCCACCGCCGTGAACGCCCGGCTCGCGCGCCGCGTGTGGCGCAATGCGACCGTCACCCTGGACGCGTTCAACCTGTTCGACGCGCACACGAGCGGCATGGACGCGTTCGTCGCCTCGCAACTGTGGACCCCGGGCGGAATGCCGGAGGACTACCTCGTGCATCCCGGCGAGCGCCGCGGCGTGCGCCTCGGCCTGCGCTGGACCTTCCGCTAGCCGGCCCTTGCCCTAGGCCGCGCGCGTCGGCGCGACGCCGCGATGGTAGATGCGGTCGCTCGCGAGCACCGTGGAAGGGGCGTAGGCCTCGCGCGTGCGCAGCTCCTGGTAGTACGGCGCGAAATCCGGCGCCGTCGCCGCGAAGAGCTCGTCGAAGCCGCGGACCACGAAATAGGTTTCCTGGAAGGTGTCGATCTTGTAGCGCGTCTGCATCACGCGCAGGAGCGCGAATCCCAGGCGGTTCGGCTCCTCGCTGTCGATGCAGTAGCGGATCTCGCCGCCGGACGAGAGGATGCCCGCGCCGTAAGTGCGCAGCCCCTGCGGCGTCTCGATGAGTCCGAACTCCACGGTGTACCAGTAGAGCCGTGCGAGCATCTCGATCGCGCCGAGCGCGTGCGCCTTGATGCCGCCCTTGCCGTACGCCTGCATGTAGTCGGCGAACACCGGGTTGAAGAGCATCGGCACGTGCCCGAAGAAGTCGTGGAAGATGTCCGGCTCCACGATGTAGTCGAACTCCGCCGGCTCGCGCAGCCAGACCGTGACCGGAAAGCGCCGGTTCGCGAGGTGCTCGAAGAAGACCAGGTCCGGCACGAGCCCGGGTACGGCCACCAGGCGCCAGCGCGTCGCGGCGAGGAGCTTCGCGTTGATCGCGTCGAAGCGCGGGATGCCGGCGCCGTAGTCGAGCGTCTCGAGCGTCGAGCGGAACTCGTCGCACGCGTACCGCGGCACCAGCGCCGCCTGCCGCGCATAGAGCCGTCGCCACAGGTCATGCTCGGCCGGCGTGTAGGCGTCCCATTCCTGGTCCACCGTGTAGTCGGGCCGCATGCGGCGGTAGTCGCCGCGCAGGGCGTGACCCGTCTCGCCCGTCATGGAGCAAGCCCCCGCTTCGTGCGCTCCGGGTCCCGTCCGGCCCTTTCGTATCGCTCCACCGTTTGCTCGATCGCGCCGAACACGCTCGCACCCTTCGCGTCGAGCATCTCGATCCGCACCGTGTCGCCGAAGCGCAGGAACGGCGTCTTCGCCGCGCCCTGCTCCACCTGCTCCACGAGGCGCGCCTCCATGAGGCACGCGTATCCGGCCGCACGATCCTGGTTCGAAACGGTGCCGGTACCGACCAGCGTCCCCGCGGCGAGCTCGCGTGTCTTCGCCGCATGGGCGATGAGCTCGAACAGCCCGAACGCCGCGTCGACGCCGGCGTCGGGCGCGCCGAGCCTCGTGCCGTTCACGTCGCAGCGCAACGGCAGATGCACGCGTCCGTCCTTCCATGCGTCGCCCAGCTCGTCCGGAGTGACCGCGACCGGCGCGAGCGCGTTGGCGCCCTTGCCGTTCACGAAGCCGAAGCCCTTCGCGAGCTCGGCGGGGATGAGGCGGCGGAAGGAGACGTCGTTCACGAGCGTGAGGAGGCGCACGGCGCGCTCGGCTTCCTGCGGAGCGGCTCCCATCGCGACGTCGCCCACGATCGCGACGACTTCGCCCTCGAGGTCGACGCCCCAGTCCTCGGAGAGCACGCGGATCGGATCGCGTGCGCCCATCATCGCCCCGGCGCCGCCCTGGTACATCAGCGGATCGTGCTGGAAGCTCTCGGGCACGGTGGCGTTGCGCGCGCGCCGCACGCGCTCCACGTGCGAGAGGTAGGCCGAGCCGTCGAGCCACTCGTAGGCGCGCGGCAACGGCGCGGCGACGCGTCCCTCGGCGAGCGCGGCGCGGAAATCGAACGCGCCGCGCGCCTCGCCCTTCTCGAGCGCGCGCGCGACGTCGCGCAATCGCGGCTCGACCTCGCTCCAGCGTTCCAGCGCCGATTGCAGGGTGCCGACGACCGGGGTCGCGTCCACCGCGTTTACGAGCGCGCGATCGACCACGACGAGGAGCCCGTCGCGGCGCGCGGATTTCATCGAGGCGAGCTTCAAGACGACCCTCCCCCGCGCCCCCTGCCAAGCGAGGGGGAGCCGGTACTCCCTGCGCCTCGGGGAAGCGAGGCCGAGAGGGTCGCTTTCGGAAACCCGCTCCACACCTGGTCGTATTCGCGATCGATCTGCGGCGAACTCATCGCATGCGCCGTGGGCTCGAAGAGATAGCGGCTCTCGAACATGAAGGCGAGCGTATCGCCGAGGTATTGCGGCTCGAGCTTCGCGCAGCTCGCCGCCTCGTGGCTCGGCCGGTCCGGGCCGTGCGCGCTCATCGCGTTGTGCAGGCTCACGCCGCCGGGCAGGAAGCCCTCGCGCTTCGCGTCGTAGGTGCCGCGCACCAGGCCCATCAGCTCGCTCATCACGTTGCGGTGGAACCACGGCGGGCGGAACGTGCGCTCGGCCACCATCCAGCGCGGCGGGAAGATGACGAAGTCCACGTTCGCGGTGCCCGGGGTCTCCGAGGGCGAGCTGAGCACGGTGAAGATCGACGGGTCGGGATGGTCGAAGCTCACGGTGTTGATCGCGTTGAAGCGCGCGAGGTCGTACTTGTACGGGTAGTAGTTGCCGTGCCACGCGACCACGTCGAGCGGCGAATGGCCGTACTCGACGCTCCAGAGGCGCCCCGCGAGCTTCACCACGACCTCGGTGGGCTCGTCGACGTCCTCGAAGGCGGCGCACGGCGCGAGGAAATCGCGCGGGCTCGCGAGCCCGTTCGCGCCGATCGGTCCCAGCTCGGGCAGGCGGAACGGCGCGCCGTAGTTCTCGCACACGTAGCCGCGCGCGGGGCCGTCGACCTCCACGCGGAACTTCACGCCGCGCGGGATCAGCGCGATCTCGCCGGGCCGCGCGGCGAGGCGCCCGAGCTCCGTGGCGAGCAGCAGCTCGCCCTCCTGCGGCACGATCAGCAGTTCGCCGTCGGCGCTCGAGAAGAGCCGGCGCATCGGGCGGTTCGCGGCGTACAGGTGGACCGCGGCGCCGGACTGCATGCGCGATTCACCGGCGGTCGCGAGGGTGGCGAGGCCGTCGAGGAAATCGGTGGGCGCATGCGGGATCGGCGCGGGCCTCCAGCGCAAGCGGTTCGGCGGACATTCCGCTTCACGGCATGCGGCGGTGCGAAGCTTGCCGTCGTCGATGCGGCGAAACGCGCCGTGCATCGCCGAGGGCCGCAGCCGGTAGAGCCACGAACGCAGGTTCTGCGAGCGCGGCGCGGTGAACGCGGAGCCGGAAAGCTGCTCGGTGTAGAGGCCGAAGGGCACCCGCTGCGGCGAGTTCTGCCCGACCGGCAGCGCGCCTTGCACCGCCTCGGTCTCGCGATGCGCGCCGAACCCGGAGAGGTAGCTCAGTGCTGCGGCCTTCGACGAGTCATTCATCGGCGTTCATCGCGGTTCCAGGGATTTTCGCGGCATCGCGCTCAGATCGCACCCCGGGCGATCTGCTCCGCCTCGATCGACTCGAAGAGCGCCCGGAAGTTGCCCTCGCCGAACCCCTCGTTTCCCTTGCGCTGGATGATCTCGAAGAAAATCGGCCCGATCACGGTCTCGGTGAAGATCTGCAGCAGCTTGTCCTCGCGGCGCTCCCTGTCCACGCCCTCGCCGTCGATCAGGATGCGGTTGGCCCTGAGGCGCGCGAGGTCCTCGCCATGGTTCGCCACGCGCGCATCCACGCGTTCGTAGTACGCGTCGGGCGTGTCGAGGAAGCGCACCGAGCGCGCGCGCAGCTCTTCCACCGTCGCATAGATGTCGCGCGTGGCGAGCGCGATGTGCTGGATGCCCTCGCCGTGGTAGGCGTCGAGGTATTCCTGGATCTGCGACTTGCGGTCCGAGGGCTCGTTGATGGGGATGCGGATCTTGCCGCACGGGCTGGTGAGCGCGCGCGAGGTGAGCCCGGTCTTGCGGCCCTGGATGTCGAAGTAGCGGATCTCGCGGAAGCCGAAGAGCTTCTGGTAGAACTCGGCCCATACGTCCATTCGCCCGGCATACACGTTGTGCGTGAGATGGTCGATCTCGAAGAGGCCCGCGCCCTCGGGACGGCGCGGCGTGCCTTCGACCGGGACGAAGTCGATGTCGTAGATCGTCGGGCCCCCGCTCGCGCCCTCGCCCGGCGCAGGCGCGCGATCGTACCGATCCACGAGGTAGATGAGGCTCCCGCCGATGCCCTCGATCGCCGGGATGTTGAGCTCCATCGGGCCGACCTTGCCGTGGAAAGGCTTCGCGCCCAGGTCGAGCGCCCGCCCGTAGGCGCGCGCCGCGTCCTTCACGCGCATCGCGAAGGCGCAGGCCGACGGGCCGTGCACGCGGGCGAAGGATTGCGCGAAGCTGTCGGGCTCGCGGTTCACGATGAAGTTGATGCCGCCCTGCCGATAGAGCAGCACGTCCTTGGAACGGTGCCGCGCGACGGCGACGAAGCCCATCTGCTCGAAGAGCGCGCCGAGCAGGTGCGGGTCGGGCGCGGTGTACTCGACGAACTCGAAGCCGTCGGTGCCCATCGGGTTCTCGATCGCTTGCGGCTTGGCGCTCATCGCTGGCTCCCGGAACGGGTAATCCTGCCCGTAATCTACCGCGCCTTCAGCAGAATAGGATTGCGAACCGCAGCGCGAAATTCCGCTCTCGCGCAATAATATTGCGTCCTCGAGCGCGGAACCGACCGATATGGCACCCCTCCATCTCAATCGCACCGACCGGCGCCTGCTCGAGCTCCTGCAGCGCGACGGAAGCCTCACCAACCTCGAGCTCGCGGCGCGCGTGAGCCTCTCGCCCAGCGCGTGCCTGCGCCGCGTGCGCGCGCTCGAGAAGGCCGGCGTCATCCGCCGCTACGTGGCGCTCCTCGACGCGCGCAAGATCGGGCTCGCCCTGATGGGCTTCGTCACCGTGAAGCTCGAGAAGCGCGGGCGCATGCCCACCGACGCCTTCGCGCGCGCCGTGAAGGACTGGCCCGAGGTGCTCGCGTGCCACGCGCTCACCGGCGACATGGATTACCTGCTGCGCGTGCAGGTCGAGGGCCTGGATCATTTCTCGCGCTTCGTGATGGATTCGCTGCTCAAGCATCCCGGCGTCCTCGACGTGAAGTCGAGCTTCGTGCTGGAGGAGGTGAAGGAGACCACCGCGCTGCCGCTCAGCCACCTCACGGGTTAAGGCGGGAACCACAGATGAACACGGACGAACACGGATGAGTGCCGAAATGGCATCGCGATCGTGGCCCTGGCATTGCGTCGTCTCACCGATCTGTGTTCATCTGTGTTCATCCGTGGTTCCTATTCAGCGAATTCGAGAACCACCCGCCGCGTCCGCGCGCTCTTCTTCTCGATCTTCGCCACCTTGAGCGCGCCGATCTCGCGCGTGTTCGCGACGTGCGTGCCGCCGCAGGGCTGCAGGTCCACGCCGTCGATCTCGAGCAGGCGCACGCGCCCCAGCCCGCGCGGCGGCTTCACCGACATGGTGCGCACGAGCTCCGGCTTCGCGTCGAGCTCCTCGTCGGTGATCCACACGGTGCGGACATCGTGCGCCTCCGCGACGAGGCGCGCGAGCTCGCGCTCCAGCGCCTCGCGCTCGAGCGGCTCCACCATGTCGAAATCGAGCCGCGCATAGCCCGCGGTGATCGAGCAGCCGTTGGTCTGGTGCGGCACGATCGCGCACAGGAGGTGCGTCGCGGTGTGGAAGCGCATGTGCCGATGGCGGCGCTCCCAGTCGATGCGGGCGGTGACGGCGGCGCCGGGATGCAAGCGTGCGAGGAGTTGGTCGGAAGCCGGAACGTGGAGGATTTCCGACCGGCCCTCTTCCCCGCCCTCTCCCAGGCGGGCGGGTGACCGCGACTTCACGGTGTCGGCGATCGCGAGCGTGCTGCCATCGGAGAGCAGCAGCTCGCCCGCGTCGCCCGCCTGGCCGCCGCCGCGCGGATAGAAGACGGTGCGGTCGAGGCGGATGCCCTCGGGCGCGACGCCGGTCACCGTCGCGGCCGTTTCCCGGCGGTAGGGTTCCTCGCGAAACATCTCCTCGGTCATCGCAGCCGCCTCCAAATTGACTTTGCCTCGGTCGCCGCTACATCATGCCCGATGATTCCCGGCCGCGCGAAGACGGCCGCCGAGCTCCCATAGCGCCGCCCACCCGTGTTCGCCTTCATCCTTCGCCGACTCCTGCAGGCCATCGTGGTGATGCTCGTGGTCGGCTTCATCTCGTTCTCGCTCTTCAACTACGTGGGAGATCCGGTCTCCCAGATGACGCCGCCCGAAGCGACGCAGGCCGACCGCGACGAGATGCGCCACCTGCTGGGCCTCGACCGGCCGTTCTACGTCCAGTTCGCGACTTTCGTCGAGCACGCGGTGCGCGGCAACTTCGGCATCTCGCTGCGCATCGGCCGCCCGGTCTCGCAGCTCCTCGAGGAGCGCTTCCCGGCCACCTTCGAGCTCGCGCTCACCGCTTCCCTCATCGCGCTCATCGTGGGAATCCCGGCCGGCGTCTACACCGCGCTCAAGCGCGACTCGTGGGTCTCGCGCGCGATGCTCACGACCTCGCTCGTCGGGGTGTCGCTGCCGAACTTCGTGATCGGCATCTTCCTCATCCTCGTCTTCGCCGTGTGGCTCGGGTGGCTGCCGTCGTTCGGCCGCGGCGACACCGTGCAGCTCGGCCTCTGGTCGACCGGATTCCTCACCGCCTCGGGGCTCAAGGCGCTGGTGCTCCCCGCGATCACGCTCGGCTTCTTCCCGCTCACGCTGGTGATGCGCCTGGTGCGTTCCGAGATGCTCGAGGTGCTGCGCTCCGACTACATCAAGTTCGCGCGCGCACGCGGCCTCACGGAGCGTGCGGTGAACTTCGGCCACGCGCTCAAGAACACGCTGGTACCGGTGATCACGGTCACGGGCCTCCAGCTGGGCGGCATCATCGCGTTCGCGATCATCACCGAGCAGGTGTTCCAGTGGCCGGGCATGGGCCTCCTCTTCATCCAGGCGGTGCAGTTCGCCGATGTGCCGGTGATGGCGGCCTACCTCTGCCTCATCGGCCTCGTCTTCGTCGTCATCAACCTCGTCGTGGACCTGCTCTACTACGCGGTGGATCCGCGGCTGCGCGTGGAGACGGGGGGCGCGCGCTGATGGCGATCCGCAACGAGCCCGAGGGCGAGGCGCCGCGCGCCTACCTCGTCGGCCGCGAACGCCTGAGGCGCTGGCTCGACAGCGACTTCCTGTACAGCTTGCGGCGCAGCCCCGGCGTGATGCTCGCCGCGGCGGTCGCCTCCGCGCTGGTGCTGGGCGCCGCGTTCGCGCCGTGGGTCGCGCCGCACAATCCGTTCGACCTCGCGACGCTCAACCTGGGCGACGCGATGACGCCGCCCGCGTGGGCATCGGGCGGCAGCCGCACCTACCTGCTCGGCACCGACGACCAGGGCCGCGACGTGCTCTCGGCGATCCTCTTCGGCTCGCGCATCTCGCTCCTCGTCGGGCTGCTCGCCACGGTGCTCGCGATGGTCATCGGCGTCGCGCTCGGGCTGGTGAGCGGATACGTGGGCGGCAAGATGGACGCCTTCATCATGCGCGTCGCCGACGTCCAGCTCTCGTTTCCCGCGATCCTCATCGCGCTCCTCGTCGACGGCCTCGCGCGCGCGGCGCTGCCCCGGGAACTCCAGGACCAGCTCGCGTTCTGGGTATTGGTGGTCGCCATCGCCGGCGCCGGCTGGGTGCGCTACGCACGCACCGTGCGCGGCACCACGCTGGTCGAGCGCAACAAGGAGTACGTCCAGGCGGCACGGGTGATCGGAAGGCATCCCGCCGCGATCATGTTCTCCCATGTGCTGCCCAACGCGCTCGGGCCCGTGCTGGTGCTCGTGACGCTGCACATCGGCGAGGCGATCATCACCGAGGCGACGCTCTCGTTCCTCGGCGTCGGAGTCCCGCCGACGCGCCCGTCGCTGGGAACGCTGGTCCGCATCGGCAACGAGTTCCTCTTCTCGGGCGAATGGTGGATCACGGTGTTCCCCGCCGTCGAGCTGGTCGCGCTGGTGCTCGCCATCAATGTCCTCGGGGATTGGCTTCGCGACGCGCTGAATCCCCGCCTGCGGTAGCGTCGCGGAAAGGAATCGCCATGAAAGCGCCCCTCGCCCTCACGCTGCTCCTCCTCGCCGGCGCCTGCGCCGCGACCGGCCCGTACGCCCGGCCCTATTCGATCATCGAGGACGACCCGATCCAGTCGGCCGATCCGAACGTGATCCACGTGCTCGTGAACCGCGTCGACGACCGCAACGCGACCGACATCCACCACGCCGTCGTGCCGCCCGGCCGGCACGAGGTGACCGTGGACGTCGGCCGCCGCAAAGGCTGGCAGCCGACGCAGCGCACGTTCTCCCTCACGACCGAGCCGTGCCGGCGCTACTACGTGTCGGCGCGGCTCGCCAATCGCGCCGGCCCCGAGTGGACGCCGGTGGTGCGCTCGAGCGACCGCATCGCCGAATGCGAGGCGAAGTTCGCCATGAACGCTCGATGACGGCGCCGCTGCTCGAGGTCCGCGGGCTGCGCGTGGAGTTCCCCACGCGGCGCCGCACGCTCGTGGCGGTGGACGGCGTGAGCTTCGAGATCGCGCCGGGCGAGGTGCTCGGCGTGGTCGGCGAATCGGGCGCGGGAAAGTCGATCACGGGCGCCGCGATCATCGGCCTCATCGAGCCGCCGGGACGCATCGCCGCGGGCGAGATCCTGCTCGAGGGCCGGCGCATCGACAATCTCCCCGCCGACGAGATGCGCCGCATCCGCGGGCGCCGGATCGGCGCGATCTTCCAGGACCCGCTCACGTCGCTGAATCCCCTCTACACGATCGGCCAGCAGCTCGTGGAGACCATGCGCACGCACCTCGCGCTCGATTCGGCCGCCGCGCGCAAGCGCGCGATCGAGCTGCTCGGCGAGGTCGGGATCCCGGCGCCCGAGCGGCGCATCGACCACTATCCGCACCACTTCTCCGGCGGCATGCGCCAGCGCGTGGTGATCGCGCTCGCCCTGTGCGCGAACCCGCGCCTCGTGGTGGCCGACGAGCCCACCACCGCCCTCGACGTGTCGATCCAGGCGCAGATCATCGCGCACCTGAAGCGCCTGTGCCGCGAGCACGGGACGGCGGTGATGCTCGTCACGCACGACATGGGCGTGATCGCCGAGACCGCCGACCGCGTCGCCGTGATGTACGCGGGACGCCTCGCGGAGATCGGACCCGTGCAGGCGGTGATCCACGATCCGCAGCATCCTTACACGGCCGGGCTCATGGGATCGATCCCGTCGGTCGGCGACGAGGTCGAGCGCCTGCCGCAGATCGAGGGCTCCATGCCGCGACTGGACGCGATCCCGCGCGGCTGCGCGTTCCACCCGCGCTGCCCGCGCGCCTTCGACCGCTGCCGCGTCGAGCGCCCGGAGCTCCTTCCCGCGAACCGCACGCGCGCGGCATGCTGGCTGCACGCGCCGGAACGCGCGAGCCCCGCAGCGCAGGCGGGATGGAGCGAAGGGGCGGTGCATGGTTGAAAAGGCGCGACCCTTTCCCCGACCCTCCCCCAACGGGGAGGGAGCGCGATATCCCCTGGGAGAGGGCCGCGGCGAGGGCCATCCCCCGCTGATCGAGGTCCGCCACCTCGCCAAGGTCTTCGACGTCTCGCGGCCGTGGTTGAACCGCATCACCGAGCGCCTGCCGCGCCAGCGGCTGCGCGCCGTGGACGACGTGAGCTTCGCCATCGCGCGCGGCGAGACGCTCTCGCTGGTGGGCGAATCGGGCTGCGGCAAGTCGACCGTCGCGCGCCTCATCTGCGGCCTGTACGCGCCCACCGCGGGCTCGATCCTGTTCGACGGCGTCGACCTCGCGAGCGTGCGCGACCGCGGCGCGATGCTCAAGCTGCGCCGGCGCTTCCAGATGATCTTCCAGGATCCGTACGCGAGCCTCAACCCGCGCTGGCGCGTGCGCGACATCGTCGCCGAGCCGCTGCGATCGCACGGCCTCGTGCGCGGCGGGGTCGCCCTCGCCGCGCGCGCGGGCGAGCTTCTCGCGCAAGTGGGCCTCGCCGCGAGCGACGCAGAGAAGTATCCGCACGAGTTCTCCGGCGGCCAGCGCCAGCGCATCTCCATCGCGCGCGCGCTCTCCTCGAACCCGGAGTTCCTGGTCTGCGACGAGCCCACCAGCGCGCTCGACGTCTCGGTGCAGGCGCAGATCCTCAACCTCATGAAGGACCTGCAGCGCGCGCACGGCCTCACCTATCTCTTCATCTCGCACAACCTCGCCGTCGTCTCGCACATCTCGACGACGGTGGGCGTGATGTACCTCGGCCGCATCGTCGAGATCGCGCCGACGCGCACGCTCTTCGCGCGGCCGCTGCATCCGTACACGCGCATGCTCGAGAGCGCGATCCCGGACATCGAGATGTCGGGCAAGCCGCGCACGCCGGTCGCCGGAGAAGTGCCCAACCCGCTCGATCCGCCCACGGGCTGCCCGTTCCACCCGCGCTGCCCCTATGCGCGCGACAAGTGCCGCGTCGAGCGCCCGCCGCTCGCATCGTTCGAGGGCGCGAGCGTCGCTTGCCACGGCGTGCACGAGGGCTGGGTCCCGCTCCAGCGCGCATCCGTCGCGGCCTAGCGCCGTTACAGCCGTAACGGTCGCGCGGGAATTCGCGCGATCCCGGCGTGTTCACGGCCGAGAGCGCGAAATCGGGGCCCGTTGCCGCGTTGACGACCCGCGATGCGCTCGGTAGCCTCTGGCGGTTGGAATCCGGATCCCTGTCCCATGGCCGACCGAGGATTCACGCTCGTCGAGATGGTCATCGTGATCGCCATCGGCGTGATCCTGCTGTGGATCGGCGTGCCCATGGGCCAGGCGTACATGGATCGCGCGCGCGTCGCGCAGGCCGTCACGGAGATCGGCGACATGTCCGCGAAGATCCGCGCCCAGATCAGGAGCCAGGGTGCGTTGCCCGATTCGCTCGACGCCGCCGGCTTCGCCGGACGCGTGGATCCGTGGGGCCGCTCGTACCAGTACCTGAACCTCTTCACCAACAAGGGAAACGGCCAGGCGCGCAAGGACAAGAAGCTCGCGCCGCTCAACTCCGATTTCGACCTGTACAGCGTGGGCGCCGACGGCCAGACCGCCGCCTCGCTCGTGAACTCGGCGAGCCGCGACGACATCGTGCGCGCGCGCGACGGCGGCTTCATCGGGCTCGCATCGGACTTCGATCCATGAGCCGGTCCTCGCGGGCGAGGCAGCGCGGGCACGTCGCCCGGCGCCTTTTCCTCCTCTTCATCCTCTCGGCGTTCCTGCCGCTCGCGCTCATCGCCGCGCTCTCGCTCGGCGAGGTGCGAAGCCTGCTCCTGCAGCAGGGCGAGCAGCGGCTCGCCGCGACCGCCAAGACCTACGGGATGACGGTCTACGAGCGGCTCCTGGTCGCCTCCGACGTCGCGATCTCCACCGCGCAGCGCACGACCTTCGGCGCCGCGCACGACGACCTCGCGCACCGCACGTTCGTGTGGATCACGCAGCTCGAGCCGGACGGCACGGCGCGCGCGCTGATCGGCCGCGGCTCGGCGCCCGCGCTGGGCGAGGATGCCCTGCGCCGCCTCTCCGAGCGCAAGCCCGCGATCCTCGTCGCTCGCACGCAGGACGTGACGCACGTGATCCTCGCCGTCGCGAAGCCCGGGGCGGAGCGCGGATCGGTGGTCGTGGGCGAGGTGAATCCCGAATACCTGTGGGGCAGCCCCGACGAGCTGCCGGCGATGACCGACTTCTGCATCGTCGAGGACATCTCGGGCGACACGCTGCATTGCACCACGCCGCTCTCCCCCGAGGCCGAGCGCGCCATGATCGCCTCGCGCGCCTCGCACCTCGGCACCGCGACCTGGCAGCGCGACGGCGAGGCCTGGCGCGGCATCGCGTGGCCGCAGTTCATGCGCGCGGGCTTCGGCACGCGCGACTGGGTCGTGATCGCGAGCCAGCCGGAGCGCTTCCAGGTGGAGCGCGCGACCCAGTTCGGCCGGCTCTACGTGCCGGTGGTCGTGCTCGCGCTGCTGCTGGTGGGCTGGCTCACCATCCGCCAGGCGAGCCACATCGTGAAGCCGCTCGAGGTGCTCGCGAAACGCGCGCGCGGCCTCGCGCAGAACGACTTCGGCTCGCAGGTCGAGATGGCGCCGCGCGAGGACGAGTTCGGCGAGCTCGCGGCGGCCTTCGACACCATGTCGCAGAAGCTCGGGCGCCAGTTCGCCTCGCTCAAGGCGCTCTCCGACATCGACCGCCTGATCCTCTCCACGGTCGACAGCGCCCAGGTGATCCGCACCGTGCTCCACCGGCTCGGCAGCGCCGTGCGCGCGGACGCGGTGAGCGTGACGCTCCTCGAGCACGACAACGCCGACTACGCACGCACCTACTCGCGCGCGGCCGAAGGCGAGGAAGGCCTGCGGATGACGCGCCACGAAATCTCGCCGGCCGAGCGCGGCGAGCTCGAGGGCGCGAGCGCGGGCCAGTGGCTGAAGCTCGAGGGCGCGGTCCCGCGATACCTGGAGAGCCTCACGACGGAAGCGGCGACGACCGCGTACGTCCAGCCGGTGGTCTGGCGCGGCACGCTGTGCGGCGCGCTCGCGCTCGGCTATCGGCGCACCTCGTCGCTCGACCCGGAGGAGCGCCAGCACGCGCTCGAGCTCGCCGACCGCGTAGCGGTCGCCGTGTCCTCCGCGTGGCGCGACGAGCAGCTCTACCTGCAGGCCCACTTCGACCCGCTCACGGGCCTGCCGAATCGCCTGCTCTTCAAGGACCGCCTCGGGCAGGAGATCGCGAGGAGCCAGCGCGAGGGACTGCGCTTCGGCCTCCTCTTCGTCGACCTCGACCACTTCAAGACGGTGAACGACAGCTTCGGCCACACCACGGGGGATGCCGTGCTGCGCGAGACCGCGCGGCGCATCTCGCGCTGCGTGCGCACGACCGACACGGTGTCGCGCCTCGGCGGCGACGAGTTCACCGTCATGCTCACCAACCTGCACCATGCGCAGGAGGCCTGGGTCATCGCGGAAAGCGCAGTGGAAGCGCTCTCGCGCGAATACCACGTGAACGGCGAGCATTGCTTCCTGAGCGCCTCGGTGGGGATCGCCTCGTTCCCCGAGGACGGCGCTTCCGCCGAGGAGCTCCTGAAGAGCGCGGACACCGCGATGTACCGGGCGAAGGCGAACGGCCGCTCCCAGGCGGTGTACTTCGAGGAACGCATGAACGCGGAGGCCGTGGCGCGCCTCACGCTCGACCGCGACCTGCGCGTGGCGATCGAGCGCGGCGAGCTCGAGCTCCATTACCAGCCCAAGCTCGACCTCGCGACGGACGTCATCGTCGGCGCCGAGGCGCTGGTGCGCTGGCGCCACCCGGTGCACGGCCTCATCTCCCCGGAGCGCTTCATCCCGCTCGCCGAGGAGTCGGGCTTCATCGAGCAGGTCGGCCACTGGACGCTCGCCGAAGCGTGCGCGCAGATGCGGCGCTGGCGCGACGCCGCGCTGCCGCTCGAGAGCGTGTCGGTGAACGTCTCCCCGCGCCAGTTCCGCCGCCGCGGGCTCCTCGAGTTCATCCGCGAGTGCGTGACCGAGGCCGGCCTTCCGCCCGCCTGCCTCGGCATCGAGATCACCGAGGGTCTCCTCATGGAGCGCAGCCAGTCGATCGAGGACCTGCTGCAGCGGCTCTCCGCCATGGGGCATCCGATCGCGCTCGACGACTTCGGCACCGGCTTCTCCTCGATGGCCTACCTCAACCGCTTCCCGGTGCGCGAGATCAAGATCGACCGGCTGTTCATCGAGGGACTCGCGCCCGGCGTGGATTCGGAGGCGATCGTGGCGGCGATCATCGCCATGTCGCACGCGCTCGGCAAGGTCGTGGTCGCCGAGGGGGTCGAGAAGCCCGAGCAGCTCGAGCTCCTCGAGCGCATGGGCTGCGACCAGGTGCAGGGGTTCCTGCTTTCGGAGGCGGTGCCCGCCGCGCAGTTCGAGGCGCGCGTGCGCGGGCGCGTGGCCGCGGCCGCCTCGCTCGCGTAAACGGCGGGTTGACCGGCGGCGTCCGGACCCGGAGAATTTCGCATGGGCTCCAATCGTTCGAAGGTCCGCCCGCGCACGCTCGCCGCGCAGGGCCTCGGGCGCGTCGCGCCGCCGTATGGCGACATCGTCCCGCCGATCCACCCCTCCAGCACCTTCGAGCGCGCCGCCGACGGCAGCTTCCCGGCGGGCCGCATCTATTCGCGCGCGGACAATCCGACCTACGACGGGCCGGAAGCGGTGCTCGCCTCGCTCGAGGGGGCCGCGGGGGCGTTGCTGTTCGGCTCGGGGCAGGCCGCCGCCGCCGCGGTGTTCCAGGCGCTCGCGCCGGGCGATCGCGTGCTCGCACCGCGCAACATGTACTGGGGATTGCGCAACTGGCTGTCGGGTTACTTCACCTCCTGGGGACTGGAGGTCGAGTTCTACGACAACGCCTCGATCGACGACCTCGCGGCGAAGCTCCGCGCGAAGCCGACGCGCCTCGTGTGGGTCGAGACCCCCGCCAACCCGACGTGGGAGCTCACCGACATCGCGGCGGCGAGCGAGGTGGCGCGCAAGGCCGGAGCGCTGGTCGCGGTCGATTCCACCTGCGCGACGCCGGTGCTCACGAAGCCGCTCGCGCTCGGCGCGCACATCGTGATGCACTCCGCGACCAAGTACCTGAACGGGCATTCCGACGTGGTCGCCGGAGCGCTCGCGACCGCCGCAGACGACGCGACATGGCAACGCATCCGCCAGGTGCGCGCGAGCGGCGGAGCGGTGCTCGGGCCCTTCGAGGCGTGGCTCCTCGCCCGCGGCATGCGCACGCTCTTCCTGCGCGTCGCCGCCGCGTGCGCGAACGCGCAAGCGATCGCCGAGCGCTTCGAGAAGCACGCCAAGGTCTCGCGCGTCCTGTATCCGGGACTCAAGAGCCATCCCGGCCATGCGATCGCCGCGCGCCAGATGGAGGGCGGCTTCGGTGCGATGCTCTCGCTGCGCATCGCGGGCGGGGAGGCGGCGGCGAAGGCGTTCACCGGGCGGCTCGCCGTCTTCAAGCGCGCGACCTCGCTCGGCAGCGTCGAGAGCCTCGCCGAGCACCGCGCGAGCGTGGAAGGCCCCAGCACGATGTGCCCGCCGGACCTGGTGCGCCTTTCCGTGGGCGTGGAGGATACCCAGGACCTGGTCGCGGACATCGAGCAGGCGCTCGGCTGATGGACATGACCCTTCCCTCGGCGGGCGTGCTCTTCGCGGGGCTCATCTTCGGCGTGATCGGCACCGCCGCGTTCATGTACGGCAAGAAGCAGGCGCGCTTCAGTTCCATGGCGATCGGCGTGGCGCTCATCGCCTATCCGTACTTCGTGAGCGCGCTGTGGCTGCTGTGGGGCATCGGCATCGGGCTGTGCGCGGCGCTCTACTATTTCCGGGATTACTAGCCCGTATAATCGCGCGGTGCTGTTCAACTCGTACGCGTTCGTCCTCGCGTTCCTGCCCGCGGTCGTCCTCGGCTACTTCGCCATCGCGCGGCTCTCGGCCTTCGCGGCGAACGCATTCCTCGCCGGGGCCTCGCTCTTCTTCTACGCGTGGTGGAAGGTCGACTTCCTCTGGATCCTGCTCGGCTCCGTGGCGGTCAACTACTTCGTCGGGCACCGGCTCTCGCGCGACGCGGCGGCCGGGCGGAGCGAGCGCTGGGTGCTCGCGGCCGGCGTCGCCTTCAACCTCGCGCTCCTCGGCTACTTCAAGTACACCGACTTCTTCATCGCCAACGTGAACGCGGTCGCGGGCGTGAACCTTCCGTTGCTGCGGATCGCGCTCCCGCTCGGCATCAGCTTCTTCACCTTCACGCAGATCGCCTACCTCGTGGACGCGTGGAAGGGGAAAGCGGCGGAGTACAGCGCGACGAACTACGTGCTCTTCGTCACGTTCTTCCCGCACCTCCTCGCGGGGCCCATCATCCACCACCGCGAGATGATGCCGCAGTTCGCCGATCCGAAGCTCAAGCGCCTCGACTGGGAGAACCTCGCGCGCGGGCTCGCGCTTTTCGCGCTCGGCCTCGCGAAGAAGGTGCTCATCGCCGACAACCTCGCGCCGTGGGCGAACGCCGGGTTCGCGCAGGCGCACTCGCTCACCTTCGCCGATGCGTGGATCACGATGCTCGCCTACGTGATGCAGCTCGTGTTCGACTTCAGCGGCTACACCGACATGGCGCTCGGCGTGGCGCTCATGCTGAACATCCGGCTGCCGATCAACTTCGACGCGCCGTACCGCTCGGCCGACATCCAGGAGTTCTGGCGCCGCTGGCACATCACGCTGTCGCGCTTCCTGCGCGATTACGTCTACGTCCCGCTCGGCGGCAATCGCAAGGGCGAGGCACGAATGCTGGTCCTTTTCGTGGTCACGTTCGCGATCGGCGGCTTCTGGCACGGCGCGGCGTGGACCTATGTGATCTGGGGAACGATGCACGGCGTGGCGCTGGTGGTGCTGCATTTCTGGAGGAAGCTCGGCCGGCCGCTGCCGCGCGTCGCCGCGGTGGCCGTGACGTTCCTCTTCGTGAGCGCGGCGCTGGTGGTGTTCCGCGCGCCCTCGCTCGCGGACGCCGGCGCGATCCTCGCCTCGGTCGCGGGGTTGCACGGGTTCGACCCGAGCCTTACCGTGTGGCAATGGGCAGGGCTCACGCATCCGGTGCCCGCGCCCGAGCGCCTGCGGGAGCTCGGGATCCTCGCGGTCTTCGCCGTCGCGATGGTGCTCACCTTCACGCCGAAGAACGCGCACGACATCGCGCGCTCGGTCCGGCTTTCGGCGCCGCTGCCGCGCTTCGCGTTCGGCCTCCTCCTCGCCGCCGGGCTCGTGTTCATCGAGAACGCGAGCGAGTTCATCTACTTCATCTTCTGATGGGCCGCGGCTTCCTCCTCGGCGTGCTCGGCCTGGCGGCGCTCTGCGCCACCGCCGTGTGCGCGTTGAACGCCTGGATCGATCCCTTCGAGCACTATCGCAAGCCCGCCAGGTTCGCGCCGCGTTTCTACAACGCGTGGCAGCGCTACGAGAACGTCGGCATCGCGAAGCACTGGGACTACGATCGCCTCATCACCGGATCGTCGCTCATGGAGTGCATCGTGCCCGAGGACGTGGACCGCGCGATGGGGGGCCGCACGATCAACCTCGCCGTCTCCGCGGAGACCGCCTACGATGCCGGCGAGCTGCTGCGGGTCGCGCTCGCGACCGGCAAGCCGAAGCAGGTGATCATGAACCTCGACTACAACGCGTTCTCGGGCGCGCCGGATCGCAGCGGCTTCGCGGAACCGTTTCCGGCGTACCTCTACGACAACCACGTGTGGAACGACGTCCCGTATCTGCTGGGCGTGGAGACCACCGGCAAGTCGCTCGAGACGCTGCTCGGGCTGCACTGGTCGCGCTTCAACACCGATCCCGGGCGCATGTGGTACTGGGGTTGGGAGCACCAGTTCTTCGCGGCGAAGGCGGTGCAGGGACTCGACCCGCGCGACCTCAACGCGAAGTTCCACCAGCCGCCGCGCACGCTCGCCGGCATGCAGGCGAGCTTCGAGGCGAACCTCGAGCCGCTGATCGAGCGTTATCCGAACGTGCGCTTCACGTTCGTGTACGCCCCCTACTCGATCCTCGTCTGGAGCGACTTCCAGCAGCGCGGGCAGGTCGGGGTCACGCTCGCCTTCCGCGACTGGCTCTTCGAGCGCACGCGCCGCTACGCCAACGTGGAGTTCTTCGACTTCCAGGCCGAGCCCGCGCTCGTCACCGACCTCGACTACTACACGGACATCTACCATTACTCGCCCAAGGTCTCGAAGGCGATGGTGGAGGCGATCGCCGAGGGACGCTACCGGCTCACGCGCGGGACGCTCGCGCGCAACGACGCGTGGCTGCGCAAGACCGCCGCCGAGCTCGACCCCGCGCGCGTGATCGCCGACGCCCGTGCGCGCCCCGCGCCCGGAATTCCCGACGGGAAGGAATTCATCCCGCCGGGCGGCTACGCACAGGCGCAATGATGAGTACCCCGGCGATGGCCTTCGAGCGCGCGATCTCGATCTTCGACGCGGGAAACGCCGAGCGCTACGCCGCGGAGCTCTTCCGCGAGAGCTTCGACGCGCCGTTTCCCGTGCCGCGCGACCCTTGCGGGCTCTCGATCGCCACGCCGCCCGAGAACTGGCGCCAGTACGTCGCGCGCTACCGTTGGCCCGATGGGACGGAGGAGACCGTCGGCTTCTGCAACTGGATCAAGCACCGCGACGTGTACCTCGAAGGCGGCATGTGCGTGAGCAAGAGCTTCTATCGGCGCCTTCCGAAGGAGCACTTCCAGGCGTGCCGTGCGCGCGGCGGCGTCGCGCAGATGATGATGGAGGCGGCGGCGCGCGAGCTCACGGATTGCAAGGCGTGGTTCGGCTACTGCGGCGATGCGAAAGCCATGGCGGTCGACCTGCGCGCCGGATACGTGCCGACGCGCCATCCGCACGTCATCGTGAAGTGGTTCCGCGAGCTTCCGCAGGGCGAGCGCGAGGCGCTGGTCGACTCGATCGCCGCGATCGGCCCGTTCTGAGGCCATGAAGATCCCCGTGCTGCTCTATCACGGCATGAACGTGCACGGGAACGCGTACGAGACGAACGACCACGTCGCGCTCGCTTCCGACCTCGCCGACCTCGCGCGCATGGGCTTCGAGGCGATGCCGCTCCACCGCCTCGTGCAGGCGTGGCGGTCGGAGCCCGCGTCGCTCGAGGGAAGGCGCCTCGTGGCCCTCACCTGCGACGACGGCAGCGACTTCGACGCGCGCGACCTGGACCATCCGAAGTGGGGCGTGCAGCGGAGCTTCCTCGACATCCTGCGCGATTTCGCCAAGCGCATGCGCGGTGGACGCACAGCGCCGCACATGACCTCCTTCGTCATCGTCTCGCCCGAGGCGCGCGTGAAGCTCGACCGCACCTGCATGGTCGGCCGCGGCTGGTGGAACGAGGACTGGTGGGCGAGCGCCGCCGCGACGGGGCTGATGGCGATCGCGAACCACAGCTGGGACCACAACCACGAGTCGCTCTCCGACGAGCGCTGGCCCGGCGTGCGCCGCGGCAGCTTCACGCCGATCGATTCGGAAGCGCTCGCCGACTACCAGATCGCACAGGCGGAACGGTACCTGCGCGCGCGGCTTCCCTCGCCCTCGGCGAGCCTCTTCGCCTATCCCTATGGCGAGACGAACGAGTTCCTCGCCGCGCGCTGGTTCCCCGAGCGCTCGGGCCGATTCGCCGCCGCGTTCACGACCGAGCCCGCGTATCTCACCGGCGAAAGCGATCCCTGGCGCATGCCGCGCTTCACCTGCGGCCTCGACTGGAAGACGCCGAGGGAATTCCGCGCGCTCCTCGAAGGCGCGCTCGCCGGCTGACTCAGAAGGGCGTCACGCGCAGCACGCGCTCGGCGATCGCGCGCTTCGCCTCTTCGGACAGGTCGCGCCTCCAGAACGCGTACAAATTCGCGAGGTGCGTGCGCCCGTAACCGACGCGCTCGTTCACCTCGATCGATCGCGCGTCGGCCATGAACGCGAAAACCGCGTTCGATGGCGGCAATGCGCGGATCGCCTCGCGCATCAGGTGCTCGCCGATGGTGAGGCTCGGCCGCAGCTCCTCGAGATGTCCCGGCGGCAATCGCCGGTAAAGCTCGCGGTCCACCACGAATCCGCCGACCAGATGCACCGATTCGAAGGCGCTGAAGTGGACGTATCCCGCGGTGGCGAGCGTGCCGTCGTCGCCGCGATGCAGGCACACGAAGTGGCTGGGATAGTCCGGGATCGGCTGGCCGAAGACGCGCCGGAAGAGGCCGCCCGCGAGGAACGCGGCGTCGTGCGTTTCGGTGACGAGGAAATGTCGTGGCACCTTCGGATTCACTCCCCTCGCGCTAGCTCGCCCGCCCGAGGAGCGCGCGAAGCTCCGCCGGCGATTTCCAGTGATGGCCGCAGACCGCCCGCGGAATGTTCCAGATCGAATCGTCCGGCGCGATCGCCCGGCCGTCGACGCCGAACGCCGCCCTCATCCCGTGCTCCGGCGCGCGGCAGGGCATATAGTCCTCGACCAGGAAAGCGTTCACGTGGCCGAAAGGATAGGCGAAGTATTCGCACGCCGCTCGCGAGCGCTTGCGGATGAAGTCCGCGGCACGGCGGATCTCGCGGTCGGCATCGATGTAGCTCGCGACGCGCGTGAAGTCGTCGCGCGCCGGGTCGACGATCGCGGTGCGCGGAACCGCATGGTGCACATGGTCCCAGCTGTGGTTGCCGATCGCGAGGAGGCCGCCCTTCGCCGCCTCCTTCCACCAGGCATCGCCGAGCCAATCCGCCATGTCGGGATACCCGCAATCCTCGGCGCTTTCCATCGCGGAGCGCGCGTCGGGAGAGGCGATCACGAAGCTCGTCGCGTGGAGCTCAGCCTGCGCACCGGGCGCCTCGCGGGCGAAGTCGCGCATCACGTTGAGGAAGCTGCGCTGCGGCCCGAAGCGAGCATGCACGAAATCGGCGTAGTCGAACGACGGTCCGTCGTCGAACGTGAGGGCGACCCACGTCTCGCCGTGCGCGCCTTCGAGGCCGCTTCGCAGCGCCTCGACGATGCGCGCGAGCGGCACGATGCGCGCGCCCGATTGCGTGAGCGTACGCAGGTCGCAGGCGAGCGCCACGTGATCGTTCGTCGCGTAGTCGACGCCCGCGATGTTGTGCGAATGGTAGGTGAGGACGAGCGCCTTCATTCGGCGGGTCGGGCGGAGGCGAGCGCGCACTCGTGCGGGCTCCCGCGATGGTTGGCGACGGCGAGGATCTCGACGCCGGCGATTCTCGTCGTGCGGATCGCGAAAGTCCAGTGCGCCGGCGCATTTCCGCCCGGCGCGGGCGCCCCGTAGAGCGCGGAGAGATCGTTCGAAGCGATCGGCGTCGCCGGCCGCCCATCCACGCTCGCGGACTCGATCGCGAATCCCTCGTATCCGCCCAGCACGTTGGTGACGAGGAGCGCCGAGCCCGACGGGGCTTCGAAGCTCTCGGTACGAAGCTCGGCCGGACGATCCGCGGGCTCGCGCGCCAGATACGTCGAGCCATCCGCGACGGTCATCGCATCGCGGCGAACGAGCGGCACCGCATCGCGCTCGATGCCGAGGGAGCCGATCCAGCACTCCGGGCTCCACGCGAGCGCCTGCCAGAACCCGTGCGTCATGCCGAACACATGCGTGCCCGGCATCGTGGAAAGCAGCAGCATCGACGCCCGATCCCCGCACGAGAAAAGCGTATCGAGCCCCAGGTCCTTGTCGACGACGTAGGCGAGGTGGCCGTGGACCACGCGCCGTGCGGCGCTCGCGCAGAGGAATTCGCCGAGCGCGGCGTGCCGATACGCGGGGAACCACACGTCGCGGAACACGTGCCCGGGCGAGCCGCCTCCCACATCCAGGACGGACGAGGGCAGCGCGCTTTCTCCGCCTTCCACCGTGCGTGCGATGGCCGCGACGAAATACGCGTTCAGCGCGACGGACGCGATCGCGATCATGGCGACGAGCGGCCGGGCGCCACGATAGCGCAGCAAGGCCCATAGTCCAAGCGCCAACAATCCTGCAACGGATGGCAGCAGCACCCACGTGAACTGCGCCGGTGTCGTGGGCCGCATGCACGCGAGCCACGCGCCGAACGCGACGAACGAGGCGGTAAAGGCAAGCCACGCGCGGCGGCCCGTTGCACTGCCCAGTGCCAGCAGAGAGACGACGAGCGCGATGCCGAAGACGGCGCCCAGCGCATGCGCGGCCGGCTCGCTCCAACCGGCCAGGTAGCGTGCGATCGCCGCCGGACCGCCGGTCACGTAGCCGAACAGGATGGCCGGTGCGTGGACGATGTTCGCGATCGAAATATCGCGCACGAAGTAGCCCGTCGCGCTGTGCACATCGGGGAAGCCGTGCATTGCCTGGCTTGCCAGGTACGGGACGAACGGCAGCACGAACCCGATCGCCGCCGCGATCGTTCCGCGCGCGATCGACGCACGCCATTCGCGCCGCTGCCGGGCGAACACCGGAATCGCGAGCAGGAAGACGGGAATCGCGGTCGGATGCACATGCATCGCGAGCCCGGCCGCGAGACCGAGCACGAAAAAGTGCCGCATGCGCCAGGGAGCGGCAAGGCCGTGCAGGCAGAGTGCGACGACCGCGAGCACCGCCGCATCGACCGCGTTCGGATTGAGGAAGCAGATTTCCTCGATCGAGCTCCATCCCGGTATGAAGAGCGCGATCGCCCACAGCACGCCGAAATCGCGATCCAGCACGCGCTTCCCGCAGTGGTACGCGAGCGGGAACTTGAGCGCGCACACGAAGCCGATGAAGAGCGCCGCCGCGAGCCACGAATCGCGCACGAAGAGCGGCAGCGCGGTGAGATAGAACCAGAACGGGCCGAAATGCGCCGCTCGTCCGAGGAACGGCCCTTCCGCCGGATACGCGAGGCCGTGCCGGATCGCATAGGCGTGCACCAGCTCGTCGGCGGTGTCGGTGTGCGGGACGCTCCATGCGTAGCCCGCGATGTAGATTGCCATCGCGAGCGCGACGAGCGTGAGCCCCAGCCAGGCGGGAATGCGCGGGGACACTTCCGGCTCGCGCACGGCGCGGTGCGCTCAGCGCCCCAATCCGCGCGCCATGATCACCGCGAAGAACGGGATCAGCGCGGCGAGGTGCAGCTCGATCATCACCGAGCGCCGGGCGCGCTTCCTCTGCGCTTCGGGCACTCCCCACGATGCGTCGCGCTCGAACCTGCGGCGCCACTCGATGAAGCGCAGCGTCGGACCGACGGAGAGGATGCCGACGAGGAGGAAGAGCGCCAGCTTCACGTAGATCGGCCAGCTCGCGAGGTAGAAGTCCGGCCCCTTCGCGCCCCATACGAGGCGCGCGAAGCCGGTGACGAGCACCGCGATCGCCGCGCCGAAGTACCAGATGTCGACGCGGCCGAGGAGGCGCACTTCGCGCTCCTCGAGGCGGCCGCGCAGCATCATCGTCTCGACCACCAGGAACGAGAAGAGCAGGAAGATCGACGCGAAGTGCAGGTAGGCGAGGATCGCGTCGAGCCACATCGTCAGCGGCCCTTCGCGACGAACCGCGCGATGCGCTCGACCGCCTCCTCGAGCCGCGCGACCGGCTGCGTGTAGGCGATGCGGACGTGCTTCTGCGGCTCGTTCGCGCCGAAGTCCTTGCCCGGCGTGATCGCCACGCCCGCTTCGACGAGGAGCTCCCGCGCGAAGGAGAAGCTGTCGGGCGCGAGGCGCGTGGAATCGGCGTAGATGTAGAACGCGCCCTCCGGCACCACCGGCACGCCGAAGCCGAGCGATCGCAGCGCCGGGATGAGGAAGCGGCGGCGCTGGTCGAGCTCGGCGCGGCGCTGCTCGAGGATCTCGATGGTTTGCGGCGCGAAGCACGCGAGCGCCGCGTGCTGCGCCACCGTCGAGGGCGAGATGAAGAGGTTCTGCGCGAGCACCTCGATGCGGCGCACGAGAGCGGGCGGCGCCACCATCCAGCCGAGCCGCCAGCCCGTCATCTGGAAATACTTGGAGAAGCTGTTGATCACCACCACGTCCTCGCCCGCTTCGGCGGCGGTGCGCGCATCGAGGCCGTAGGTGAGGCCGTGGTAGATCTCGTCCGCCAGGAGCGAGCCGTTCTTCTCGCGCGCGAGCGCCGCGAGGCCGGCGACCTCCTCCGGCGTCACCAGCGTTCCGGTCGGGTTCGCGGGGCTCGCGACCATCGCCATGCGCGTCTTCTCGCTCCAGTGGCGGCGCGCGAGCTCGGGCGTGAGCTGGTAGCGCGAGGCGGGTCCGACCGGCACGGCGCGCGGCACGGCACCGAGCGTGCGCACGAAATGGCGGTTGCACGGATAGCCGGGATCGGCCAGCAGCACCTCGTCGCCCGGATCGAGGAGGACGCCGAAGGCGAGCAGCAGCGCGGCGCTCGAGCCCGCGGTGACGATGATCCGGCTCGCGGGCACGTCGACGCGATAGCGCTCGGCGTAGAAGCGGGCGATCGCCTCGCGCAGCGGCGTGAGGCCGAGCGCAGACGTGTAGAACATCGGCTCCGAATCGAGGGCGCGCTTGGCCGCCTCGACCACCGGACGCGGCGTGCGGAAGTCCGGCTCCCCGATCTCCAGGTGCACGACGTCCTTGCCGCGCGCCTCCACCTCGCGCGCGAGGGTCTGGATCTCCATCACCTCGAACGGCGCGATGTGCGCCATGCGGGAGGCGATGCGGATGCGCTCGGCGAGGTCGTTCATGGCCTCATTGTACGAAAAAGGGGTCAGATTACTTTTCCGTCGCGCGGAAAAGTAATCTGACCCCTTTTTCGGTTTTCATCGCAGGTTGTCGTCCCGGAATTTCGCCAGGCGCTTGGCGGAGACGGGGAACGGCGTGCGCAGCTCCTGCGCGAAGAGCGAGACGCGCAGCTCCTCGATCAGCCAGCGGAATTCCTCGAGCTTCGGATTGGCGCGTTCAGCGGCGCGATCGGCCTCGGCGCGCGTCTCGTAGTCCTGCCACAACGATTGAACGGAAGCGGCATGCTTCGCGTCGCGCTCGGCGTTCGAGCGGAATTTCTGGAGCCGCAGCGCATAGCCCTTGAGGTAGCGCGGGATGTGTTCGAGCTGCGTCCACGGAGTACGCGCGAGGAAGCCGGGGTAGACGAGGCGGTCGCGTTGCACCTTCACCTCGTGCGTGACGCGCCCCAGCGCGCCCGATTGCGCGATCGTCTGCGCCAGCTGCTGGCTCGCCTCCGCGATCGCGGCCGCGTATCGCATCGCGCCTTCCGTCACCGCGGGCAACCGCGCTTTCGCGCGCTTCTTCTGCTCCTCGAACGCGCGCTTGTCGCGCGGCGCAGTGTCGTCGCCGATGAACGCCCGGTCGACGATGGCGGCGACGAGGTCCGCGCGCAGCTTGTCGGCCGGAATGACGGCGTTGAACTTGAGCGCGAGCGCGTTGAATCCCGTGAGCGCACGCTCGAGGTTCTGCACGAGGTCCTTCAGCTCGATCGCGAGCAGGCGCTTCACGCCTTCGCGATGCGCGGCGTCCGCCTTGTCGGGCGTGTCGAAGAGGCGGATAGCGACGCTGCCCTCACCCTCTCCCCGGCCCTCGGGAGAAGGAGTCAGCGCGGGGTAGCCGGTCAGCGCCTGGGTTCCGCGCCTGAACGTCACCTGCTCCGGCAGCTCGCCGAAATCCCAGCTCGTGATGCCATCGCGCTCCAGGCCGGGCTTCGCCTTCGCGAGCGTGAGGCTCGCCGCCTCGCCCAGGCGCGCGCGCAGCTCTCCGAGGTCCCGGCCCATGGCGAGCTCGCGCTTCGCCTCGTCCACCACCCGGATGTTCATGCGCAGGTGCGCCGGCGGCTCGTCCTTCGAGAAGATGTCGGCATCGAGGCGCTCGCCCACGGCGCGCGAGGCGTAGGCGAGGACGGCTTCCTGGACGGTGGATCCCCGACCATCGCCGCGTTGCGGCGTCGGGGATGACGAGCGTTCGAGGAGCTTCGTCACGTGCTCCGGCACCGGCACGAGCTGCGTGCGGATGCGCTTGGGCAGCGCCTTCATCGTCCAGGCCACTTTCTCGCGGATCATTCCGGGCACGAGCCAGTCGATCGCGGCGGCGTCGACCTGGTTGAGCAGCGCGAGCGGCACCGTGATCGTCACGCCGTCGAGCGGATGGCCCGGCTCGAAGCGATAGGCGAGCGGGAACGTCGTTTCGCCGATGGCGAGCGCCTTCGGGAAGAGCTCCTCGGTCACCGACTCCGCGCCGTGGCGCATCACGTCCTCGCGCGCGAGGTAGAGGAGCTTCGGCTCCTTTGCGCTCGCGGCGCGGTACCACGCCTCGAACGAGCGTACGTCGCGCACGTCCTTCGGGATGCGCGCATCGTAGAACGCGAAGAGCGCGCGGTCGTCCACCAGCACGTCGGGGCGGCGCGCGCGGTGCTCGAGCTCCTCGACCTCGCGGATGAGCATCCGGTTGTGGGTCCAGAACGCGAGCTTCGACTCGAATTCGCCGGCGACCAGCGCGCCCTCGATGAACACCTCCCGCGCCTTCACCGGATCGATGCGGGCGTAGCTCGCCTTGCGCCGCGCGACGAGCACCAGGCCATGCAGCGTCACGCTCTCGTAGGCGATCGTCTCGCCGCGCTTCGCGTCCCAGTGCGGCTCGACGTAGGCGCGGTCGACCAGGTGCGCGGCGGCCTTTTCGATCCACTCGGGCTCGATGCGCGCGACGTTGCGGGCGAAGACGCGCGTCGTCTCCTGCAGCTCGCCCGCCATGATCCAGCGCGGCCGGTTCTTCCTGAGCCCCGATCCGGGCCAGACGTGGAACTGCAATGCGCGCGGCCCGTGGTAGCCGTCGCCCTCGAGCGCCTTCATGCCCACGTTGCCGAGGAGGCCCGCGAGGAGCGCGCGATGCAGCTGCTCGTAGGTGGCGGGCGTGCCGTTCTCGCGGATGCCGAGCTCGGCGGCCATCTCGCGCAGCTGTCCCGCGAGGTCGCGCCATTCGCGCATGCGCACGTACGAGAGGAAATGCTCGCGGCACGCCTCCTGGAGCTTGCGGTTCGATTTCTTGTGCTGGAACTCGGTGTCGAAGAACTTCCACAGGTTGAGGAGCTGCAGGAAATCGGACGACTCGTCGCGAAACTCCTCGTGCGCGCGATCCGATTGCTCGCGCAGCGCCTGGGGCCGGTCGCGCGGATCCTGGATCGAGAGCGCGGCGGCGAGGATCACCATCTCGGAAAGGCAATTGAACTCGCGCGCGGCGAGGAGCATGCGGCCGATGCGCGGGTCCACCGGAAGCCGTGCCAGCTCGCGGCCCAGCCGGGTGAGGCGGCGTTGCTCGTCGATCGCGCCCAGCTCGAAGAGCTGCTGGTAGCCATCCGCCACCTGGCGCGGCGTCGGCGCCTCGAGGAACGGGAATTCGTCGATGGGTCCCAGCTCGAGCGCGGCCATGCGCAGGATCACGGAGGCGAGCGAGGTGCGCAGGATCTCCGGCGTCGTGTACTCCGGCCGCTCGAGGAAATCGGGCTCGGCGTAGAGGCGGATCGCCACACCGCTCGCGACGCGCCCGCAACGCCCGGCGCGCTGGCGCGCCGCCGCCTGCGAGATCGGCTCGATCCGCAGCTGGTCGATCTTCTGCCGCGGCGAGTAGCGCTTCACGCGCGCGAGGCCGGTGTCCACCACGTAGTGGATGCCGGGCACCGTGAGCGAGGTCTCCGCGACGTTGGTCGAGAGCACGATGCGCCGCTGCGCCGAGCGCTCGAAGACGCGGTCCTGGTCCTCCGCGGAAAGCCGCGCGAAGAGCGGCAGGATCTCCATGTGCTTCGGGTGGTCCTTGCGCAGCGCCTCGGCCGCCTCGCGGATCTCGCGCTCGCCGGGCAGGAACACGAGGATGTCGCCCGAGCGGCTCTCGCGGCCGATCTCGTCGACCGCCTTCACGATCGCGTCGTTCATGTCGACCGGCTCGTCGTCTTCTTCCTCGCTCTGGAAGAACTCGGGGCGGTAGCGAACCTCGACGGGATAGGTGCGCCCCGAGACTTCGATCACCGGGGCGCCCGCGAAGAAGCGCGAAAAGCGTTCGGTGTCGATGGTGGCCGAGGTGACGATCACCTTGAGGTCGTCGCGCGCGTCGACCAGGCGGCGCAGGTAGCCGAGCAGGAAATCCACGTTGAGGCTGCGCTCATGCGCCTCGTCCACGATGATCGTGTCGTACATCCGGAGCCGGCGGTCGGAGTGCGTCTCCGCGAGCAGGATGCCGTCCGTCATCACCTTGATCACGGTGTCCGGCCGCGTCGAATCCTGGAAGCGGATCTTGTGGCCGACGAAGTCGCGCGGTGCGCCCGGCAGCTCCTGCGCGAGGCGATGCGCGAGGCTCCTCGCGGCGATGCGCCGCGGCTGGGTGCAGCCGATGAGCCCCGACTCGCCGCGCCCGCTCGCGAGGCAGATCTTCGGGATCTGCGTGGTCTTCCCGGAGCCGGTCTCGCCGCACACGATGGTGACCGGATGCGCGCGCACCAGCTCCGCGATCCGGTCGCGATGCTGTGCGATCGGAAGCTCGTCGGGAAACGCGATGGGGGGCAGCGCCAGGGGGCGCAGGCGAGGGGCGGCGGGCATGGGGCTCACGGAAACGGTCCGCAAGAGATATTTTACTGTCGCGGATCTACCGGACCCGGGACCAGGAGGTTCCAGTGAGCCCAGCCAGCCGCACCACCGCTCCGAACGCCACGCGCGCGATCGTCGTCATGGCGGCCATGGTCGCCGCGTTCGCGTACTCGCCTACGCCCGCACCAATCGGTAGAGCGGAGCGCTGCCGAAGCCCTTCGCGAGCGGCGTCACGCCGATGTACTCGCAGCGATGGGCCGTGCGCCCGAGCGCGAGCGTCGCCGCGAACGCATGCGTGACGAACACCTCGCCGGGCCGCACGATGGGCTCCAGGCGTGCGGCGCGATTGACGTGGCTGCCATTGAAGGTGGGCTTTCCCATGATCGGGTCGAGCGTGTGGAACACCGGCCCGACGTGCAGGCCGGTGCGCACGTGGGTCGCCCCCGGCATGCCCAGCTCGGTCCACGGAATCGCGCCGATCGCCTCGCCCAGCGCGAGCGCGAAGTCGGCCGCTTCGCTCGGCTGGTCGAACACGATGTAGAGCCCGTCGCCGCGCGTGTTGGCATCCGCGGGCGTAATGGCGAGGCGATCGAGCGACGCGCGCGCGGCCCCGAGGAAGAGCTCGGCGAAGCGCGGCGAATATTGCTCAGGCATCCGGGAGAAACCGGTGATATCCGAGAAGAGGATCGACTTGAGGACGCGGCGCGCGTGCGCGCCGCCGCCGGGCATCGGCGCTTGCCCTGCCGACCGCGCTCCCGCCGACGCGAGCGTGAGCTCGATCACCTCGCCGCCGCGCGCCTTCCATTGCCTCACGTTCGCCGCGGTACCGCCGAGCGCGGCGCCGCCCGAACCCTCGGCCACCGCGAGCATTGTCGCCCGGGTCTCGAGCTCCGCTGCGCGCAGCATCGCCATGCCCTGGATCAGGTTCGAGGCGTGCTCGAAGAGGATGTCGTCGCCGAGGTACGGCTCTTCCGTGGCATGGATCACGCGCGTGGCGCGGCCCAGCGCCCGCTCGAACCGCTCCACCCATCCCGGCCCCGCGAAGGCGACGCTCTCCCGGACGAAATCGCCGGTGGCGAAGGGCAGCACGACCTGCGTCTCATGGCCGGCATCCTGCATGGCCTCGAGGAACAACAGGTCCGCGCCGCACGCAGCCTGCGAATACCCGATCGCCCCGGGCATGCGCCGGATCTCCGCTGCGATGCGCGAGCGGACCTCGCCCTCGAGCGCGGCGGGAAACCGTGGTGCCGGTCGTCCCGGCGCATCGATCATGTGGCCGGTGAAGGCCAGGACCTGCGCGCTCGCCAACACCTCGAGCATGCGCACGGCGTGCGCCGAGCCGATGAGCCGCAGCTGCCGGCGCATGGACGCGACGTCGCCATGGCGCCCGCGGGCGAGCTCGCGGGCCGTCTCGTAGGCGCGGGCCGATTCGTCGCCCCGCCCGAGGAGGAGCAGCGCCTCGCCGCGCGAGGCCCAATCCCAATGGTCGCCCTGCTCCGGTGCCAGGCGCAGCGCCTGCCGGGCGAGCTCATCGCGGGTAGCGGCGTCGCCCAGCAGGTGCGCCATCGTGGCCGCGTTCACCGCGGGATAGGCGCCCGGGGCGAGGCGCAACGCCTCGCGATAGCGATCCAGCGCCTCTCGCGCATCGCCGCGATCCTTCGCGAGGCGCGCCGCCAGGCTCGTCACCTGCGCAGCGAGCGCGGGATCGAGCGCGGCCGTGTCGATGGCGGCGAGCCTCGATCGCGCCTCGGAGGCGGCGCCCATGCGCGCGCACGCGAGGGCCGCGAGGTAGCTCAGCCGCGGCGTCGCTTCGAAATCGGGCACCTGCAGAGCGAGGTCGAGCGCTTCGGCATTGCTCGCGCGCGAGAGCGCCTCGGCGACGAGCGCCTCAACCGCCATGGGCGATCGCCGGGATGCGCGCTTCGAGGCTGCGCTCGAGCGCCTCGGGGCCGCGCTTCTCGAGCGGAACCGGCAACGCGTAGAGCCGCGCATCGCGTCCCGCGCCGACGAGCGTACGCATCGCCGGCAGCCAGACCGTGTCGGTGAATTGATTCGCGAGCTTGAACTGGGCGATGGGCGCGCCGCCATCGATGCGCCACAGGGTGGCATAGCCCGCGAGGTCGGTGGCCATCAGGAGGCCCGCTTCCGTATCGCATACGACGGTCGTCGGCAGGCCGAGCGCGCCGTCGAAGGTATGGAGAAGTCCGCCCGTGGCCGCGTCGTGCAGCTGGAAGCGCGGGCCGTCGAGGTCGACCGCCACGTACCGGTCGTCGCAGGTGAAGTTCATGAGGGTCGGTACCGACGAGGCCGGCGTCGCGAGCTCGTGGCGCTCGCGCATGCGAACGTCCACGATCTCGACCTTGCGGTTGTAGTTCATGAGCAGGCGGTCGCCCGAAGCCGAGAAGATCAGGTTCGGGTAGTCGGCGGGGCCGCTCGTGGGAAAGAGGGCGAGCCGCGCGCCGTTCGCCCGATCGAGGATCTCGAGGCCGTTCTCGTCGGTGATGGCGATGCGCCCGTCCTCGGCCGCGTCGATGCCGGTGACCTTCGCGTACTTGTGCAGGACGCGCACGTGAAGCGATCGATCCACGGTGATGAGCTGGTTATCGTCGTCGACCGCGACCACCTCTCCCGCGCCGTTCCATCCGGGGAGCCGCGTGATCCTGTGGGGCAAGCGCCGTTGCGCGAGCAGGCGGCCGCTGTCGGTCTCGCCCACGCGCACCTCGGAGCTGTCGCGCGCGCTCGCGAACCATGTGCGGCCGTCCGGCGAGAAGGCGATGTACTGGTTGCGCAAGGGGACGCTCGCGATCGGATGCAAATTCCGCGCATCCCATGCCACGGTGAGGTCCTGGTCGAAACTCAACATCCGCGAGCGGTCCCCGACGAGACCGGCGGCGTCGAGGGGGCTGCGATGCGGCGCTGGCAGCACGTGCGGGACGCTTTCGTCCACCTTCCAGCGCAGGAGCAGCCCCTCGCCCGCGACGCGGAAGGCCACGATCGTCTTGTCGTCCGGCAACGGGAGCACGCGGCCGAAGAATCCGCCCAGGCCGTCGAGCTTCGCGATCATCGCGCCGGTCGTGAGGTCCCACAGGCGCGGATTGCCGTCCTGCGACATGGTGACGGCGCGCTGTCCGTCCGGCAGGAATTGCCCTTCGCGGATCAGCGCGTCCGGATCATCGAGGATCAGGTCCACGTTGCCCGCGGCGGCGTTCCACACGATCGCGCGGTTCTCGCCGCTCGTCGCGATCAGGCGCCGGCCGTCGACGCTGAAGGCGAGCTCGCGGAAAGCCGCGGGAAAGCGCGCCTTCCAGCGCTGCGCGCCGTTATCGAGGTCGAACAGGACGAGCTCCCGGGGGAGCGCCGCGTCGAGCACTTCGCCGCGATCGGAGAAGCCGGTCGCCACCGCCAGCTGCCCGCCCGCGTGATCGAACGCGGCACTGCCCGGATACGAGTCCAGGTGGAAGGAACGTGCGATTCCGCCATGCACGAGATCCACGACATCGACGTCCCAGCCTTGGCTGGCGCGTTCGCTCGCGACCAGCCAGCGGCAGCGCGGATCGAAGACGCGCAGGTCGTCCACGCGGCTCGCTCGCGGCGTCCCGAAGCGCGCGAGCACCTTGCCGTCGGCGAGGCGCACGATCTCGCGGTGATCCTTGTAGCGGTAGAGCACGCTCTTCGCGTCGGGCGCGAGAGTCCACAGCTCGGCGCCCGGCGGATCCATGATCCGTCGCTCGACGCGCCCGGACGCGAAGTCGAGGTGGAACAGCCCCGACGCTTTCTCCTGGTCGCCGTAGAACGTGATGCCCTTGTCGTCGGCGTCGAAAGCGATGAGGCCGGTGGCGCTGACGGAATCTCCGGTCCTGAAGACGCGCGTTGGCCCGCCCGGTTCCAGGGACGCGACGACGATCCGGTTTTGCTGCATCGCCTGCGCGAGGAGCGTGCGCGCGGCATTCGCCGCATAGAACACCGCGACCCGCCCGGGAAACGGCTCGCGGCGCTCGAGCAGCTCGACCTGCGCCATGGCGAGGCCGAGCATCGCGGGGAGATACCTGCGCTCGCGCGCGAACGGCTGCCGCTGCTGCAGCGCGGCCGCGGCGACGAGCGCCGGCGCCGCGTGCGAGAAATCGCGCGCCATCATCGCCGCGCGCCCCCGCTCGATGTCGCGCTCGATGCGGGCATCCGCCCACAACCACGCGCACACCAGCGCGAGGGCGAGCGAACCCACGGCCGCCGAGAGCGCGATGCGAACGTTGCGTGCCCTCGCCCGCTCGCGTTCGCGCTGGCGCAGCTCGTCGAAGCTCACGCCGATGATGCCGGAGACGAGCTTGAGGAGCGCGAGCGATTTCCCGTCCTTGCCGGGGCGTACGTCCGCCGCGATCGGCTCGGAACGCTCGCTCGCGCCTTCCTCGCCGCGGTATCGCAGCGCGGGCGGGAAGCACTCGAGCATTCCCGAATCGGGCTTGTCCGCAGCGTTGGGCTCGCCGGACACGACCAGCGCGAGGATGCGGCCTTCGCCGCCCATCGCCTTGAAGCTGCGGATCTCCTCGTTCACCCAGCGCGAGCGCGCCGCATGCGGCGAGCAGATCACCACGAGATAGCGCGATGCGCGCAGCGCGTCGACCAGGTTCGTGGAAAGCTCCGAGGAGCCCGGCAGCTCGTCACGGTCCCGGAACACGGGAAAGAGCCGCGCCGGCACCTTTCCGCTGCGCGTTTCGCGGCCCAGCAGTCGCCGCGGCACGCGGTACGTCTCGAGCGCCTTGAATAGCCAATCGCTCCAGGTGCCGTCCTGGTGGCTGTAGCTTACGAAAGCCCAGTACTTGGCCTCTTCCACGCGCGTAGGGTAGCCCGAGCGGACGTGGCGCGCATGCGGATTTTTGCGCCGGCGGCCTGCGGCAAATCCGGCGCAACCCAGGCGCGGGACGGCCGCCGTGGACGCCGACCGACTTGCCGATCCGCCCGGCATCGTGGACCATACCCGCGCCTTGGTCGGGAAGCGGGGGGCGTCCGTGGCCGAAGTCGCCGTCGCATCGCAGCGCTCGCGCGAGCACCGCAAGGCCGCGACGGGCGCCGGGCTTCGCTATGTGACCGACGGACTGCCCGGCATCACGCGCCGGCGCGCGGGATCCGGCTGGATCTATTTCGAGCCCGACGGCACGCGCATCCGCGATGCCGAGAAGCGCCGGCGCCTCAACGCGCTCGCGATCCCGCCGGCATGGACCGACGTCTGGATCTGTCCGGACCCCGACGGCCACATCCAGGCGACCGCCCGCGATGCGCGCGGCCGCAAGCAGTACCGCTACCATGCCGATTACCGCGCGGCGCGCGACCGCTCGAAGTTCCGCCGCATGACCGAGTTCAGCGAGACGCTGCCGCAGCTGCGCGAGCGCATCGAGCGCGACCTGCGCGGGCCGGAGCTCTCGCGCCGCCAGATCCTCGCCACCGTCATCCGCCTCCTCGACCGCACCTTGATCCGCGTGGGCAACGACGAATACGCGCGCCAGAACCGCTCGTTCGGGCTCACCACGCTGCGCCGCCGCCACGTCGAGGTGAAGGGCGCGACGCTGCGCTTCAGCTTCCGCGGCAAGAGCGGCATCGAGCACGACCTGTCGATCACCGATCGCCGGCTCGCGCGCATCGTGCAGCGTTGCCAGGACCTGCCGGGCACCGAGATGTTCCAGTACGTCGACGCGTTCGGCAGGCGCCAGGCGGTGTCGTCCGACGACGTGAACGAGCGGCTGCGCGAGCTGAGCGGCCGCGACATCACCGCCAAGGATTTCCGCACCTGGGGCGGGACCATGCATGCGGCGATCGCGCTGCGCACCATGGGCCCGGCCGCGAGCCGCCGCGAGGCCGACCGCAACATCGTGCGCGCGATCGACGTCGTGGCCGAACGCCTCGGCAACACGCGCGCGGTGTGCCGCAAGTACTACGTGCATCCGGCGATCCTCGAGGCGTATCTCCTCGGCAGGACGGCCCCGCTTCCCGCGGATGCGCCCGCCGGCGCCGAGCGGCGCGCGAGGGGCGCGGCGGCGCTGCGCCGCGACGAGATCGCGGTGCTGCAGTTCCTGCACGACGAGCTCGACTAGAACGCGCCGGATTGGAGGAAAATGGGGTTGCGGCCGCGATCGCAGCCACGCAGGCGCAGCCCGTCGAATGATCCGAAGCCTCTCGCGACTCTTCCTCCATGCCATCGGCAAGCCTCCCGCGCCGATCGGCTTCGAGGCGCGTGACGCGACCTTCCGCGATGCGGCGAACGATCCATGGTTCTGGAGTCACTATCGCGATGCGGCAGGCATCGTGCTCTCCCTCGTGCCCGCGTCCTGCTTCGCGAAGGACAACACCGTGGTGGACTTCGGCTGCGGCGACGGCGCGACCTCGCTCGGGATCGCATCCCGCGTGGCGGCCCGCGTCGTCGGCGTGGACCTGCACACGAGCTACTCGTCGCTTCCGGACATGGCCCGGCGCAACCTGCGCATGGAGCGGCTTCCGGCGAACCTCGCCTTCGAGCAGGTAGCGCCCGGCGCTCCGCTGCCGTTCCGAGATGGCGCGGTGGACCTGGTGTATTCCTGGTCGGTCTTCGAGCACCTGGCCGACGTCGACGGGACACTCGCGGAAATGAGCCGGATCGTGCGTAGCGGCGGCCGGATGTTCATCCAGATCGAGCCGCTCTACCACGGGCCGTTCGGCTCGCATCTGCAACGCCTCGTGCGCGAGCCCTGGGCGCACCTGCTGCATGACGAGGAGGAATTCCTGCGCATGGCGGCATCGGCGCACGACAGGGTGGCCGAGAACGAAAAGGACGTCCTCTATCGCACCCACGCTTTCGAGGACGTGAAGCGCCACCTGCTGAAGGAGTACCGAAGCCTCAACCGCATCACGGGGGACCGGTTGCTCGCACGGGTTTCTTCCGCCGGCTTTCGCATCGAGGAGTCGCGGCTCATCCAGGTCGAGAACCTGCGGCCCGATCCGCGATTGCTGGAGAAGTATCCGCTCGAAACGCTGCTCACGAACCAGGTGGTGCTCACCGCGATTCGGGAATAGGAGCGCTCGCACCCGTCGAGCCACGAACGCCAGGAAAAAGGGCGGCCGAAGCCGCCCGGGTGCCACCTAGGATTCGTCAGGACTCGAGCTGCTTGTAGACCAGCGTCGCGACCTTCGCGAGCGTGCCTTTGTCCATCTCGCCCGAGAGCGCGTAGCCGCAGTCGTCGTCCATCCAGTAGAAGACCGAGACGTTGCCTTCCTGCGCGAAGCGGAACGAGGTGAGCTTCTGCTCCGCCTTCTTCGCGGGCGTCACGTAGAGCGTGAGCCGCTTGCCGGCGGAATCCTGGTACATGAACTGCGCGACCGGCCCTTCGCCGCCCGGCAGGAGCCTTCCGCCGAGGAGCTCGAACCCCTCCTGCGTGAGCACCGGCACCTTGAGCGGAAGATCGAGGCGCTTGGAAAGCCACTTCACGAGGTGGTCCTGCTGCTTCGCATCCACCTCCACCGGGTGGCGCACCTCCGGCGTGTACACGAGGTGCGCGCGCGCGGCGCGAATCGGCAGCTGCTGCATCACGATGGTTCGCGCGTGATCCGGCTCGAAGGCCGGGATGGCGAGCCCGATGGCGATCCCCGCGGCGAGCACCACGGCCGCGCGCGCGTATTCGATCCAGCCCGGGCTCTTGAGGTACATGCGCGCCGGGATGGGCTCGGTCATGACCGGGTCGAAACGGCGCTTGATGGCCGCGGTCTGATCGGCGTATTGGAGGTCTTCGGTGGTCATTGCACCACCCTCAGTTCCGTGCGGGCGGACTGCGCTTCGCCCTCCATCAGGCGGCGCAACCGCTCGCGTCCCCGTGACAGCCGCGACATCACGGTACCGATGGGAATGCCGAGCGCGCGGCTCACGTCGGCGTAGCTCATGTCCTCGAGCGCGACCAGCAGCACCACCTCGCGCTGCTCGGGAGCGAGGCGCGCGAGGCCGCGTTCGAGATCCATCACGTCCATCTTGTCGGCGGTGGGCACGTGGGCGGCGAGCGTTTCCTCGTCGATCTCCACCGACGGCGAGATCTTGCGTCCCTTGAGCTGGTTCACGAACACGTTGTGCATGATCGAGAAGAGCCAGGCGCGCAGGTCGCCGGGCTTCCAGAGGTGGAACTTGCGCACCGCTCGCTCCAGCGTGTCCTGCACCAGGTCATCCGCCCCGTCGCGGTCCCCGACCAGCGCGCGTGCATAGCGGCGCAGGTTGGGGATGTACGGCACGATCAATTCGAATTCCATTCGTTCTCCGCCCGGAAAGCGGGCCCCCTGGGGACATCAACAAGGGGCCTCCGCAATCTATTCCCCCATGGGGAGTTTGCGCTTTCCCGAGGGGGTCGAAAAGCTCGCCTCGAGGCGGCCCACGGTCACGAGATCGACGAGCTCGCAGCCCGACGCAGGCATGCGCTCGGTCGGGTGCGGCCCGTCCCATTGGATCAGGGTCGGGCAAGCGCCCGCGCACGGAAGGCGCCCGTCGGAGGGCACGGTGATGCGCCAGGAGAGGTCGCCGCGCGTGGCGTCGAGCACCTCGACGCGCTCGGGATATCCGCGCAGCGCCGCATCGAGGTCGTCGGTGCGTTCGACCCAATGCAGCAGCGCCGGCCCGCGCTCGAGCCGCGCACGAATCGCCGGATCGTCGAGTCCGAACCAGCGCGGGCGAGCGGGCGGCGGCGCCGCGGGGTCGATCGCGATCACTTCGAGATAGCGGCGGCCTCCGATCGAAAGCACGCGGTTGTGCGTGCCCATGAGCGGATGCTTTCCGCCCGCAAGCGTCTTCACGCCGAGCGCCGACTCGACCCACGCCGCGCCTTCCTCGAGCGTGCGCGCGGCCACGACGAGGTGGTCGAGCTCGCGCTTCACGATGCGGCGGCCGAGGGCATGGCGAGGCCATGGTAAAGCGCGGCGTACTGCTGCGCCATGCGGCGCGCCGAGAAGCGCTCGAGGGCGCGGGCGCGGCATGCGGCGCGTTCGAGCTTGCGCGCATCCCCGATCCGCAGCGCCATGCCGCTCGTATCGTCCACCAGGAATCCGGTCACGCCTTCGTCGACGATCTCGCGCGCGGCGCCGCGGTCGAAGGCGACCACCGGTGTCCCCGAGAGCATCGCCTCGATCATCGCGAGGCCGAACGGCTCCTCCCAGCCCGTCGGGAAAAGCAGGACGCAGGCGTCGCGCAGCAGCGCGAGCTTCGCTTCGAACGCGAGCTCGCCGCGCCACTCGACGAGCGCCGCGTTCGCACCGAGGCGCGGCGCGAATTCGCGTGCGAAGTATTCGTCGTACGTGCGCGTCCCGGTCCAGTGCGGCCCGCCGATCACGAGCGGCACGCGCGCGATCGCCGCCGCGTCGATCGCGAGGTGCGGCGCCTTTTCCGGGCCGATGCGCCCGAGGAAGGCGCAATAGCCGCCGCGTCCCGCCCCCGCCGGATGCAGGCGCGGATCCAGCCCGTGGTGGATCACTTCGAGCGGTGCCAGCTCCGGAAAGAGCGCGGCCTGGCGATGCGAGAGCGCGATGCGGCGTGCGCGCGGCGCGGCGAGGTACGGCGCGACCAGGCGCTCCTCGCGCGTGTGGTGGAGCGTGACCACCACCGGCGCCGCGCAACGCGCGAACGCCGCGAGCGCATCGGGCGAATTGAGGTGCACGACCTCCGGCTCGAAGCCGCGCACGTCGGCGGCGGCGAAGGCCGCGTGCACCGCCTCCGCCTCGTAGTCGGGCGGCCAGGTCGCGTGCTCGAAGCGGAAGCGCAGCGCTCCGGCGGGCGCCGAGTCGCCGGTCGCATACGTGCGCACCTCGTGTCCCATCTCGACCAGCTCGCGCGCGAGGGTCGCGACGAACGCCTCGGTGCCGCCGTAGGCGGGCGGCGGCACCGGCACCGCGCACGTGGAGACGAGCGCGACGCGCATCGCCTCAGGCGGCGAGCCGCGCCAGCTCGCGCTCGTAGCGCTCGACGCATGCGTCCATGCCGAAGCGGGCGCGCGCCTCGCGGCGGATGCGGGCCCGGTCCAGGCGCATGGCCTCGGCGATCGCGAGCGTGAGCGCGTCCTCGTCGCCGGCTTCGACGAGATGGCCGCCCACGCCCTCCTCGACCACCTCGGGAAGCGCGCCGCGCCGGTATCCGGCGACCGGGCAGCCGGCGAGCTGCGACTCCGCGGCGACCAGCCCGAACGGCTCGTCCCACTCGACCGGCATGAGCGTGACCGAAGCGCACGCCATCATCGCGCGCAGCTCCTCGCGCGCGAGCGTGGGGACGAGCGCGACGCCCGCCATCTCCGGCACCACCTTCGCGCGGAAATACTCCGGGTCGTAGATCTCGCCCACGACCAGGGGGACGAGGCCGGCGCGCCGCGCGACGCGGATCGCGGCGTCCGTGCCCTTCTCGCGCGAGATGCGCCCGGCGATCACCGCCGAGGGCCTCGGCTCGCACTCCGGAAGCGCCATCTCGGGAACGCCGTTGGGAAGCGCGAGCACCTCGCGGCCGGTCGCGTCGCGCCACAGCTTCGCGCACGTCGTCGATACCGTGCCGAGCGCCGCGGGCGAGGTGCGCGCCGCCTCGACCACTTCGGCGCGCATCGGTGGGAGGTGCAGCGTGTGCAGCGTCGGGATGTCGGTGCAGCAGGCGAGGGCGCCGCGGTCGAACGCGTGCTGCGTGAGGACGTCGTGCCCGTGGCGGCGCGCACGCTCGAAGAGCCGCGCGAACGCCTCGTCCATGAGCCGCGCCTCCACCTCGCCCACGCCGTCGAGCAACGCGAAGCGCCCGCGCACGCGCGGATCGACGGCCACGCGCGCGAGGCTCACGCCCGGCACGCGCGAGCGCTCCGCCGCGTACACCACGACCTCATGGCCGCGCGAGGCGAGCCCGCGCGCGAGGTCGCACAGGAAGACGTGGTTGCCGTAGGGCTGGCGTTCGGCGAGCGGCGCCACCAGCGGGGCGACGACGCCGATCCTCATCCGCGCGAAGCCAGCGCGAGGAACTCGCGCCTCAGCCCCTCGCTCGATTCGTAATCGCCGCGCCAGGCGAGCGTGCTGGTCCAGGACTCGCTCTCGCACACGCCGCGCATGCGCGTGCACGAATGGAACGCGTGCAGGCGCACCGCCGTGCCGCGCGCATCCAGCATCGAATGCAGCGACGCCGCCACCTGGCGCCCCATGCGCTCCTGCATCGTGAAGCGGCGCGAATAGCGGCGTACGAGGCGCGTGAGCTTGGAAAGGCCGATCACCCGATCGCGCGGGATGTAGGCCACCCACGCCACGCCGAAAAACGGAAGCACGTGGTGCTCGCACAACGCGCTGAACGCGATCGGCCCCTCGACCACCTGCGCCGCCGCGCCGTTCTCGCCCTCCATCGGCTCGTGCGCGAACGTGGTGAGGAGCTTCGGGTCGGGCTCGTAGCCCGAGGTGGAATCGATCCATGCCTGCAGCAGCCGCGCCGGGGTGCCGCGCGTGCCTTCTTCCGAGAGATCCATGCCCAGCGAGCGCAGGATCTCGGAAAGGTAGGCCTCGAAGCGCTCTCGCTCCGAGGGACCGAGGTGGCGGGGTGTTGCGAGCGGCCGTTCGAGCCCCTTGGGCAATCCCATGTCCATATGCAGGATCGACCGCGTGAGCGAACGCCCGGTTCCGGCCAAGGACTGCGCCCGTGTCGGGAATCCATTACGCTACGCGTCAAGCTTTCCCGACAGCCAAGGGCCGTCGGGCGAGCCTAGATTTGATGTTCCCTCGCCTGAAGCGAGGTGCGCGCATCTTCCCTGCACGATCCACCAACGGAGGCCCACAATGAAGAACTTCACCCGGCGCGACGTGATCAAGGCGGGGCTCGGCCTGACCGCCGCTCCGCTGGTCGCGACTCCTTTCCTCACCTATGGCGCCGGCGAGAAGCCGCTGCGCATCGGAATGCACGATCCGCTCACCGGCACCTATGCCGCCGAGGGAGAGAGCGAGACGCGCGGCGCGAAGCTCGCGCTCGCCGAGATCAACGCGAAGGGCGGCATCCTCGGCCGCAAGGTGGAGCTCCTCATCGAGGACGACGCCGCCAACGCGGGCCTCGCCGCGCAGAAGGCGCACAAGCTGATCGAGCAGGACAACTGCGAGATCATCATGGGAGCGGTCTCCTCGGCCACGGCGCTTTCGGTGAACCAGGTCGCGCACCAGAAGGGCATCGTCTACATGGTGACCGGCGGGCACACCGATCCGGTGACGGGGGACCAGTGCCACTGGACCACGTTCCGCATCTGCACCACGACCTACATGCTCGCGAACGGGCTCGCCGCGACGCTCTACAAGAAGTTCGGCGGCCGCTGGTACTTCATCACGCCGGACTATGCGTACGGCCATTCGCTGCAGGCAGCCTACGCGAAGATCCTCAAGTCGATGGGCGGCACCGTGCTCGGCAACTCGCTCTCGCCGCTCGGCACGACGGATTTCTCGTCGTACCTCATCGCCGCGCAGCAGACCAACCCGCAGGTGCTCGTGCTGCTGGTCGACGGGCAGGACCTCCTCAACTGCATGAAGCAGGCGATCCAGTTCGGCCTGCAGAAGAAGTTCGCGATCGGCGGCGGCCTCTCCGAGCTGGAAGTGCTGCGCGCGCTGCCCACCGAGGCGAAGCTCGGCTGGTGGACGCTCGAGTGGTACTGGAACCAGCCCAACGTGCCGCACGTGAAGGAATGGGTCGCGAAGTATCGCAAGACCTACAGCGACGGCAGCTATCCCAGCGCGCGCACCTGGTTCGGCTATGCCGGCCTGCACGCGATCGCGCTCGGAGTGGAGCGCGCCAAGAGCACGAATCCGGTGAAGCTCGCCAAGGCGCTCGAGGGGATGGAGCTCCCGCCCGAGGTGAAGCTGCAGCCGAACAAGGTGTACTTCCGCCCGCACGACCACCAGTTGATGTCGAGCGAGTTCCCGGGCGAGATCAAGCAGCACGGCACCTATCCCGACCTGTTCCAGGTCGCCACCGTGGTCCCGGGCGAGAAGGCCGCACTCCCGGAATCGGATACCGGCTGCAAGCTCGACTATCCCGGCTGACCCGCCTCCGGCATCATTCACGTTGTTCCCGCCGCCGGCGAAGCCTCGGCTCGCCGGCGGCGCTTTCGTGAGGAGGCGCAAGTCCCCATGCAGCTGCTGCTCTTCAATGCGTTCAACGGCCTGATCCAGGGCGCGTTCTACGCCCTCATGGCCCTGGGCCTCGCGCTGATCCTGAGCCTCAACTCGGTGATCAACATGGCGCACGGCGGGTTCCTGGTGATCGGCGCCTACCTCGCCTACGTGTTCGCGCCGTACGTGGGCTTCGCGGGTGCGATCGTGCTGGGCCCGCTCGCCGCGGCTGCGATCGGCATGGTCGTCGAGCGCGTGCTGATCCGGCCGCTCTACAAGCGCCCGGATCCGCTCTACACGCTGCTCCTCACCTTCGGCCTCGCGCTCGTGATCGAGGACCTCACGCGCAGGATCTGGGGAGCGACCGGCTTGCCGTTCGAGGTGCCCGACGTCCTGATGTCGCCGGTGAGCTCGGTGCTCTTCTTCATCACGGGCTATCGGCTGCTGGTCGTCGCGCTGGTCGTGGTCGTGGTGATCGCGCTCTACCTCCTGCTGCGCCGCACGCCGCTCGGGATCCGCATCCGCGCGGGCACGCTCGACCTGGAGACGGTTTCCGCGCTGGGCGTCGACATCTACATGCTGCGAGCGCTCAACTTCGGCCTGGGCTGCCTCCTCGCGGGGCTCTCGGGCGTGCTCGCCGCGGGCGTCCTCGGCCTCACGCCGCCGATGGGCAACAGCCTCATCATGCCGAGCTTCGTCGCGATCATCGTGGGTGGCGTCGGCAGCCTCGTCGGCGCGATCCTGGGCGGCCTGCTCATCGGGCTCGCGGCGGGCATCACGACCACCTACTATCCCGCGGCGAGCGAGGCGGTGATCTACCTCATCATGCTCGTCGTGCTGGTCGTGCGGCCGCGCGGGCTGCTCGGCCAGGAGGGCCTCTTCGAATGATGCGCCGCGAGAACGCGTTGATGCTCGCGGGCTGGATCGTGCTCGCGTTGCTGCCCCTGTGGCTGCCGTACGTCGGTGGGTACACGGCGCTCGGGACGAAGGTGCTGATCTACGGCATGGGCGTGATGGCGTTGAACCTGCTGCTCGGCTTCGCGGGCGGGCTCTCGTTCGGGCATGCCGCATACTTCGGCCTCGGCGCCTACGGGGCGGGAATGACGCTCAAGTATCTCGCCCCCTCGACGCCGCTCGCGCTCCTCGTAGGCACGCTCGCCGGCGGCATCGCGGCGACCGTCTTCGGCCCGCTCGTGATGCGCCGGCGCGGGATCTACTTCGCGATGATCACGATCGCGATCGGGCAGCTGCTCTATTTCGTCGCGGTGCGCTGGAACAACGTGACCGGGGGCGAGGACGGCCTCGCGGGCTTCGAGCGCCAGCCGCTGCATTTCCCGGGCTGGGTCTTCGACATCCGCAACGAGACGAAATATTTCTACGTGGTGCTCGCCTGCTTCACGGTGGCCGTGATCCTCATGCGCATGCTGCTCGCCTCGCCCCTGGGCCACACCTGGGTCGCGATCCGCGAGAACCGGCGCCGCGCGCAGTTCCTCGGCGTGCGCGTGGACCTCTACGTCTGGGCCGCGTTCGCGATCTCGGCGACCTTCATGGCCCTCGCCGGGGCGCTGAACGCGCTCCTCTTCAACTTCACCTCGCCGCAGGACCTGCACTGGATCCTCTCGGGCGACTTCGTGATCATGATCGTGCTGGGCGGCATGCGCAATTTCTGGGGCCCGCTCCTCGGGGCGCTCATCTACATCTTCGCGCAGGACTACCTCTCGAGCGTCACCGACAACTGGATGACCTTCATCGGGCTGCTCTTCGTGGCCATCGTGCTGCTATTCCCGCGCGGCATCCTCGGGCTGCTGCGCCGGCGCGGGAGGGCGGCCGCGTGAGCCTGCTGCGCCTCGATTCCGTGAGCCGCCATTTCGGCAAGCTCCAGGCGGTGCAGGACGTCTCGTTCGCGATGGACGCCGGCGAGCTGCGGGCGATCATCGGGCCCAACGGCGCGGGCAAGACCACGTTCTTCAACCTCATCACCGGGTTCGTGCCGCCCACCTCGGGCGACGTCTGGTTCGACGGCGAGAGCATCCGCGACAAGCCGGTCGTCTACCGCGTGCGCAAGGGGATCGTGCGCACGTTCCAGATCACCGAGGTGTTCCCCGACCTCTCGGTGTACGAGAACGTGCGCTTCGGCGTGGAGACCGCGCAGGGCGTGAACGGCCGGCCCTGGCTCCCGCGCGACAAGCGCACGGCGATCGCGCGGCGCACCGACGAGCTGATCGAGGTGGTGGGCCTCGCCGCCAAGGCCGATCGCGTGGTCTCGGAGCTCGCGCACGGCGACCAGCGCGTGGTGGAGATCGCGGTCGCGCTCACGATGAATCCGCGCCTGCTGCTCCTCGACGAGCCCACCGCGGGCATGGGCGACGCCGAGACCGACCACATGGTCAACCTCATCCGCCGGCTGCATTCCGAGCGCGGGCTCTCCATCCTCTTCATCGAGCACGACATGCAGATCGTGTTCGGCATCGCGCAGAAGATCACGGTGCTCGACCGCGGAAGGCTCCTCGCGGAGGGGACGCCCGCGGAGGTCTCGGCGAACGAAGCGGTGCGCGCCGCCTACCTCGGCGAGGAGGCGAAGGCATGAGCGCGGTGCTGCAGGCGCGCGACGTGCACGCCTACTACGGCAAGAGCCACATCCTGCACGGCGTCTCGCTCGAGGTGAACGAGGGCGAGATCGTGACGCTCCTCGGGCGCAACGGCGCGGGCAAGACCACCACCATGCGCGCGCTGATGGGCCTCACGCCGGCGCGCTCCGGCAGCGTCACGATGCTGGGCGAGGACGTGACCCGCTGGCCCGCCTACCGCATCGCGCGCCTCGGCGTGGGCTACGTGCCGGAAGGCCGCAAGATCTTCCCCAACCTCACCGTGGCCGAGAACCTCGTCGTGCCGCCGCGCCGCGCCGGGCCGTGGAACCTCGAGCGCGTGTTCAAGCTCTTCCCGCGCCTGGGCGAGCGCCAGCAGCAGCTCGGACGCCAGCTCTCGGGCGGCGAGCAGGAGATGCTCGCCATCGCGCGGCCGCTCCTGCTCAACCCACGCATCATGCTGCTCGACGAACCCTCGCAGGGCCTCGCACCGCTGGTCGTGCAGGAAGTGATGGGCGTCGTGAAGTCGATGCGCGAGGAAGGCCTCTCGGTGCTCCTCGTGGAGCAGAACGTGCCGCTCTCGCTCGGGGTGGCGGACCGCGCCTACGTGCTGGACGACGGCAAGGTGGTGTACTCCGGCACGGCGGCCGCGCTCGCCGGCGACCGCGACCTCGTCCAGAAGCTCGCCGGGGCCACCGCGGAATCGTAAGGGAGCCCATCGATGCGCAACCTCGGCGACGCGGGATCGCGCTAGACTCGGAAACGGCGCAAGCCGCCCGCGAGGTGAGCCCATGCAATCGCAACCGGACATCCGTCCTTCGGCAGCGGCCCGGGAGCTCTACGAGGAGCTGCGGGAATTCCTGCCGTGGGCCTGCGTGACGCTGCTGCCGTCGGGGGCGGTCGAGGAAGTGAACAGCGCCGCGGCGCGCCTCCTCGGCTGCGCGCGCGCGGAGATCGTCGGCACGCGGCTGCAGGACTCGATCGCCGGCGAGCACCTCGCCGTGTACCTCGACGCGCTCGCGCAGAGCCGGCTCGCAGGCACGGCGGACGGCGACATCGCGGTCCTCACGCGGAGCGGCCGCAAGCGCCCCATGAAGCTCCACGTGCGCTGGTTCGAAGGCGACGGCCGGCCGCGCCACCGCGTCTCGCTGGTCGACGTGTCGCAGGCGCACAAGGCGCACGCGGCGCTGCAGACGGCGGCCGACCAGATGCGCGACCTCTACGAGAACGCGCCGTGCGGCTACCACTCGCTCGACGCGCGCGGCACCGTGATCCAGATGAACGACACGGAGCTGCGCTGGCTCGGCTACCGCCGCGAGGAGGTCGTCGGACGCATCCGCCTCGCCGAGATCCTCGCCGGCGCCTCCGCCGACCGCTTCGAACGTGCGTTCCGGCGGCTCAAGGAGCGCGGCCAGGTGCGCGACGTGGAGCTCGAGATCCGCCGCAAGAACGGCTCGGTGTTTCCCGCGCTCCTGAGCGCCACCGCGGTGCGCGACGCCGAAGGGCAATTCCTCGAGAGCCGCGCAAGCCTCTTCGACGTGACGCGCCGGCGCATGGCCGAGGCGGAGGCGCGCGGCTATGCGCAGCAGCTCAAGGCGATCGCCCGGCGCGCGGGCGAGATCCAGGAGAACGAGCGCCGGCGCCTCGCGCAGGAGCTGCACGACCGCGTGGGCCAGAACCTCACGGCGCTCACGCTGAACCTCAACATCGTGAAGGGCCAGGTCGACGCGGCGGAGTCGGCCGGCATCGTCGCGCGGCTCGACGATTCGCTCAAGCTGCTCGATTCCACCGTGGAGAGCATCCGCGGCGTGATGTCGGAGCTGCGTCCCGCGGTGCTCGACGATTACGGCCTCGCCGCGGCGGTGCACTGGTACGCCGAGGAGTTCGGCCGGCGCAGCGGCATCGCGACCACCGTCGCCGAGCGCGAAGCGATCCCGCGCCTCGCCCCGCTCGTGGAAGGCGTGCTGTTCCGCATCGCCCAGGAGGCGCTCACCAACGTGGTGAAGCACGCGGGCGCCTCGAAAGTGCAGATCACGCTGGGGATGCAGGGCGCGATGCTGCGCCTGTCGATCGCCGACGACGGCCGCGGCTTCGACGAGGCGCGCCTGCGGCCCCCGACGCGCCACGGCGGCTGGGGGCTCATGATCATGCGCGAGCGCGCGGAGTCCGCCGCGGGGCACCTGCGCGTGGAAAGCGGGCCGCGCATCGGCACCTGCATCGTGGTCGAGGTGCCGACGCGATGACCATCCGCGTCCTGCTCGTCGACGACCACGCCATCGTGCGCGACGGGCTGCGCTTCCTGCTCGAGGCGCACGACGATTTCGAGGTGGTCGGGGGCGCCGCGAACGGCCGCGAGGCGGTGCGCGCCGCGCGCGACCTGCGCCCCGACGTCGTGATCATGGACCTCGCGATGCCGGAGCTCAACGGCACCGAGGCGACGCAGCAGATCCACGACACCTGCCCCGCGACCCAGGTGCTGGTGCTCTCGATGCACTCGACCGCCGAGCACATCTACCGCGCGTTCCAGGCGGGCGCGCAGGGCTACCTGCTGAAGGAGTCGGCGGGGCCGGAGCTCCTCTCCGCGGTCCGCACGGTGCATGCCGGGCACCGCTACCTCAGCCAGAAGATCGCCGGCACGGTGGTCGACGACTACATCCGCGAGCGCCACGCGGCGAGCCCGCTCGAGAGCCTGAGCGGCCGCGAGCGCCAGATCCTGCAGCAGATCGCGGAAGGGAAATCCAGCGCCGAGACGGCGCGCGCGCTGTGCCTCTCGCCGAAGACCGTGGAGACCTATCGCAGCCGGATGATGAAGAAGCTCGGCATCCCGGATTTCTCCGCGCTGGTGCGCTTCGCCATCCAGCACGGGCTCACGCCGCTCGAGTAGCGGCGCGGCCCCGCGCGCATCAATCGAGCGTGACGCCCTCGTCGGCCATCACCTTCTTCACCGCGGCGCGCGCGAGCACTTCGTTCATCACGCGCGTGTAGTTCGGCAGCGAGCGCACCGGCAGCTTGGCGCGGTTGCCCCAGCGGTAGAACACGACGAGGTAGCCGTCGACCACCGAATAGCGGTTCCCGATCGACCAGCGGCGCCCGTCGAGCAGGCGGTCGATCTCCATCAGGCAGTCCTGGTAATCCGAGAGCGACTTGGCCTTGAGCGCCTGCACGTGCTCGGCGCCCTCGACGTAGCGCTCGGTGCGGAAGTAGCGCGCGTACGTCGTGTGCACGGAGTTCGAGAGCCACGCCATCGTCGCCACGCACTTCGCCTGCTCCCACGTGTCCTTCGGCCAGATCTTTCCCTGCCCGAAGCCGCCGCCGATGTAGGCCAGGATGCCGACGTTTTCCGTGAGCACCTTGCCGTCGACCACCAGGGAGGGCACGCGCCCGCGCGGGTTGATCGCGAGGTACTGCGGGCTTCTCTGCTCGCCCTCGGCCGTCCTGATGCGCTGCGTCTCGTAGGCGATGCCCGATTCCTCGAGCGCGATGTGCGAAGCGAGCGAGCAGGCGCCGGGCGCGTAGTAGAGCTTGATCGTCATCGTTCTCTCCTCGTGGTCGTCATTCCTGCGGAGGCGGGAATCCATGGGTTCCCGTCTTCACGGGAACGACGCAGTTCTAGAGCCGTGTAATGAGCGAGGAGGTGTCCCAGCGCTTGCCGCCTTCCTTCTGCACGTCGCCGTAGAACTGGTCCACCAGCGCGGTCACCGGCAGGCTCGCGCCGTTGCGCTTCGCTTCGTCGAGGCAGATGCCGAGGTCCTTGCGCATCCAGTCCACGGCGAAGCCGAAGTCGAACTTGCGCTGGTGCATGGTCTTGCCGCGATTCTCCATCTGCCACGACTGCGCGGCGCCCTTGGAGATCACGTCGAGCACCAGGTCGGCGTCCAGGCCCGCCTTCTCGGCGAACGCGATGCCCTC
>DATNGJ010000041.1:0-6175 GCA_035605915.1 Usitatibacter sp.
CTACGTGTTGGACGACGCGAGCCGCCGCTCGCTCGCCTTCGGCCCGGGACTGGTCGCGGGAACGGCGCCGCCCGCGAGCGGCGGCAACACCGTGATCGTCGCCCATCGCGACACGCATTTCGCGTTCCTGAAGCGCCTCGCGCCCGGCGACGAGATCGACCTGCAGCCCGCCGGCGGCCGCATCGTGCGCTATCGCGTGGAGGAGGCGTCGATCGTGGACCGATCGGATACCGACGTGATGGAAGACGAGGGCACGCCGCGCCTCACGCTCATCACCTGCTATCCGTTCGACGCGATCCGACCGGGAACTGCGCTACGCTACGTGGTCGTAGCGACGCGCGTCGCATGAAGCCGTTGCGCTGCAACCTTTCCAGGGGATGGGGGTCGCATGGCCATGGAGGCCTCGTTCGTTTCGCGGGAGCGCGCCGATGGGCACGCCGGATCCGGCGCGTAGGCCGAGGCCGTTCCCGCAGCCGCCCGCGGGCTTCGACGATCCGCTCGAGATGCTGTTCGGGTGCCACCGCAGGATCGAGAAGCAGCTCGAGACGCTGAGGCGCCTGCGCGCGCACCTCGACGCGAAAGGCATCGATGCCGAGGCGAGCGCCGCGGCCGAGTCGGTGCTGCGCTATTTCCGCAAGGCCGCCGTCGACCACCACCAGGACGAGGAGCAGGACGTCTTCCCGCTGCTCGAGACGCGCATCGCCGACGAGGCGGAGAAGGCGCGCTTCCACGCGCTGCGCGCAAGGCTCGAGACGGAGCATCGCAAGCTCGAGGAATCATGGGCACGCGTGAAGAAGCCGCTCGAAGGCATCGCCGAGGGATTGATGCGTACCCTTGCCGAGGCGGACGTCGCCGCGCTCGCCGGATCGTATACGGCGCACATCCGCGCGGAGGAAGAGACGCTGCGCGAGCTCTTCCGCTATCTCGACGCGCGCGACCTCGAGGCGCTCGGCCGCTCGATGGCGGCGCGCCGCAGCGCTCCGTTTCCTCCGCGATCCTCCGCGGCGTAATCGGCGCGCGCCCGCGGGTCAGCGAAACACGTACTGCACCGTGCCGTAGACGAAGCGACCGCGTACGTCCGCGTACGTGACGTCGTATCCCGCCGCGAACTGGCCGCCTCCGTTGGTGTACGGCGGATCGCGATCGAGGATGTTCTTCGCGCCGAGCGTGAGGCGCCAGTGCGCGATCCCGCTGTACGTGCCCTGCAGGTCCCACGTCTCGTAGGAGCCCACGTCGCGCGCCTTGCCGCCGGAGAAGTTGCCCGGGATGTCGTGGTAGCCCTTCTGGTAGTTCTCCACCAGGGAGACCATCCACGGGCCGGTGTCGTAGGTCGCGCTCGCCACATGGTGCCAGCGCGGCACGATGCCGCCGGTCGCGGTGAGCTCCTGGTCGAGGTTCGAGGTGAACGTGCCGTCCGCGTTCTGCACGTCGGACTTGGTGAGATAGGTTCCCGACAGGCGCACGGTGAGGCGGCCGAGCGGCACCTCCGGGCGCGCGATGAGGTCCACGTCCCACCCGTCCACGTTGCGCTTGAAGAGGTTGGCGTTGGTCTGGATCACGTCCGTGATGGGACCCACGCCGCTCGCGTTTCCGTCCGGCGCGCCGCGGATGATGAACGAGGAGAACTGCGTCGCGTTCGCCGCGTTGGCGAGGATGAAGTTGAACGGCAGGCCGCCGATCACGATCGAGTCCTTGAGCTGGATCCAGAAGAAATCGATGCTCATGGAAATGTCGCGCGTCGGCTCGAACACGAAGCCGAGCGTGTTCGAGTGCGATTTCTCCGGCTTGAGGTTGGGGTTGCCACCGGTGATGGTCGGGAACTGGTTGTTGCAGTCGGTCGGCTGGCCCGTCGCGGGATTCGGGCAGCGGATCGGGTCGCGCGTGCCGTTCGCGGTGACGCTGTTCGCCTGCGCCGTGTAGAGGTCGGTGAGCGAAGGCGCGCGGAAGCCGGTGCCGGTGGAGGCGCGCACGAGTACCTGCGGGTTCGGCTGCCAGCGCACCGAGAGCTTCGGGTTCGTGGTGGAGCCGATGGTCTGGTAATTGTCGTAGCGCACGCCGAGGTCGGCCTCGAAGGTGCGCAGGAACGGCGCATCGATCTCCGTGTAGACCGAGCCCACGTGCCGGCGGCGGTCGACCGGCAGCACGTTGCCGCCGAATCCTCCGATGTCGCCCACCTCGAACTCGGCCGAGGGATCGAAGCGGAACGCCTCCTCGCGCAGCTCGCCGCCGAGCGCGAGCGCCGCCGCTCCGCCGTGCAGCTCCATCAGCTCGCGGGAGAGCTTCGCATCCACGCTGGTGGTCGAGGTCTTCGACTTGTACACGACGCCGCGGAATTCGGCCGCCTGCACCGCGGCGAGCGTCGCCGGGTCGGTGGTCGGGCCGAAGGGGTTGATGACGCCCGTGTCGAGGAGCGGCAGGAAGTGCGACCACTGCGGATAGCCCGCGACCAGGTTCGACTTCGCCTTGCTCTCGCTGTAGAGGAAGGCCGAATCGTAGTCCCACGCGCCGAAGGTGCCGCGCGCGCCCGCCACGATGCGCGAGTTGTCCGACTCGTCGCGCGTATGGCGCGGCCCGTTCGCAAAGTCGCGGTAGTCGAACGCGATCGGCTGGTTGGTCGGCAATCCCAGCGAGGCGACGAACGCAGTCGGATAGAACGGGCTCGACGGCGGCAGCAGCATGAGGGTGTCGTTGAGCGTGCTGAAGCGGGCGAGGCCCGGGGCGAGGTTCGGGTACTGCGTCGCGATGAGGTTCCTCAGGAACGCGTTGTAGGGGTTGGTTGCGGGCAGGTTCGTGTTCGGCGCGACGGGCACGGGCTGTGTCACATACGAAATCTCGTTGTGCACGTAGCCGGTCTCGACGTAGCCCTCGACCTGCGGCGTGAAGCGGTAGCGCGCGTTGACCAGCACGTTCTCCTGCTTCTCGCCCGATTGCACGGTGAGGAAGGGGCTGTTCTCGAAGCGGCACGCGCGCCCCGAATTCGCGTTGTTCGCGAAGAACGGGGACACGATGCTGTCCGGGCCGCAGTCGGGGAACGCGGGGCTCGCGATGCGCGAGAAGTTGGGGCCGAACAGAATGTTCGCGGGGAACGCGATGGTCGAGCTGAGGTCGTTGCGCTCGCCCACGTTGATGTTATGCGCGAACGAGCGGTCCGAGCCCATGATGGGATCGATCTTGTGGTAGCCCGCGCCGATGTTCACGTTGTAGCGATCGCGGTCCAGGTCGCCGAAGCCGAGGAACGCGGAGGCCTGGACTTCCTTGCCTCCGCCGCTGCGGGTCGGCGATCCGTACGTCGCGCGCACGTCCGCGCCCTTGAAGTCGCGGCGCAGGATGAAGTTCACGACGCCCGCCACGGCATCGCTGCCGTAGAGCGAGGAGGCGCCTTCCTTCAGGACCTCGATGCGCTCGATCGCCTCGACCGGGATGCTGTTCACGTCGACCGCGGTGCTGTTGGTGCCGCCGAACACCGCGACGCGACGCCCGTTCACCAGCACCAGCGTGCGCGTGGAGCCGAGCCCGCGCAGGGAGACGGTCGATTGCGACGTGGTGATGGTCCCGTTCGCCTGCGAGACCGTGATGCTGCCCGCGGTCGTGATCGCGGTGATGTAGTGCATCAGCTCCTCGGTGGTGGCCGGAGCGATGCGGTCGATGTCTTCCTTCTTCAGGATCTGCACCGGCAAGGCGGTCTCGCCTTCGATGCGCTTGATGGAGGAGCCGGTGATCTCGACCTTCTCCCGGCTGGCGGGCTGGTCCTGCTGGGCATGGGCCGGCGCGAGGAACCCGCAAGCCACGACGATGCTTCCTGCGACGGCGATCTTGCTCATGATGCGCCTCCCCCGGTTGACTTCGTTTTTCGTTGGGCGATCCGATTTCCCCGTTGCGTGACTTTCCTCCGGCGCGCGATTGAATGCTACGAAGCCTTCGCGGACCTGAAGGTTTTCGCGGGGTGAAGGGGGAAATTTCACGCATCGGCACGCGGCTGCCGATGCAGTGTGTCGCGCGCTACCAGTGGTTGACGGTCTTGCGGTAGGTGGGTGCGCGGCGTGCGTGGCTCGCCTGCTCGAACGCATACGCGAGCGCGATGAGACGCGGCTCGCTCCAGGCGCTGCCGACGAACGAGAGGCCGCAAGGCAGGCCCTGCACGAATCCGGCCGGCACCGTGACATGCGGATAGCCGGCGACGGCGGCGGGTTGCGCGAAGCTTCCGCCGCTCGCATCGCCCTTGATGAAGTCGATGAGCCAGGCGGGCTGGCCGGTCGGAGCGACCAGCGCGTCGAGGCGATTGTCCGCGAGCGTCTTGTCGATGTCCTCGCGCGCGAGGCGGCGGTTCGCCGCGAGCGCCTGGCGGTACTCGTCGCTCTCCAGGCCGCCCTTCGCCTGCGCTGCGAGGAAGAGCTCCTGGCCGAAGTACGGCATCTCCTCCGCCGCGTGCGCCTGGTTGAACGCGATGATGTCGGCGAGCGACTTCACCGGCGCGCCCGGCGCGTATTCGGCGAGGTATGCCGACATGTCGGCCTTGATCTCGTAGGCCAGCACGTCGAGCTCCGTCTTGGTGTACTTGCCCGCGTTCGGGAGCTCCGCAATGTCGACGAGGATCGCGCCCTCGGCGCGCAGCACGTCGAGCGCCTTCTCGATCTCGGCGGCGACGAGGTCGTTGCGCGGCGCGGTGAACTGGCTGCGCACCACGCCGATGCGCGCGCCGCGGAGCGCGCCGCGGTCGAGGAATTTCGTATAGTCGGTCGCGTGCGCGTCGGCTTCGGCGGTCGCCGGATCGCGCGGATCGGCGCCGGCGATCGCGCTGAGCACCGCGGCCGCATCGGCGACCGTGCGCGCCATCGGTCCCGCGGTGTCCTGCGAATGCGCGATCGGAACGATGCCCGCGCGGCTCACGAGGCCGAGCGTGGGCTTGATGCCGACGAGGCCGTTCGCGGAGGAGGGCGACACGATCGATCCATCGGTCTCGGTGCCGATCGCGACCGCCGCGAGGCTCGCCGAGATCGCCACGCCCGAGCCCGAGCTCGACCCGCTCGCATCGCGATCGAGCGCATACGAATTGCGCGTGAGCCCGCCGCGCGCGCTCCATCCCGAGGTCGAGCGCGTCGAGCGGAAATTCGCCCATTCGGAAAGGTTCGTCTTGCCCAGGATCACGGCGCCCGCCGCGCGCAGCTTCTCCACCACGAACGCATCGCGCGGCGGCTTCGCGCCGAGGAGCGCGAGCGATCCGGCGGTGGTCTGCATGCGATCGGCGGTGGCGATGTTGTCCTTCACGAGGATGGGAATGCCGTGCAGCGGACCGCGCGGGCCGTTGCGCCTGCGCTCGCGGTCGAGCGCGGCGGCGATCGCGCGCGCGTCGGGATTCACCTCGATCACCGAGTTGAGGTGCGGGCCGGCCTTGTCGATGCGACGGATGCGGGCGAGATAACGCGCGACGAGAGCGCGCGAGGTGATGCGCCCATGCGCCATCGCGTCCTCGAGCTGGGCGACGGTGGCCTCGACGATGTCGATGCGAGCCTTGTCGGCGTGAGCGGTCATGGCACAGGCGGCGAAGATCGCGCCGAGGAGGAGCCGGAACCAGCGGCGCGCAATCATCTTTCGATTCCCCTCGGGTCGCGGATGGACCGGATCGAGCGGGCGCCATTATGCACGCGGGCGCGAGCGCGCGTGCGGCGATGCGCTCGATCGATGCGAAGGGAAAATGGTCGGGGTGAGAGGATTCGAACCTCCGGCCTCTACGTCCCGAACGTAGCGCTCTACCAGGCTAAGCTACACCCCGACAGGACAAAAGGGGCGCCAGGGCGCCCCTCGAGACCTACTCCGCAGCCTAGAACTTCCGCTCGACGGAGAAGTGCGCCAATTGTAGCAGACTGTCGCGGCACGCGGAATCCGGAAGGCGCTCCAGCCGGGCCGTGGCGCTCGCCGCTTCCTCGCGCGCCCGCTCGCGCGTGTAGTCGAGCGCGCCGACGCGGTGGATCGCCGCGACCACCGCCTCGAGGTCCGCCTTGCCGCCCTGCTCGACCGCATGGCGCACGCGCCGGCGCTCCTCGTCGCTACCGACGCGCATCACGCGGATGAGCGGCAGCGTGGGCTTCCCCTCGGCGAGGTCGTCGCCCAGGTTCTTGCCGGTCTCCGCGAGGTCGCCGGAGTAGTCGAGCACGTCGTCGATCAGCTGGAACGCCGT
>DATNGJ010000042.1:0-12887 GCA_035605915.1 Usitatibacter sp.
GTACGTGCTTTACATCACTCGGTTCCGATTGAGGAGGTGGATTGCTTTCCACTTCGGCTACATGCAGGGGACCCGCAAGGACAGTACCGCCTGGACGTTTTTGTAAATGACCGCCTTAACTCCACCGTCGTCTACAAAGTCGGACAATCAGGTGGCCAATAGAATGTCCGCTTCGGGTCGGTAGCTGACCTTGGATGACGTTGGTTCTGTGATGCTGTGATTGGTGGCAAGCGCTGTAAGTGATTGAAGCTAATGGATACTGGTTGCCCCTACGAACCTTGAGGTCGCCAGCATGAAGCAACGCTTCTTACTCCTGATCTTCGCATTGGCAGCCGCCTGCGCAGATACTGGTGTTGTGCCTATGGACAAGGGTACCTATCTCATCGCGAAGAAGAGTCCTCAGGTGGGCTTTGGACCGCCAATCGGCATAAAGGCTGAGGCGTACACAGAAGCCAATAAGTTTTGTGAGCAACAAGGCAGAGTTGTCGAAACCGTCAAGCTTGACGAAACCAACTACGGCTTTGCCCGAGCGGCGGCCGTGTCTCTTGAATTTCGCTGTGTGCCCAAGTAGAGCTGCTTGCACTGGTTGCCAAAGGCCTTGCTTACATTGCAAGCGGTTGGAAGTAGTCGGGGGAGTTCCGTAGCGATCTCTCGTCGTCAGTGAGAATCGTGGAAGGATGAGCCTGCCGGCGTTATCGGCTTGACCGTGAAGCGGGCTTTTCAAGCTCGCACGAAACGACCTCGCCCAGGAGGCCGCGAAGATCGGCCGCGCGCCTGGCGCCGAAACGCTCCGTAAACACCTTCTGCGCCTCGATCCACAACTTCGCGGCGCGCTGCAGGCGCTCGGTGCCGGCCTTGGTCAACGCGAGCTCCTTGCTGCGGCGATCCAGGATCCCATCCTTGATGGCGATGAGGCCATCGCGCTCCAGCGGCAGCATGGTCCGGCCCAGCGTGGTGCGATCCATGACCAGCTCGCGTGCAAGGGCGTTGATCGTGGTCGGTCCCAGTCCCTTCAGCTTCGCGAGGATCGAGAACTGCGTCGTCCGCAATCCCGTGGATGCCAGGTACTGGTCGTAGAACTGCGTGACGTGTCGGGCCGCCTGGCGCAGCGCGAGGCAATTGCATTCCGGGAACGGAGCCGGGCTTTCGGTCGGCATCGGCAGATTCCTCTTGACAATAGGTGTATATGCGCTCATATTACGCGCATATACGCACATGTCAACACCCGGATGAGGAAAGGAAGGGCGATCATGACGACCAGGGTAGCGCTTGTCACGGGCGCATCGTCAGGCATCGGCGAAGCCACGGCGGAGCAGCTCGGGCGGGCCGGCTACAAGGTGTACGGCACCAGCAGGCGCGGAGCGCAAGCGGGAGAGCGATCGTTCGCGATGCTGCCCCTCGACGTGACCAGCGATGAATCGGTCGAGGCCGCGGTCACGGAAGTGCTGCGGTTGGACCAGCGCATCGACTTGCTCGTGAACAACGCCGGCTTCAGTGTCGCGCCGGCCGGCGCGGAAGAGAGCTCCATCGAGCAGGCCCGGGCGATCTTCGATACGAACTTCTTCGGTGTCGTGCGGATGACGCGTGCCGTGGTGCCGCATATGCGACGGCAAGGTGGCGGTCGCATCATCAACATCGGCTCCGTACTCGGCTTCCTGCCGATGCCGTACATGGCGCTCTACGCGGCGACCAAGCACGCGATCGAGGGCTATTCGGAGTCGCTCGACCATGAGCTGCGCACGAGGGGCATTCGCGTCTCCGTCGTCGAGCCTGCGTACACGAAGACGCGGTTCGACGCCAACTTCCTGGAGCCCGATTCGAAGCTCGACGAGTATCGGGAGGTTCGTGCGGCCCTGGGCAAGAGGCTCGAGGAAGTGGTCGAGGCTGGAGACGACCCCGCGGTTGTGGCCGGCGTCGTGGTGAAGGCGGCTACCGCGGCGCGGCCGAAGCTCCGCTATGCGGCCGGTGGCCTCGCGAACCGCCTGCAGATGCTGCGCAGATTCGCGCCCGCCAGCCTGGTCGACGCAGGGGTTCGGAAGGACCTGCAGCTCGATGCACCGGTGGCGCTGCCTTGAGGGCGCTCGCGCATGACGAAGCCGTCCCGAGGACCGAGCGCCATGGCGCGACGATCCCCGGCGCCGCCGACGCGCGATTCACCGGCCGCGAAGCATTGCTGCAGGGACCGATCGCGTCGCAGCTCATCGGCCTGGCGTTTCCGATCCTGGTCGTGCTCGCCGTCCAGACGCTGGTGAGCGTTGCGGAAACCTATTTCGTCGGCTTCCTCGGTGACGATGCGCTCGCGGGCGTTGCGCTCGTGTTCCCCATCCTCATGCTGATGACGATGATGTCGAACGGCGGAATCGGCGGCGGGGTGGCATCCGCCGTCGCGCGCGCCATCGGCGCGGGCCGCATGCGTGACGCCGAAGCGTTGATGAGCCACAGCGTGGTGATCGCCATCGCATTCGGCGCCGTGTTCACCGCCGCGATACTGGGCGCCGGTGAAGCGCTGTACGGTGCGCTCGGCGGCCGTGGCGAAGTTCTCGCCAACGCGTTGCGCTATTCCAGCCTCGTGTTCGGAGCCGCGGTTCCGATCTGGATCGTCAATCTGTTGGCCGCCGCCTTGCGGGGCGCCGGCAACGTTCGTGTCCCGGCGATGTTCACGGCCGTGGGCGCCGCGATGACGCTCTGCCTTTCACCGCTGCTGATCTTCGGCTGGGGACCGGTTCCCCGCCTGGGCGTCGCCGGCGCCGGCCTCGCCATGATCACGTATTACGCCATCGCAACCGCCGCGCTGGTCGCTTATCTGCGTTCGCGGCACACGCCCATCCGGCTTGTGCGTGCGCGCATCCGCTGGCCTCTCATGAAGGACATCCTCGGTGTCGGGACGTTATCGGCGGTGGGCACCGTCGTCGCGAATCTCACCGTGGTATTGGCAACGGGTTTCGTCGGCGGCTTTGGCGGCGCCGCAATCGCGGGATACGGCATGGCGTCGCGCCTCGACTACCTGCTCATTCCGCTGCTGTTCGCGCTCGGCACCGCATCGTTGACGATGGTCGGCACGAACGTGGGCGCCGGCCAAATGCGGCGCGCGCGCCACATCGCGTGGATCGCGGCGTTGGCCTCCGCGGGAGCGACCGGGCTCATCGGGCTCGCCGCTGCCTTGGCGCCGGCCGGATGGATTCGTCTCTTCAGCGATTCACCGGACGTGATTCGAGTCGGCGTGGATTATCTTCATCGCGCGGCGCCGTTCTACGCTTGCTACGGCTTCGGCATGGCGCTTTATTTCGCGAGCCAGGGAGCGGGCAGCGTGCTCTGGCCGCTCATTGCCGGCTGCGTGCGTCTTGGCGTAGTGACCCTCGGCGGCTGGTATTGGATCGTCGTATTGCACGGCACGTTGGCAGGCTTGTTCTGGATCATCGCCGCGAGCCTGGTCCTGTTCGGCGTCGTCAACATGGGGGCTTTCGCAACCGGTCTGTCGTGGAGGCATCTCCCTGCGCTCGCATCGAGCAGTTCGCGCGCGCGAGTCGGAACCTCCCGGCCCAGCGCGTAGGCCGGGCCGGCGGGATTCCGCGGCAGTATTCAGTCCGTCGTGAAGATCGAGATGCCGCCGTTCGGGAAATCGGCGCCGCCGCCGCTTGCCGTTGGCGCCGTGAACGGCGTGAGCACCAGGTGATTGGCGCCCGCCACCGCGATCGAGTGCGCGTTGTTCCCGTTGTCGAGATGGCGCAGCACGCTGTGGTTGCTGGCGTCGACGATGCCGATGATCGGCGTGAGCGGGCAGCTCGCCGAGCCGCCGCCGCATGAAGTGCCCGTGGGCGTCCAGCGGCTGTCGGCGAGGAACCAGCGATTGGTGACGGAATCGTAGGCGATCTGGTCGCCGCCGCCGATGTTGAGGTTCGCGATCATGTTGCCGTTGGTTCGGTCGAGGATCAGGAACGTGAGCTTCTCGCCCACGTTGCCTTGACGGCACATGGCGCCGATCTCGTTGCCGGGGCCGAGCGCGAGGCCGGTCGGGTCGCAGGCGCCGAGCGGATAGACGCTGATTCCCGGCAGCGATGCGAAGGTGAGAGTCACCGGGCCGGGCTTCCTCGCGACGATGTCCGCGGCGGGGATGCCATCCATCTCGCCGCGCGGATTGGCCGTGGATCCGTCGTTGTTCACGAAGAACTTCCCGGTCGTGTGGTCGAACGTGCACGCCTCGAGCCCAGCGGAGTTGGCGCCGGTCGCATCGTCCATCACGACGGTCGCGACGACGCTTTGCGTGTTCACGTCGACGAACGTCATGAACGGATGATCCGCGCCGGGCGTTGCGATCGCGTACAAATTGTCGTCCGCGTCGAAGCAGCCTTCGTCCGCGCGCAGGAACGTGGGCGTCGACGGAATCGCGATCTTCTTCACCACCGCGCCGGTCCGCTTGTCGAGGATCCAGAGCGTGTTGACGTCGCCCACGAAGAGGAATTGGCCGACCACGTCGATCCCGTTGGGGCCCGACATGTCGTTGTTCGCGCCGGCGCAGGTCGGGAGCGGCGTGGGCGCGGTCGGGCTTCCCTTGTTGCAGCCGGCGAACGCCTGCTTGAACTGCGTGGAGAAGTTGCGGCTGTTCGTGTCGACGACGTCGATCGACTTGTCGGTGCGGTCGGTCACGTAGTAGAGCCCGGTCGACGGGTCCACCGTTCCGAGGTCGAAGGAGTAGACGACCGTGCTGTCGATGCCCGGCACGGAGTCGATCTTCACCAAGTGCGCATCGCTGGGGTTGTCGCTGCCGCATGCGCTCACCGCGAGGAGTGCGGCTGCGCCGAGCACTGAAAGTCCGGTCCTCATGATTCGCTCCTTCCTTGTCGTATTGGGGTCGAGACGTACCAGGAAAGACGGCGGGTAACCGACGCGGGAATCCACGCGAATGGGCGTGTGTTACCGGGCGCGCAGCATGCTCGCGTCGAAGCGCGAACGCAATCGGTTCGGCCCCGAAAAGCGCGAAGCTTGCCCGAAGCTTCGCGGTTGCTGAACGCCGGATCGCGATCGAAGGAAGCGGCTACCGGAAATATCGGGCCGCGAAACGGCCATCGTGCGGACTTCGCTGAGCGGTGCGCGATACGCGCGTGCATTCGCGCTCGCCTCCGCGATATGCTGGACGACGAAAGGATGCCTTCGATGCCGCGTCTCCCTCAGGGCATGAATGTCGGGCGTCGCGCGATCGCGCTTGCCGCGTCGCTCGTGCTCGTCGGCTGCGCCGGCTATCCGCCGCGTGGGATGCGTCCGGGCACGACGGAGAGCGACGTCCGGCGGCAGATGGGGTCTCCCGCTCTCGAGCTCGCGCAGCCCGGCGGTGGCCGCGAGCTGATCTATCCGCACGGGCCTCTCGGTGAATCGACCTACATCGCGCACATCGGCGCGGATGGCCTGTTGCGTTCGATCGAACAGGTGCTGGACGACGATCATTTCCATGCCGTGGAGGTCGGCATGAACCGGGACGAGGTGAGGCAGCGGATCGGGCCGCCGGGAGAAATCCTGCGCCTCGCCTCGGGCAAGACGACGTGGCTCTACCAATACACGGATACGTGGGGTTACGCCGCCGAGTTCTCGGTCGACTTCGATCGCGGCGGCATGGTCGTCAACAAGGCGTCGGTCCGCCTGCCGTACGGCAGCGATCGTCGCTAGCGGCTTCCTTTTCCAGCCGGCGGATCACGAGCTGCATCACTGCCGCCGTGTCGTTCGCGCCGCTCGCGTCACATCTGGCGGAAATGGTGGAGATAGCTGCGGCTCACGGGCAGCACGTCCCCGCGGGTCTTGAGGTGCAGCGTCGCCGTCTCGTTCTCGCCGCGCGTCACGTGGCTGATCGAGCGGCGGTTCACGACCACCGCGCGATGCACCTGCAGGAAATGATCGGGATCGAGCTGCTCGAGGAGCTCCTTCAGCGGCGTGCGGATCAGCGCCTCGGCGGGACGGCCGCCTTCGCCGCGCCACGCGACCAGCGTGTACTTGTCGTCGGAGCGGATGAAGTCGATGTCGTCCACCGCGATGAGCCGCACGTCCTGGCCGACCGATGCGTGGATCCATCGCAGCGGCTCGCGGCCGTTCTCTCGGCCGAGCCGCGTCGCGAGCTGCTCCACCAGCGCTTCGATGTCGGGCGCGGTGGACGAGGCGCGCATGCGTTCGCGCAATCGCGCGACGGTGTCGCAAAGGCGCTCGGCCTCGATCGGCTTCACGAGATAGTCGAGCGCTCCCTGCTCGAAGGCCTGCACCGCGTACTGGTCGTAGGCGGTGACGAACACGACGTGCGCGCGCCGCCCGATCGAGCGCGCCGCCTCGATCCCGGTGATGCCCGGCATGTGGATGTCGAGGAAGCAGACGTCGGGTTTGGTCGCCTCGAACATCTCGAGCGCTTCGCGGCCGTTGCGCGCCTCGCCGACCACCCGCAGCTCCGGCCATGCGCCGGCGAGCAGCCGCTTCAACGTGCTGCGCAGCAACGGCTCGTCGTCCGCGATGAGCGCCGCGGGCTGCGAGGTCCTCATGCGGGGCCCGCGCGCGCGGGAAAGTCGAGCGTGGCGACGGTTCCATGCGGCGCGAGGGCCGCGAGCTTCACGTCGGCGTCGCCGCCAAAGGCGAGCTGCAGGCGCTCGCGAAGCGACGCAAGGCCGGTGCCGGTACCGACGCTCGCCGTGGCTGCCGTGAGGCCCGCGCCGGTATCGACCACTTCCGCGTGCAGCCGACCCTGGCTCACTCCGACGTGCACGTCGATGCGTCCGCCTTCCTCGCTCGGGTCGATGCCATGGCGGATCGCGTTCTCCACGAGCGTGAGGAGGGTCGTGGGCGGACAGCGCAGCGGCAACGCGGCCTCGTCCACGTCGAGCGAGAACGTGAGGCGATCGGGCATGCGCATCTGCATGAGCTCGAGGTAGGCGCGCACGAGCTGCAGCTCCTGACCGAGCGTCGCCGTCGGATCATGCAGGCGCGGCACGGCGGCGCGCAGGTAGGTGATGAGCGTGTCGAGCACCTTGGAGGCCTGGGGCGATCCGGAGTCGACGAGCTCCCGGATGTTGGCGAGCGTGTTGAAGAGGAAATGCGGCTCGACCTGCGCCTGCAGCAGCCGCAGCCGCGCGTCGAGCGCCTTGCGCTCGAGCTCGCTGCGCTCCAGCTCGAAGGCGAGCGCCTGGCTGCGCGCCTCCTCGCCGCGCTGGCGCACGAGGGCCGCGAGCGCGACCCACGACGCGAGCATCACTCCGGTGAAGGAGAGCACGAAGACGCCGCTCAGCCGCGCTTCCTGCTTCCAGAACGGGATCTGGTCGCCGATGCTGATGAGGAGGTAGAGCACGAGCACGGCGGCGGGAATCGTGAGGACCGCCCCGACCACCTGCAGCGCCCATCGCTCCAGCCAGGAGGGAAGGCGCCGCGGCCAGTGCTCCAGCCATCCGAACGTCCCGAGCGCGACCAGCCCGACCAGCATCGCGCGCGCCATCACTTCGATGGTGGGAATGATCCAGAGCGGGCTCACGAGGAGCCCCATGAACGCGGATACGCCGATCGTGATGAGCACGCGGCGCGGCTTCAGGATCCGCGCGGCTCCGCGAGGCGCCGGCTGTTCCAGTAGGGCTTGCATGGGAGGCGATGGTAGCCGCTTCCGCGCCCCGCATGAACCCTGGTGCGACCGCCCACGGTGAGGGACGCCCGGGCGACGTTCCAAAGCGACGAACGACGGCGGCGGCATGAACGCGCGCCGCGAGCATGCCGCATCGACGTTAGAATCCGCAGTGGATGCAGTCCCGGCCGCGGCGGGCGGCAAGACGAACGGCATGAACAAGAGCGAACCGAAAAATGGCGATCCCGCTTCCCGCAGGATCGACGAGAGGATCCGCGAGCTTGCGGATTGGCGCGGCGAGACGCTCGCGCGCATCCGCGCACTGGTGAAGGAAGCCGATCCCGAAGTCCTCGAAGAATGGAAGTGGGACGTCCCGGTGTGGTCGCACGACGGCGTGATCTGCACCGGCGAGACCTACAAGAACGTCGTGAAGATGACGTTCCTGAAAGGCGCGTCGCTCGACGATCCTTCGCGGCTCTTCAATTCCAGCCTCGAAGGCAACATGCGGCGCGCGATCGACTTCCGCGAAGGCGAGAAGGTCGACGCAGCGGCGTTGAAGCGCCTCTTCCGCGCGGCGGTCGCGCTCAACCGGTCGAAGAAAAGCGGCGTCTCGAAGGCTGGCCCTCGCCGCGGTACGTAGGACCACTGCGACTCGGCGGGCTGTCGCACGGCGTAAGTCGAGGCCGTGCTGAGCGCGCCTAGCGCACCGCTTGGGCCTCGCGCGCGGCAGCCTCGCGGCCTTCGAAGAGCCGGGCCACCTCGTGCGCGATGGGCGAGTACTTCGCGTGGGTGCGCATCATGAAGGCCTCGAAGCCGTCGCTGTTGTGGTGCTTGCGGCGCTCGTTGGGAAGCTCGATGCGGATGTTGCGGGCGGGATCGCGCACGATGCCCATCGGATCCTTGCCTTCCTCGATCTTCTTCAGCTCGCGCTTGAGCACGCGGCGATAGAGCGCGACGCCCTTGTCGGAAGCGCCGAGGTTCTCGCGCGTGCGATCGGCGATCGGGCCCTGCGTGATCCACGCCATCATGTCCTGGCCGTCGATGTTGTCGACGATGAACTCGCCGTTCTCGTCGCGGTAGGGCACGTCGTAGACGTGCACGCGCTCGAGGAGGTGCGGCGGCGCCTGCACGCCCTTCGGAGGGATGTAGGCGTTGTACCAGAGGTGCAGCGTGTGCGTGTCGTCGACCGGCACGCGGATCTGGAACGAGTAGTAGCGCTTCGCCTCGTCGCCGTTGCCCACCGCGAGGATGTTGGGAAACACGACCGGATGGCCGATGCGCCAGTCGTCGCCGTCCTCCGGATGACCGGCGAGGAGGCGGTGCTTGGTGAGGCCGAACTCGAACTCGCGGAAGTCGATCTTCTCGTGGTGCGCGCTGATCGCGACCTTGACGCCTTCCTGCTCCTTCTGGAATTCGTAGTGGTGCCCGTGGAGCCACTCGGTATGGATCGGGTCCATCGAGTTCTCCATGATCTGCAGCCAGTTCACCGGGAGGAGGGCGCGCCCCATCATGCGCACCGCGCCCTCCGCGACGAAGCCGTCGAAGCGCGGCAGCAGCGGGCGCGGCGCGGGCCCGAGGTACGCCCACACCAGGCCGCCCATCACCTCGACCGGATAGGCGGTGGTGCACACCCGCTCGCGGAACTTCGGGTTGTCCGGCTCGTTCGGCTGCGAGAGGCATTTCCCATGGCCGTTGAACTCCCAGCCGTGATACGGGCAGCGGATGCCGTCCTCGGTCGGGATGCCGTGCAGGAACGAGGCGCGCCGGTGCGGGCACTGCTCCTCGATGAGGCCGAGGCGTCCCCGGCGGTCGCGGAAGAGCACCAGGTCCTCGCCCAGCAACCGCACCTTCTTCGTCCAGCGCCTCTCCAGCTCCACGAGTGCCGCGACCGGCTGCCAGTAGCGGCGCATCAGCGCACCCATCGGCGTGCCCGGGCCGATGCGCGTGAGCCGCTCGTTCTGCTCGGCGGTCTGCATGTCGGTTTCCTCGAATTCGCTTAGTCGTCTATTCCCGTGCCGCGGCCACGCCCTTGCAGGCCATGGCGCGCCGGCCGCCGTCGCCTTGACGGTTAGAACTTAGGTAACTAACATGAGTGTACGTTCCCATGAGCGCCGCCCGCAAGCCCTCGCCGCCGCAGGAAGCGCCCGTCCAGCGCTGGCGGGAAGCGCTTTCCGACGAGCGCATCGCGCACCTCCTGAAGCTCGCGTTTCGCGAGACCTCGCGTGCGCTGCAGGATCGGCTCGCGCCGCACGGCGTGCAGTACGGGCACTGGACGTTGCTGCGCGTGCTGTGGAAGACCGACGGCCTCACCCAGCGCCAGCTCGCGGGCGAGGCGAGCGTCTCGGAGCCGTCGGCCTTCACGGCGCTGCGCCGGATGGAGGAGCTGGGCTACGTGAAGCGGCGCAAAGTCCCCGGCAACCAGAAGCAGGTGCGCCTCTTCCTCACCGCGAAAGGCGCGGCGCTGCGCGGAGCGAGCGTCGGTGCGGCCGAGGAGGTGAATCGCGTCGCGCTCGCCGGGCTCGCGAAGGCGGATCTCGAGGCGGCGCGACGCGTGCTCGTCGCCATCGTCGAGAACCTCGGACGCGCGGCGGCCGGGTGAGGCGAGCATGATCCGCATCGGAATCGCGGGGCTCGGCGCGGCGGGGCGTGCGTTCGTTCCCGCGATCCGCGCGAACCGCGCGTTCGAGCTGCGCGCCATCGCCGATCCTTCCGCCGAGATCCGCGCGGAGTTCGAGGGGCAGCTCGCGGCATATCCCGATGTCGAGGCGATGCTCGGCGACCGTGCTCTCGATGCGGTATGCATCGCCACTCCGACGCAAATGCATGCGCGGCAGGCGTGCGCGGCGTTCGCGGCCGGCAAGCACGTCGTGCTGGAGAAGCCCATGGCGACCTCGATCGACGACGCGCGGGCGATCGTCGAGGCCTCCGAGCGCGCCGGCAAGGTGCTGCTCGTCGGCCATTCGCACAGCTACGATGCTCCGATCGCCCGCATGCGCGCCTTGGTGGAGGAGGGCGCGCTCGGCGCCCCGCGCATGGCGAACACCTGGTGCTTCACGGACTGGGTGTATCGTCCGCGCCGGCCCGAGGAGCTCGACATCGGCAAGGGCGGCGGCGTGACGTTCCGCCAGGGCGCGCACCAGCTCGACATCCTGCGGCTCCTGTGCGGCGGCCGCGCGGCGAGCGTGCGCGCGAAGACGTTCGATTTCGATTCCGCCCGCTCGACCGTCGGCGCGCACGTGGTGTTCGTCGATTTCGTCGACGGCGCGGCCGGCACGGCGGTCTACAGCGGCTACGGCCACCTGCCTTTCGGCGAGCTCACGTTCGGCATCGGCGAGTGGGGCTTTCCGCACGTCGCGGCGAAGCGAGCCGGTGCGGCGGCCGCGGTCTCCGTGGAAGAGGAGCGCCGCGCGAAGGCGGAGCGAGCCAAGAACGCGATTCCCGCCAAGGCACCGCGTCCGCCGTTCTTCGGCATGACGATCCTTTCCTGCGAGCGCGGCGACGTGCGCCAGACGCCGGAGGGCCTCGCCGTGTATACGCGCGACGGCATCTCCACCATTCCGGTTGCGGTGGACCGCTCGCCGCGCGACCTGCTGTTCGAGGAGCTGCGCGAGGCGATCGAGCACGTGCGCCCCGCGGTGCACGACGGACGCTGGGGCCTCGCCACGCTCGAGCTCTGCATCGGTGCGCTCGAATCGGCGCGCATCGGGCGGGAGGTCGTGCTGCGGCACCAATGCGCGCCACGTTCTCCCTCTCGCCTGGCAGAGGGTCGGGGACAGGGTGATCTGTGACGCAGTTCACGTCGCCGCGGACGCTGCACCGGTAAACTGACGCCCCTGCGGCGAGCTCCGCCCCCTTTCCAGAGCCGCCGCCCACGCAGCCCACGGGACCGGAGTGACCAAGGCCAACAACACGATGCGCGTCGTGCTCACGTACGGGCACGAGCTGCTGCGCGAGGTGCGCATCGAGAAGCCCATCGTCGTCGTCGGCCGCGATCCCGCCTGCGACCTGGTGGTCGACGACATCACCGTCTCCAAGCGGCACATGAAGCTCGAGTACGTGGACGGCCAGCTTTACGTCGAGGACCTCGAGAGCACCAACGGGCTCAAGCTGAACGGCCATTCGACCCGCCGCCAGGCGCTCCAGCACCTCGACGTCATCCAGATCGGCAGCCACCGGATGCACGTGTTCGACGACGACCTGATGCCGTCGATGAAGATGGGACCGGAAAGCACCGTGCAGACGGCGACCGCGCCCGCTCGCGCGCCGGCTCACGAGCCCACCGCGCGCATTCCGCTCGCCGATACCCAACCGACGGAAACGCCCGTCGTCGCGCCGCTCCTCGGCCTGAAGCGCGTGGGCGACGGTTCCTCGGTGCAGCGCCTCGACCAGCCGAACAACATGATCGGCGCCTCGGGGCAATCGGCGGTCCTCGCGTGGCGCCGCGACATGCTCTACCTGAGCCGCCTTTCGCGCGACACCTTGCGCGTGAACGGCCGCGACGTGGGCGCGGGCTCCTCGCAGATCCGCGCGGGCGACGTGATCGAGGTGGGCGACGCGCGCTACCTCGTGGTGACGGTGGAGCGGTAGGGCGGGCACGATTGCGGGCTCATAATCGTCGCCGGTAGCGGTCTGACTGCGCTGGCCGCCAACGCGACACCGGAGTGATCTCGGGAGACGTGCCATGGATCGATTCACCGGAGGCTGCCTCTGCGGCAACGTCAGGATCGCGGCATCGGGACGGCCATACCGCGTCGGCCTTTGCCACTGTCTCGATTGCCGCAAGCATCATGGAGCCCTCTTTCATGCTTCCGCGGTGTTCCCGCCCGAGGCGGTGACGATCGAGGGCGAACCGCGCGACTACGCCGGACGGTTCTTCTGTCCTCGTTGCGGCTCGTCCGTGTTCTCCCGCACCGGCGACGAGGTCGAAGTGAGCCTGGGATCGCTGGACGCGCCCGACCAGCTGAGGCCCACCTACGAGCTCTGGACCCTTCGTCGCGAGTCCTGGTTGCCGCCGTTTCCGCTCGCGAAGCGATACGAGCGCGATCGCGACGGCTCGAATCGCTTCGAGGAGTAGGTCGAGCCCGAGCGCGATTTGACCGGCTGGCCGGGCTTATTCAAACTGGGGCCCATGAGCAGGATGCACTCGGCCATGCGCGCAGGCGCGATCTTGATGCTCTTCGCCATTGGCGCGCTCTCCAGGCCCGCGGGCGCCGTGCCGATTCCCTGGAAGAACTGCGGCGGGGCTGCCGATTCCCTGAAGATCGCGCAGGCGAACGCGAGCGCCTGGCCCCCGCCGGTCGCCGCGCCGGCG
>DATNGJ010000043.1:0-8447 GCA_035605915.1 Usitatibacter sp.
AATAAGGGATTGGCGGCCAAGCCATCGTCCCGGCGATTCGAACGTCGTCATCGCGGCGTCGCCAGGGTCCATCACCATTCATCGGGGATCGATCGAACGCGCACCCGGCATGGCGAAGGCCGGTCCCCCTCGAGAGGGGACGAGGCGGCGAGCGAGATTCCACGGACGCGAAAGGAATCAGCGGGGCGGTTGCTCGCCCCGCGGCGCCGACGGTGGACAGGCCACGATCCCCGGCTCGAGGGGGACCGGCCTTCACCATGCCTTGCTCGAGCACCGCGGGCCTTGCCTTGAGCGAGCACCGCGGGCCTTGCCTTGAGCGAGCACTGCGGACCATGCCTTGCTCGAGCACCGCCGATGTTGCCGAGGGGGACCGGCTTCACCATGCCCCGCTCGAACACCGGGTTGTTGAATCAGTGGCGCACCCGCGCGATGCCGGCGAGCGCCTGCGTGTCGAGGGCGAGCTCCTCGAGGATGTCGCCGCGTAGCGACTCGCCCTGCGGTTGCGCGGCGAGCGGCACGAGGATCGCCAGCGCGTCGGCCTCGCGGCCGAGGGCGCGCAGGCAATGCGCGACGGACCATCGCGCGATCGCCACCTGCTCCGGACCGCCGCGCCTCGACCATTCGCGCTCGGCCTGCTCGAAGACGCGCAGCGCCTCGCCGTAGCGGTGCAGCGCGTAGAGGTCCCACGCCGAGTTGTTGAGCAGCGCGGGAACCAGGGCCTGGGCCCTGGCGTCGCGCGAGGCGCGTGCGAGCGCGAGGCCGCGCCGGTTCCAGGCGAGCCCGCGCGGGGTCCCGGACCACGTGATCGCGACCATGTGCGCCGCGTCGACCGCGAGCCCCGCCTCCTTCGCCTTGCGCGCCCGCTCGAACGCTTCGAGGAAAAACGGGCGGGCCCGCTCCGGTGCGCCGTCGGAGTTGAAGGTGCGCCCGCGCTCGAGCAGGTAGCGGATTCGCGGTCGCGGCCCGGCGTGCGCGAGCCTCGGCTGCACGTCGTCGAGGATGCGGTGCGCTTCCATGAAGCGGTTGCGCAGGCTGTAGGTGCGCGCGACCTGGGTGAGGAGCTCCAGCCGATCGTCGCCCTTGGCGGTGGCGAGCTCGGCACGGAAGCGTGCCTCGCTCGCCGCGGGATCGCTGTATTCCCACAGCGAATCGACGTCGACGCGCGCGAAGGCGCACGCCGCGGCGAGCCCCAGCAACGCGAGCGCGAGCCTAGCGGCGCGGAACCGCGAGCTGCGCATGCAGGTGCCGCACCTGCGCCTCGAGCTTCTGGACGCGCTCGAGGAAGGAGAGTACCAGCGCGAGGGCGGGCGTCTCGAGCTCGAGGTCGTTGCGCAGCCGCGCGGCCGTGCGCACGCGCACCACGCAATCGGCGCTGAAGCACCAGTCGCCACCCGCCTCGGCGGGCTCGAGGGCGCCATACTCCACCAGTTCGCGCAGCACCGGCTCGGGCAATCCCGAGGAACGCGCGAGCTCCACGATCGTCACCTGCGCCTCGGCGTGCAGCCAGGCGGCCTCTTCCACGTCAGCCATGGGATCCTCCTCGCGCGAAATGGCCGCGCGGGTTGAAGTGCGATGCGGCCCCCAGCTCACGGAAGAGCTCGCGCTCGTGCTCGGAGAGCACGGTGGGGTTCACGATCTGCACGATCGCATAGAGGTCGCCCTCGCCGCCGCCCGGCTTGGGCAGGCCCTTCTTCGCGAGCCGCAGCTTGCGCCCCGCCGCGGTCGCCGCGGGAATCTTGAGGTTCACCGCGCCCGAGAGCGTCGGCACCTCGACCGTCGCGCCGAGCGCCGCCTCCCAGGGCGCGAGCGGGAGGTCGAGGTAGAGGTCGTGCCCGTCGGGCCGGAAGAGCGCGTGCGGGTCGAGGACGATGTTGAGATAGAGGTCGCCGTCGGGCCCGCCGTTGACGCCCTTGCCGCCCTGGCCGCGCAGCCGCAGCCGCTGGCCGTCCGTCGCGCCCTTGGGAATGCGCGCCTTGATCGTCTTCGGCACCTGGCGCATGCGGCCGTGCTCGTCGTACTCCGGCATGCCGAGGTTGAGATCCACTTGCGTGCCGTGGTAGGCGTCCTCGAGCGGGAGGCGGACGGTGACCTCGAAATCCTCGCCGGGAATGCGCATCTTCGCGCCGCGTCCACCGCCCGCGCCGCGCGCCGCGCGTGCGCCGAGCCCGCCGAACAGGTCGGAGAGGTCGATGTCGTCGAACGAAAAGGTGCCGCCGCCCGATTCCGCGCCGGCGTAGCGCTCGCGGAACTGCTTCTCCCAGTCGGGCGGCGGACGGAAGTCCTGCCCCGGCCGGTAGGAGCTGCCGAGCTGGTCGTAGGCGGCGCGCTTCTCCGCATCCTTGAGCGTCTGGTACGCCTCGGCGATGTCCTTGAATTTCTCCTCGCCCTGCGGATCCTTGGTGACGTCGGGATGGTATTTCTGCGCGAGCTTGCGGTACGCCTTCTTGATCTCGTCGGCGCCAGCACCGCGCCCGACGCCGAGGATCGAGTAGTAGTCCTTGTACTTCACGCCTTCGTCGCTCCCTTCGCATGCCTGCGTCCCATGCTACCCGGATCGCGCGCCGCCCTCGCCGAGCGTGCGGGCGCGGCCGTGGCCATCGGCGATCGCGAGCGCGCGTCCCCACTCGTCGACGAGCGGGCCGCCCGCTTCCTCGCGCCCCGCCTCGCCCGAGATTTCGAGGACCGCTCCGCGAGCGCCGCGTTCGATCGCCTGCACGCGACCCTCCAGCAGCGAGACGTCTCCCGCGTCGGTAAGGCGCACCGCGTAGACCTTGTCGCCCGCGGCGGGCGGCCGGCTCGCGAGCGCGAGCGGCCAGCTTCCCGCTTGCGCCGCGCCCACCTCGCAATATCCGCGCTGGCCGGTCGCGTCGGCGGCGCGCGCCTGCACGTCGCGCGATCCGATGCGCACGACGAGCTCCATGTTCGGCGCGAGCCCGGCGCATTGCATCGCGAGGCGCCCGGGCGCGATCGCGAACGCGAGCCCGAGGGCCTGCGTGCCCCCGGACATGTCCACCGCGTGAACGCGACCCACGGCCGGCGTGAGCAGGGAAAGGATTTCCGTCTCGCCGGGCGGGCGCGGACCGCGCGGGCGGCTCGCGAGCCAGGCGACCGCGCCGAGCGCGAGCCCCACCGCGCAGGCAAGCGCAACGATCCGGAGGCGGCGCCGGTCGGCCGGCTCGATTCGACCCAGCCGAAGCTCCTCGTCGTATGCCGCCCGGCGCGCCTCGTCGGCAAGGACCTCGTAGGCGGCCTGCAGCTGCAGCAGGCGGCGCGGGTCCGGCGCCGCGGCCTCCGAGCGCATCTGCGCGCGGATGCGATCGTAGGCGCGCTGCACTTCATACGCCTTGGCGTTGCGCGTGATACCGAGGGTCTGGTAATGCGTTCGGTGGGAGTTGTTCACTGTCCTCGAAAATACATCGCATGGCGACCATTTTCTGACATAGAATACGCCGGAAATTCAGGTCCAAGAAGGCTTCGTCCGAGTAGATTGCTCGGTTCAGCCGCCCCAAAAAATCGCGCACGCCGAGTGCCACAACCGAGGAGAACCCGCATGTCGCAGCACAATCCGCTGGAAACCAGGATCACCCGCCGCCGGCTGATCCAGGCCGCCGCCGCCACCGCACTCACCGGTCCCTACATCATTTCCGCGCGCGGCGAACAGCCCGTGAAGATGGGATACGACGATCCGCTCACCGGCACTTACGCGGCGGTCGGCAAGAACGAGCTCATCGGCTGCCAGCTCGCCGTGGAGCAGATCAACAAGAAGGGCGGCATCCTCGGCCGCCCCGTGGAGCTGGTGGTCGAGGACTCCACGAGCGGCGATGCCGGGACCGCGGTGCAGAAGGCGCGCAAGCTCATCGACCGCGACGGCGTCGATTTCCTGCTCGGCAACGTGAACTCCGCGCTCACCCTCGCGATGGCGGACGTCGCCAACGAGAAGCGCAAGATCCTGATGGTGACCGGCGGCCACACCGACGCGGTCACCGGCAAGACCTGCCACTGGAACGTCTTCCGCATCTGCAACACCACGCAGATGGAAGCCAACGCCGTGGCGCCCGCGCTGGTGAAGAACGCCGGCAAGAAGTGGTACTACATCACGCCCGACTATGCCTTCGGCCACACGCTGCAATCGGGCCTCGAGAAGGCGGGCGCCAAGCTCGGCGTGACCAAGGTGGGCGGCGACCTCACGCCGCTCGGCACGACCGACTTCTCGTCCTACCTCATCAAGGCGCAGTCGGCGAATCCCGACGTGGTGGTGATCCTGGTGCAGGGCAACGACATGATCAACTGCCTCAAGCAGGCGGTGCAGTTCGGGCTCGACAAGAAGCTGCACCTCGCCGGCGCCCAGCAGGAGCTGGAGCCGCTCGAGGGCCTGCCGCCGGAAGCGCGCATCGGCACCTGGGTGATGGAGTGGTACTGGAACCAGCCCGCCAGCGTGAAGGGCGTGAAGGAGTTCGTCGACGCCATCAAGAAGAAGACCGGCCGCGTTCCCACGGCGCGCACCTGGTTCGGCTTCGCCGCCGCGCACGCCTGCGCGCTGGGCGCGAACAACGCGAAGTCGCTCGACGCGCTCAAGGTCGCCAAGGCGCTGCAGGGCTTCCACCTGCCGCCCGAAGTCGGGTGCATGCCCGATGCGCCGTACTTCCGCGCCAGCCAGAACCAGCTCATCCCGAACCTGTTCGTGGGCCACGCGCAGGCGAAGGGCGAGGCGGGACCGGACGACCTCTTCAAGGTGACCGACGTGGTGAAGGGCGACGAGGCCGCGGGCACGCTCGAGGAGAGCGAGTGCAAGATGACCTGGCCCAGCGCCTGACGGCATAATCGGGCCACCCGCAGCACATGGCCGGCCGCCCACGGGCGGCCGGTCTCGCGTCCGCAGTCCCGCCAGGAGCTTCCCCGGATGTCGCAGCTCATCCTGTTCAACGTCTTCAACGGCCTCATCGTCGGCGCGTTCTACGCGCTCATGGCGCTGGGGCTCTCGCTCATCCTCAACCTGAGCGGCGTCATCAACTTCGCGCACGGCGGCTTCCTCGCGCTCGGCGCCTACATCGCCTACACGCTGCTGCCGTTCACCGGGTTCTGGGGCGCGCTCGTGATCGCGCCGGTGCTCACCGCGGTGATCGGCCTCATCATCGAGCGGCTCCTCATCCGCCCGCTCTACGGGCGCGACCCGCTCTACAGCCTGCTCCTCACCTTCGGCATGGCCTACGTGCTCGAGGACGTCACGCGCGCCATCTGGGGCGCGCAGAGCGTGCCGTTCCAGGTTCCGGGCGTGCTCACCAGCCCGCTCTCCACGCAGTTCTTCTTCCTCACCGGCTACCGCATCTTCATGGTGGTGCTCGTCGCGGCGGCGGTGCTGGGGCTCTTCTTCATCCTCAACCGCACGCGCCTCGGAATGCGCATCCGCGCCGGCACCCTCGACCTCGAGACCGTGTCGACGCTCGGCGTGAACGTGCGCATCCTTCGCAACCTCAACTTCGGCCTCGGCATCTATCTCGCGGGGCTCGCGGGCGTGCTCGCCGCGGGCCTGCTCGGACTGGAGCCCACCATCGGGACTTCCCTCATCATGCCGAGCTTCGTCGCGATCATCGTGGGCGGCCTGGGCAGCCTTCCCGGCACGCTCCTCGGCGGGCTCCTCATCGGGGTCGCCTCCGGCATCACGACCGTCTACTTCCCGTCGGCGACCGAGGCGGTGATTTACGTGATGATGGGCATCGTGCTGCTGGTGCGGCCGCGCGGCCTCCTCGGCGAGGAAGGGAGGGTCGGATGAGCGCGATCCGCGAAACCACCGTGCCCGGCGTGCCGGCGAACCCGGCGGCGACGCTCAGGGAGCACGGCCTCACGCTCGGCGTGTGGCTCGCGCTCCTCACCATGCCCTATTGGATGGGCGCGGTGGGCGGATACACCGAGCTCGCGAGCCGCGTGGTGATCATGGGCCTCGCCGCGATGGCGTTGAACTTCCTGCTCGGCTTCACCGGCGTGCTCTCGTTCGGCCACGCGGCCTATTTCGGCCTCGGCGCCTACGGCACCGCGATGACGATCAAGTATCTCGCGCCCAGCACGCCGCTCGGTCTCCTGGTCGGCATCGCGGCCGCCACCGTGGCGGCGATGGTGATCGGGTTCCTCATCCGCAAGCTCCGTGGCGTGTACTTCGCCATGGTGACGATCGCCTTCGGCCAGGTGTTCTACTTCATCACGTTCCGCTGGAACAATGTCACGGGCGGCGACGACGGCCTCACCGGCTGGCGCCGGCAGCCGCTGCACCTGGGCTTCGCCAACGTCGACCTCCTCGCGAGCGACAAGGTGTTCTACTACTTCGCGCTCGCGGTCTTCGCCGGGTGCGTCGCGGTGATGGCCTTCATCCTGCGCTCGCCCTTCGGCCGCACGCTCATCGCGGTGCGCGAGAACGAGCGGCGCGCGCGCTTCCTCGGCATTCCCGTCGAGCAGCACATCTGGCTCTCGTTCGTGATCTCGGGCCTGTTCGCCTCGATCGCCGGGGGCCTCTACGGGCTGCTCAGCAACTTCGTGGACCCGCGCGCGCTGCGCTGGGACATGTCGGGCAACTTCGTGATCATGGCGGTGCTGGGCGGCATGCGCTCCTTCTGGGGCCCGCTCATCGGCGCGGCGATCTTCGTGGTGCTGCAGGACTTCGTCTCCAGCCGGACCGAGAACTGGATGTCGTTCGTGGGCGTGTTCTTCATGCTGGTGGTGCTCTTCTTCCCGCGCGGCGTGATGGGCATCCTCAAGCGGAGGAGCGGCAAGTGAGCCTCCTCCAGGTCCGTAACGTCTCCAAGCACTTCGGGCGGCTGATCGCCGTGAACGGCGTGTCGCTCGACGTGCAGCCGGGCGAGCTGCGCGCGGTGATCGGCCCCAACGGCGCCGGCAAGACCACCTTCTTCAACCTGGTGAGCGGCTTCTTTCCGCCCACCTCCGGCAGCATCGTGTTCGACGGCGTGGACATCACGCGGCTCTCGGAGCACAAGCGCGTCGAGATGGGGATGGCGCGCACCTTCCAGATCACGGAGATCTTTCCCGAGCTCTCCGCGCGCGAGAACATCCGCGTCGCGGTCGAGGTCGCCTCGGGCGCGCGCCTGAAGCCCTGGCTCCTGCACGCGGCGAAGCAGCGCGTCGCCGCGCGCGTCGACCAGCTCCTCGAGATGGGCGGCATCGCCGAGATGGGCGACCGGCTGGTGGGCGAGCTCTCGCACGGCGACCAGCGCGCCACCGAGATCATGATGTCGCTCGCGTTGAACCCCCGGCTGCTGCTCCTCGACGAGCCCACCGCCGGCATGGGCGACCAGGAGACCTACCACGTGACGAAGCTCATCCGGCGCCTGCACCGCGACCAGCACCTGTCGATCGTGCTGATCGAGCACGACATGCGCGTGATCTTCCACCTCGCCGACCGCATCATGGTGCTCGCCGAGGGTGCGGTGCTCGCCGAAGGCACGCCCGACGAGATCGCCGCGAACGAGCGCGTGCAGGCCGCCTACCTCGGGAAAGCGGCATGAGCGCGCTCGAGGTCGAGGGACTGCACACCTACTACGGCAAGAGCCACATCCTGCACGGCGTGAGCCTCGCCGTGAACGAAGGCGAGCTGGTCACCCTCCTCGGCCGCAACGGCGCGGGCAAGACCACGACGATCCGCACGCTGATGGGGCTGGTGCGCCCGCGCGAGGGCCGCGTGCGCATGTTCGGCCGGGACGTGACGGAGTGGCCCCCGTTCCGCATCGCGGAGCTCGGCGTGGGCTACGTGCCGGAAGGCCGGCGCATCTTCGCGAACCTCACCGTCGACGAGAACCTGCACGTGCCGGCGGAGCGCCCCGGCCCCTGGACCGTGGAGCGCGTGTACCAGCTCTTCCCGCGCCTCGCCGAGCGCAAGGCGAACAAGGGGCGCCAGCTCTCGGGGGGCGAGCAGGAGATGCTCGCCATCGCGCGCTCGCTCCTCCTCAACCCGAAGCTCTTCTTCCTCGACGAGCCCTCGCAGGGGCTCGCGCCGCTCATCGTGCAGGACGTGTTCCGCGTGATCGTGCAGATGAGGAACGAGGGCATGTCGGTGCTGCTGGTCGAGCAGAACGTGCGCGGCGCGGTGGAGATCGCCGACCGGGCCTACGTCCTGGATGACGGCCGCATCGTCTATGAAGGGCCGGCCGCCGAGTTCGCCAAGGACGAAGAGCGCGTGCGCGCGCTGGCCGGCGCCAGCGCCGAAAAATGGGAAGAGGCGGGTTAGGCTGCTGCGTTAAAGGCTTTTCATCAGCCCTTCGGGCGTGAAGAGCTTCCCGCCCTTCATCACGAGGCTCGCGTGGGAGAGGTTGTCCACCGAGGCTAGCGGGTCGGCGTCCAGGATCACGAGGTCGGCGTAGCGGCCCTTGGCGATCGCCCCGATGTCGCGCTCCATGCGCATCGCCCTGGCGCCGTTCGTGGTGGCAGAGCGAAGCACCTCCAGC
>DATNGJ010000044.1:0-6811 GCA_035605915.1 Usitatibacter sp.
TCGGGCTTTCCATCCTTGCCTCACGGTTTGTGGGTTCGGCATCACCACAAGCGCATGCCGGAGGCTTTACCCATAAGGAGAGATCCACCCATGCGCCACTACGAGATCGTCTTCATCGTCCATCCGGACCAGAGCGAGCAGGTCCCGGGGATGATCGAGCGCTACCGCAACACCATCACGCAAGGCGGCGGGAAGATCCACCGCATCGAGGACTGGGGACGGCGCCAGCTCGCCTATCCGATCCAGAAGGTGTTCAAGGCGCACTACGTGCTCATGAACATCGAGGTAGGCAACGAAACGCTCGCCGAGCTGGAGAACGCGTTCAAGTTCAACGACGCGGTCCTGCGCCACCTCACGGTGAGCAAGCGCGAGGCCGAGACCGGCCCCTCCCCGATGATGAAGGAGGAGAAGTCGCGCAACGTGACCGAGGCTCCCGCGCCCGGCGAGGGCAAGCCCGCCGAGGGCGCCGCTCCGGCGCAGCCCGCGGCCGCCTGACGTCGATCGTCGTTCCGCGCCCCCGAGCGGAAATTCGCGCGGGCGCGCTTCGACGGCAATCCATATTCGATACGGAGAGATAGATCATGCCGAGGCCAGCTCCCCGCGGACGCGGGAAAGGCAAGGGTGGCAAGTTCGCCAAGAAGGACGGGCGCAGCCAGAATCGCGGGCTGTTCCGCCGCCGCAAGTTCTGCCGCTTCACCGCGGAGAAGGTGAAGGAAGTCGACTACAAGGACATCGCGGTCCTCAAGGACTTCATCAACGAGAACGGGAAGATCATCCCGGCGCGCATCACCGGCACCAAGGCCCGCTACCAGCGCCAGCTCGGAGTGGCCATCAAGCGCGCGCGCTTCCTCGCGCTCCTGCACTTCACCGACCTGCACTGAGGCCCGCCATGCAAGTGATCCTGATGGAAAAGATGACCAACCTGGGCGGCCTGGGCGACGTGGTCAAGGTGAAGGACGGCTTCGCGCGCAACTACCTCATCCCGCAGGGCAAGGCGAAGCGCGCCACCCAGGCGAACCTCCAGGAGTTCGAGGGCCGTCGCGCCGAGCTCGAGAAGAAGGCGAACGAGCAGCTCACCGGTGCGCAGGAAAAGGCCGCCAGGCTCGAGGGCCTCAAGGTGGACATCGCGCAGAAGGCCGGCGTGGACGGGCGCTTGTTCGGCTCGGTCACCAACGCCGACATCGCCGAGGCGCTCACCAGGGAGACCGGCGTCGCGGTGAGGAAGGCCGAGATCCGCATGCCGCAGGGGCCGATCAAGCACATCGGCGAGTTCCCGATCGTCGTCGCGCTGCACTCCGACGTGCTCGCGAACATCACGGTGCACGTGACCGCCGAAGCGTGATCGAGAAAATGGGGTCAGATTACTTTTTTCCAGGACACCGAAAAAAGTAATCTGACCCCATTTTCCGAAGACCGAATCCAGGAAAACGGCCGCCCAGAGGCGGCCATTTTCTTTTTCAGCTGGCGCACGTGGTGAGCCAGCGGGCACGCTAATTTCCGCCACAGGCAATTCAGCGCTTCGCACCGCTCGCCCACAACTTATCTACAGGTTTATCCAATTGTGCGCACAGGATGCGCGTGACACACTCGCCGCTCGCGGCTTGGGAGAGGCCGCATTTCCCGCCCGACGAGGAGACAATTCTTATATGGCCTCGGCCCCCGCTGGCTCCGAACGCTTTCCCCGCAGCGCGCCGGGCGACGCGCAAATCGAATCGCTGCGCCTGCCGCCGCACTCGGTGGAGGCGGAGCAGGCGGTACTCGGCGGGCTGCTGCTCAGCAACACCTCCTGGGATCGCATCGGCGACGTCATCGCGGATTCGGACTTCTACCGCGCCGACCACCGCGTCCTCTGGCGCACCATCACCAAGCTCGTCGAGGAGAGCAAGCCGGCGGACGTCCTCACGGTCGCCGAGGCGCTCAAGCTCACGGGCGAGCTCCAGGACGTGGGCGGTGTCGCCTACCTGCACCAGCTCGCCTCGGGGACGCCCAGCGCGGCCAACATCCGCCGCTACGCGGAGATCGTTCGCGAGCGCGCGATCATGCGCAAGCTCGCCGAGGTGGGCACCTCCATCGCCGATTCGGCCTATTCGCCGCAGGGACGCGAGGCGCGCCAGCTGCTCGACGAGGCGGAGACGCGCATCCTCGAGATCGGCGAATCGGGCGGTCGCTCCTCGGAGAGCTTCGCCAAGATGTCGACCGTCCTCGCGGAGGTGATGAGCCGCCTGGACGAGCTGCATCGCAATCCCAATTCGGTCACCGGCAAGGCCACCGGCTTCGTGGACCTCGACGAGATGACGACCGGACTCCAGGACGGGGACCTCATCATCGTCGCGGGACGCCCGGCGATGGGCAAGACCTCCCTCGCGCTGAACATCGCCGAGCACGTCGCGCTCGAGCTGAAGCTCCCGGTGCTCGTGTTCTCGATGGAGATGGGCGGCACGCAGCTCGCCACCCGCCTGCTGGGTTCGGTCGGCAAGGTGGACGCGCAGAACCTGCGCACCGGCCGGCTGAGCCCCTCGGACTGGGACCGCCTGGGGAGCGCGCTCGGCAAGCTGAACGAAGCGCCGCTCCTCATCGACGAGACCGCGGCGTTGAATCCGCTCGAGCTGCGCGCCCGTGCCCGGCGCAAGTGGCGCGAGTACGGCGGCCTGGGGCTCATCGTCGTCGATTACATCCAGCTCATGCAGGCGGCCGAATCGGGCACCGAGAACCGCGCCACCGAGCTCTCGGAGATCTCGCGGGGCCTCAAGCAGATGGCGAAGGAGCTCTCGGTGCCGGTGATCGCGCTCTCGCAGCTCAACCGCTCGCTCGAGCAGCGCCCGAACAAGCGCCCCGTGATGTCGGACCTGCGCGAGTCCGGCGCCCTCGAGCAGGATGCGGACATGATCTTCTTCATCTATCGCGACGAGGTCTACAACGAGGAGTCGCCGGACAAGGGCATCGCCGAGATCATCATCGGCAAGCAGAGGAACGGCCCGATCGGCACCGTGAAGCTCACCTTCCTCGGCAAGCACACGCGCTTCGAGAACTACTCGGGAGCGCCGGGCTTCTGACCGCGGGCCGGTAGAATGGACCTCCTTCACCAGGACCTCGCCGGCCGCGCCGCGCCGGCCCGCGCATCGCTTTCCATGTCCCGACCGATCCGCGCCGCGATCTCCTTCGCGGCGCTGCGCCACAACTACTGGCTCGCGAAGCGCACCGCGCCGAAGTCCAAGGTGTACGCCGTGGTGAAGGCGGAGGCGTACGGCCACGGCGTCGACCGCGTCGCGCGAGCGCTCGATCGCGCGGACGGATTCGCCACGCTCGAGCTCGAGGGCGCGATCGGGCTGCGCGAGCGCCATCCCGCGGCCCCGATCCTGCTGCTCGAAGGATTTTTCCAGCCCGGCGAGCTCGCCGCGATCCGTTCCTCCGCGCTCGCCACCGTGGTTCACTGCGAGGACCAGCTGCGCATGCTCGAGAGCGAGCGCCGCGGGGCGCCGATCGACGTGTGGCTCAAGGTGAACACCGGCATGAACCGGCTCGGCTTCGCGCCGCAGGCGTTGCGCGATGCGCTCGAGCGGGTGAGGAAGGGCGGCTTCGCGCGGAGCATCACCCTCATGACCCACTTCGGCGCCGCCGACGCGATCGAGGGTACGGCCGAGGCGATGCGCCGATTCGAATCGTGCACCGCGGGGATCGACCTGCCGAGGAGCCTCGCGAACTCCGCGGCGATCTTCGCGCAACCCGCCTCGCAGGCCGACGTCTGCCGCATGGGCATCGCGCTCTACGGCGCCACGCCGTTCGTCGACCGGCCGGCGAGGTCGCTCGGGCTCAAGCCCGCGATGACGCTCTCCTCGCGGCTCATCGCCGTGCAGCCGCTCCTCGCGGGCGAGGTCGTGGGCTATGGTGGAACCTTCCGTGCCGAGCAGGCGATGCGCATCGGCGTGGTCGCATGCGGCTATGCGGACGGCTATCCGCGCCATGCGCCCACCGGAACGCCGATCCTCGTCGCCGGGGCGAGGACGAGAACCGTGGGGCGCGTCTCCATGGACATGATCACCGTCGACCTCGGGCCGGTGCCGCAAGCGCAGGTCGGCTCGCCGGTGGTGCTGTGGGGCGATGCCGTCCCGGTCGACGAGGTGGCGATGGCCGCCGGGACGGTGGGCTACGAGCTGCTCTGCGCGGTCGCCCCGCGCGTGCCGAGGCTCGAGACGGAAGTGGCGTGATGGCGCGGCCGAAGATCGTCTACACGTGCACCGAGTGCGGCGGCCAGGCCACCAAGTGGCAGGGCCAATGCCCGCACTGCAACGAGTGGAACACGCTGGTCGAGACCGTGATCGAGGCCGCGCGCGGCGCGGGCGCGCATCGCTTCGCGGCGCTCGCCGGCGCGGGCGAGGTGGTGGCCCTCGCGGAGGTGGAAGCGCGCGATTTCCCGCGGCTTCCGACGCTCATCGGCGAGTTCGATCGCGTGCTGGGCGGAGGCCTCGTCGAAGGCGGCGTGGTCCTCATCGGCGGCGACCCGGGCATCGGCAAATCCACGCTCCTGCTGCAGGCGGCGGCGCGGCTGGCGGAGCAGGTGCCGGTGCTCTACGTGACGGGCGAGGAATCCGCGCAGCAGGTGGCGCTGCGCGCCAGGCGCCTGGGGGTGAACGCTTCCAAGGTGCGGCTGCTCACCGAGATCGAGCTGGAGAAGATCCAGGCGACGCTCGGCACGTCGCGGCCGCGCGTCGCGGTGATCGACTCCATCCAGACGCTCTATTCGAACGCGCTCACCTCGGCGCCCGGCTCCGTGGCGCAGGTGCGCGAATGCGCCGCGCAGCTCACGCGCCTCGCCAAGCAGACCGGCACCACCATCGTCTTCGTGGGCCACGTCACCAAGGAAGGCGCGCTCGCGGGCCCGCGCGTGCTCGAGCACATGGTGGACACCGTGCTCTACTTCGAGGGCGAGACGCACACGAGCTTCCGCCTGATCCGCGCGTTCAAGAACCGCTTCGGCGCGGTGAACGAGATCGGCGTCTTCGCAATGACGGAGAAGGGATTGCGCGAGGTCGCCAATCCCTCGGCGCTGTTCCTCTCGCAGCACCACGCGGGCGTCGCCGGATCGTGCGTGATGGTCACGCAGGAAGGCACGCGGCCGCTGCTCGTGGAATTGCAGGCGCTCGTGGACGAGGCGCACGGCGCGGGACCGAAGCGCCTCACGGTGGGACTCGAGCTCAACCGGCTCGCCATGCTCCTCGCGGTGCTGCACCGGCACGCCGGAATCGCCTGCTACGACCAGGACATCTTCGTGAACGCGGTGGGCGGCGTGCGCATCGCCGAGCCGGGCGCCGACCTCGCCGTGACGCTCGCCGTGGTCTCGAGCCTTCGCAACCGGCCGCTTCCCGAAAAGCACGTGGTGTTCGGCGAGGTCGGCCTCGCGGGCGAGGTGCGCCCGGTGCAGCGCGGCCAGGAGCGCCTGCGCGAAGCGGCGAAGCTCGGCTTCACGCACGCCATCGTTCCGGCCGCCAACAAGCCGCGGGCGCCGATTCCCGGGCTGGAAGTGATCGCCGTCGATCGCTTGACCGAGGCGGTGGACTGCCTGAAGTGACCTTGCCGCTCGATGGCGTCGGGCGGCTGGCTGTCCGCTCCAACGCCGCTCCCGCTCGTCGCACTACTCGCGGACTTCTCCCTACTTCACCAGCAGCGCGATCGTGAGCGCGATCGCGGCCACGCCGAGCACGACGATCGCGGCGACCGCGAAGAGATTGGGCGAGCTGCCGGTCGGGGCTTGCCTCGGCGCGGCCGGGGCGGGCGGCGGCGCCGGCGGCGCCGGACGCGGCGCCGGTTTCGGCTTGGGCGGCTCGGGCGCGGGCGCGGCGGCCTTCGGAGCGAGCGGCGAGCCGCTCTCGATCTTGCCCTTGTACGCGCGCATCTTCTGCGTCTGCGTGATGTAGTCGCGGAAGTCCTCGGTCTGGTCGGTCATCGCGGCGAGGCGCAGCGTCGCGTCGAACGAGTCGAAGGTCTTGGAAAGCGCGAGCGCCTTCCCGCTGTCGTCGTCCTTCGCGGCGGCTTCCGCGTTGAGCGGGATGGTGGCGGTGTCCACCATGCGCTCGGGCACGGGAATCGGCGCGATGTTACGCGCGGGCGTCGGCGGTGCCGTCGTCGCCTTGAGCGCCGCGGCCGGGCGCGAGGCATCCATCTGCCGGCGCACCTCGCGCAGGTCGTCCGCGAATTCCTTGACGGCCTGGTAGCGGTCCTCGAGGAGCTTCGCCATCGCCTTGGCGACGATGAGGTCGAGCATCGGCGGGATCGACTTGTTGTGCGAGGAAGGCGGCGGCGGCGTGGTGTTCACCGTCGCGTACATGATCGCGTTCACGTTGTCGCCGTCGAAGGGCGCGACGCCGGTGAGCGCCTCGTACAGCACCACGCCGAGCGAGAAGATGTCGCTGCGCGCGTCGATCGCCTTGCCGATCACCTGCTCGGGCGACATGTAGCGCGGCGAGCCGAGGATGAGGCCGGTCATCGTCTTCACCGCGGAGTTGGGCAGGCGCGCGATGCCGAAGTCGGTGATCTTCGCGATGCCGCCCTTCATCACCTTGATGTTGGAGGGCTTCACGTCGCGGTGCACGATGTCCTGCTGGTGCGCGAACCAGAGCCCGTCGGCGACCTGCGCGATGATGTCCACCGTCTGGTCGGCGGCCGGCAGGTTGCCCGAGGCGATCATGTCCTTGAGCTCGAGGCCCTCGAGGAACTCCATCGCCATGTAGGCGACGCTCTCGGTCTTGCCCACGTCGTAGATGGTGACGATGTTGGGGTGGTTCAGCCGCCCCGCCGCCTTGATCTCCTGCTGGAA
>DATNGJ010000045.1:0-114173 GCA_035605915.1 Usitatibacter sp.
CGCGGGCGCGAAGGTTCCCTGCGCCTGGCTCGAGTCGAACGAACCGTCGTACATCCTTTATACGAGCGGCACGACGGGCAACCCCAAGGGTGTGCAGCGCGACACGGGCGGATATGCGGTGGCGCTCGCCGCTTCGATGAAGCACATCTTCTGCTCGAAGCCGGGCGAGGCGTATTTCTCCACCTCGGACATCGGCTGGGTCGTCGGCCACTCGTACATCGTCTACGGGCCGCTCATCAACGGCTCGACGACGATCATGTACGAGGGCGTGCCGATGCGCCCGGACGCGGGCATCTGGTGGAAGATCGTCCAGGACTACAAGGTGACGTCGATGTTCACGTCGCCCACGGCGATCCGCGTGCTGAAGAAGCACGACACGTCGTTCATGAAGAAATACGACACGAGCGCGCTCAAGTACCTCTTCCTCGCCGGCGAGCCGCTCGACGAGCCCACCGCGCGCTGGGTCGCCGAATCGCTCGGCGCGCAGGTGGTGGACAACTACTGGCAGACCGAATCGGGCTGGCCGATCCTCAGCGCGTGCCCGGGCGTCGAGGATACGCCGAGGAAGTTCGGCTCCCCCTCGTTCCCGGCGTACGGCTACAAGGTGAAGCTCAAGCACGAGGAGACGGGCAGGGAAGTCGGCACCGACGAGAAGGGCGTGCTCTGCATCGTGCCGCCGCTTCCGCCGGGTGCCATGACCACCGTGTGGGGCGACGACGAGCGCTACGTGCAGACCTACTACAAGTCGTTCGCCGACGAGATGGTCTACACCACCTTCGACTGGGCGACGCGCGACGCGGACGGCTACTACTTCGTGCTCGGCCGCACCGACGACGTGATCAACGTCGCGGGCCATCGCCTCGGCACGCGCGAGATCGAGGAGGCGGTGCAGTCGTACCCGAACGTCGCCGAGGTGGCGGTGGTCGGCGTGAACGATTCCGTGAAGGGCCAGGTGCCGGTCGCCTTCGCCGTGGTGAAGGACGCGTCGAAGATCGCGACGAAGGAGGGCGCAGAAGCCGAGGAGAAGGGCGTGATGGCCGCAGTCGACAAGGCGCTCGGCCCCATCGCCCGCCCCGCCAGGGTGTGCTTCGTGACGCTGCTGCCGAAGACGCGCTCCGGCAAGCTGCTGCGCCGCTCGATCCAGGCGATCTGCGAGGGCCGCGATCCCGGCGACCTCACGACGATCGAGGATCCCGCCGCGCTGCAGCAGATCCGCGAAGCGCTGAGATGATGCCCGACGGTGCCGGGCGGGCGGCGGCGCGTCCGTCCGCTACGGCACCGTACCGGCCGGCCTCGTTCGCTTACTTGCAGGCGCCGACGTAGCGCGCCTGCATGTGCTGCTTCATGTGCATGGGATGGCCGCCCTCGTTCATCTCCATCGCCATGTCCATGTCGTAGCCGTCGCCGTTGAAGGTGATCCGGTTGTCGGCGCTCATCGTGTGCTCGCCGGTGCACACCATCTTGTAGGTCGCGGTGTTGCCCGACATGCGGAAGTCCTTCACGTCGCAATCCTTGGGCATGCGGCCGCGGTCGTTGCGGCCCATCTCGCCCTTCTGGATGTCCTCGGACGTCACGCAGTGCGTGAAGGTGTGGCTCTGCTTGCCCATTCCGGGCGGCATCCCCGGGACCGCGCCCATGTCCATGTCCATCTTGTACTCGTACATTCCCGGCTTCACCTTCCCGTGGAAGGCCTGGAACGGGCTGTCGGCGGCGACCGAGGCGAGGGGAAGGGTGGCGGCGCAGCAGATCGCGAGCAGGGAAACGGTCTTCATCGGGGCGTCCTGGTAGAAAAAGCGCGAGAATACCCGATCTCGCGGGAACTCGCCGTGCCGCGGCGCACACTAGAATAGCGGCATGAACGCCATCCCGATTCCATCCGCCAAGTCGGCGCTGCGCCAGGAGCTGATCGCGCGCCGCGACGCGCTTCCCGAGACGGAGCGCGAACGCATCGCCCAGGCGCTGGTCGAGCGCATCGTCGCCTTGCCGCGCTACGTCGCCGCCCGTTCCGTCCTCGCCACCATGGCGATCGGCAGCGAGTGGAACACTCGCCTCTTCCTCGAGCGCGCCCACGCCGACGGAAAGATCATCGTGCTGCCGCGCATCACGCCACCCCCGCGCCACCTGGAGCTCCATCGGGTGCGCGACCTGGACCACGACCTCGTTCCCGGCATCTGGGACATTCCAGAGCCCGACCCCGGGCGCTGCGAGCGCACGACCATCGCGGGGGTCGACTTCGCGGTGGTGCCGGCGCTCGCGGTGGATCTCGACGGCTACCGGCTGGGCTACGGCGCGGGCTATTTCGACCGGCTCCTTTCCGGCCGCACCGCATCCACCTATTGCGTCGCCGCCATTCCCTCGGCCTTCGTGGTCCAGTCGCTCCCGCACGAGCCGCACGACCAGCCGCTCGACCTCGTCGTGGACGAGCTCGGCGCGCATCGCACCCGGGACGCCAAATCGTGAGCGCGACGCTCATCGACGGAAAGAAGATCGCCGCGGACTATCGCGCCGAGCTCGCGATCCGCGTCGCGCGATTGCGCGAGGCGGGCCTCGTGCCCACCCTCGCGGTGGTGATCGTCGGAGACGATGCGGCGAGCCATGTCTACGTGCGCAACAAGACCTTCGCGTGCGAGGCGATCGCCATGCGCTCGCAGACGCACAAGCTTCCCGCGGACACTTCGCAGGCGCAGCTCATCTCCTTCGTGAAGCGGCTGAACGAGGACGAATCGGTGCACGGCATCCTCGTCCAGATGCCGCTTCCGCCGACACTCGACAAGCACGCCGTGATCGAGGCGATCTCGCCCGACAAGGACGTGGACGGCTTCAACTACCTCAACGTGGGCAAGCTCGCGGCGGGCGATCCGGGCTTCTATCCCTGCACGCCGTGGGGCGTCATGAAGATGCTCGAGCACGAGGGCATCGTCGTCGAGGGCGCGCACGTGGTGGTGGTGGGGCGCTCGAACATCGTCGGCCGGCCGATGGTGATGATGCTGCTCAACGCCGGCGCCACGGTGACCGTGTGCCACTCGAAGACGCGCGACCTGGCGGCGCTCACACGCCAGGGCGACATCCTCATCGTCGCGGTGGGACGCCCGCGCATGGTGACGGGCGACATGGTGAAGCCGGGCGCGGCGGTGGTCGACGTGGGCGTGAACCGCCTTCCGGACGGAAGCCTCGCCGGCGACGTGGACTTCGATTCCGTCGCGTGCGTCGCCTCGCGCATCACGCCGGTGCCGGGCGGCGTGGGGCCGATGACGATCGCGATGCTGCTCGGCAACACCGTGCGCTCCGCCGAGCGCGTGGCCGGGCTCGCGGCGCGCATGGAGACGCGCATCGCCTGAGCGGGCGACGAAAGGGGGGACGATGGGCACGAACGCGTACGCGCAGGGCCTCGACCGGAACGCGGCCAACTACACGCCGCTCACCCCGGTGTCCTTCCTCGCGAAGGCCGCCACGGTGTATCCCGATCGCGTCGCGGTGATCCATGGCGAGGTGCGGCGCACATGGCGCGAGACGTACGTGCGCTGCCGTCGGCTTGCCTCGGCGCTCGCGAAGCGCGGCATCCGCCGCGGCGACACGGTCGCGGCGATGCTGCCCAACGTCCCGGCGATGGTGGAGCTGCACTTCGCGCCCGCCATGTTCGGCGCGGTGCTCAATACGCTCAACACCCGGCTCGACGCGGAGGCCATCGCCTTCATGCTCGACCACGGCGAGGCGAAGGTGCTGTTCGTCGATGCGGAGTTCTCGGGCGTCGTCGCCAAGGCGCTCGCGGCGGCTAAGAGCCGCCCGCTGGTGATCGATGTCGCGGATGCGCTGTTCAGCGGCGGCGAGGCGCTGGGCGAGATCGAATACGAGGCGTTCCTCGCCGAGGGCGATTCCGCGTTCGAATGGCAATGGCCGCCCGACGAATGGGACGCGATCGCGCTCAACTACACCTCCGGGACGACCGGCAACCCGAAGGGCGTGGTCTATCACTATCGCGGTGCCTACCTCAACGCGGTGAACAACATCCTCGATTGGTCCATGCCGAAGCACCCGGTCTACCTGTGGACCTTGCCGATGTTTCATTGCAACGGCTGGTGCTTCAACTGGACCATCGCCGCCGCCGCGGGAACCAACGTGTGCCTGCGAAAGGTCGACGCGAAGATGATCCTCGACCTGATCCGCGAGCACCGCGTGACGCATTATTGCGGAGCGCCGATCGTGCACTCGATGCTCCTCAACGCCCCGGCCGAATGGAAGAAGGGGATCGCGCACCAGGTGAGCTGCCTAGTCGCCGCCGCGCCGCCGCCCGCGGCCGTGATCGAGGGCATGGCGCGCATGGGCTTCGACATCACGCACGTCTACGGACTCACGGAAACGTACGGGCCGGCCGCCGTATGCGCGAAGCCTCCGGAATGGGCCGAGCTTCCTCTCGAGGAGCAGGTGCGCAGGAACGGCCGGCAGGGCGTCGCCTACCTGCTGCAGGAGGGCATGACGGTCATGGATCCGGAAACGATGCGCGAGGTGCCTGCCGACGGCGAGACGATGGGCGAGATCATGTTCCGCGGCAACATCACGATGAAGGGCTATCTCCGGAATCCTTCGGCGACGGACGAAGCGTTTCGCGGCGGCTGGTTTCATTCCGGCGACCTCGCCGTGAAGCATCCCGACGGCTACATCAAGATCCGCGACCGCTCCAAGGACGTGATCATCTCCGGCGGGGAGAACATCTCGTCGCAGGAAGTGGAGGATGTGCTGCACGGCCATCCGGCGGTGATGCTCGCCGCGGTGGTGGCGCAGCCCGACCCGAAGTGGGGCGAGACGCCGTGCGCGTTCGTGGAGCTCAAGGAAGGGGCTTCCGCCACCGCCGAGGAGCTGATCGAGTTCTGCCGCGCGCGCATGGCGCGCTTCAAGGCGCCGAAGGCGGTGGTGTTCGGGCCGCTCCCCAGGACCTCCACCGGCAAGATCCAGAAGTTCCTGCTGCGCGAGCGCGCGAAAAGCACCGCCGCCATCGAGTGATGCGAAATCAATCTGTGTTCATCCGTGTTCATCTGTGGTTCCCCGCGTTTCCGCTGCAATGAGCGCCATGCGTGAAGGCGGCGTGCTGTGCCTGGATCCGCATGGGTGGCACCGGATGCGCTACACGGAGTGGGGCGACCCGCGCAATCCGCGCGTGCTGGTGTGCGCGCACGGGCTTACGCGATGCGGGCGCGACTTCGACTATCTCGCCGAGCGCCTCTGCGACATGTATCGCGTCGTGTGTCCCGATGTGGTGGGCCGCGGGCGCAGCGACTGGCTGCGCGAGCCGAAGGATTACACCTATCCGGCCTACCTCAACGACATGGCGGTGCTCCTCGCGAGCCTGCACGCCGAGACGGTCGACTGGATCGGAACGTCGATGGGCGGAATCATCGGCATGCTCCTCGCCGCGGCGCCCGGCTCGCCGATCCGCAAGCTCGTCATGAACGACATCGGCTGCGTCGTGCCCCAGGCCGCGTTGCAGCGCATCGGCCAGTATGTCGGCAAGGAGCCGTCGTTCGACACGCTCGACGAGTACGAGGCGATGATGCGGGAGTTCTCGCCGTTCGGCGAGCTCACCGAAGAGCAGTGGCGTCATCTCGCGCTCCACGTCGCGAAGCAGGGCGAGGACGGCCGATGGCGTGCGCGCTACGACCCCGGGATCGCCGTCAACTTCGACGCCGCGGTCGGCTCCGACGTCGACCTGCGCTCGTACTGGAACGCGCTGCACGGTCCGGTGCTGGTCGTTCGCGGCGCGGAGTCGGACCTGCTTCTCGCGCAGACGCTCGACGAGATGATGCGAAGGCCGCGCACCGAGAGCTACGTCGTCGCGCGCACGGGCCATCCGCCGATGCTCATGAACGACGAGCAGGTCGCGCGCGTGCGCCACTTCCTCCTCACGGCCTGATCCGATGGCCGCGAGCCCGCGCGTGGACGCGGTCGTGGTCGGCGCGGGCCACAACGGGCTCGTCTGCGCCTGCTACCTCGCCGCGCGGGGGCTGAAGGTGGTGGTCCTCGAGCGCCGCGGTGTCGTGGGAGGTGCCGCCGTGACCGAGGAATTCCATCCGGGATTCCGCAACTCCACCGCGAGCTACACGGTGAGCCTGCTGCACCCGAAGGTGATCCGCGATCTCCGGCTCGCGGAGCATGGGCTGCGCATCGTCGAGCGGCCGATCTCCAACTTCCTGCCGCTCGGCGCGGATGGCTTTCTCAAGGTGGGCGGCGGGCTCGAGGCGACGCGGCACGAGGTCGCGCGCTTCTCGCGGCGCGACGCGGACCGGATTCCCGACTACTATGCGCGGCTCGACGGCGTCGCGGACGTGCTTCGGGAGCTGCTGCTCGAGACGCCGCCTAATGCGGGCGGCGGCGTCGGCGAGTGGCTGCCCGCCTGGAGAGCCTCGCGCGCATGGCGGCGGCTTGCCCTCGCCGCGCAACGCGACGTGCTCGATCTCTTCACGGTGTCCGCCGCGGAATGGCTCGGGCGCTGGTTCGAGTCGGAGCCGATCCAGGCGTGCTTCGGATTCGACAGCGTGGTCGGCAACTTCGCGAGCCCCTACGATCCCGGCACGGCGTACGTGCTGCTGCACCACGTCTTCGGCGAGGTGAACGGCAAGAAGGGCGTGTGGGGCCACGCGATCGGCGGCATGGGCGCGATCACGCAGGCGATGCGCGCGGAGGCGGAAGCGCGCGGCGTGGAGATCCGCACGGGAGTTGCCGTGGAGCGCGTGCTCACGAAGCGCGGGCGTGCGTGCGGCGTGGCGCTCGCGGACGCGAGCATCGTCGAGGCGCGCTGCGTCGTCTCGAACGCGCATCCGCAGTGGCTGCTCGGTGCGCTCGGCGATGTTTCCGGCGAGTGGCGCGGCGCGTTCTCGAGCTATCGCTCGGAATCCGCGACCTTCCGCATGAACGTGGCGCTCTCCGAGCTGCCCGATTTCTCCGCGCTTCCGGGACGCGAGCCAGGCGAGCACCACCGCTCGGGAATCATCATGGCGCCATCGCTCGCATTCATGGATCGTGCGCACTCGAGCGCGCGCGAGCTCGGCTGGTCCGCCGAGCCGATCGTCGAGATGCTGATCCCGAGCACGGTGGACGATTCGCTGGCGCCCGCGGGCCAGCACGTCGCGAGCCTCTTCTGCCAGCACTTCCGATATGCGCTGCCGAACGGACGCGGCTGGGAGGCGGAGCGCGAGCGCGCGGCCGATGCGGTGGTCGAGCAGGTCACGAAGTTCGCGCCCAACTTCAAGTCGTCGATCCTCGGCCGGCGCGTGCTCTCGCCGCTCGATCTCGAGCGCGAGTTCTCGCTCGTCGGTGGCGACATCTTCCACGGCAAGCTTTCGCTGAACCAGCTCTTCAGCGCGCGGCCGGCGCTGGGCTACGGCAATTACCGGATGCCGCTGAAGGGGTTGTATCTTTGCGGCTCGGGGGCGCATCCCGGCGGAGGCGTGACGGGAATTCCGGGACATAATGCGGCGCGCGAAGTGCTCAGGGATTTGTAGCGACGCTGCGCTTCGTCTGCGCGCGAGAAGCAACGGCAAGCGGAGGACCTCCATGCACCACGAGCTTCACTCCTCGCCCGAAACGGTCCACTGGGGTTGGTTCGATGCGAGCCTGCCGCACGTGCTCACCATCGAGAGCGGCGATCGCGTCACCATCCACGCGCTCTCCGGCGGGCCCGCCAACTTGCCAGGCGAGGGATTCGATGTGCCGCCGGAGCTGCTGCAGGTGCACGCGAAATCGCAGCGGCGGCTTCCCGGCCACATTCTCACCGGACCGATCGGCGTGCGAGGCGCTCGTCCCGGCGACGTCCTCGAGGTGCGCATCCTCGCGGTGGAGCTCGCCCAGGATTGGGGATACACCGTAGTCCGGCCGCTCGCGGGAGCGTTGCCGAACGACATCGAGGCCTTCGAGCAGATCATCACGCGCCTGGACCGCGCTTCCCGCACCGGGCGGCTGCCGTGGGGTTTGGAGATCGCGCTGCGCCCCTTCTTCGGGGTGATGGGCGTGGCGCCGCCGCCCAACTGGGGCTCGATCTCGACGATCCAGCCGCGTGCCCATGGCGGAAACCTCGACAACAAGGAGCTGGTGCCCGGCTCGACGCTGTACCTGCCCGTGTTCAACGACGGCGCGGGATTCTCCGTGGGCGACGGCCATGCCGTGCAAGGCGACGGCGAGGTGTGCACGACCGCCATCGAGACGGCGCTCTCGGGCACCTTCGACATCCACGTGCGCAAGGACTTGAGGCTCGACTATCCCGCGGCGGAGACGCCTTCCCACCTCATTACCATGGGAATCGACCCGGATCTCGATGCGGCCGCGAAGGATGCGCTGCGGCGCATGGTCGATCGCGTCGTCGCGGAGACGGGCCTCTCGCGCAACCGCGCCTTCATGCTGATGAGCCTCGTGGCCGACGTGCACGTCACACAGCTCGTGAACGAGCACAAGGGAATCCACGTGATGATGCCGAAGACGGCGCTGGCGCATGTGTGAGCGGGTCGATTGACCGGGTATGGAGCAACCGGCAGACTTGGCGTTATCAGGCTTGCCTTATCACAATCTCGATAATTCAAGTTAGGTGTCATGGAAACGGCCGTCGCGTTGTTGACGACTGCGGCAATGCTCGCGGCATCGCACGCAGTTGCAGCTGAAGCACAGAAGCCACAGCGCCTCTATTGGCCTCATCTCGCCCTGTCAAAGGATCGCGGGGAAAGAATCGACTCCTTCGAAATACAAGTGACGTGCGGCGAATTTCGCGGTGTTTCGAACATCCCGAAAGATTGGTCGCTGGAGGTAGTGAGCCCTTCTTCCGGCATCACGCACCTTCGCGCTTCTGCAGGGCACGGCGCCGCAATGATTTGGAGCCTTCGCAAAATGGAAGGCTCAATCAGCATCGGGGCAATTGACCCGTCGTGCTTCGACATCTCAGCGCAAGTCGTTGTCGATTCATCGGGCCAGGAGAAGAAGTACAAGTTCAGCCGGTCCGAGTTACGCTTGCGTCCATGACACCTAACAACGCGTTGGAGCGGACCGTGAGGCACCGTGGGCCGCGTCTGCCCGCGGCATGGGCATCGTGGCCGGCCGCTCAACTCGGTCGTTAGACGTCATTGGACCGCAGCCTCATCCTTCTCGGTGCAGTGATCATTGTCTCGATGGCGAGCGCGGCAATTTGGCATTGTTTCGTGAAGTCATACGCGTGGGCGATCGTCGGCTCGTCGGTTACTGTGGGCGTAATCACATATTTGGCCTATCCAATTTTTCGCGGTGTCGTTCCAAATGCGCTCATTGTCATGAACGCGTTTGTCCTGGGCGTAGTAATCGCGCTTGGCGTTGGAATTCCATTTAAGCGCAAGCGTTTGCGCAAAGCGGGGTAAGCAATGACGTCTAACAACGCGTCGGAGCGGACCGGAATCTTGACCCGATAAAGTAGACACCTTGGGCTAACAACCAGAGGTGTCTAATGCCAGCCCGAAAGGGATCGAAGAAGGTCAACAAGTACTCGCTGGAACTGAAGCGCACGGCGGTGCGCTTGACACAGGCGCCGGAGGCTCGGGTGAAGGACGTCGCCGAGTCTCTCGACATCCATCCGTTCATGCTGTCGAGGTGGCGCAAGCTGGCGCGGGAGGGACTCCTGACCAAAAAGCCGAAGACAAAGCCGAAGGTCAAGGCCAGGCGGGCGCCTTCGATGGTCGAGATGTCCAATCGTGGCCCGCCGCTGAACGCAGTCGTTAGGCAGCTTCCGGGGCGGTGTGCCCGCTTGACATGTCATATATGGCCTAGGCACAATATGGCATGTGGCGCATCGAGGAACATCGTCGCATGGACAAACAAGTCACCGGCGCGCCTTCCGAGATCCTCAAGCGCTACGAGAAGTGGAAGGACATTGCCGCGATGTCCGGGCCGATGGGGCTTCGCCTCATCAAGGGCTTTCGCGACGAGGCTCTGTCCGGGGAGTGGAAGGGCTATCGGTCGTCCCGATTGGGAGATCAGTGGCGCGTCATCTATCGCGTCGTGGCGGACGAGACGCTGTTTCACGTCGCGTCAATCACTGCTCACGACTATCGGAGACCTTGATGAAAGACTATCGCCCCGCCAAGAAGCGAGCGACGGTGAGCGTCGGAGAGTCGGTTCGGATTCTTCGCGAACTTCAGGAGATGAGCCAGAATCAGCTCGCCGAGGCATCGGGCATTTCCCAGACCACCATCTCCGCGATCGAGAATGGCCGGGTGCGTCTCGGCGTCGAGCGCGCGAAGGTCCTGGCCCGGGCGCTGAAGTGTCATCCGGGCGTGCTGGTCTTCCCGGGGTGGACGCATGAGGAAGCTGCCTAACAACGCGTTGGAGGCGGACCGGAATCTTGACCCGATAAAGTAGACACCCTGGGCTGACAACCGTGTTCCCCATCCTGATCGCCGCCGTCCTCTCGACCGGTCCGAACATCGCCGCGCCGGACAGCGGCTTCGCCGGTGATCTCGTCGCCACCTGGGCGCACGAAGACGGCCCTCGATCCATTTCGATCAACCTCGATGCCGATGGTCATTGTTCCGTGGCAACGCGGGATGCGTCCACGGGCATTGCGCACGAGACCCTGTGCGGTTACTGGATTCTCGGCTCGAAGGTCTTCCTTCGCGCAAGGGCCGACGGCCGCCCCCGGCCGGTCCTGCATGCCGAATACGAGCGGGCTTCCGATGAATTGATCGTGGATGGGAAGCCGCCGCTCGTCTTCATCCGCGAGCCCATCGACCTGCGCGTGGAATGATCTGCCGCGCGCGACCCTCCGCCTTTAGGGCGCTTCCAGCGATACGGACACCGGCCAAGGGTACGTCCCCGGCGGGGTGTCCTTGCGCAAGCGCAGCCGATAGCGCACGCGGAAAGGTAGGGGCCGGCTTTGCCCGACCATCGAGGGCATCGCGATGCGAGCGCCGGAAGCATCGATATGCACCGGTTGCGGCAATCCCTCGATGGACGCTGCGGTGAACGGGCCGCGGATGGCCGCCTGGACGACATATCCGTGCGACGCATTCGAGATGAGTTGCATGCGCGGACCGGTCACGACGACCTCGCCGTTCGCGGCGTCTGCTGCGCTCACGTGCACGGTGCTCGGGTGATCGAGCAAGCGCAGCTCCAGCACTTTCGGCACGGCGATGCGCAGGTCGATCGCGGCACTCGCGTTCGCGCCTCCGCGAGCGCCGGCAGACGCACTCGACGCGGCCGAAGGCAGCGCGGCGGCGAGTCCGACCATGAGCAGCAGGGGAGAGGAGTGCACGGGAGCCTCGCGACATCCTAAGCAAACGTTAATTCCGGCGCGGGTCCAACCGCCCTACACGCGCGGGTAGGAAATGGAGGGCCGATGATCGATAATGCGCCCCGTGCGGAACGGCCTACCGACGATGCTGCGCCAGGGAGCCTGGACCGCGGCCGCGCTGCTCGCGAGCCTGGTCGCGCTGCGGAGCGTCGCCGGGCCGGCCGAGGGCCCGCACGAACGCGAGGCGAACCTCGCGGCGCGCGACCACAAGGCCGCGCAGGCGCGCGTGCGCGGCTACTGGATCGTCGAGCGCGGCGAGCACCTGCGCCTCATCGCGCAGCAGTTCTTCCATGGCGATCGCGAACGGCAGGCGCGCCTTCGCGCGTGGCTGGTCGAGCACGATCCGGCGGCATTCGTCCATGGCGATCCCGATCGGTTGATTCCCGGTGCGCGGCTGGAGCTGCCGGCCGACCTGGTGCCGGCGAATCCGCCGAGCCGCGCGAAGGTGCCGGTCTCGGCGAACGACTCGAAGCGTGCCACCGCGCCATCGTCACCCCCTTCACCACCGGCACCCATTGCACCACCGGCACCCTCTGCAGACTCGGCCGGCGTCCCGGAGTTCTCGAACGCGCCTCGAGCGGCCGCGGCGAAGCCCGCGCCGGCGCCGTACGTGGACCAGCTCATCGAAGGTGGTGCCGAGGAAGCGCAGCCCACGGCAGCCGAGGAGCAGGCGGCGATGCTTCCGGGGCAGCGATCGCTCTCGGCGGAGTACCGCGCGGAATTGCGCGAGCCGCCCGGAGGCGGTCACGGGTTCGAGCAGGGCGTGGAGCTGCACGCGCGCCGCGAGACGCTCAACTACGGCGACCTCTACCTGGAGACGGCGCTGCGCGACTCGAAGTTAGCTCCAGGTGATGCCAGCGTCGGCAGGCGCTACGGTGGACGGTTCACGCTCTACCAGCAATCGTTTCCGGTGACCGAGGGCTGGCTCGCCGATTCGACGTTCGGCGTCGCGAGGACTCCACCGGTGTTCCTCACTTCCTCGTATCGCATCTACCTTCCGACCTCGCTGTTCGCCGGCGCGAGCACGGTGGTCTCCGACGGCGGCCATTCGTTCGTGGGCTATGCGGGACACATCGGTCGCCTCGAGGGCTCGGCCGTGCAGACTTTCGATCCCACGACGGGCGACGTGGCGGGGCTCGCATACGCGCAGCGCATCGGTGCATGGACGATGGGTGCGCAGGCGATCCGCGTCGCGGGGAGCGCCGTCGTGCCCGACCACGATGCGGCGACGCTCGGCGTCGAATATGGAACCTTGGGCGACGTGGTGCACGACAAGGCGCAGGTGGTTGCCGACGACCACTCGCATCTGGGGGCATGGTTCGACGGCGACTGGACGAGCGGACGGCTGCGCCAGCGTTTCGGCCTGTACCACCTCGATCCCGGCCTGCAGTGGAGCGACGCCGCGATGATCAACGACCAGCGCGGCGCCTACTGGCGCGGGGATTACCAGATGCTGCGCTACACCGTCTCGGGCGGCGTGGATCTCCTGCAGACGAACCTGCACAACGATCCTTCGCGCACCGCTACGCGCTCCGGATCCGGATACGGAATCTTCTCGCTGCGGATCGACCGCAACCTCACGCTCGGCGGCGGCCTCACTTACCAGCACGGGCACGAGCGCTTCTCGTCCACGCCGGACGTGTCCTCGGTCACCCTGAACGCGTACGCGACATGGACCAACCCCATCGGGCTCTCGCGCTTCGACCTCACGTCGTTCCGCGGCAGCGCGACCGCCACTCCGGACAACACCATCGACACGCTCTCCTGGAGCCAGGAATGGCCGGCGGCGGGTCCGGTGCGCTGGAGCTCGACGCTCACCTATTCGAGCGAGGACGAGCTGGGGCTGCGGACGCGGCGCTCGAGCATGGGCATCTCGGGGCACGGGCCCCTGCTGGGCGATTCGCAGTGGGATGCGAGCGTGGTGTACGGCCGCATCGACGGGCCGCAGCGCCCGGAGAACGACTTCAACGTGAGCGCCAACGCGACCTGGCCGTTCGCGCGCAACTGGGTCGCGCTCGCGCAGGTGAGCTGGACCACGTTCCAGGCGTTGCCGATCCTTCCCGGCACCGACGTGGCGCCCACGACGCTCTACGACAAGCGCATCCTGCTCGGCGTGCGCTACGAGGAATCGTCGGGCCGGCCGTACTCCGCGCTCGGGCTGCGAAACGGCCCGGGCAGCGGACGCCTCTCGGGCATCGTGTTCTTCGACGAGAACGGCGACGGCATCCGCCAGCCGACCGAGCGCGGCGCGGCGAACTTGACGATCTACCTCGACTCGCGCTTCCCGGTGACGACGGATGCGCAGGGCCGCTTCGCGTTTCCGGTCGTCTCGCCGGGCACGCACAGCCTGCGTATCCTCAACGAGTCGCTTCCGCTGCCGTGGAGCGTCGACGACCAGCATCTGCCGGTCGCGAACGTGCCGCTGCGCGGCGACGCCGAGGTCGACATCCCGCTCACGAAGATCCGGCCTTGACGGCGAGGGTCGAGTCGACGTCCTGCCTGCCGCCGTCCCACTCGATGGTGCCGTGCAGGCGCAGGGGATAGACCAGGTCCGGTGCCTTCTTGCTCGGGCCTTCCTGCGGCCACAAGGCGATCTCGCGCGTCTCTCCCGGCAGGATCGGATAAGGAGAGACCACGAATTCGTAGGTCTTGCCCGAGGCGTCGCGGCCCTCGAGCACGCCTTCCGGCCTGCCGTGCGAAGTGCCGCTGTTGTGGAACGTGGCCGCGGGCGTGAGGCGCCCGTTGAACCGCGCGAGGTTCACGCCGCGAAGCTCCAGGTGCGGCTTCACGTCGCCCACCGCGACGTAGACGATGACGCCGATGCGGCCTTGCAGCGGAAACTGGATGTCGCCCGCTCGCACCTCGGGCTCTTCCGTCGTTTTCTGCACCAGGATCGCGAAGCGGCACTCCTGCGGCGCGACGCCCGCGGGCACATGCACCTCGAAGCGGTACTTGCGCACGCTGCGCGGCTGCATCGGCACGCTGTGGCGTTCGATGCGAACCCACGGCCGGCAGCTTCCGGGTTGCAGCGGTTCCAGGAACTCGACGCCGCCCTTGTCGTTGAGGCGCCAGTCCGCGGTGGAGATCGAGAAGTCGTCGGGCACCGCGGCATCGTTGCCGATGTCGAGCACCTGGCGCAGCACCTCGCCGGGCCTGGCATGCAGCTCGAAGCGCGGCGGGCTCACGAGGCCCGCGAACGGCGTCGCATCCGGGGCGAGGAAGAGCGCGGCGATCGCGCCGGCCGCGAGCGCGCTACGGCGTAAGGTCGATCTCGAAAACCGGGTCGAACTCAATGCCCCTCTCCGCGGTTCGCGCGTCGTAGTAGATCCGGAAGTCGAAGTAATCCGACATCACGGCGTCGGTAATCTTACCGCGCCACACGAGCGTACGGTTCCCCGGCACCACCGAGCCCGCCGCGAAGGTTCCCCGCGTGGTCCATTCCAGGCGCATCGACGTCGGTACCTTGAGGCCGGTGATCTGCTGTGGAAGCGAGAGATAGATCGCCGCGTTCCTGCCGACGTACGGAGCGGTGCGCAGGCGAAATTCCATCGCTTGCACGCGTGCGACCACGGCATTCAGCTGATCCTCGTTCCAGTCGCCGATGCCGTCATGAAGCCATTGCGCCGTCGCGTCGACGCGCTGGCGTGGCGAGAGCGAGTCGTCGAGCCGCGTCGCGGCGAGCGCCGTTCCGCACAGGGCGAGCGCGGCCGCGGCGAGGGTCGCGCGCCGCATCACGGCATCGAGAGCGTGTAGGTGACCGCTCCCGTGTACGTCCCGGCCGACACGATGGACTGGTTGAGGTACTGGAACCGGGCGCAGACGCAGGCACGCTGCGAGGTGGTGATGCTGATGAGCGACTGGCCCGCCGCGCCCGCGAACGTCCCCGAGGGAATCGTCGTGGGCGAGTTGAGGCAGCCGTTCGGGCCTCCGCCCGGCGTGCTCGAGCTCCACGCGACCTGCGAGAAGGGAATCGTGAAGCCGCCCGATGTGAGCGGCGTGGACGAATCGACCGAAAGCGTGGCGGTGCGCGGGGCGCTGTTCTGCGATCGCGCCTGGATGTCGATGAGCACGCTGTTGGCCGGGCAGGTCGGGTCGGCGGGAGTGACGTTGGTGCTCGTCACCGCGGTCCCGTCTCCGACGCCCGTGCCGGGCACGCTGAAGTTGACCGTGTTGATCGTCGCGTTGGTGCCGCCGATCTGCAGGATCAGCCGGCCGCCGCCGCTACCGATCACCACCGTGGCCGCATGCACGGCGGTGCTCGCGAGGAGGGCCAGCAGGAGCGTGTTCTTCATCGCATGAAAAAGGCCGGGTGCTCGCGCCTCCCGGCCTGCGTTAGTGTCCGCGCAGCGGCGCGTGCTTACGGCATGGAGGCAGTATACGTGACGCGCCCGCCCTTCGCGCTCGTACCGTACGTGCCGGCCGAGGGGATGGTCGTGTTCGCGTACGCGTACGTCCACACCGCGCTGCGGTTCGTCACGTTGCTCGCGGTAAGCACCGGCGTGCTCGTGTTGCCGCCGGCGTTCGAGAGCGTGGGCGCGGCGAGGTTGGTCGTGTCGCTGGAGGTCGTCGTGATCTGGTTGTAGTTGATGGTGTCCGTGAGGGTCGCGTGCTGCAGGCCCGTGCCACCGCTGTTGTTCGATTCGGTGATCGTGATCTGGCCGCCGTTGCCCTGCACGGTCACGTTCGAGCCGGAACCGGCCGCGGCATCGCCGCCCGTGCCGGCGACCGGAGTGCTGTTGCCGAGCGCCGCCGCGGTCGGGCTGAACGTGATCTGGTCGATCGTCGCGCCCGCCGTGCCGACGCGGAACGAAAGAAAGCGCGGGATCACGATCGAGAAATCGAGGTGCGCGGTGGTGCTGAGCGCCCCGCCTCCGGTCACCGTGGTCGATTCCGCGTTCGCGGGAAGCGCGGCGGACAGGGTGGCACCGAGCGCCACCGCGAGCGCGGCTTTGAGCAGCTGTTTGGTTGCCGTGGTCTTGCTCCCTGATGTCGAGTTGGCCGGTCCCGGGGCTTTGCAGCCCCGCTTGCATGGCGCCATTGAATCCCCGAATGCCGGCGCCGCGCTGTGCTGCTGTCCACAGAAATGTCTGTTTTTATTGGTTGTTTTGCTTCCGCGGCATTTCAGGAGTAACCGACTCTGCGAGCCGACCGTGCGTCCCTGGCAAGCCGCCGCTCATGGGCCGTGCCGATCGCTTCCCGGCGGGCGGAACGTGTCGTTCCCCAAAAAGACCCGACGCGGAGTGTAAGTAAAGTTTCCGGATAATTGGTTAATTCGTACAACGATTTATGAGACGTTCTTCACAACATTCGTTAAGGTCGAAAACCGCCCAAGATTGCGGCACTTCGTCGAAAAAACGAAGGGCCTGCCGCAGGGCCGGCCCTTCTACTCGCTCCGCGCAGGGCGATCGTCGCCGCCTCGTGCTCTCCCTGTCCCCTGGCAACTCGGGCCGTGCGCGGAGACAAGTCCGGGAAAGTCAGTAAGTGATCGTGAGAACGCGCGCCTGCGAGCCGCTGCAAGAGCCCAGCGCGCAGGTGCCGCCCTGGCCGGAGGCCATCGTGCCGTTGATCGTGTAGGCCTGCGCCGCGCCGCTACCCGTGCCGGAGGCGGCCGAGAGCGCCAGGGTGTAGTTGAGGCCGGTCACCGTGCCCGAGGTCGCGTCGAGCGACATCGTGTAGGGCAGCGTGTTCGTGCACTGCACCGAGAAGCCGCCGCCGGTGGAGGTCGCCGCGGCGCCCTGGAACGACGTGTAGGTGAACGCCACGTCGGCGGGGCCCGAGGAGATCTGGCACTTGGAGGTGAGCGTCACCGTGACGTTGAAGTTGCCGGTGACGGTTCCGGCTTGCGCCGCTGGGATGCCGGCGAAGAGCGCCGCGAAGGCGGCGGCGAGGGCGAGGCGTTTGTTCATGTTCGGCTCCATTCGTATGTGGGGGGCGGGTGCGTTCGTGACGGTGCCCATCATCGCGGTCGGGAGCCGATAACCGTATGACGCGATTCACAAAAGCGGGCTCGCCCGCGTTACAGCCGCAAGCCGCGTGACCGCTGCAATCGAACGGCGGGGGCGCGCGTTACGAACGGTTGCTTCCGCAACCAGAAGCTGTGCGCTGCATCACAGGGCGGGGAGCACGCGGCAGCCGTCGACGCGCCCGGCGCGGGCTTGCGGAAGATAACGGCGCGAGATAATATCCGGCGTTATTAACTTCGAGCGCTGTTTCCCGCCGCCGTGCGCCGGTTGCGCAACTTCAGCTTCCTCCTGAGCGACGTGAGCCGGCGATACGTGCTGCGCTTCGAGCATCATGCGCGCGCGCTCTCGCTCTCGCTCACGCAATGCCGCGCGCTCGCGCGTCTCGAGGGCAACGAGGGCGCGAGCCAGGCGCGCCTCGCCGCGCTCTCGGACATGGAGCCGATGACGATCGTGCGCACCGTCGACCGCCTCGAGCAATGCGGGCTCGTGGAACGCAGGCCCGACCCCGCCGATCGGCGCGCCCGCTGCCTTTATTTCACCGCGAGGGGCAGGCGGACGCTGGACGAGATCTGGCGCCTCGCCGAGGTGGCGCGCGCCGAGGTGTTCGCCGGCGTGAGCGCGCCGGAACGCGACGTGTTCCTCGACGTGCTCGAGCGCATCCACGGCAACGTCTGCGCGCTCGAGGACGAGCCCGCGGCGAGCGGGCCGGCGGAGAAGAAATCCCGTTCGGGAAGGAAGGCATGAATCGCGAGGAACAAACGGCCGCGACCGGCCGCACGAAGAGGTTCGCACGCGGATCGCGCCGCACGCTGATGATCGTCGGGCCGTTGGTGGTCGGCGTGGGCGCGCTTTATTTCTTCCTCACCGGAGGGCGCTACGAGAGCACGGACGACGCCTACGTCGAGATGGGACGGGTCCCGATCAGCGCGAACGTCTCGGGCCGCGTGGTCGAGGTCGCGGTGCGCGAGAACCAGCCGGTCCGCAGGGGCGATGTGCTCTTCCGCCTCGACGAGGCGCCGTTGCGCATCGCGGTGGAGGAAGCGGGCGCCCAGCTCGCCGCCGCGCGCCTTCGCGTCGAGTCGCTCAAGGCGAGCTATCGGCAACGCCTCGCGGAGGTGAAGGCGGCGAAGCAGACGCTCGCCTACCGGCAGCGCGAGTACGAGCGCCAGGCGAAGCTGCTGCCGTCCGGCATCTCCTCGCAGATCCAGGTCGATCGGGCGCTCCACGCGGTGCAGGATGCTCAGGCGGGCATCGCGGGCGCCGAGCAGCAGATGGGCGAGGTCGTCGCGAGCCTCGGCGGGAATCCGAACATCGCGCCCGAGCGCCACCCGGCGGTCGAGCAGGCGCAAGCCGCGCTCGACCGCGCGAAGCTCGAGCTCTCGTATGCCGTCGTTCGCGCGCCTTCGGAGGGCATCGTCACGCGCGTCGACCGGCTGCGGCCCGGGACGCACATCGGCGCCGCCGCGCCGCTCTTCGCGCTCGTCTCCGGAAGCGACGTCTGGATCGAGGCGAACTTCAAGGAAGACCAGCTCGAGCACATGCGCGCGGGCGAGCCCGCCACCGTCGAGGTGGATGCCTATCCCGGCCACACCTTCCGCGCGAAGGTCGCGAGCCTGAGCCCGGGCACCGGCTCGCAGTTCTCGGCGCTCCCCGCGGAGAATGCGACCGGGAACTGGGTGAAGGTCGTGCAGCGCGTGCCCGTCCGCCTCGAGCTCGACGCGCCCGATCGCGAACGTCCGCTCCATGCGGGCCTCAGCGCGAACGTGACGGTCGATACCGGCTACCGCCGGCACCTGTTCGGCACGGCGCAGGCGGCACCGCCCGCGCGGCCATGAGCGCGGCCGCCCTCGAGGCGCGCGACGGCACGCCCGCGCCGCATCGCGGGCTCATCACCCTCTCGGTGATGCTCGCCTCGATCATGCAGGCGCTCGACAACACCATCGCGAACGTGGCGCTGCCACGGATCCAGGGCTCGCTCTCGGCGACCCAGGACCAGATGGCCTGGGTGCTCACCTCGTACATCGTCGCGGCGGCGATCATGACGCCGCTCTCCGGCTGGCTCGCGGGGCAGGTCGGGCGCAAGCGCGTGTTCATCGCCTCGGTGATCGGCTTCACCGTGTTCTCGGCACTGTGCGGACTCGCGCGCACGCTGCCGGAGATCGTCCTCGCGCGCCTCTTCCAGGGCCTGTGCGGCGCGGCGCTCATCCCGATGTCGCAGGCGGTGCTGCTCGACATCAACCGCCCTTCGGAGCACGCGCGCGCGATGGCGATCTGGGTGATGGGCGTCACCGTGGGGCCGATCCTGGGCCCCGCGCTCGGCGGCTGGCTCACCGAGAACTACAACTGGCGCTGGGTCTTCTACATCAACGTGCCGTTCGGCGTGCTCTCGCTTCTCGGCATCGCGGCCTTCATGCGCGAGACCGAGGTCCGGCGCTCGCGCTTCGACTTCTTCGGCTTCGCGACGCTGAGCCTCGCGATCGGCGCGCTGCAGCTCATGCTCGACCGCGGCCAGCTGCGCGACTGGTTCCATTCGCCCGAGATCCAGGCGTACGCGGTGGCCGCCGGCCTCGCGCTCTATCTCTTCGTGGTGCACATGCTCACGACGAAGCAGCATCCGTTCGTGAGCCCCGCGCTCTTCGTCGACCGCAACTTCCTCACCGGCAACGCCTTCATCTTCATCGTGGGCGTGGTGCTCTTCGCCACGCTCGCGCTCCTTCCGAGCCTGCTGCAGGACCTGCTCGGCTATCCGGTGGTCCTCACCGGGCTCGTCACCGCGCCGCGCGGCGTGGGCTCGATGATCGCGATGGTGGTCGTCGGCCGGATGGTCGGGCGCATCGACACGCGCCTCATCATCGGCGCCGGATTCGCGGTCACCGCGCTCTCGATGTGGCAGATGACGCGCTTCTACCTGCAGATGGACACATCCACGGTCGTGTGGTCCGGCCTCGCGCAGGGCATCGGCACCGGCTTCGTCTACGTGCCGCTCGCCGCGGCCACCTTCGCGACGCTCTCCCCGGAATACCGCAACGAGGGCACCGCGTTCTTCAGCCTGGTGCGCAACCTCGGCAGCAGCATCGGCATCTCCGCGGTGGAGGCGCTCCTCGCGCGGAACACCCAGGCGATGCACTCGCGCCTCGCCGAGCACGTCACCGCCTACGGGGATTTCTTCCGCCTGCAGGATCCCGCGGCGCTCGCCTCCGCCTCCGGGCTCGCGGCGGTGAATGCGGAGGTGACGCGCCAGGCGGCGATGATCGCGTACAACAACGACTTCAAGCTGATGATGGTGCTCGCGTTGTGCGCGGTGCCGTGCGTCCTGCTGCTCCGTTCGGCGAAAGCGGCGCCTGCGGCGGAGCCGCTGGCGATGGAATGACGATGCGCGCCGCACGCTTTGCCGGGCTCTTCGCCGCGATCGCCGTAATCGCGCTGGGAGGCTGCGTGGCCGGCCCGGCTTTCCGCTCCCCGGCCGTGGACTCCGGCGTCGATCGCTATACCGCCGATCACTTGCCGATCGAGGACGCGGCAGCCGGATCGCTCGCGCAGCAGATCGAGATCGGCGCCGCGCCCGCGCGCGAATGGTGGCGACTTTTCGGCTCCGAGGATCTCGATACGCTGGTGCAGCGCGCGGTGGAGAACAACCGCACGCTCGCCGCAGCCGCCGCGAACGTCGACGAGGCGCGCGAGCTGGTCGCGGCGCAGGCGGGCGCGCTCGCCCCGCAGGTATCGCTCGCGGCCGGGGCGGGGCGCCAGAAATACGGCGTGCAGATGCTCGGCACGCTCGCGAAGCCGCCGCCGTTTAGCTATTTCGCGGTCGGGCCGACGGTGAGCTACCTGCTCGACTACACGGGCGGTACGGCGCGCGCGATCGAACGGCAGGGTGCGCTCGCATCCGAGCGCGAGCAGCGGGCCTGCGCCGCCTATCTCGCGGTGACGGGAAACGCGGCGATACTCGCGCTGCGCATCGCCTCGCTGCGCGAGCAGGTCGCGACCGTCGAAGCGCTGCTCGGGCAGGATCGCGAGAACCTGAAGCTCGTGCGCGTCGCCTTCGCGGCGGGCACCGTCTCGCGGCTCGACGTGGTCGCGGCCGACAGCCAGCTCGCGGCCGATGCGACGCAGCTTCCGGCGCTGCGCCAGGAGCTCGCGGTCGCGCGCCATGCGTTCGCCGTGGTGCTGGGTGTCGCACCCGGAAACGCGCAGCTGCCCGACCTCGACCTCGCGCGCGTGCGGCTGCCCCACCACCTCGCGGTCGGCGTGCCGTCCGAGCTCGCGCACCGCCGTCCCGACATCCTCGCCGCCGAGGCCCGGTTGCACGCGGCGACGGCGGCGGTCGGCATCGCGCAGGCGAACCTCTATCCGCGCATCACGCTCACCGCTTCCCTCGGCCAGCAATCGACCGATCTCGCGCATCTCTTCGATCGCGGCGGCACGGCGTGGAGCGCGGCGGGCTCGCTCCTCGCCCCGCTCCTCGACGGCGGAACGCTCGCCGCGGAGAAGCGCGCCGCGGTGGATGCGATGCGCTCGAGCCTCGCCGAGTACCAGCAGACGGTGCTCGCCGCCTTCGGGCAGGTCGCCGATTCCCTCGAGGCGCTCGAGCACGACGGCGAGGCGCTGAGCGCGCAGCAGCATGCGCGCGAGACGGCGCAAACGAACCTGGATCTCACGCGCGCGAGCTACACGGCGGGCAACGTCGGCGTGCTGCAGGTGCTCGACGCGCAGCGCGCCTGGCAGCGCGCGCAGCTGGGATACGTGCGCGCGAAGGGACAGCGCTACCTCGATACGGTTGAGCTCTTCCTCGCGCTGGGCGGCGGCGGCCCGGGCGAAGCGACGGCGGCGCTTCCCTAGGGCTTCTTCCAGCTCGGCGCGCGCTTCTGCAGGAAGGCGTCGACGCCCTCGCGCGCGAAGTCGGTGTCCATGTTGCAGGAAATGGTCTTCGTCGCGTCGTCGTAGGCTTGCGCGAGGCCCGCCTCGAGCTGGCGATAGAAGAGCGCCTTGCCGAGCTGGAGCGCCTCGCGCGGCTTCGCCTTCAGGCTCGCGATGAGCTCGCCCGCCGCTTCGTTGAGCTGCGCCGCGGGCACCACGCGATTCACGAGCCCCCATTCGAGCGCCGTCTGCGCGTCGATGAATTCGCCGGTGAAGAGCATCTCCGCGGCGCGCTTGCGGCCGAGGTTGCGCGAGACCGCGACCGCGGGCGTCGAGCAGAAGAGCCCGAGGTTCACCCCGGAGACCGCGAACTTCGCCTCGCTCGCGGCGACCGCGAGGTCGCATTGCGCGACCAGCTGGCATCCGGCGGCGGTCGCGAGCCCGTTCACCAGCGCGATCACCGGCACCGGAAGTGCGACCAGCTTCTGCATCATCTGGCTGCACGAGCGGAAGAGCGCCTCGACCTCGGATTGCGCGGAAAGGCCGCGCATCTCCTTCAGGTCGTGGCCGGCGCAAAATGCCGGGCCCGCTCCGGTGATGGTCACCACGCGCACGCTCTCGTCGCGCGCGACCTCGTCGAGCGCCTGGTGGAGCGCGGCGAGGAGCGCGCGCGAGAGGGCGTTGTACTGCCGCGGACGGTCGAGGACCAGGGCGGCGACGCCCCCGCGCATCTCGCGGCGCAGGACCGGCTCGGCATGGGTGAGGGCGGCTTCGCCCGGACGGTCGTTCATGGCGGTCCTCCTCGGGACGAATGTCCGATTATCGCACCCGGAGCGCCGCGTCGCCTTGCCGCACCCCGCCCGCGCGCGGTAGCATTCGCGGACGATCCCGTGCGGCCCGTCGCCCCCCGATTTCCTCGGGCGAATGTATGGGCGGCCATTCGACCCTCCGATGACCGGCGACACCATCCTCGAAACGCGCGGCCTCACCAAGGAGTTCAAGGGGTTCGTCGCCGTCGACAACGTGAACCTCAAGGTTCGCCGCGGCGCCATCCATGCGCTGATCGGCCCGAACGGAGCCGGCAAGACCACCACCTTCAACCTGCTCACCAAGTTCCTGCCGCCGAGCTCGGGCAGCATCGTGTTCAACGGGCAGGACATCACGGGCGAGCGGCCGGCGGACGTGGCGCGCCGCGGCATCACGCGCTCGTTCCAGATTTCCGCGGTGTTCCCGAACCTCACGGTGCTGGAGAACGTGCGCATCGCGCTGCAGCGCACGCTCGGCACGACCTTCCACTTCTGGAAGCGCGAGAAGACGCTCGAGGTGCTCAACGAGCGCGCCATGGCGCTCCTCGAGCGCGTGCACCTCGCCCGCTTCGCGCGCGTGCACGCGGGCGAGCTCGCCTACGGCCGCAAGCGCACGCTCGAGATCGCCACCACCCTCGCGATGGAGCCCGAGCTCATGCTCCTCGACGAGCCCACCTCCGGCATGGGCCACGAGGACGTGAGCCACGTGCAGGCCCTCATCCAGGAAGTCGCGGCGGGACGCACGGTCCTCATGGTCGAGCACAACATGAGCGTGGTCTCCGGCATCTGCGACACCATCACCGTGATGTCGCACGGCGCGATCCTCGCGGAAGGTCCGTACGCGCAGATCTCGCGCGATCCGCGCGTGATCGAGGCGTACATGGGATCGGCGGAGGCGGCCCATGGCTGACGAGGTGCTGCGCGTCTCGAACCTGCACGCATGGTACGGCGAGTCGCACGTTCTGCACGGCATGGATTTCACCGTGAGGAAGGGAGAGGTGGTGACGCTCCTCGGCCGCAACGGCGCCGGGCGCACCTCGACCCTCAAGGCGATCCTCGGGCTGGTGGGAGAGCGCCGCGGCTCGATCGTCGTGAACGGCGTGGAGACCGTGAAGCTCCCCACCTATCGCATCGCGCACCTCGGCGTGGGCTATTGTCCCGAGGACCGCGCGATCTTCTCCAGCCTCTCCGTGGAAGAGAACCTGGTGCTCCCGCCCGCCATCGCGAAGGGCGGCATGTCGGTGGAGGAGATCTACGAGATGTTCCCCAACCTGCGCGAGCGCCGCGCGACCGCGCAGGGCACCAAGCTCTCCGGCGGCGAGCAGCAGATGCTCGCCATGGCGCGCATCCTGCGCACGGGCGCGAACCTGCTGCTGCTCGACGAGATCACCGAGGGCCTCGCGCCGGTGATCGTGCAGGCGCTCGGGCGCGCCATCGTGAAGCTCAAGCAGCGCGGCTTCACCATCGTGCTGGTGGAGCAGAATTTCCGGTTCGCGGCACCGCTCGCGGACCGTCATTACGTGGTGGAGCACGGCAAGGTCGCGGAATCGTTCACGGCCGCCGAGCTTCCCTCAAGGACCGGTATGCTGCACGAGTACCTGGGGGTGTGAACATGAAGGACCAACAAAGAGGAGAACGACAATGAGGCTCAAGATGCTGGCCGCCGCGGCGGCCCTCGCGCTGGGCGTGGGGTCCGCGCAGGCGCAGATTTCCGGAAACACCATCAAGATCGGCGTGTTGAGCGACATGTCGAGCCTGTACGCCGACATCGGCGGACCGGGCTCGGTGGTCGCGGCGAAGATGGCGGTCGAAGACTGGGAGAAGATGCACCATCCGAAATTCAAGATCGAGGTGGTCTCGGGCGACCACCTGAACAAGCCCGACGTCGGCGCGCAGATCGCGCGCAAGTGGTACGACGAGGAGGGCGTGGACGTGATCGTCGACACGCCGAACTCCGGCGTCGCGCTCGCCGTGAGCCAGGTGACGCGCGAGAAGAACAAGGCCTTCATCGGCTCCGGCCCGGGCAGCTCGGACCTCACCGGCAGCAAGTGCTCGCCGAACACCATCCACTGGGTGTACGACACCTGGATGCTCGCGAACGGCACCGGCACGGCGGTCGTGAAGCACGGCGGCAACACCTGGTTCTTCATCACCGCGGACTACGCGTTCGGGCACGCGCTCGAGCGCGACACCACCAACGCGGTGGAGAAGGCGGGCGGCAAGGTGCTGGGGAGCGTGAAGGTCCCGCTCAACACGCAGGACTTCTCGTCGTTCCTGCTGCAGGCGCAGGCCTCGAAGGCGAAGATCATCGGGCTTGCCAACGCCGGCGGCGACACGATCAACTCCATCAAGCAGGCGGCGGAGTTCGGCATCGTGAAGGGCGGCCAGAACCTCGCGGGCCTGCTGGTCTTCATCAGCGACGTGCACGGCATCGGCCTGGAGAAGGCGCAGGGCCTCATCCTCACCGCGAACTTCTACTGGGACATGAACGACAAGACGCGCGCCTGGAGCAAGCGCTTCGCGAAGCTCGACAACAACAAGATGCCGACGATGGTGCAGGCGGGCGTTTACACCAGCGTGCTCGAGTACCTGAACGCGGTGAACGCCATCCACAGCGACGACGGCGGCAAGGTGATCGCGCAGATGAAGAAGAAGCCGTTCGACGACCCGCTGTTCGGCAAGAGCCGCGTGCGCGAGGACGGCCGCAACATCCACGACGCCTACCTCTTCCAGGTGAAGACGCCGGCCGAGTCGAAGGGCCCGTACGACTACTACAAGCTGCTCGCGACGATCCCGGCCGACGAGGCGTTCCGGCCGCTCAAGGACGGCGGCTGCCCGCTGGTCAAGTGACGTAAGCACGTCATTCCCAAGCAGGCGGGAATCCATGCCGGCACGGCGTGGATTCCCGTCGACACGGGAATGACGGCATCGCGATGACGACCCTCTTCGGCATCTCCGTCCCCGCCCTCATGGGCCAGCTCCTGATCGGGCTCATCAACGGCTCGTTCTACGCCCTCCTTTCGCTGGGGCTCGCGGTGATCTTCGGGCTCCTCAACATCATCAACTTCACGCACGGCGCGCAGTACATGGTGGGCGCCTTCGTCGCGTGGTTCCTGCTCGACAAGGCGGGGCTCGGGTACTGGTGGGCGCTCCTGCTGGTGCCGATCGTGCTCGCGGCGGTGGGCGTGCTCATCGAGCGGCTGATGCTCAAGCACCTCTACAAGCTCGACCACCTGTACGGGCTGCTGCTCACCTTCGGACTCGCGCTGATCTTCGAAGGCGTCTTCACCAAACGCTTCGGCTCCGCGGGCCTGCCCTACTCGATCCCGGACAAGCTCTCCGGCGGCTACAACCTCGGCTTCATGTTCCTGCCGACCTACCGCGCGTGGGTGATCGCGGCCTCGCTCGTGATCTGCCTCGGCACCTGGTTCATGATCGAGCGCACGAAGCTCGGATCGTACCTGCGCGCCGCGACCGAGAACCCGTCGATGGTGCAGGCGTTCGGCGTCAACGTGCCGCGCATGGTCACGCTCACCTACGGGCTCGGCGTGGGCCTCGCGGGGCTCGCGGGCGTCTTCGCCGCGCCGATCTACCAGGTGAGCCCGCAGATGGGCTCCTCGCTCATCATCGTGGTCTTCGCGGTGGTCGTGATCGGCGGCATGGGATCCATCATGGGCTCCATCGTCACCGGATTCGGGCTCGGGATCATCGAGGGCCTCACGAAGTACTTCTATCCGGAGGCGTCGAACACCGTGATCTTCGTGATCATGGCGATCGTCCTCATGGTACGGCCGCAGGGCCTCTTCGGGCAGCGCTGACGATGGCGACCGACGCGAAACCGCAGCACGAGGAGGCCGCGCAGCCGCTCGTTTCGCGCGACGAGCTGTGGGAGGCGCGCTACCACCGCAACGGCTTCGTCGCGCTCTTCGCGATCCTCGTCGTCGCGCCGGCCGTGGTGTATCCGGTGTTCCTGATGAACGCGCTGTGCTTCGCGCTCTTCGCCTGCGCCTTCAACCTGCTGCTCGGGTTCGGAGGCCTCCTTTCGTTCGGCCACGCGATGTTCCTCGGCATGGCGGGATACGTCTCCGCGTACGCCGCGCGATCTTGGGGCCTCACGCCGGAGCTCGCGATCCTCGCCGGCACCGCGACCGCGACGGCGCTCGGCGTCGTGAGCGGCCTCATCGCGATCCGGCGCCAGGGCATCTACTTCGCGATGATCACGCTCGCGCTCGCGCAGATGGTGTTCTTCTTCTGCCTGCAGGCGCCGTTCACCGGCGGAGAGGATGGCATCCAGACCGGTCCGCGCGGCAAGCTCCTCGGCCTGCTGCCGCTCTCCGATTCGACCGCGATGTACTACACGGTGCTCGCCATCTTCGCGTTCGGGTTCTTCCTCATCTACCGCATCATCCATTCGCCCTTCGGCCAGGTGCTCAAGGCGATCCGCGACAACGAGCCGCGCGCGGTGTCGCTGGGATACCGCGCGGAGCGCTACAAGCTCGCCGCCTTCATCATGTCGGCCGCGCTCTCCGGGCTCGCGGGCGCGACCAAGGCGATCGTGTTCCAGCAGGCCTCGCTCACCGACGTGCACTGGACCATGTCGGGCGAGGTGGTGCTGATGACGCTGGTGGGCGGCCTCGGAACGGTGTTCGGTCCGGTGGTGGGCGCGTTCGTGCTGATCGCGATGGAGAGCTACCTGTCCGAGCTCGGTGCCTGGTTCACGGTGGCCGAGGGCGTCATCTTCGTCGCGTGCGTGCTCGCGTTCCGGCGCGGCATCCTGGGCGAGATCGAGGCGTGGCTGCGCCGGCGGCGGCACCGCCGCTGAATCGCCGATGCCAGCGCTTCGCCCCGACCACCCGTTCGTCGCCGACCTCGCGCAGAACCGCGCGAACCACGCGCCGCTCACGCCGCTCGATTTCCTGAAGCGCGCGGCCGAGGTCTACCCGGACAAGGCCGCGGTGATCCACGGCGAGCGCGCGTACACCTACGGCGAGTTCGCCGAGCGCTGCCGCCGGCTCGCTTCGGCCCTCGCCTCGAAAGGCATCGGCCGCGGCGACACGGTCGCGATCATGGCACCGAACGTGCCCGCGCTGCTGGAGGCGCACTATGCGGTGCCCGGGTTGGGCGCGGTGCTCAATGCGCTCAACTATCGCCTGGACGCGGCCACGATCGCGTTCTGCCTCGAGCACGGCGAGGCGAAGGTGCTCCTCACCGATCGCGAGCTCTCGCCGGTGATCGCGAAGGCGCTCGAGCGCGTTCGGCGCGAGATCCTGGTGGTCGACATCGACGATCCGCTCGCGGCGGGCGGAGAGCGCCTCGGCTCGATCACCTACGAGGAGCTCGTCGCGACGGGCGACCCCGCATTCGAGATGCCCGGCCCGCTCGACGAGTGGGATTCGTGCGCGCTCCTCTACACCTCGGGCACCACGGGCGACCCGAAAGGCGTCGTGTACCACCATCGCGGCGCATACCTCAACGCCCTGGGCAACGCGCTCGCGTTCGGGCTTTCGCCGCAGTCGGTGTACCTCTGGACGCTGCCGATGTTCCATTGCAGCGGATGGACCTATACCTGGGCCGTGACGGCGGTCGGGGCGACGCACGTCTGCCTGAGGAAGGTCGATCCGGCGCTGGTGTTCCCCGCGATCGATCGGCATCGCGTGACGCACCTGTGCGGCGCGCCGATCGTGCTCAACATGCTGGTGCATGCGCCCGCCTCGGTGAAGCGTCGCTTCGACCATCGCGTGGAGGTCGCCACCGGCGGCGCCGCGCCGCCCTCGGCGGTGATCGAGGCGATGGAATCGATGGGATTTCGCGTGACGCACCTCTACGGGCTCACCGAGAGCTACGGGCCGGCCACGCTGTGCGCCTGGCAGGAAGAGTGGAACGACCTCGACCTCGCGGCGCGTTCGCGCCTCATGGCGCGCCAGGGCGTGCGCTATCCCACGCTCGCGGATCTCCAGGTCGCCGATCCGCGGACGCACGCGCCGGTGCCGCGCGACGCCCGCACGCTGGGCGAGGTGATGCTGCGCGGGAACACGATCATGAAGGGCTACCTCAAGAACCCGCGCGCGACGAACGCCGCGTTTCGCGAGGGCTGGTATCACACGGGCGACCTCGCCGTGTGGCACGCCGACGGCTACATCGAGGTGAAGGATCGCTCGAAGGACATCATCATCTCGGGCGGCGAGAACATCTCGTCGCTCGAGATCGAGGAGTGCCTCTATCGCCATCCGCAGGTGATGGAGGCGGCGGTGGTCGCGCGGCCCGACGAGAAGTGGGGCGAGACGCCGTGCGCGTTCGTGGTCCTCAAGCCCGGCGCGGCGCCCGTATCCGGCGAGGACATCCTCGCCTGGTGCCGCGAGCACCTCGCGCGCTACAAGGTGCCGCGCACCGTCGTGTTCGGCGAGCTGCCCAAGACCTCGACCGGGAAGATCCAGAAGTTCGTGCTGCGCGAGCGCGCCCGCTCGCTGGGCTAAGGCGGGGAACCACAGATGAACACGGATGAACACAGATGACCTGTGACTGTCCGGGCGCCGTCGGAGCGATTTGTTCGGAGTCGACTCTCTTGGGCGGTTCGGTCACAATCGCGAAGACCATCTGTGTTCATCTGTGTTCATCCGTGGTTCCGCCTGTGGTTGATTTCGCGGCGCGGTATAATTCAAACACCCGTTTGAATCCGCCTTGCTCCCCATGAAAATCCTGGTGCCCGTGAAGCGGGTCGTCGACTTCAACGTGAAGGTGCGCGTGAAGGCCGACCAGTCCGGCGTCGAGCTCGCCAACGTGAAGATGTCGATGAACCCCTTCGACGAGATCGCGGTGGAGGAGGCGCTGCGCCTCAAGGAAGCCGGCAAGGCGGACGAAGTCATCGTCGTGTCGGCCGGAACGACCGCATGCCAGGAGACGCTTCGCACCGCGCTCGCGATGGGCGCCGACCGCGCGATCCTGGTGGAAAGCGATGCGGAGCTGCAGCCGCTCGCGGTCGCGAAGCTCTTGGCGGCGGTCGCGAAGAAGGAGGGCGCGGGCCTCGCGATCCTCGGCAAGCAGGCGATCGACGACGACGCGAACCAGACCGGCCAGATGCTCGCCGCGCTCCTCGACTGGCCGCAGGCGACCTTCGCGAGCAAGGTGGAGCTCGATGCGTCCTCGGCGAAGGTGACGCGCGAGATCGACGGCGGGTTGGAGACGGTGGAAGTGAAGCTGCCGGCGGTTGTCACGACCGACCTGCGCCTCAACACGCCGCGCTACGCCACGCTTCCGAACATCATGAAGGCGAAGAAGAAGCCGCTCGATACCCTGAAGCCCGCGCAGCTCGGTGTGGAGGTGGCGCCGCGCCTGAAGACGCTCAAGGTCGCCGAGCCCGGCAAGCGCAAGGCGGGCGTGATGACGAAGGACGTCTCGGAGCTGGTGAGCAGGCTCAGGAACGAAGCGAAGGTGATCTGAACATTGTCGTTCCCGCGACGGCGGGAACCCATGGATGCCCGCCTGCGCGGGCATGACGAGGCAACGATGACAGCACTGGTTCTCGCCGAGCACGACGGCTCGCAGTTGAAGGGCGGCACCGCGAACGCGGTCGCGGCGGCGGCGAAGATGGGCGGCGAGGTGCACGTCGTCGTCGCCGGATCGAACGCGAAGGGCGCGGCGCAGGCCGCCGCGAAGCTCGCCGGCGTCGCGAAGGTGCTGCAGGTCGCCGCGGCCCACTACGACGACGGCTCGCCGGAAAACCATGCGGCGCTGCTCGCTTGCCTCGCGAAGGGCCACTCCCATCTGGTGGCCTCGGCTTCCGCATTCGGCAAGAGCGTGATGCCGCGTGTCGCCGCGCTCCTCGACGTGGCGCAGGTCTCCGAGATCACCGCGGTGGAATCCAGCGATACGTTCGTGCGGCCGATCTACGCGGGCAACGCGTTCGCCACCGTGCAATCCTGCGACCCGGTGAAGGTCGTCACGGTGCGCTCCACCGGATTCGACGCCGCCGCCGCGACCGGCTCGGCGCCGATCGAGGATGCGCCCGCGGGCCCGGACAAGGGGCAATCGAAGGTGATTTCGCGCGAGCTCACGAAATCGGCGCGGCCGGAGCTCGCCGGTGCGCGGCGCGTGGTGTCCGGCGGACGCGGGCTCGGGAGCGCCGAGAACTTCAAGATGCTCGAGTCGCTCGCCGACAAGCTGGGCGCGGCGATCGGCGCCTCGCGTGCCGCCGTCGATTCGGGCTACGTGCCGAACGATTACCAGGTCGGGCAGACGGGCAAGATCGTGGCGCCCGAGCTCTACATCGCGATCGGCATCTCGGGCGCGATCCAGCACCTCGCGGGAATGAAGGACAGCAAGGTGATCGTCGCCATCAACAAGGACCCCGAGGCGCCGATCTTCCAGGTGGCCGATTACGGGCTCGTCGGGGATCTCTTCCAGCTCGTTCCCGAGCTCACCCAGAAGATCTGACCCGCACCGCGGCCCCTCCCCAGGGGAGACGGAGGAGACGCAATGGCCGAATACGTCGCACCGTTGAAGGACATGCAGTTCGTGATGAAGCGCGTGGTGGGCCTCGACCAGGTCAACACGCTGCCCGGCTGGGAGGAGGTCACCGAGGACGTCGTCGACGCGATCCTCGAGGAAGCGGGCAAGCTCGCCTCCGAGGTGCTCTCGCCGCTCAACGCGAGCGGCGATCGGCAGGGCGCCGCCTGCAAGGATGGCCAGGTCACGATGCCCGCCGGCTTTCGCGACGCGTACTGGCAATGGGTGAAGGCGGGCTGGGGCAACGTGCTCGCGCCGCAGGAGTTCGGCGGGCAGGGACTGCCGCACCTCGTCGCGACCCCGGTCGAGGAGATGTGGGGCGCGGCGAACCTCGCGTTCAAGCTCTGCCCGATGCTCACGCAGGGCGCGGTGGAGGCGCTCGACACGGTCGGCTCCGAGCCGCTCAAGCGCAAGTTCCTCCCCAAGATGGTCGCGGGCGAATGGACCGGTACCATGAACCTCACGGAGCCGCAGGCGGGCAGCGACCTTTCGCTCGTGCGCACCAGGGCGGTTCCGCAAAAGGACGGCAGCTATCGCCTCTTCGGCCAGAAGATCTTCATCACGTACGGCGAGCACGACTACACCGAGAACATCGTTCACATGGTGCTCGCGCGCATGGAGGGTGCGCCCGAGGGGGTGAAGGGCATCTCGCTCTTCCTGGTGCCCAAGGTGCTGGTGAACGAGGACGGCACGCTCGGCGCGAGGAACGACGTGAAGTGCGCCTCCATCGAGCACAAGCTCGGCATCCACGCGAGCCCCACGGCGGTGCTCGTCTACGGCGAGAAGGACGGGGCCGTCGGCTACCTCATGGGCGAGGCGAACCGCGGCCTCGAGTACATGTTCATCATGATGAACGCCGCGCGCCTCTCCGTGGGGCTCGAGGGCGTGGCGATCTCGGAGCGTGCCTACCAGCGCGCCCTCGCATGGTCGCGCGAGCGCCTGCAGGGCAAGCCGGTCGGCGCCGCGGGCGCCAGGACCTCGCCCATCGTGCAGCACCCCGACGTGAAGCGCATGCTCCTCACGATGAAGTCGCTCACCGAGGCGATGCGCGCGCTCGCGTACTGGGTCTCGGCGATGCTCGACCGCGCGCACCATGCGCCCGACGCGAAGGAGCGCCAGCGTTGCCAGGGGATCGTCGACCTGCTGGTCCCGGTCGTGAAGGGCTGGAGCACCGAGACCGGCGTGGAGATCGCTTCCCTCGGCATCCAGGTGCACGGCGGCATGGGCTTCATCGAGGAGACCGGCGCCGCCCAGCACCTGCGCGATGCACGCATCACGACGATCTACGAAGGCACCACCGGCATCCAGGCGAACGACCTCGTGGGGCGCAAGGTGGGCCGCGAGGCGGGACGCACGGCGTTCGCGATGATCGCCGAGATGGAATCGCTCATCGGCGAGCTCGGGCGCGCGAAGAACGTGCACCTCAAGGAGATCACCGACCGGCTGATGGCCGGGGTGGGGCGCCTCAAGGAAGCGACGCAGTGGATCGTCGCGATGTTCCCCGCGAATCCGGCGGCCGTCGCGTCGGGCTCGGTGTACTACCTGAAGCTCCTCGGCATCGTCGCGGGCGGTTGGATGATGGCGCGCTCGGCGAAGATCGCGGCGGCCGACCTCGAGTCCGGCGGCGGCGACGCCACGTTCCTGCGCGCGAAGCTCCTCACCGCGCGCTTCTACGCCGACCACATCCTGCCGCAGACGCTCTCGCTCTGCACCATCGCGATGCGCGGCGCGGACAGCGTGCTCGCGGTGGAGGAAGCGCTGCTCTAGCCGGCGACCGGCTCGGCCGGCGCGCGCGGAAGGTCCAGCTCGCTGCGATAGCAGATGTGCGAGAGGCCGTCCACGCGCGCGAGCTCCTTCGCCGCGTACATCGCATGGTCCGCGTCGGCGAGGAGCCCCGGCGTGCCGGAGCCGAAGCGGTATTCGGCGACGCCGCAGGAGAGGCGCACGATGATCTCGCGGCCCGGCGCGATCTCGCAGGGGCTCGACTCGATCGCCTTCACGAGCCGGGCGACCACCTTGCGGAGCGCGCGGTTGCGGTGCAGCCCGACCACGAACTCGTCGCCGCCCCAGCGCGCGAGCCAGTCGCCGCGCCGGATGTTGAGCTGCAGGAGGGCGGCGACGTGCGAGATCGCCGCGTCGCCGGCGCTATGGCCGTGGCGCTCGTTCACCCGCCTCGCGTCGTTGATGTCGAAGAAGGCGAGCTGGAAGGTGACGAGGTCGCGCTCGGCGCGGGCGACTTCCTCCGCGAGGCGCTTCTCGCCGGCGCGCCGGTTGTAGAGGCCGGTGAGGGCGTCGGTGTCGGAGACGCGTTCGAGGCGGTTGATGGTCTCGTTCAGCTGCGCGAGCGTGTACTGCGTGCCCTCCATCAGGACGCCCGCCGTGTCCGGGAAACCGCCGGGCAGGTCCGGCAGGCGGCGCCGGTCGATGAAGTCGCGCAGCGCCTCCGCGGTCATCTCCAGCGGCTGCAGCAGCTCGCGCACGACCCAGAGCATCCACAGGAATCCCGCGAAGCACGCGAGGAAGAGCGCGGCGATCGGCGGATACATCGAGACCCAGTCGGCGCGCTCCACCAGCAGCCACAGCGCGAAAACGGCGAGCGGCACGAAGATGCCGAGGAAGGCGGCGAGCGCGAACTTGCCCGCGTAGCTCTCGCGCAGCCGCGCGATGCGGTCGAAGCGGCGGTAGACCGCGATCCGCTCCAGCACCGTCGTGCCCGGGCTGACCTTGCTCACCATGGCGCACTCCTTCCTCGCGCGGATTCTACCGGAGCGGGTGATGCCGGCGAGAATCTTTGAAAGCGCCGATATCCGCCGATCCAACGCCGACGTCCGCCGATAAATCCTCGAGTCGTGTCCGCGGCCGTTGCGGCGGCTGCGATGTGCACGAAGCGGTTCCCTTCCAGGTCGGCGGGAATCGGCGTTGGATCGGCGGATATCGGCGCTTCCGACGCCTTTCGCCCCGTCAGGAATTGCCGATCGGGTTGCGCAGCGTGCCGATGCCCTCGATCTCGGTCTCCATCAGGTCGCCGGGCTTCATGAACTCGGGCGGGTTGCGCGCGAAGCCGACGCCCTCGGGCGTGCCGGTCGAGATGACGTCGCCCGCCTCGAGCGTCATGCCCATCGAGAGGTCCACGATGAGGCGCGGCAGCTTGAAGTAGAGGAACCGGGTATTCGAGTCCTGCTTCATGACGCCGTTCACGCGGCAGCTCACGCGCAGGTTGTTCGGGTCGATCGAATCCGCGGTCACGATCCATGGACCCATCGGGCAGGTGCCGTCGAGGCTCTTGCCCTTGTGCCACTGGCCGCCGTGGCGGCGCTGCAGGTCGCGCCAGGACACGTCGTTCACCACGGTGTATCCGAACACATGGCGCATCGCGTCGGGCTCGGTGATGTCCTTGCCCGGCGTGCCGATGATCATCCCCAGCTCCACCTCCCAGTCGAGCGAGGTCGAGATCTTCGCGTCGAAGGGAATCGTGTCGAAGGGACCGGTCACGGCGGTGGTCGCCTTGCTGAAGAACACCGGCCACTTCGGCAGCTCGCGGTTGTCCTGCAGCTTCTTCGCGCCCTCCTCGAAGTGCTCGAGGTAGTTCCAGCCCACGCAGAACACGTTCTTCGCCGGGCGCGGGATCGGCGCGTGCAGCTTCACGTCGGCGAGCGCGATCGTCGCCGTGGGCGGCTTCTTCTCGAGGTCGCGCAGGCGCGCGAGCAGCGTGGCGCCGGCGCGGATGATGCCGAGCATCGTCGTGGTGTCCGCGTCGGCGCCGAGCGCCGCCGGAATGTCCACGATGCGCTTGCCCTCGAGCACGAGGCCCGGGCGCGGTTCGCCCGAGGGAAGGGGGGAGAAGGTGCAGAGCTTCATTGTTTCCTCTTTGGGGATGAGTGCTACGGAAGGTTTGCGAGGGGATGGCTCGCGGCCTGCCAGCGCGGCGCGAAGAAACGGCGGATCGTATCGGGATCGACGTCCGCGAGCCCGGGCGGGTTCCAGCGCGGCCGGTTGTCCTTGTCCACCAGCACCGCGCGGATGCCTTCGAGGCAATCGCCCTGCTCGAAGCAGGCGTGCATGAGGCCGAGCTCCATGCGCAAGCAATCGCCGAGCGCGAGCTTCCTGCCGCGGCGCAGCTGCTCGAGCGTGACCACCAGCATCGTCGGCGAGCGGCTGCGAAGGAGCCGCAGCGTCTCGCCCGCCCAGGCGCGCAATTCGGGACGATCCTCCGCTTCGAGCGATCCAAGGATGGCCGCGACCGAGTCGTGGCCGAAGTGGCGATCGATCGCCGGGCGCAGCGGCTCGAGCTCCGGCGCCGGCAGCTCGCTCCCCACGTGCGTATCCGCGAGCCCGCAGTAGATCGCGTCGGCCGCGCCGATCGCGACGCCGGCAAGGCCGAGGTAGGTGCCGAGCTCGCCCGGGCAGCGCGAGAGGAACCAGCTCGCGCCGACGTCGGGAAAGAGGCCGATCGCGGTCTCCGGCATCGCCATCTTCGTGCGGTCGCCGACAACGCGCAGCCGTGCGCCCTGCGAGAGGCCCATGCCGCCGCCCATCACGATGCCGTCCAGCACGGCGACGATCGGCTTCGGATAGGTGTGGATCCGGTAGTCGAGGGTGTATTCGAAGACGAAGAACGCGTCGTGCGGTCCGGGACCCGAGCGGTATCCCTCGTAGAACGCGCGCATGTCGCCGCCGGCGCAGAAGGCCTTCCCGCCGGCGCCGCGCAGCACGATGGCGCGCACGCGTTCATCGTGCTCCCACTCGTCGAGGCGGAGCGCGAGCTGCCGCAGCATCCCGAACGAGAGCGCGTTGAGGACCCTGGGACGGTTGAGCGTGACGGTCGCGACGCCTCCGCGGGTCTGCGCGAGGAGCTCCGCGGACGCGTGCGGGGAATCGTCCTTTCCGCGGAGCTCGTCCTGCAGCGCGCCGGTCGGGCCGATGCTCACTTCAACGAGATCGTGGTGTGGATCCCCGGCGATACGGCCGCGTCGTCGAACCAGCGCGCCGTGACCGTCTTCACGCTGGTGTAGAACTGGATCGCCTGCTTGCCGTACGGCCCGAGGTCGCCGAGGCGCGATCCGCGCGAGCCGGTGAAGCTGAAATAGGGAACCGGCACGGGAATCGGCAAGTTGATGCCCACCTGCCCGACGTCGATCTCGTTCTGGAACTTGCGCGCCGCAGCGCCCGACTGCGTGAAGATGCCGGTGCCGTTGCCGTAGGGGTTCGCGTTGACGAGCTCGATCGCCTCGTCGAGCGTATCCACCGCCATCAAGCACAGCACCGGCCCGAAGATCTCGGTGGTGTAGATCTTGTGCGCGGGCTTCACGTTGGAAAAAACCGTCGGGCCGACGAAGTTGCCGTCGGGATAGCCGGGCACCTTGAGGCCGCGGCCGTCGAGCTCGAGCTTCGCGCCCTCGCGCACACCCTGCTCGATGAGGCCTTCCACGCGCGTCTTCGCCTGCTTCGAGATGAGGGGGCCGAGATCCGCGCCCTTCTCGGTGCCGACGCTCACCTTGAGCGTCTTCGCCTTGGCGACGATGTCGGGGATCCAGCTCTTCGCTTCTCCCACCAGCACGCCGACGCTCACCGCCATGCAGCGCTGTCCCGCCGCGCCGAAGCCCGCGCCGACGAGCGAGTTGAGCGTCTGCTCCTTGTTCGCATCGGGCATCAGGACCGCATGGTTCTTCGCGCCCATCATCGACTGCGCGCGCTTGCCGTGCTGGCTCGCGAGCTTGTAGACGTGCTCGCCGACCGCGCAGGAGCCGACGAACGAGACCGCCTTCACCTCCGGATGGGTGCAGAGCGCATCCACCGCGTCCTTCCCGCCGTGCACGACGTTCAGCACGCCGGGCGGGATGCCCGCCTCGAGCGCGAGCTGCGCGAGCACCATCGTGCTCATCGGGTCCTGCTCCGAGGGCTTGAGGACGAACGTGTTTCCGCACACGATCGCCATGGGGAACATCCACAGCGGGATCATGGCGGGGAAGTTGAACGGCGTGATGCCCGCGCAGACGCCGACCGGCTGGCGGATGAAGTAGGTATCCACGTTACCCGCCACGTTCTCCGCGTACTCGCCGAGCGTGAGCGTGCCGATGGAGCAGGCGTGCTCCACCACCTCGAGGCCGCGGAACACGTCGCCCTCGGCGTCGGGAAGGGTCTTGCCCTGCTCGTTGGTGAGCACCGCGGCGATCTTCTTCATGTCGCGGCGGATGATCTCCTGGAGCTTCAGCATGATGCGCGCGCGCGCCGCGATCGGCGTGTTGCGCCAGGTCTTCAGGGCGGCCGCGGCCGACTTCACCGCGCGGTCCACCTCGTCGGGACCGCACATCGGCACGCGCGCGAGGACTTCCTGCGTCGCGGGATTCACGACGTCGCGCCATTCGCGCGCGCTCGACTCGACGAATTTTCCGTCGAGGAGGAGTTTCACCGTCGGGATCGTGCTCGATTTCGGCTGGGGATTGGCTGCCATGGAAGACTCCTCAAGTGTCGGACCGCAACCTCAAATTATAATCTGACGGCTCGATCCCCGAAGAACTCCCAGGACAACCGCCCCATGGCCCGCAACACGCAGGTCGCCGCCGACGCGGCCGCACCGCCCATCACGCAGATCCTCGCCCGGTACGTCGCCACGCATCCCTCGAAGGGATGGAGCGATGCCGTGGACCACGAGGGCCTGCGCACGTTCCTCAACTGGGTGGGCTGCGCCGTGGGCGCCGCGCGCCACGAGGCGGCGCGGGCGGCGCTCGCCGCGGTGCGCATGCTCGAGCCGGCGCCGCAATCCACCATTCTCGGCACCTCCGAGAAGGTGGACATGGCGAGCGCGGCGCTGGTGAACGGCATCACGTCGCACACCTTCGACTTCGACGACACGCACCTGAGAACCGTCATCCATCCGGCCGGCCCGGTCGCCTCGGCGCTCCTCGCCCTCGCCGAAGTGACCGGGGCGAGCGGCCGTGCGCTGCTCGATGCGCTGGTGATCGGCGTGGACGTCGAGTGCCGCATCGGCAACATGATGTATCCCGACCACTACGATCGCGGATGGCACATCACCGGCTCGACCGGCGTGCTCGGCGCGGCCGCGGCGTGCGCGCGCCTCCTCGGCCTCGACGAGCGGCACACCGCGTGGGCGCTCGGCATCGCGGCCTCGCAGCCGATCGGCATGCGCGAGCAGTTCGGCACGATGACCAAGCCGTTCCATCCGGGTGCGGCGGCGCGCGCCGGCCTCACCTCCGCGCTCCTCGCGAAGCACGGCTTCACGGCGAGCGCGAAGGCGCTCGAGGCGCCGCGCGGCTACGCGCAGGTAGTCTCCACCAAGTGCGACTGGAGCGAGGTCACCGGAGAGCTCGGCGAGCGCTTCGAGATCTCCTTCAACACCTACAAGCCCTTCGCCTGCGGCATCGTGATCCATCCCACGATCGACGCGGCGACGCGCCTGCGCGCCGAGGGCGTGCAGCCCGCGGACGTGGAACGCGTCGAGCTTCGCGTCCACCCGCTGGTGCTCGAGCTCACCGGAAGGAAGGAGCCGCAGGACGGCCTGCAGGGCAAGTTCAGCGTCTACCAGGGATTCGCGCTCGGCCTCGTGTTCGGCCGCGCCGGCGAATCCGAATATACCGACGCGATCGTGCGGCGCGAGGACATCGTGGCGCTGCGCCGCAAGGTGCAAGCGAGCGCGGATGCCGCGATCGACGAGGCCGCGGCCGACGTCACGGTGAGGCTGCGGGACGGGACGAGGAAGCACGTCTTCGTCGAGCACGCCATCGGCTCGCTCGCCAGGCCGATGAGCGATGCCGACCTGGAAGCGAAATTCCATGCGCTCGCCGAGCCGGTGATCGGCGCGAAGCGGGCGCAGGCCCTCGTCGAATCCTGCTGGAACCTCGCGCGCGCGGGCGACGTGCGCGCCCTCTGCGAAGGAGCCCGTGCATGAGCGCAAGACCGAAGGTGGTGGTCCTCGACGATTACGAGCGGTCGCTGCGGCGTACCGCCGACTGGAGCGCCGTGGACGCGCGCGCCGACGTGAAGGTGCATCACGAGCGGCTGCGCGGGCCCGTGCTCATGGATGCGATCGCCGATGCCGACGCGATCGTCGTGGTGCGCGACCGCACGCCGTTCAAGGCCGAGCTCCTCGAGAAGCTCCCGAAGCTCAAGCTCTTTCTCTTCACCGGCGCGCGCAACACGCAGTACGACGCGGCGGCCTTCAAGGCGCGCGGCATCCCCGTCGGCAGCACCGAGATGGGCGACTCGAAGGCGAGCACGACGGAGATCGCGTGGGCGCTGATCCTCGCGGCCGCGAAGCGCCTCGAGGCGTACAGCGCGCTCGTGCGCGAGGGCGGCTGGCGCGACGAGGGACCGTTGCCCGCGACGCTCGCGGGCGAGCGCCTCGGTGTGATCGGCCTGGGCAGCATCGGCTCGCGCGTCGCGCAGGTGGGCAAGGCGTTCGGCATGGAAGTGCTCGCGTGGAGCCCGCACATGACGCCGGAACGCGCCGAGCAGGGCGGGGCGAAAGCGGTCGCGCTGGAGGAGCTGCTCTCCAGCTCGAAGGTGGTGACCCTGCACCTGGTGCCATCGACGCAGACGAGGAAGCTCCTCGATGCGAAGCGCCTCGCGACGATGCGCAAGGACTCGATCCTCGTGAACACCGCGCGCTCGGCGTTGATCGACATGGCCGCGCTCGTGCGGGCGCTCGAGCAGGGGCGGCCCGGCATGGCGGCGCTCGACGTCTACGACGACGAGCCCTTGCCGGCGGATTTTCCGCTCGCGAAGCGCGCGAACGTGGTGCTCACGCCGCACCTGGGCTTCGTGAACGAGCCGGTGTTCGCGCGGTTCGGGCCCGGCGTGGTCGCGAACCTCCTCGCGTGGCTGGACGGGAAGCCGCTCGCGCGCCAGCCGAAAGACTGACTTCAGGGGGCTTTGATGCGCCAGCAAGAAGCAAAGATCACGAACCGTTTTTCGCGATCTGCTTCCTCACGTCGGCCACCTTCGAGGCCCTCACCGGATCGGCCTTGTTGCCCCAGCTCGCGCGCACGTAGGTGAGCACGTCGGCGACGTCCTGGTCGGAGAGCTTCCAGCCGAAGGCCGGCATCGCGAAGCCTTCCGGCTTCGCCGGCGTCCTGGCGCTTCCCGCGCCCTGCAGCACCAGGCGTGCGAGCGAGGTCGGGTCCTGCGCCTGCGCGCCGGTGTTCCCCTTGATCGCGGGGAACACGTGCGCGATGCCTTCGCCGTTCTGCATGTGGCATCCCGCGCACTGGTCCACGTACACCAGCCGCCCGCGCTTCATCCGGTCGTCGTCGGGCGCCGGCACCGAGACGTTGCGGTCGGCGCCGTCGGCCGGCAGGTCCTTGAGGTAGGTCGCCATCGCCTGCAGGTCCGAAGGCGTGAGGTACATGGTCGAGTTGTGGACCACCTCGGCCATCGGCCCCATGGCGCGCGCACGATCGTTCGCGCCGGTCTTGAGGTACTCGACGATCTCGTCGGCGCTCCACGAGCCGAGGCCCGCGCGCTCGTTGCCGACGAGGCTCGCGGCGAACCAGCCTTCGCCCTTGCCGCCTTCGAAGCGGTCTTTCTTCTTGATGCCCCCGAGCGTGTTCTTGGGACTGTGGCAGGCGCCGCAGTGGCCGAGGCCTTCCACGAGATAGGCGCCGCGATTCCATTGCGCCGACTTCCGCGGGTTCGGCTGGAAGGTGCCCGCCTTGAAGAAGAGGGTGTTCCATCCGGCGACGGATTCGCGCACCGAGAGCGGCCACGGAAGGTCCGGCGGCTTCGCCCCCTGCTTCACCGGCGGGATCGAATCGAGGTACGCCTTGATCGCGAGCACGTCGTCGCGGCTGAGCTTCGTGAACCACGGATACGGGAACGCGGGATAGAGATGCTCGCCGTTCGGGCGGATGCCGTCGTGCATCGCCTCGTAGAACTGCTGGTCGGTCCACTTGCCGATGCCGGTTTCCTTGTCCGGCGTGATGTTGGTCGAATAGATCGTGCCGAACGGCGTGGGGACCGCGCGGCCGCCGGCGAAGGGCTCGCCCTCGTCGTCGGTATGGCATGCGGCGCAGTCGCCGGCGTGCACGAGGTAGCGGCCGCGCGAGAGCTTGCCGTAGTCGGTGTCGACCGCGAAGGCGAGCGGCGCGGCGACGAGCGCGAGGCCCACGGCGGCGGCGAGGAGCGATTTGCGGTGTGCCATGGTCGTCTCCTTCGCTCACGCGCTCATCAGCGGGCCGGGGTTGCGCAGGTACTGCTCCTTGATCGCACGCGCGGCCCAGTACGTGAGGGCGCCCACCGTTCCCGTCGGGTTGTAGCCCGGGTTCTGCGGGAAGACGCACGCACCCATCACGAAGAGGTTCGGCACGTCCCACGATTGCAGGTACCGGTTCACCACGCTCGTGCGCGCATCGGTTCCCATCACGGCGCCGCCCGTGTTGTGGGTCGTCTGGTACGGCACGATCGAGTAGTGGCCCTTGCGCGGCTTCGGATGCATCGCGCGCGGCTTCATCGCCTTCGCGATCTCGGCGGCGCGGTCGGTGAGGAACTTCGACATCCTGTGCTCGTTGTCGTGGAAGTCGAACGTGAGGCGCAGGAGCGGGTTGCCGTAGACGTCGTGGTAGGTGGGATCGAGGTCGAGGTAGTTGCCGCGGTAGCTCATGACGCAGCCGTGCGTCGCGAGGCTCGTGGACTTGAGGTAGTTCTCCGCGAGCGCCTTCTTGAAGCCCGACCCCCACTTGGGCGTCTTGTCCGGCAGGTGATGCTGAAGGATGGGGCGCCCGCCCGTGTTCCAGTTGGCGATGTAGCCGCCGCCGATGAAGCCGTGCGAGCCGTGGTCGAAGTTGTCGCCGTTGAAGTCGTCGACGATCTGGCCGAGCGCGCCCGCGCCCATGAACGGGTTCATGATCTCGTCGAGGAAGACGTCCACGGACGACGTGATCTGGTAGGCGTAGTTGCGCCCCACCACGCCTTCGTTGCGCTGCGGATCATAGGGCTTGCCGATGCCCGAGAGCAGCAGCAGGTGGACGTTGTGCTGCGCGAAGGCGCACAGGATCACGAGGTCGGCGGGCTGCTCGTACGCCTCGCCGGTGACGTCGACGTAAGCCACGCCGGTCGCGCGCTTGCCGCTGGAATCGCGCAGCACGCGCGTCACCTCGCACTGCGAGCGCAGCTCGAAGTTGTCGCGGCCTAGGAGCACCGGGAAGACGCACGCCTGTGGGCTCGACTTCGAATAGTTGCCGCATCCGAACCATTCGCAGTAGCCGCAGAACGTGCACTGTCCCATCTGCACGCCGTAGAGGTTCTTGTAGGGCTCCGAGGTGTTCGCCGCCGGCGCCGGGAACGGATGGAAGCCCACTTCCTTCGCCGCCTTGTCGAACAGCACCGTCGAATAGCAGCGCTTGAGCGGCGGCAGCGGGTACTCGCGCCGGCGCGCGCCCTCGAACGGGTTGCCGCCCGGCTGGATCTTCCCTCCGAGGTTACCCGCCTTGCCCGAGATGCCGCACAGGTATTCGAACGCGTCGTAGTGCGGCTCGAGCTCCTCGTAGGTGACGCCCCAGTCCTGGATCGTCATGTCCTCGGGGAGCATCTTCTTTCCGTAGCGCTGCACGTTGTGCGAATACGCGACGAAGTCCGAGGGCAGGAAGCGCCAGTTCTGGCCGTTCCAGTGCACGCCCGCGCCGCCCGCGCCCGAGGCGGGGCGGAAGGAGCCGAGCTGGCGCATCGGCAGCGCGAGCTGGGAGGCGTCGTTGCGGAAGGTGAGCGTCTCGCGGTGCGGCTCCTCGAAGAGGCCGTTCCTCACCGCGTAGCGCAGCTCGTCCTGGATGGTGCTGGGCGCGAAATCGGGAATCGTGTCGCGGAAGCCGCCGCGCTCGAGCGCGACCACCTGCAGCCCCGCATCGGTAAGCTCCTTCGCGAGGATGCTGCCGGTCCAGCCGAATCCCACGATCGCGACGTCCTTGGGGGGAAGTCTCTTCGCCATGTCATGCCTCCCGGATGCCGGTGTCGCGGCCGGCGATGCTCACGAACGGCATGTCGAACTTCCTGCCGTACTGGTCGATCTGCGCGACGTAGTTGTAGCGCGGGCCGGGGAAGCCGATGAGCTTCCAGCCGATGAAGTCCTTGTTGCCGCCGTAGATCGGATCGGCGAGGAAGCCTTCGACAGTGTTCACGACCAGGATCTCGAAGAATTCCTTGCCGAGGTCGCCGGAAATCTTCACCTCGCCCTTCTCGAGCGCGTGCAGGAAGTCGTCCTGCGCCTTCGCGTCGAGTTGCGCGAAGGTGCGGTTTCCCTGCGACTGCTTGAGGTGCTGGTCGATCTTCGCGATCGCCGCGCGATAGAGTTGCGCGGGCGAGAGGCGCAGCTGGTAGCCCTGCTGGTCGGTGCCCGATTGCCACGGCCCCTGCATGTACCAGGTTTCCGCGGCGCCGTAAGGGCCCGCGAGCTGGCGATCGATGAAGTCCGCGACGCCCGCTTCCTTCGCGCCGGGGCCGAGCTCGTCGGCGGGGATGATGCGCGCCACGGCGGCCTCGACGAAGGCCTTCTCGCGGCTGTCCAGGAAGCCCTGCGCCGGCGCGGTGTAGTCGGGCGGTCGGCCGCCGGAGGACGGCATGGTGCGCGGCACGAAGGTGATGGGAGCGGTCGTCGCGACCGCGGCGGCTGCGGGAAGGAGCGCGGCTCCCTTGAGGAGCTCGCGCCGGGAGATGCGCGCCATGCGGTGCCTCCGGGACTCGGGAATATCCCGTCGGTGCATCAATCGTGCCCGCGCGCCGCCGCGTGGATCGGACGGCGCATCGCGGGCCCGTGAACCGCCGCATCGGCCCAGATATGTCGTATTACGATGTATCAGCCGGCGTCCGCGTGGCTGCCCGGCGGCGCCGGTTGCAGTCGCGCCGGCAAGCTTTTCACGGAGCGTGTTTCGCGGCGCGGGCCATTTCTTTCCGCTGGAGCGCGCGCTCGACCAGGGCCGCGACCGTCGCGAGGGCCGCGGCCTCCCGTGGGCTCGCGCCCTTGAGGAGCCTCGCCAGGGCGGCGATGCGCCGCGCACGCGCCTCCAGCAGCAGCCGCCGGCCGCGTGCGCTCGCCGCGATCCTCACCTCGCGCCGGTCGGCGCCGGGCGCGAGCGGTTCCACCAGTCCGTCGAGCCGCATTTCCTTCACCAGGCGCGACATCGTGGGCGGCTTCACGCCCTCGGCCCGGGCGAGGGCCCCGAGCGGCTGCGGGCCGCTGAAGACGAGCACCGAGAGCGCGGAGGCGCGCGGGCCGGAAAGCGCGCCGGATTCGTCCACCTCGCGCATGGCGCGCAGCACGAGGATCGCGGCGTGGTGGAAGCGCTCGAGGACGGCGGCGGGAGGCGCGCGGGTTGACATGGCGGCGGCTCGATCGTTAGCATGGCGAATAGTTAGCAAGGCTAACGAAAAGCGCCGCCCTTGTCCATGTGCAGCCGGCTGAAGCCGGCGCCTATTCCCGGAACGCGAAGAGCAGCGCGTCGGCCGGCACCAGGTCGTTCTCGGCGAACGCGACGCGCTCGATCACGCCTTCGCGCGGGCTCACGATGGTGTGCTCCATCTTCATCGCCTCGAGGATCATGAGCGGCTCGCCCTTCGCCACGCGCGCCCCCTGCGCCGCGAGCACCTTCACGACGCGGCCCGGCATGAGGGCGGTGAGGCGCGCGTCGGGGAGCGTATCGGCCGGCTCGTAGTGGAAGGGATCGACGCGCTCGAGCTCGTAGCGGCCCTGCGGGGTGGTCGCCGAGAGCCGATCGCCCAGGCGCGCTACGCGCGCGAAATACGTCTCGCCGTCGAGCGCCACCTGCACGCGCTCGCCCTCGACCGGGCCCACGCGCACCTCGTGGCGCCGGCCGCGCAGCGTGACGATCGCATGGTCGCCCCGATGCTCGGCCTCGAGCGCGAGCTCGTGCCCGTCGGCGAGGCGGAACTCCATCTGCCGCGTCTTCGCCTGGTTCAGGCGCCAGCCGGTCGTGTCGTTCCAGGGCGAAGGCGCGAGGGCCGCCCTGGCCGCGAGCTCGTCCAGGAAGAGGCGTACGGCGCACGCGACGATCGCCTCCACGGGAACCTCGGCCGCGGCCGGCAGCAGCGCCTCGCGATGGCGCTCGATGAAGGCGGTGTCGACGTCGCCCGCGAGGAACGCGGGATGGCGCACGACGCGCTCGAGGAACGCGAGGTTCGTCTTCACGCCGAGGATCGCGGTCTCCTCGAGCGCCGATTGCATGCGCCGCGCGGCTTCCGGGCGATCCGCGCCCCACGCCACGAGCTTCGCGATCATCGGGTCGTAGAACACGCTCACCGCGTCGCCTTCGCGCACCCCCGTCTCGAGCCGCACCGCCTCGCCGGTGCACGGCGCGGCGAGGAGCCCGATGCGCCCGCTCTCCGGCAGGAACCCGTTCGCCGGATTCTCGGCGCACAGGCGCACCTCGATCGCATGGCCGGCCGAACGGATTTCGGCCTGCGCGAGCGGGAGCGGCTCGCCGGCGGCCACGCGCAGCTGCCATTCGACCAGGTCCTCGCCGGTGACCATCTCGGTGACCGGATGCTCGACCTGCAGGCGGGTGTTCATCTCCATGAAGTAGAACGCGCGGTCGGCGCCCACGATGAACTCGATCGTGCCGGCGCCGCGATAGGCGATGGCGCGCGCCGCCGCCACCGCCGCTTCTCCCATGCGTGCGCGCAGCGCATCGTCGAGGAAGGGCGAAGGCGTTTCCTCCAGGACCTTCTGGTGGCGGCGCTGGATCGAGCACTCGCGCTCGAAGAGATGCACGTAGTGGCCGTGCGTGTCGCCGAAGACCTGGAACTCGACGTGGTGCGGGCCCTCGACGAAGCGCTCGAGCAGCACGCGATCGTCGGCGAACGCGCCCTTCGCCTCGCGCCGCGCGGCGGCGAGCTGCGCGGCGAATTCCGATTCCTTCGTGGCGAGGCGCATGCCCTTGCCGCCGCCGCCCGCCACCGCCTTGACGAGCAGCGGATAGCCCACCTTGCGCGCTTCGGCGACGAGGCGCGCATCGTCCTGGTTTCCGCCGTGATAGCCGGGAACGACGGGAACGCCGGCGCGCTCCATGAGGGCCTTGGCGCGATCCTTGAGGCCCATCTTCTCGATCGCTTCCGCGGTCGGCCCGATGAACACCAACCCCGCCGCTTCCACCGCGCGCGCGAACTCCGCGTTCTCGGAAAGGAACCCGTAGCCGGGATGGATCGCCTGCGCGCCGGAGCGCCGCGCGATCTCGATGATGCGGGGCCCGAGCAGGTAGGACTCCGCGGGACGCGGCCCGCCGAGGAGATACGCTTCGTCCGCCTGCTCGACGTGCAGCGCGTGCGCGTCGATGGTGGAGTGGATCGCGACCGTGCGGATCGCGAGGCGCCGGCAGGTGCGGATCACGCGGCAGGCGATCTCGCCGCGGTTTGCGATGAGGATCTTTTCGAACACGGAAGGGGACTCTCGCGGGACGCCTTAGGATGCCTTAACGGACGCGGCCGGTCTACCGGGCTCGACGCACGCGTTTGCGGTAGGCGCTGGGCGATTCCCCGGTCCACGAATGGAACGCACGGAAGAAGGCGGACGGCTCCGAGTAGCCGAGCTCGGAGGCGATGTCGGAAATGCGCCGACGCGTCTTCTCGAGCCGCGCGAGCGCCTGCGCGCGCCGCAGCTCCTCGCGAATCGCGCGCAAGCCCGAGCCTTCCTCGGCGAGGCGCCGGTGCAGGGTGCGCGGCGAAACGCGCAGCGCCCGCGCCGCCGCGTCGAGCGAGGATGCCGCCGCGAGGTCGTGCGCGAGCAGCTCGCGCACGCGCCGCACCATCTCGCGGTCCCTGCGATACAGGATCGAGATCCGTCCCGGCGCGCCTTCGAGGAAGGCATCGACATCGGAGGCCTCGCGCACGACGGGAAGATCGAGGAGCGCCGCGTCGAACGTCGCGAGGAGCGTCGCGCCGTCGAAGGCGGAATGCTCGGTGTAGACGAGCGCGTAGTCGGAGGCGTGCGGCGGACGCGGGAACGGGAAGCGCACCGAGTGCAGGGCGATGGAGCGCCCGGCGAGCCAGCAGGCGAGGCCGTGCAGCAGGCGCAGCAGCCATTCGAACGCGAACACGCGGCGCGCATCGTGTGCCCGGCGCGCGAGGCGGCGCCGTTCGGCGATCTCGAGCCGCGCGACGCCGCGTGCGCGCGACACCGTGATCGCGAGGTCGGGCAGCACGAGCGCCAGGAAGCGCGCGGCGCGCGAGAGCGCCTCGCCCAGCGTGGTACTTCCGGCCGTGGTGCGGCAGAGGAACTCGAACATTCCGGGGCGCAGCGGCGCGGAGAAGAGCGCGAAGCCCTCGTCGCCGAGCGTGCGCACGACCGCGTTGTAGAGCGACACGTAGGCGGGCAGCGGGACGCGCGCGCCGCGGTCGCGCAGCACGGCCGCCGCGATGCCCGCCTCGCGCAGCAGGGCCGCGGGCTCGAGGCCGCGCGCGGCCGGCCCGGCGAGCATGCCGGTCACGAAACCGGAGGCGACCGTTGCACGATCTCCACGATGCTTTCTGGATGGACGGTAGCGTCGCGGACGGGCCATGGCATGGCGGAATTTACACGATTCCGGGCACGCCGCGCCATCGTGACCGCGCGGAAATGGCCTATGATTCCCGCATCGGTCCGGCCACCCCCCGAGGCGCCATGAACGACCTGTCCGCGAAGCCCAGGCTCGCGCCCTACAAGGCGGCGAACAAGGTACGCTTCGTCACCGCGGCCTCGCTGTTCGACGGACACGACGCGTCGATCAACATCATGCGCCGCATCCTGCAGGCGTCCGGCGCAGAGGTGATCCACCTCGGGCACAACCGCTCCGTGGGGGAGGTGGTGAACGCCGCGCTGCAGGAGGACGCGCAGGGGATCGCGATCACGTCCTACCAGGGCGGGCACCTCGAGTATTTCCGCTACATGCTGGAGCTCCTGCGCGAGAACGACGGCGCCGAGATCCGCGTCTTCGGCGGCGGCGGCGGCGTGATCGTGCCCGACGAGATCCGCGAGCTGCACGCCTACGGCGTCGCGCGGGTCTATTCGCCCGAGGACGGCGCGGCGATGGGCCTGCAGGGAATGATCAACGACGTCCTCGAGCGCGCGGACTTCGATCCCGCCGCGCGCGCGCCCCGCGAATCCGAGGCCATTGCGGCCTTGCGCGGCGGCAACCGGCGCACGCTCGCGCGGGTTATCACGGCGCTCGAGAACGGCGTGTACTCGGATGCGTTTCGCTCCGCGCTGGTGCGGGAAGCGGCGGCGCTTCGCGTGGCGACGCTCGGCATCACCGGCACCGGCGGCGCCGGCAAGAGCTCGCTCACCGACGAGCTGGTCCTGCGCGCCCGCATCGACCAGCAGGAGCGGCTGCGCATCGCGGTGGTCTCCATCGACCCCTCGCGCAAGCGCACCGGCGGGGCGCTCCTGGGCGACCGCATCCGCATGAACGCGATCGACCATCCGCGGGTCTTCATGCGCTCGCTCGCGACGCGCGACGCCGGAAAGGAGATCTCCGCGGCGCTTCCCGAGGTGATCGCCGCGTGCAAGGTCTCCGGATTCGACCTCGTGATCGTGGAGACTTCGGGCATCGGGCAGGGCGATGCCGCCATCGTGCCGCACGTGGACGCCTCGCTCTACGTGATGACGCCCGAGTTCGGCGCCGCGAGCCAGCTCGAGAAGATCGACATGCTGGATTTCGCCGATTTCGTCGCGATCAACAAGTTCGACCGCAAGGGCGCGGAGGACGCGCTGCGCGACGTGCGCAAGCAATACCAGAGGAACCGCGAGCTCTTCGGCACGCGGCCCGAGGAGATGCCGGTGTTCGGCACGCAGGCGAGCCGCTTCAACGACGACGGCGTGACGGCGCTCTACCACGCGCTCGCCGCGAAGCTCGCGCGGCATGGCCTGCCGCTGAAGGCCGGCCGGCTCGCGCATCCGCCGACGAAGGTCTCCTCGCGCCATCGTGCGATCGTGCCCGCCGAGCGCGTGCGCTATCTCGCGGAGATCGCGCAGTCGGTGCGCGGCTATCACGACCAGGCGCGCGAGCAATGCCGCCTTGCGCGCGAGCGCCAGAGCCTCGCCACGGCGAAGGCGCTGTTCGAGGCGGGCGGACGCGCGAGCGGCGAGTTCGACGCGATGATCGCGGCGAAGGAGGGCGAGCTCTCGGCCGAGTCGCGGCGCCTCATCGCCGAGTGGCCCGCGCTCGTGGAGCGCTACGCGCGCGACGAGGACGTGGTGCGCGTGCGCGACCGCGAGATCCGCACCCGGCTCACGCGCGAGACGCTTTCCGGGAGCCGCATCCGCAAGGTGTACCTGCCGCGCTTCGAGGACCACGGCGAGATCCTGCGCTTCCTCCTCGCCGAGAACGTGCCGGGATCGTTCCCGTTCACCGCGGGCGTCTTTGCCTTCAAGCGCGAGGCGGAGGATCCCACGCGCATGTTCGCGGGCGAGGGCGACGCGTTCCGCACCAATCGCCGATTCAGGAAGCTTTCGGAAGGGATGCCCGCGCAGCGCCTGTCGACGGCGTTCGATTCGGTGACGCTCTACGGCTTCGATCCCGACGAGCGCCCCGACATCTACGGAAAGGTCGGCAACTCCGGCGTCTCGATCGCCACGCTGGACGACATGAGGGTGCTCTACGACGGCTTCGACCTCACCGCGCCCACGACCTCGGTCTCGATGACGATCAACGGGCCGGCGCCCACCATCCTCGCCATGTTCTTCAATACCGCGATCGACCAGCAGGTGGCTCGCTTCGAGGCGGAGAAGGGGCGTGCGCCGGAGGCGAAGGAGCGCGCGGACATCGAATCCCGGACGCTCGCGACGGTGCGCGGCACGGTGCAGGCCGACATCCTCAAGGAGGACCAGGGCCAGAACACCTGCATCTTCTCCACCGAGTTCGCGCTGAAGACGATGGGCGACATCCAGGAGTATTTCGTCCGCCGCGACGTGCGCAACTTCTACTCCGTCTCGATCTCCGGCTACCACATCGCCGAGGCGGGCGCGAATCCCATCAGCCAGCTCGCCTTCACGCTCGCCAACGGCTTCACCTACGTCGAGGCATATCTCGCACGCGGCATGCGGATCGACGACTTCGCGCCCAACCTCTCGTTCTTCTTCTCGTTCGGGATGGATCCCGAATACTCCGTGATGGGCCGGGTCGCTCGGCGCATCTGGGCGGTCGCGATGCGCGATCGCTACGGCGCGAACGAGAGGAGCCAGAAGCTCAAGTTCCACGGGCAGACCTCGGGGCGCAGCCTCCACGCGCAGGAGATGGCGTTCAACGACATCCGCACCACGCTGCAGGCGCTCATCGCGATCTACGACAACGCGAACAGCCTCCACACCAACGCCTACGACGAGGCGGTCACGACGCCCACCGAGGATTCGGTGCGGCGCGCGATGGCGATCCAGCTCGTCATCAACCGCGAGTGGGGCCTCGCCATGAACGAGAACCCCAACCAGGGCTCGTTCCTCATCGAGGAGCTCACCGACCTCGTCGAGGAGGCGGTGCTGCGGGAGTTCGAGGCGATCTCGAGCCGCGGCGGCGTGCTGGGCGCGATGGAGACCGGCTACCAGCGCGGCAAGATCCAGGAGGAGAGCCTCTACTACGAGCACCGCAAGCACGACGGCTCCTATCCCATCGTCGGCGTGAACACCTTCCGCAACCCGCACGGCGACGCGGTCCCCGCGAAGCTCGAGCTCGCCCGCTCCACGGAGGAGGAGAAGCGATCGCAGCTCGCGCGCCTGCGCGATTTCCAGCAACGCCACGCCTCCGAGGCACCCGCGATGCTCGAGCGCCTGCGCGACGCCGTGATCCGCGACGCGAACGTGTTCGAGGTGCTGATGGATGCGGTGCGCGTCTGCTCGCTCGGCCAGGTCACGCGCGCGCTGTTCGAGGTGGGCGGGCAGTACCGGCGGAACATGTAGTGGAAACCGGCGACGCGATCCAGATTGGCGATGCAGCCCGCCCCGGAACCGCAGCCCGCGCGTGAAGCGGGGTCTCTCCCCAATCGCATCGTCTGCCTGACGGAGGAGCCCACCGAGATCCTCTACGCGCTCGGCGAGGAGCGGCGCATCGTGGGCATCTCGGGCTTCACGGTCCGCCCGCCGCGCGCGCGCCGCGAGAAGCCGAAGGTCTCCGCGTTCACCAGCGCGAAGGTGGAGGCGATCGTCGCGCTCGAGCCCGACCTCGCGATCGGCTTCTCGGACATCCAGGCGGACATCGCGCAGGCGCTCGTGAAGCGCGGCGTGGAGGTATGGATCGCGAACCACCGCAGCGTGGATGGCATTCTGGGCTACGTACGGCGCCTGGGCGCGCTGGTGGGCGCGTCGCTGCGCGCGGAGGCGTACGCGCGCGAGCTCGAAACGCACCTCGAGCGCGTCCGGGAGGCGGCCGCTCGCCTCCCGCGCCGGCCGCGCGTCTACTTCGAGGAATGGGACGATCCGATGATCAGCGCGATCGGCTGGGTGAGCGAGCTCGTCGGCATCGCGGGCGGCGGCGACGTCTTCCCGGAGCGGGCCGCGTGCGCCCTGGGACGCGATCGCATCGTCGCCGATCCGCTGGAGGTGGTGCGCCGCGCGCCCGACATCGTGGTGGGCTCGTGGTGCGGCAAGAAGTTTCGCGCGTCACAGGTCGCCGCGCGGCCCGGCTGGGATGCGGTTCCCGCCGTCCGCGACGGCGAGCTGCACGAGGTGAAGTCGTCGATCATCCTGCAGCCGGGCCCGGCGGCGCTCACCGACGGGCTCGACGCGCTGCACGCGATCATCGCGCGCTGGGCCGCGAAAAGCGTCGCGGTCGAGGGCTCGTGCGAGAGGGACGTCGAGTCGCCCTGCAACCGCGTCTGCACGATCGACCCGCGCACGGGTTATTGCATCGGATGCCTGCGCACGCTGGACGAGATCTCGCGCTGGCATGCGATGACCAACGCGGAGCGCGCGCGCCTGGTGACTTCGCTCGCCGCACGCCGACCGAGCGAGACGGCGGATCCGCAGGGAAGCGGCTAGACGATCGGCTCGGGCGGAATCACCGGGTCGGGATCCGGCGGCACCCACGAGGCGCGGCGCTTCTCGAGGAAGGCGGCGATGCCTTCGCGGCCTTCGGGCGAGGCGCGCAGCCGCGCGATGCGCTCGGCCGTGTCGTGGATCAGCTCGCTCGTCACCGGGCGGCCGGCGACCGCGCGGATCAACTCCTTCGCCTCGCGCTGCGCCACCGGCCCGCAGGCGAGCATCGAGTCGGCGACGATGCCGATCTTCTCGTCGAGGTTGCCGTCGGAGGCGGCGAGGTCGTGCACGAGCCCGAGGCGGAACGCTTCGGCGGCGTCCATGCGCTCGGCACTGAGAAAATAGCGGCGCGCGGCGCGCTCGCCGATCGCCGCGATCACGTACGGCGAGATCACCGCCGGGATGAGGCCCAGCTTCGCTTCGGTGAGCACGAACTTGGCGTTCTGCGTGGCGATCGCGACGTCGCAGCACGCGACCAGCCCGACGCCGCCGCCATACGCCGGGCCGTGCACGCGCGCGATCGTGGGCTTCCTCAAGTGCGCGAGCGTGCGCATGAGGGTCGCGAGGCCCATCGAGTCGCGGCGGTTCTCGTCCATCGAGTAGCCGGCCATGCGGCGCATCCAGTTGAGGTCGGCGCCGGCGGAGAACGACTTGCCGGCACCGGAGAGGACCACGAGGCGGATGCCTTCCTCCGCCTCCATCGAGCGCAGCGCCTCGGTGAGCTCGGCGATGAGGGCGTCGTCGAAGGCGTTGTGGCGCTCGGGACGGTTCAGCGTGACGAGACCGATGGGGCCCTGGCGTTCGACGGCGAGTGACTGGCTCAAGTGTGACCCTCTCCGGCCCCCTCCCAAGGGAGAGGGAATTCGCTACATGCGGAACACGCCGAACTTCGTTTCCTCGACCGGCGCGTTCATCGCCGCGGCGAGGCCGAGCGCGAGGACGCGGCGCGTGTCGGCGGGATCGATCACGCCATCGTCCCACAATCGCGCGGTCGCGTAGTACGGATGTCCCTGGCGCTCGTACTGCTCGCGGATCGGCGCCTTGAAGGCCTCCTCCTCGTCCTTCGACCACTGGCCGCCCTTCGATTCGATCCCGTCGCGGCGCACGGTCGCGAGCACGCTCGCCGCCTGCTCGCCGCCCATCACCGAGATGCGCGCGTTGGGCCAGCTCCACAGGAAGCGCGGGTTGAACGCCCGGCCGCACATGCCGTAGTTGCCGGCGCCGAACGAGCCGCCGAGGATCACGGTGAGCTTCGGCACGCGCGCGCAGGAGACCGCGGTCACCATCTTCGCCCCGTCCTTCGCGATGCCGCCGTGCTCGTACTTGCGGCCCACCATGAAGCCGGTGATGTTCTGCAGGAAGAGGAGCGGAATGCCGCGTTGGCAGCAGAGCTCGATGAAATGCGTGCCCTTGAGCGCCGATTCGGAGAAGAGGATGCCGTTGTTCGCGAGGATGCCGACCGGCATGCCGTGCAGTGTCGCGAAGCCGGTCACGAGCGTCGTGCCGTAGAGCGCCTTGAACTCGTGGAAGTCGCTCGCGTCCACCAGCCGCGCGATGATCTCGCGCACGTCGAAGGGCTGGCGCGGATCCTTCGGGATGATTCCGTAGAGCTCCTCGGCGGGGTAGAGGGGTTCGCTCGCCTCGGTCGTCCCCGCGGAGCCTGCCCCCGACTGCCCTTGTCGGGAGGCGGGGACCCATTGCGCGTGCGCGTCGCGAGTGGATTCGCGCCTGCGCGGGAATGACGAACTCGCGTGGCGGATGATTTCGCGCGCGATCGCGAGCGCGTGGCGATCGTCGTCGGCGAGGTGGTCGGTGACGCCGGAGGTGCGCGAGTGCACCTCGCCCCCGCCCAGCTCCTCGGCGCTCACCACTTCGCCGGTCGCGGCCTTCACCAACGGCGGCCCGCCGAGGAAGATCGTGCCCTGGCCTTTCACGATCACCGATTCGTCGCACATCGCCGGCACGTATGCGCCGCCCGCGGTGCACGAGCCCATCACCACCGCGACCTGCGCGATTCCCCGCGCGGAGAGGTTCGCCTGGTTGTAGAAGATGCGGCCGAAGTGCTCCTTGTCGGGAAAGACCTCGTCCTGCAGGGGCAGGAAGGCGCCTCCGGAATCGACCAGGTAGATGCACGGCAGGCGATTCTGCGCCGCGATCTCCTGCGCGCGCAGGTGCTTCTTCACCGTCATCGGGTAGTAGGTGCCGCCCTTCACCGTGGCGTCGTTCGCGACGATCACCACCTCGCGCCCCTCGACGCGCCCGATGCCCGTCACCAGGCCCGCGCTCGGCGCATCGCCCTCGTACATGCCGAAGGCGGCGAGCTGCGAGAGCTCGAGGAACGGTGTGCCGGGATCGAGGAGGCCGCGCACGCGGTCGCGCGGAAGGAGCTTGCCGCGGTCGGTGTGCTTCTTCTGCGCCTGCGCGCCGCCGCCTTCGGCCACTTCGGCGACGCGCTCGCGCAGGTCCTCGGCGAGCGCGCGATGGTGCGCGGCGTTCTCGCGGAACGCGGCCGAGGAAGCATCGAGGCGGCTGCGGATCGAGGGCATGGGTCAGGCCGCGCGCGTGAAAGGCCGGTACGAAAGCCGCATCGCGAGCGTGATGAACGTCGCGCCGATGAACCAGCGCGGCTCCCCGCCGAGGAAGAGGTCGAGCGCGCCCGCGGCCATGGGAAGCTCGCACAGCGTGCCGCCGAGGGCGAGCGAGCGCAGGAGCGAGCGTCGCAGCTGCGCATCCGGCTGCCCGCCGCCGCGCGAGATCGCCGCCGCGTCCGCATCCAGCCTCGACTTGTACGTGCGCACGTAGTAGAGCGCGGGGATGGCGGCGACGAGGATCGCGGTGAAGACGTAGGGCTTCATCGCATCGGCCTTGGAGAACGGCGCTCCCACGTAATGGAAGAAGGCGTAGATCACCCCCGCGAGCACGATCGTGCCCACCATCTGGGCCATCCACGCCGCGACGAGCGGCTGGCGCGGATGCGGCGCGGCACCGCTCACGGGGCGGTGCCTTCCGGTGCGTGCGGCCGCATTCGCTACTTCGACATCTCGTCGGCGCGCTGGCCTTCTTCCTGCGCCTTCTGGTTGAGGTCCGCCTCCATGCCCTTCGCCTTGTCGAGGGCCTTGAGGTCGCCTCCGAACGGCCCCTGGCGCGCGCGCTCGCCGGCGGCCTTCTGCTCGGCGGCCGGATCCAGGTTCGCCTCGTCCTTCTTGCCGCAGGCGGCCAGGGCCACGGCGGCGAGCGCGAAGACCAGCGTGGCGCGCGCGAGCCTCACGTGCGCACCGCCTTCACGCGCTGGCGGATGTCCGCGCGCACTTTCGGCGGCAGGTGGTTCCAGCGCACGCCCGCCACGGCGCCCGCGAGCGCGAGGCAGGCGGGGACGCCGTCGCGTTCCGGGTTGGCGCGGCGCAGCTGCAGCCACGCGTCCCAGAAGCCGACGCGCATCAGCGCCTCGAGGGAATCGATGCCCATCGAGCGCAGCTCGGCGGCGAGCGAGCGCCCGATGTTGGGCGTGTGTTCGATCGGAGTTGCAGGATTCATGGCCATTACACGATCTCCAGTGCGACTGCAGTGCCTTCACCGCCGCCGATGCAAAGCGCGGCGACCCCCTTTTTCAACCCACGCTTCTTGAGCGCGTAGATGAGCGTGGTGATGATGCGCGCGCCGGTCGCCCCGATCGGGTGACCGAGCGCCACGGCGCCGCCGTTCACGTTGAGCTTCTCGTGCGGGATGCCGATGTCCTTCATCGCGGCCATGGAAACGACGGCGAACGCCTCGTTCACCTCGAAGAGGTCCACGTCCGCGGCCTTCCAGCCGGCCTTCGCGAGCACCTTCTGGATGGCGCCGACCGGAGCGGTCGTGAACCACTCCGGCTCGTGCGCGTTGCTGGCGTAGGCGACGACGCGCGCGAGCGGCTTCGTGCCGCGCTTCTTCGCTTCCGCTTCGGTCATCATCACGAGCGCCGCCGCGCCGTCGGAAATCGAGGAGGAGGTGGCCGCCGTGACGCGCCCGTCCTTGTTGAACGCGGGGCGCAGCGTCGGGATCTTCTCGAGCTTCACCGTGTAGGGCGTCTCGTCCTCGTTCACGACTTCCTCGCCCGTGCGGGTCTTCACGGTGACCGGCGCGATCTCGTCGGCGAACGCGCCCGATTTCTCCGCCTTCAGCGCGCGCGTGGTCGATTCCTTCGAGTACTCGTCCATCTGCTCGCGCGTGAAGCCGTATTTCTCAGCGGTCTTGTCGGCGAAGTGGCCCATGGGCTTGCCGACGTAAGCGTCCTCGAGGCCGTCGGTCGCCATGTGGTCGAGGAGCTGCTGCGCGCCGTAGCGATAGCCGCCGCGCGCCTTGGGAAGGAGGTGCGGGGCGTTGGTCATCGACTCCATGCCGCCCGCGACCACCACCTTGGCGTTGCCGGTGGCGAGCTGGTCGCAGGCCATCATCGCGGCCTTCATGCCCGAGCCGCACATCTTGTTCACGGTGGTCGCGGGCGTGGTGTTCGAGAGGCCCGCCTTGATCGCCGCCTGGCGCGCGGGCGCCTGGCCCTGCCCGGCCTGCAGCACGCAGCCGAAGAGGACGTCCTCGACTTCGTTCGGCTTCACGCCCGCCTGCTCGATGGCGGCCTTGATCGCGGTGGCGCCGAGCTCCGACGCCGTGACGTTGTTGAACTTGCCCTGCATGGCGCCGATGGGAGTGCGCTTGGCGCCGACGATGACGATGCTTTCCATGAATTGCTCCTGCCTTTCCAGACTTCCCGGTCAAACGGATTCTTCGTAGAGCTCCCTGCCGATCAGCATGCGGCGGATCTCGTTGGTCCCCGCGCCGATGTCGTAGAGCTTCGCGTCGCGCAGCAGCCGCCCGGCGGGGAATTCGTTGATGTAGCCGTTGCCGCCCAGCGCCTGGATCGCCTCGAGCGCGACCTGGACCGCGTTCTCGGAGGCGAAGAGCAGGCACGCGGCGGCGTCCTTGCGCGCGGCGCGTCCGCGCCCCTGGTCGAGGGCGGTCGCCACGCGGTAGCTGAAGGCGCGCGAGGCCTGCAGCTTCACGTACATGTCGGCGATCTTGCCCTGCATGAGCTCGAAGGTGCCGATGGGTTGGTCGAATTGCCTGCGCTCGTGCACGTACGGCAGCACGAGGTCCATCGCGGCCTGCATGAGGCCGAGCGGGCCGCCGGAGAGCACGCAGCGCTCGGTGTCGAGCCCGCGCATCAGCACGCGCGATCCGCCGTTCACTTCTCCGAGGACGTTCTCCTGCGGGATCTCGCAGTCGCGGAACACGAGCTCGCAGGTGTTGGAGCCGCGCATGCCGAGCTTGTCGAGCTTCTGCGCGGTCGAGAACCCCTTCATGCCTTTCTCGACGAGGAAGGCGGTCATCGCGCGCGAGCCCTGGTCCCGGGGCGCCGTGCGCATGTACACGATGAGCACGTCGGCGTCGGGCCCGTTGGTGATCCACATCTTCGAGCCGTTCGCGATCCAGCGATCGCCCTTCTTCTGCGCGCGGCACGCCATGGAGCCCACCACGTCGCTGCCGGCGCCGGGCTCGCTCATCGCGAGTGCGCCCACGAATTCTCCAGAGCAGAGCTTCGGCAGGTACTTGCGCCGCTGCGGTTCGCTCCCGTTGAGGAAGAGGTTGTTGACGCACAGGTTGGAGTGGGCGCCGTACGAGAGCCCCACGGAGGCCGAGGCGCGCGAGACCTCCTCCATCGCCACGATGTGCGCGAGGTAGCCCAGGCCCGTGCCGCCGTACGCTTCGGGCACCGTCATGCCGAGGAGGCCGAGGTCGCCGAGCTTCCTCCACATATCGGAAGGGAACTCGTTCTTCGCGTCGATCTGCGCGGCGCGCGGCGCGAGCTCGGCGTCGCACAGGCGCTTCACGGTATCGCGCAGCGCGTCGAATTCCTCGGTGAGGTGCGTATCGAACAGCATGCCGGCTCCCTGGGAGTTCTTCGCCCGGGGCTTGCCCGGGCTGCGAACCGGCGCCCCGCTCGTGGGGGGCCGGACTGTAATTATCGCTCATCTGCGCCTCTCCCGGGTGTCGGACCCCTTCCTCCGACCTGCTCCGGCCCGAGGAAATGCCGTTGGAAAGCGACAAGAAAACGGCGCGCCTCGTGGGCCGCGCCGGTGTGAGGGAACTGCGGTGGGCGACGCTTACTGCGCGTTGAAGACTCCGACCAAGGCGACGCCGGTGGTGTTGCCCGCTCCCGAGACGATGGCGGTGTAGCCGCCGGGTGCGAGAGTGAGGAGCAGTCCCGCTTCGCGCGGATCGGTCGGCGCGAAGCCCTTGGCCTGCAGCTGCGCGGCATTCGGATCGGTCTGCCAGTCGTCGTTGCTGGCGACGACGGCGTGGTCGGACTGGCGCACGATCGTGATCTGCGGATTGGCGAGCGGGTCTTTGATGCCGAACGCGTTGAGCGAGGGCCCGGCGGCGGTGATGGCGACCGTCTGCGGCGTGGTGCCGTTGATGATGAAGCCGCCGATCATCACGTTGTTGCCGGTCTGCACGAACCCGCGCGTGGAGATGTTGATGAGCGGGGCCTCGGGGTGGTCGACCTCGAAGACGCCGATGAGCGCGACGCCGGAGGTGCCGCCCACGCCCGAGACGATGACGGTGTAGGCGCCCGGCGGCAGGTTTACGTACAAGCCGGATTCACGCGGATCGGTGGGCGCGAAGCCGGAGGCCTGGAGCTGCGCGGCGTTCGGATCGCTCTGCCAGTCGTCGTTCACGGCGAGCACGGCGTGGTCGGACTGGCGCACGAGCTGGATGGTCGGGTTCATCAGCGGGTTCGTGATGCCGAAGGCGGCGAGCGAGGGGCCGGTCGCGACGATCGCGACCGTCTTGTTGGCGGAGCCTCCGATGATGAAGCCGCCGATCATCACGTTGTCTCCGGTGAGCACGTCGCCGCGCGTAGAGATGTTGCCCAGGCGCGTGGGGTTGGAGGTCGCGCTGAAGCTAGCGCTGACCGAGGCGGCGGCGTTCATGGTGACGGTGCAGCCCGCGGTGCCGAAGCATCCGCCGCCCGACCATCCGGCGAATGTGAAGCCGGAGGCGGCGGCGGCCGAGAGCGTGACGCTCGTGCCGTCCGCGAAGCTCGCCGAGCAGGTGGCGCCGCAGTCGATTCCCGCGGGCGACGAGGTGACGGACCCGGAACCGGATACCGAGACGCTCAAAGTGAACGCGCTAGCGCCGGCATTCACGACCTGCGTCACGGTGGAAGACGTAGCCGCGTTGTACGTCGCATCGCCCGAGTACTGCGCGCGGATCGCGTGCGAGCCGGTGGAGAGCGAGTGGGTGCTGCACGCCGCCGATCCGCTGCTCAACGGGATCGAGTCGCAGATCGCGCTGGCACCGTCGAGGAAGGTGACGCTGCCGGTCGCGGCACCCGCGGAGCCGCTCACCGCCGCGGTGAGCGTGACGGTCTCGCCGGCCGTCGACGGATTCGGCGATGAACCGAGCGTGACGCCGGCGGCGGCTTTCGTCGCAGCCGTGTCGACCACGGTGACCGTCGCCGCGGCGTTCCCCAGCGTCGCCCCGCCGGTCGCGCTCGACAGCATCACGCTGAACGTCTTGTCGCCGGCGGCCATGCCATCGTCGAGCACGGGCACGGTGATGGTCCTGGAAGAGATGTCGCCGTCGTTCCACGACAGCATCCCTTGCGTGGCCGTGTAGTCCACGCCGGCATGGGCGGTGCCGTCGGCGGTCGCGAATGCGACGCCGACCGCGCCGGCCGTGCCGCCGCTGCGCGCGACGGTGAGCGAGACGCTCCCCGCCGTCTCGGCGACCGATGCGGTGGACTGCGTGAACTGCAGTGTCCCGGGAGCCACCACGGTCATGAACATGCCGCGACCGTGCGTGGCCGCGACGAGCGTGGTCGGGTCGAGCCAGAAGAGCTCCTGCGTCGACACGGTGCTCGCAGCGTCGTTGGTCGGGCTCCAGGACGAGCCGCCGTCGACCGAGGCGAACACGCCGACCTCGGTGCCTGCGTAGAGCAGGTTGCCGTTGAGCGCATGGCGCGCGATGCTGAAGACCGGCGCCTGCGGCAGGTTGCCATGGCGATTCGTCGCCGTCGGCGATGGCTGGCACGCCTGCGAGGGATCGCGGATCTCCCAGACGTTCGAGCCGTTGAAGCCGCCGAAGGTCACGAACAAATGGTTCACGTCGCTCGGGTCGATGAGGATGCTCGTGACCATCCGGAACTGGGAAAGCGTGATGCGCGTCCAGGTGGGCGACGCCGCCGTGCCGTTGGTCGTGCAGAAGAGCTCGCCCGAGTTGCGCCCCACCCAGATGACGTCGGAATTGCCGGACGCCACGGCGATGGCGCTGATGAAGGAGCCCGCGGGAAGGATCGTGAACCAGTCGGGCGGCGAGCCGGTCTTCACGTTGGTGCTGCGCCAGAGCGAGGATGCGCCTACCAGCATCGTCTGCGCATTGTTCGGATCGAGGACGAACGGGGTGATGAAGTTCGTCGCGCTGCCGCCGACACACGCGCTCTCGCGAATCGGGTTCGGGCCGGCGCAGATGAAGAACGTGCCCGCGGGCGTCGTCCGCGCGACGGCCGCGAACTGCGTCTCGTTGTAGAACACCGAGGGATCGGCCGGATCGACCGCCGCGTCGCCGCCATCGCCGACCAGGTTCTGCGTCCAGGACGTGCCGGACGGCGGCGCGACGAGGGCGCCGTTGTCCTGCGTGCCGCCGGTGATGCGCGTGGCGCCGCTCGGATAGAGCCGCCCCGCGCCATGGTAGAACTGCGTGATCTCGAGCCCGTTGTTGAGCGAATGCCACGCGGGCGCCGTATTCTGCGGTGACGTTTCGTCGTCGCGCCGATAGATGCCGCCGTCGTTTCCGAGGTAGATCGCGCGGTTCGTGACGCCGTCGTATCCGCTCGCCTCGACCACGACGTGCTGGTCCAGGTGTGCCGTGCCGGGGCCCTGCCCGATGATCTCGGTCGACGTGAGCGGCGTATTGGTCGTCCACCAGTTGGCGGGACCGGCGAGGCGTTCGACGCCGAAGCCCGCGGCGATCGCCCGTGTGGAGTCGGTCGGATCCACCCAGATGGCGTTGGCGTACCAGCCCTGCACGTTCAGCTGTTGCGGGCGCGAATTGAACGCCCAGGAGGCTCCGCTATCGGTCGAGACGTAGACCTCCCCGTTGTTCCGGTCGAGCGAGGCGAGCACCAGCCCGGGCGTCGCGCGCGCGAAGGCGATCTCGACCCGCTCGCTCTGTCCATCCGCGCTGAGGCGCTGCACGGTGTAGGTGTAGCTCGGGTTCGCGCCCGCGGCGGTCACGTCCGCGATGATGCCGACCTCGCCGCCGCTGCCGCTCAGCTCGCCGATGAGGAGCCGGTGCGGGGTGTGCGGGTCGAAGGCGAGGCTGCCCGCGCGCCGATCGAAGATCTTCTGCCAGGTCGGTGTCGCGCTCAGCGCATTCATCGTGCGCCACACGCCACCGGTATCCTGATGCGCGGAGCTGGACGCGACCACGATGTTGCTGTCCAACGGATCGACGGCGACGCGCTCGACATAGGTGAAGTCGTCCTTGCCCGCATCCGTCGGATTGGTCCCGGGCATCTGGCGCCACGTGGCTCCGCCGTCGTCGGAAAAGAAGATGCCCAGGCCGGGCGTGACCTGCGTGATGCCCTCGCCGGTGCCCGCGTAGAGCCGCGAGGGATTGTTGGGATCCCGCGCGAGCGACTCGATCGCGACGTTGGGCATGAGATCGTCCACCGCATGCCACGACGCGCCGCCGTCGGTCGAATTCCACAGCCCGCCCGAGACGCTTCCCACCAGGAGCCAGTTCGGGTCGGTGGGGTGGGTGAGGATCGAGCGGATGCGTCCGCCGATATTGCCGGGCCCGAGCGCGGTCCACGTCGCCGAGGCGATGCCGCCCACCTTGGGCCGCGCGCGAATCATGCGCTGCCGCTGCTGCAACGCGTTCGCCAGGCCATCCGGGCGCACGGTGCCGTCGTCGCTGGCTTGCTGCAGCCGGCGGAATCGCGCGGCATCGAGCGCGTGGTCGGCCGCCTGCCCGGATGGCGCGCCGCAGACGGCCATCCAGACCACGGCCGGCGCGCAGAATCGCCGGAAGAATGACCACATGTAGGAAGGCTCCGAGGGTGGCAGGTCGATACGAGCCACATCGTCGTCGCCTTCCCCGACGTTTTCTGTCGGTTAGCTTGCGATCGTGTGTAGGAAGAACGCGGGACGCGCTCACGGCAATCGCTGACAGCCCGCGCGTTTCATTGCGCGGACGTGCGGATCGCGTGGGAGCGAGGCTACTTCGCCGCCATGCGGATCGCGCCGTCGAGGCGGATCACGGCGCCGTTCAGCACCTCGTTCGCGATGATCTCGCGCACCAGCGACGCGTATTCCTCGGGACGGCCGAGGCGCGCGGGGAAGGGCACCTGCTGGCCGAGCGAGGCGCGCACCTCCTCGCTCATTCCCCGCAGCATCGGCGTATCGAAGATGCCCGGTGCGATGGTCATCACGCGGATGCCGAACTTCGCGAGCTCGCGCGCGACGGGAAGCGTCATGCCGTTCACGCCGGCCTTCGAGGCGCTGTACGCGGCCTGCCCGACCTGCCCTTCGAACGAGGCGACCGAGGACGTGTTCACGATCACGCCGCGCTCGCCGTTCGCGAACGCCGGCTGCACGCTCATGCGCGCCGCGGCGAGCCGGATCGCGTTGAACGTTCCGACGAGGTTGACCATCACAGCGCGCTGGAAGCTCGCGAGCGAATGCGGACCGTTGCGTCCCACCACGCGCTCGCCCGGCGCGACGCCGGCGCAGTTCACCAACCCATGGATCGCGCCGAACGAAGCGACGCATTCGTCGACCGCGGCCTGCATCGAGGACTCCTCGGTCACGTCGCACTTCACGTAGCGGCCTTTGGCGCCGAGCTCCTTCGCGACCTGCTCGCCCGCCTGCGCCACGTCGGCGATCACGACCTTGCCGCCTTCGTCGGCGATCATCTTCGCGGTGGCGGCCCCGAGGCCCGAGCCGGCACCGGTCACGAGAAATGCGTTGTCGAGGATCTGCATGTCGTTCCTACGGGAATGGATGACGGACTGCGACGATCGGGAGGTCGAGCGCGCGCGCCCAACGCTCCCAGTGCGCGGTGCCCTGCTCGGCGAAGCGTGCGGCGAGCGCCGCGCGCGTGAGCGCCTCGAGCCCGAAGGCTTCGGCGAGGCGCCGCGCGAAGTGCGGCTCCAGCGCGGCCACCGCGATCCAGCCGTCGCTCGCCTCGTAGAGATTATAGGCGGCGAGCCCACCGCCCAGCAGCGCGCCCCGCCGCGTGAGGCCTTCCTCGAGCGGTCGTGCGAGGAACGCAGCGGCCTGCGCGAGCGGCACCGTGGCCGATGCGCCGCGGCCGTCGCGGTCGCGCGCGTGCACCAGCGCGAGCGCGGTGGAGACGGCGCGCTCCGCGCCCGCCATGTCGGCGAAGAGCGTGGCCGGAAGCGCGGGCGGAGCGACGAGGCCGTGCTGGGCGAGATAGGTGAGATCGTGGCCCGCCTGCTCTTCGTCGGGCGCCGCGTGGCCGCTGATCGCGACGCCGCAAAGCCGCGGATGACGCGCCGCGAGCGAGGCGGGATCGAGCCCGAGGCGGGCGAGGGCGGAGGGACGTTGCGCGCTCACGAAAAGGTCCGCACCGGCGAGGAGCGCATCGAGCGCGCGCGCGCCCGCCTCGGACTTGAGGTCCAGGCGCTTCACGTCCATTCCCTCGGCGAGCCGCGCGTACCATTCCGCGCAGAATCCCTCGAGCGGATCGCCCGCGGGCGGCTCCACCTTGGTCACGCTCGCGCCCAGCTCGCGCAGCCGCGCGCACGCGACCGGCCCGGGAAGGTTCAAGGCGATGGAGACGACCGCGAGGCCGCGCAGCGGATTCATGGCATAAAGTCTATATGGCTCCCGCGCTTCCCCCCACCGTCCGCCCGATCGTGCGCGGTTGGCTCAACTCGAACATCGTCGTGCTGCGCGCGCCCGGCGACAACGTGGTGATCGACTCCGGCTATTGCAGCCACCGGGAAGAGACGCTGCACCTTCTCGCCGGGCCGGCAGGCCTCGAGGGCGAGCCGGTCGAGCGCCTCGTCAACACGCATTGCCACTCCGACCACATGGGCGGGAACGCCGCGATCGCTTCCACCTACGGCTGCCGCATCACGATTCCCGAGGGCGAGGTGAAGCATGTCGTGCCGTGGACGCCGCAAAGCGTGTGGATGGCGCGCTTCGACCAGCGCGCCGATCCGTTCCACTTCGACGACACGATCGCGGCCGGCGACGCGTTCGACGGCGGCGGATTCACCTGGGAAGCCCACGCCGCGCCGGGCCACGACATGGATGCGCTGGTCTACTTCGAACCGGCGAACCGCATCCTCGTCTCGGGCGACGCGCTGTGGGAAAACGGGATGGGATTCGTCTGGCCGGACGAGGGCGCGAATGCCGGCATCGCGGCGGCACGCGCGGCGCTCGACGCGATCGACCGGCTCCATCCGGCGCTCGTGATTCCCGGCCATGGCTCGCCGTTCGCGGACGTGGCCGGCGCCCTGGGCCGCGCGCGCGCGAAGCTCGACGCGTTCGCCGCCGATCCGCGGCGCAACGCGCGCCACGCGATGAAGGTGCTCTTCACCTTCGCGCTCCTCGACAAGCGCTCGATGCCCGTGGCGCAGGTCGAGCGCTATCTCGCGGGCGTGCCCTGTTACCGCGAGCTTTCCGATCGCTTCCTCGGCCTCGATGCGCCCGCCCTCGCAGGCTGGATGCTCGCCGACCTGGAAAAGTCCGGCGCGGTCGCGATCCGCGACGGCGTCGTCCGACCGACCATGTCCGCGTGAAAAGGGGGACGGACCCCTTTTTTCCGCAAGAGCGAACGCACGTTCCGCCTAAGAGAAAAAGGGCGATTATGCCCTTTTTGACAGAAGGTATGGGCAGATTTACCATGGGGTCCCTTCAGGGAGGGACACCCATGCGCAAGGTCCTTGCGGCCATCGCCGCCACTGTCGCGTCTACCGTGCTGCTACTTGTCATCCGCATCCCGTGGATGCTCGCCGAGGACGCGGTGGTTACTTGGATCAATCACGAGATTGCCAAAGAATTTCAGGTCGAGAGCGTCAGTATGCATGACGCGGTGCGGCTTTTCGTTTCTTGGGGATTGCCGGCAGCCTTGGCGGTCTTGATCGTTGCGGTTACATTTCGTATCGCTCGGTGGTCCCACCACACGCAAACCGCCCCAGGTGCGAAGGGCGCCGAGCCCTCGGCCTTGGCAATGGCCACCGGCGAGGCTATCAGAGAACTTGCGCAGCGCGTGCCGGCTCAAAGCGCCGAAAGCCCTGCGCAAACGCCGCCTTCGCTGAACTATGGAAGCATGTCGGGCGCTCAATTTGAGGACTTACGGCGACTCTCCAATCCAGAACTTCGCGACCGAGCGATTGTGTTGACTAGAGAGATGCGCGCATATGAAGCGAATTTTCGATCCCAAGAATCAATCAGGATGCACACACAGTGGGCTCGATCAATTCCGCAAAACCAAACGCCGGAAGAACGCAGCGCACAGTGGCGTGCAGACAGACTTTCCGACGAACACGCTCGCGCTCATTTCCAACGGGAGTTGATGGTTCGGCTCTACCCTCGCGCGATTGCATTTCGCGAAGAGATAGCAACACGACTAGGGATTTTCGCTCCATACCCACAGGGCATACAAAGCACGCTCCTAGACCACGGGATGCTGGCTGGGGTTAACCCGGTCACAGAGGCGGCAGACGTATTAGAGAGGCTTGCCCGTGAATTGCCCTAACACGCCCTGATTGCCTCCGCGAACATGTTGGGATTCTCTCGATTGTTGTAGCGCCACTCGAACTCGTTGATGTAGAGCTGTAGGTACTTCTTGGAGACCTCGTGATAAGTGCCCATGATTCCGCGCTTCACCATCGACCAGAAGCCTTCGATGGTGTTGGTATGAATCGCGCCGATCACGTACTGGTCTTTGCGATGGTTCACGACGCCATGCGGAAAGCCCGCGCACGCCTTCCGGTAGCCGCGCCATTCGTCCGTCGAGAGAAGGCTAACGCTGGTGGATACCGTCGCGTCCACGAAGTGCGAGAGCGTTTCGCCGTCCACCCGATCAATCACGCGAGCTATCACGTTGCCCTTTCGCTGGACCGCGCCCGCCACGATGGACTTGCCTTTGTAGCCGGTGCCGCCCATATCGCCGCGACCGCCCGGACCGCGATGCTTGTTCTTCGCCTTCCCGCCGACGAAGGTTTCGTCCACTTCCACGAACCCGGTGAGCTTGCGGAAATCCTCGTGACCCATCGCGGAGCGCACCTTGTGGCACATGCTCCATGCCGTCCGGTAGGAGCCCATGCCCATCATGCGTTGGATTTGCAGCGCGCTCATGCCCTTCTTGCTGGAGAGCATGAAGTAAATCACCTTGAACCACGACTTAAGATCGTAATTCGTATTCTCGAAGATCGTCCCGACCAGCACGGAGAAGCGATAGCCGTTCTCTTGGCACTTGTGGCATTGCCAGTGATAGGGGCGGGTGTTGAGTTCGTATACCTCGAAGTTGAAACAGCGCGGGCAGCGCGGCCCTTCCGGCCAGCGGATCGCGGCGAGGTAGGTCTTGCAGGCATCCTCGTCCGGAAACTTCGCCTCGAACTCGTCCAGCGTCATCGGGCGGGTTTTCGGCTTGCGGCTGGCGGGTCGTTTCATGGCGGCCTCCGGTCAGGATGGCCGAACACTACTCCTTCCGAGAGCGTCTGTCAAGTAGTGCATAATCGCCAGAAAAAGGGGTCTGTCCCCTTTCTCATCCAAAGATCCTCAGGCCGTCGAGGTCGAGGACGCGGATGCGCCCGTATTCGACCTCCACCAGGCCGGCCTTCCCGAGCACCTGCAGCGCGCGGTTCACCCGCTGGCGCGAGACGCCCGAGAGGTAGCCCACTTCCTCCTGCGAGAGCTGGATCTGCGTCGCCTGCTCGGGATAGAGCACGGGGTTGAAGAGCGCCGCGAGAGAGCGAGCGACGCGGGCGTCGGGCCCGAGGAGCCGCTGGTACTCCACCATCGCGATGAACTGCGAGAGGCGCTCGTTCAACTGCATCAGCAGGAAGCGGTTGAAGCCGATGTCGGTGTCGAGCAGCCACTCGAACGTCGCGCGCGGCATGAGCGCCATCCGCGTCGCCCGCAGCGCCCCGATGTCGTACTTGCGCGTGCGGTCCTTGAGGATCGAGCCCTCGCCGAACCAGCCGCCGCTGGTGACGCCGGTGAACGTGGTGGTCTTCCCCGAAGCGTTCACGCTCGTCATCTTGAGCAACCCGTCGACCACGCCGAACCAATGCTCGACCGGCTCGCCCTTGCGGCAGACGTAGGCGCCGGCGGGGAAATCGCGCACCTGCGTCTCGGCCTTCACGCGCTCGAGCTGCGCCGTGGAAAGCGAGCGCGTCCAGAGGGAGGCGGCGAGAAGCTCGGCAAGCGTTTCCACGGGGCGGGCGAGGGCGGGCGAAGGCGAGCCGCAATTGTCAACGAAAAGACACCCGGGGGGTTGGCGCTGCGGCTACACTAGGCCGCAAACGCGAGGAGACCACCCCATGCAGGTGGAGACCGGGAAGCCGGACACGTTTCCGAAGCTTCTGCTGCACCACGCCCGCGAGCGAGGCGAGAGCCCCGCCATTCGCGAGAAGGAATACGGCATCTGGCAGGCGTGGACGTGGGGCGCCATGCGTCGCGAGGTGGAATGGCTCGCTGCGGGCCTCGCGGCCGCGGGCCTCGCGCGCGGCGCCCATATCGCGGTGATCGGCGCGAACCGCCCGCGGCTCTATTGGACGCTCGTCGCCGCGCAATCCCTGGGCGCGATCCCGGTCCCCTTCTACGAGGACGCGATCGCCCAGGAGATGGTCTACGTCTTCCAGGACGCCGCGATCGAGTTCGCGGTCGTCGAGGACCAGGAGCAGGCCGACAAGCTCCTCGAGATCGTTCCGCAGTGCCCGAGCCTTGCGCGCATCTGGTACGACGATCCGCGCGGATTGCGCCACTACACGCAGCCGCAGCTCGCGAGCTACGAGAGCCTGCGCGAGATGGGGCGACGGCGCGCCTCGGAGCTGCCCGGCTTCTTCGAATCGCAGGTCGCCTCGGGCGAGGGCAGCGACCCGGCGATCATGATGTACACCTCGGGGACGACCGGGCATCCGAAGGGCGTCGTGCTTTCGCACCACAACCTGGTCTCCTCCAGCGTCGCCTACGCCGAGCTCGAGGGATTGCGCGACGACGAGGAGGTGCTCGCGTACCTGCCGATGGCGTGGATCGGGCAGAACCTCTTCTCGTACGCGCAGTGGATGACGGTCGGCTTCCGCATCAACTGCATCGAGTCGGCCGAGACCGTGCTCACCGACATGCGCGAGATCGGCCCTACCTACTACTTCGCGCCGCCGCGCGTGCTCGAGGCGCTGCTCACGCAGGTCACCATCCGCATGGAGGACGCGAGCCGCGTGAAGCGCTTGCTCTTCCGCTACTTCATGGAGCTCGCGCGCCGCGTGGGCGGCGAGCTGCTCGACGGCCGCTGCGTGAAGGCCTCCGATCGCGCGCTTTACGCGCTCGGCAACCTCCTCGTCTACGGGCCGCTGCGCAATGCGCTCGGCATGACGCGCATTCGCGTCGCCTACACCGCGGGCGAGGCGATCGGGCCCGACCTCTTCGTGTTCTACCGCTCGCTCGGGATCAACCTGAAGCAGCTCTACGGCTCCACCGAGACCTCGGTGATGGTCTGCGTGCAGCCGAACGGCGGCGTGAAGCCCGACACGGTGGGGCCGCCGATGAAGGGTGTCGAGGTGCGCATCCTGGAAAGCGGCGAGATCGTATTGCGTTGCCCCGGCCTCTTCCGCGAGTACTACAAGAACGAGGAAGCGACGCGCGAGGCGAAGGACGCCGAGGGCTGGTTTCACACCGGCGACGCCGGCTTCTTCGACGCCACCGGGCACCTGCGCATCATCGATCGGGCCCACGACGTCGGCAAGCTCGCCGACGGCACGCTGTTCGCCCCGAAGTACCTCGAGAACAAGCTCAAGTTCTTCCCGCACGTGAAGGAAGCGGTCGCCTTCGGCGACGCGAGGCCGCACGCCACCGCGATGATCAACATCGACGTGCAGGCGGTAGGCGACTGGGCCGAGCGCCGCGGCATCCCGTACTCGGGCTACACGGACCTCGCTTCCAAGCCGCAGGTGATCGAGCTCGTGCGCGGCTGCGTCGAGAAGGTGAACGCGGACCTCGCGCGCGACCCGAAGCTCGCCGGAAGCCAGATCCATCGCTTCGTGATCCTGCACAAGGAGCTCGACGCCGACGACGGCGAGCTCACGCGCACGCGCAAGGTCCGCCGCGGCTTCATCGCCGAGAAGTACGCGGCGATCGTGCAGGCGCTCGATTCGGGCGCCGGGCGCTGCGCCGTGGAGGCGCAGGTGCGCTTCGAGGACGGGCGCACCGGCACGGTTCGCGCCGAGCTCGCCGTGGTCGCCGCGAAAACCTTCGAGGCGTCCGGGCCCGCCGCGGCCGCGCGCGGCGCACCGGCGACGAGGCAGGAGCAGGTGGCCGCATGAACCTGCGCGAGCTCGAGCCGCAGCGAGCGCGCCGCGAGCTCGGCGCCCCGATCCTCGCGCTCGAGGGCATCTCGCTCGCCTTCGGCGGCGTGAAGGCGCTCGCCGAGGTGAGCTTCGACGTGCGCGAGCACGAGATCCGCGCCATCATCGGCCCCAACGGCGCCGGCAAGAGCTCGCTCCTCAACGTGATCAACGGCGTCTACCGCCCGCAGCAGGGGCGCATCACGTTCCGCGGCGAGGCGCGCGCGCACATGGAGCCGCACCACGTCGCGGCGATGGGCATCGCGCGCACCTTCCAGAGCCTCGCGCTCTTCAAGGGCATGACGGTGCTCGAGAACATCCTCGCCGGACGCAACCTGATGATGAGGTCGAACCTCTTCCTGCAGGCGCTGCGCATCGGCCCCGCGCTCGCGGAGGAGATCCGGCATCGCCGGCGCGTGGAGGAGGTGATCGACTTCCTCGAGATCCAGCACGTGAGGAAGACCGTGGTGGGGCGCCTTCCCTACGGCTTGCAGAAGCGCGTGGACCTCGGGCGCGCGCTCGCCGCAGAGCCGAAGGTGCTGCTCCTCGACGAGCCGATGGCGGGCATGAACATCGAGGAGAAGCAGGACATGTCGCGCTTCATCCTCGACGTGAACGACGAGTTCGGCACCACCATCGTGCTGATCGAGCACGACATGGGCGTCGTCATGGACCTTTCCGATCGCGTCGTCGTGCTCGACTACGGCAGGAAGATCGCCGACGGCACTCCCGCCGAGGTGCGCTCGAGCCAGGCGGTCGTGGACGCCTACCTGGGAGTGAAGCATTGAGCGCCCCGGCCCGCAACCTCACGCTGGCCTTCTTCGCGCTGCTCGCGTTCGGCGCGGTCTCGCCGATGCTCTTCCAGGGAGTGCGCTTCCCGCAGTGGCTGGAGATCGTGATCGGCGGGCTCATGTCGGGCGTGCTCTACTCGCTCGTCGCGCTGGGCCTCGTGCTGATCTTCAAGGCCTCGGGCGTCTTCAACTTCGCGCAGGGCGCCATGGTGCTCTTCGCCGCGCTCGCGCTGGTGAGGCTCATGGCGCACGTGCCGTTCGCGGTGGCGCTCGCGCTGGTGCTCGTGCTCATGGTCGCGCTCGCGTGGCTCGTGGAGCGGCTGGTCCTGCGCCCGCTCGTGAACCAGGAAGGCATCGTCCTTTTCATGGCGACGCTCGGCATCGCCTACTTCCTCAACGGCCTGGGACAGTTCGTGTGGGGCGCCGACGTCTACACGCTCGACGTGGGCATGCCGAAGGAACCGAAGATCATCCTCGACCGGGTGTTCGAGGGCGGGATCCTGGTGAGCACCGAGGACGTCATCGCGGCGATCATCGCGGGGCTGCTGGTCGCGGCGCTCGCGCTCTTCTTCCAGCGCACCTCCACCGGCCGGGCGCTGCGGGCGGTGGCCGACGACCACCAGGCCGCGCAGTCGATCGGCATCCCGCTCAACCGGATCTGGGTGATCGTATGGAGCGTCGCGGGGCTGGTGGCGCTCGTCGCCGGGGTGGTGTGGGGCTCGAAGCTCGGCGTGCAGTTCTCGCTGCAGCTCATCGCGCTGAAGGCGCTGCCGGTGGTGATCCTCGGCGGCTTCACCTCGATTCCCGGCGCCATCGTGGGCGGCCTCCTCATCGGGCTGGGCGAGAAGCTTTCCGAGGTCTACCTCGGCCCGCTCCTCGGCGGCGGGATCGAGAACTGGTTCGCCTACGTGCTCGCGCTGGTGTTCCTGCTGTTCCGGCCGGAGGGATTGTTCGGTGAAAAGATCATCGACCGTGTTTGAACGACCCTCACCGCGGCCCTCTCCGAGGCGAGAGGGAGGCATATGATCTATCGCGAGACCGGCCAGTTCCGGACCAGCTACGCGTCGGACCAGCAGCTCTTCCCCATCCTGCAGGACCGCGTGCTCGTGATCGGCTTCCTCGCGTTCGCCTTCGTCGTGGTGCCGTTCGTCGCGAGCGACTATCTCTTCCGCGCGATCCTCACGCCGTTCCTCATCCTCTCGCTCGCCGCGCTGGGGCTCAACATCCTGGTCGGCTACTGCGGGCAGCTCTCGCTCGGCACCGGCGGCTTCATGGCGGTGGGTGCGTACGCGGCGTACAACCTCGCGGTGCGCATCCCGAGCTTGAACCTGATCGTGGTCTTCGTGCTCGCGGGGCTGTGCGCGACCCTGGTGGGAGCGCTCTTCGGCATCCCGAGCCTGCGCATCAAGGGCTTCTACCTCGCCGTGACGACGCTCGCCGCGCAGTTCTTCCTCGACTGGCTGTTCTCGCGCGTGGGCTGGTTCACCAACGACTCCTCGTCGGGCTCGGTCGCCGCGCCGCCGCTCGAGCTCTTCGGGCATCCGATCCAGGGTCCGGCGGAGAAGTACCTGCTGGTGCTCTCGATCGTGTCGGTGTTCGCGCTCCTCGCGAAGAACCTCACGCGCGGCGCGGTCGGCCGGTCGTGGATGGCGACGCGCGACATGGACGTCGCCGCGGAGGTGATCGGCATCCGGCCGCTCTATGCCAAGCTCACCGCCTTCGCCGTGAGCTCGTTCTACGTCGGCGTCGCCGGCGCGATGTGGGGCTTCGTCTACCTCGGCGGGTGGGAGCCGCTCGCCTTCGACGTGAACCGCTCGTTCGAGCTGCTGTTCATGGTGATCATCGGCGGGCTGGGATCGATCCTCGGGTCGTTCCTCGGCGCCGCTTTTATCGTGATCCTGCCCATCGCGCTGAACCGCCTGCCGAGCGCGCTCGGCGTGCCGCTGTCCACCGCCACCGTTTCCGAGCTCGAGCTGATGGTCTTCGGCGGGCTCATCGTGTTCTTCCTGATCGCCGAGCCGCGCGGCCTCGCGCGGCTCTGGGCGATCGGCAAGGAAAAGCTGCGTCTGTGGCCGTTTCCCCACTGACGCTCCCGCGAGGCACAACGAAAAGGAGGATGCCATGCAGAACCGTTTGAGGATCAAGGCGGCGGCGCTCGCGCTCGCCGCGGCAGGCGCTCTCGCCTGGGCTGCCGATGCGATGGCGCAGGCGAACGAGATCTTCGTGCCGGTGCTCGTGTACCGCACCGGTCCGTACGCGCCGAACGGCGTGCCGTGGGCCGACGGCTTCGTCGACTACCTCAAGCTCGTGAACGAGCGCGACGGCGGCATCAACGGCGTGAAGATCGCGTTCGAGGAGTGCGAGACCGGCTACGCGACCGACCGCGGCGTCGAGTGCTACGAGCGCCTGAAGAGCAAGAAGCCGGTCGCGTACAGCCCGCTTTCCACGGGGATCACCTACGCGCTCACCGAGAAGGCGCCCGGCGACCACATCGTGCTCATCACCGCGGGCTACGGCCGCGCCGATTCGGTGGACGGCAGCGTCTTCCGCTGGAATTTCCCGCTGCTCGGCACGTACTGGGACGGCGCCGACATCCTGGTGCAGCACGTGAAGACGAAGGGCAGCCTCAAGGGCAAGAAGATCGCGCTCGTCTACCACGATTCGCCCTACGGCAAGGAGCCGATCGAGGCGCTGCAGGCGCTCTCCAAGAAGGAGGGCTTCCACCTGCTGCTGCTTCCGGTGACCCATCCCGGCGTGGAGCAGAAGGCGACATGGCTGCAGATCCGCCAGCAGCGGCCCGACTACGTGTTCCTGTGGGGCTGGGGCGTGATGAACTCGACCGCCATCAAGGAAGCGATCGCGGTCGCCTACCCGCGCCTGCAGATGTACGGCGTGTGGTGGTCCGGCGCCGAGCCCGACGTCGTCCCTGCGGAGCAGGCGGCGAAGGGCTACAACGCGCTCGCGCTCGGGCACTCCGCCGAGAACGACCGGCCGGTGCACAAGGACATCATGAAATACCTGTACGAGAAGGGGAAGGGCACCGCCTCGGATCGGAAGGAGGTGGGCCAGGTGCTGTACAACCGCGGCATGCTCTCGGCGATCCTCACGGTCGAGTCGATCCGCACGGCGATGAAGAAATACGGCAACGGCGTGATGACCGGCGACCAGGTGCGCTGGGGCGCCGAGCACCTGAACATCGACGCGGGCCGCATCAAGCAGCTCGGCGTCGACGCAATGATGGTGCCGGTGCACACCTCGTGCATGGATCATGGCGGCGCGCACTCGGCGCGCATCCACACCTGGGACGGCTCGTCGTGGAGCTACACGTCCGGCATGTACACCGCGGACTACAAGCTGCTGCGCCCGCTCGTCGAGGAGTCGGCGACGAAGTACGCGAAGGAGAAGGGCATCTCGCCGGTGGATTGCGCGAAGGAGAAGTGACGCAATGGCAACGGTGGCGGGCAACCCTCCCCCGAACCCCCTCCCGAGGGAGGGGGGCCGAACGCTGGACGAGGTTGCGCGCGGGCAGGCACCGTTGCTCGACGTCAACGGCATCGAGGTCATCTACAACCACGTGATCCTGGTGCTGAAGGGCGTCTCGCTGCAGGTTCCCGAGGGGGGCATCGTGGCCCTCCTCGGGGCGAACGGCGCCGGCAAGACCACGACGCTCAAGGCGATATCGAACCTCCTCGCGGCCGAGCGCGGCGAGGTGACGAAGGGCTCGATCGCGTTCGCGGGCGAGCGCGTCGATCGCCTCGATCCCTCGCGCCTCGTGCGGCGCGGTGTGATCCAGGTGATGGAGGGGCGCCATTGCTTCGCGCACCTCACCGTCGAGGAGAACCTCCTCACCGGCGCCTACAGCCGCAACGCGCCGCGCTCGGAAGTCCGCGCGGATCTCGAGAAGGTGTACGCGTTCTTCCCGCGGCTGCAGCAGCGGCGCGCCTCGCTCGCGGGCTACACCTCGGGCGGCGAGCAGCAGATGACGGCGATCGGGCGCGCGCTGATGGCGCGTCCGCGCATGATCCTCCTCGACGAGCCGTCGATGGGCCTCGCGCCGCAGATCGTCGAGGAGATCTTCGAGATCGTGAGGAGCCTCAATACGATCGAGAAGGTGAGCTTCCTCCTCGCCGAGCAGAACACGATGGTGGCGCTGCGCTTCGCCGACTTCGGCTACATCCTCGAGAACGGCCGCGTGGTGATGGAGGGCCGCGCCGAGGTGCTCTCGGGCAACGAGGACGTGAAGGAGTTCTACCTCGGCATCTCGAGCGGCGGGCGGGCGAGCTTCCGCGAGGGGAAGCACTACCGCCGGCGCAAGCGCTGGCTCGCGTGAGCGTGGCCGGCGCGTATTACGACGCGCTCGAGACGCGCGATCCCGAGGCCCGCGAGCGCGACCTGTTCGCGAAGCTCGCGCGGCACCTCGAGCACGCGAAGGCGAAGAGCCGCCATTACGCGCGCGTGCTGTGCGAGGTCGATCCGCGCGCGGTGCGAAGCCGGGCCGCGCTCGCGCGGCTTCCGGTCACGCGCAAGTCGGATCTCGCCGAGCTGCAGAGGACCGATCCGCCCTTCGGCGGGCTCGATGCCACGCCGCCCTCCGGCCTCGCGCGCATCTTCCTCTCCCCCGGCCCCATCTTCGATCCCGAGGGACGGCGTCCGGATTATTGGCACACCGCGCGCACGCTCTTCGCGGCCGGCTTTCGCCCGGGCGACGTGGTCCTCAACTGCTTCTCGTACCACCTCACGCCGGCGGGCAGCATGATGGAGACCGGCTTGCACCATCTCGGCTGCGCGGTCATTCCGGGCGGCGTGGGGCAGACGGAGATGCAGGCCGCGGCGATCGCGCAGCTGCGGCCTTCGGGCTACGTCGGCACGCCGTCGTTCCTCAAGCTGATCCTCGAGAAGTGCGACGAGCTCGCGCTTGCCGCGCGATCGATGCGGCGCGCGCTGGTGTCGGGCGAGGCGTTCCTTCCGCCGGTGCGCGCGTTGCTCGCCGCGCGCGGCATCGAGACCTTCCAGGCCTACGGCACGGCCGACCTCGGCATGGTGGCGTACGAGACGACGGCCCGCGAAGGGCTCGTGGTGAACGAGGGCATGATCGTCGAGATCGTGCGCCCCGGTACCGGCGATCCGGTCGCCCCGGGCGAGGTGGGCGAGCTGGTCGTGACGGCGTTCAACGAGGACTACCCGCTGGTGCGCTTCGCCACCGGCGACCTCTCGGCGACGCTCGCGGGCGCGAGCCCCTGCGGGCGCACCAACCTGCGCATCAAGGGATGGATGGGGCGCGCGGACCAGGCGACGAAGGTGCGCGGCATGTTCGTGCATCCGCACCAGGTCGCCGAGGTGCTGCGGCGCCACGGCCTCGTGCGCGGACGGCTGGTGGTCGAGAACGAGGCGGGCGAGGACCGCATGACGCTGCAGGTGGAGGGCGAGGGCGCCGACGCCGGGCTCGCGCGCGCGCTCGAGGCGACGCTGCGCGAGGTGATGAAGCTGCGCGGCGCGGTGGCCTGGCGCGCGAGCGGGTCGCTTCCGGACGACGGCAAGGTGATCGAGGACGCGCGCCGGTATTCGTGACGCCCGGATTCCGCTACGATGTGCGCGCCTAGTGAACCTCGGGAGAACGAACGATGAAAAAGAAAGGCGCGATCCTGGTCTCGCTCTTCGCCGCATCCGCTACCTTCTACGGCCTCGCCGGCTGCGCAGTGCCGAGCGATTCGCAGGCGCTGCGCGAGGAGCCGGTCTACATCACCGGCAGCAACATCGCACGCCGGCAGCCGGTCGGCAACGTCTCGGCAATCAGCGCCGACGCGTACGAGCGTGCGCGCGAAGCGCTCAATCCGCCGATCCCGCAGGTGCCCGGCGGCGGTCACTGACAGGCGGCGGCCGCCGCGTCCGACGCGCCGGCGGCCGGTTCTCTCCCTTCCACCTTCGCCCCGTCGCAGCCGTAGCGCCGCGCCGGCGGGCGCCGCTTCGCGCACCCGACCGCGCCCCGGAATGAATCACGCGGCCCATTGTCCATGGTTTGATCGTCCACCCCCGAGTGGGCTAAACTAGTGGGCTTTCGACGGCTTCCAGGGCGCTTCCCGGGACCGATCGAGCCAGGCTCAGCTTGAGAGGAACAATGGCCAGCAAAGTGAAGACCCTGACCGAGGCGGAAATCGTCAAGATGCCGAAGTCGGAATACATGAACGCGGCGCAGCTCAAATTCTTCCGCGAGCGGCTCCTCGAGCTGCAGCGCCAGCTCCGCGAGAACGCGGGTGCCACCACCGAGCACCTGCGCGAGCTTTCCTTCGCCCCCGATCCGGCCGACCGCGCCACGCTCGAGGAGGAGCACGCGCTCGAGCTTCGCACGCGCGACCGCGAGAGGAAGCTCCTGAAGAAGATCGACGCGGCGCTCGCGCGCATCGAGGACGGCAGCTACGGATTCTGCGAGGAGACCGGCGAGCCGATCGGCATCCAGCGCCTGCTCGCGCGGCCCACCGCCACGCTCACCATCGAGGCGCAGGAGCGCCGCGAGCTCAAGCAGAAGCTCTACGGCGAGTAAGCCCGCGACGCAAACCGCGAGCCCCGGCCCGCAAGGCCGGGGCTTGTTTTTTTGCGCGCACGACCTCGGAAATCGCCTTCCGCGCGCGATCCGGGAAATCGCCGGAACCGCGGCGCGATTCCGTGCGGCGCCGTCGCCGCGGCGCACCCTATAATGAAAGGCTCCCCTTCACGCCTGGAGCGTTTCACGATGCGCCATCCGGCCCTGCTCGATCCCGATTCGATTCCCGCCACGCCGAGCGGCTATGCCGCCGCCGTCGAGCCCGTGGCGCAGACGCAGGTCGTGACCGACGCGCAAGGCCTCATCGCCGGTGAGGTGCGCGTTCCGGTGCGCGACGGCGACATGCCGGCCTATCGCGCGATGCCCGCCAACGGGCGCAACCTGCCGATCGTCCTCGTCGTGCAGGAGATTTTCGGCGTCCATGAGCACATCAAGGACGTCGCACGGCGCTTCGCGAAGCTCGGCTATCTCGCGCTCGCGCCCGAGCTCTACGCGCGGCAAGGCGACGTGTCCAAGCTCGCGAGCATCGACGAGATCCGCCCGATCGTCGCCAGGGTTGCCGACGAGCAGGTGATGGCGGACCTCGACGACGCGGCCGGCTGGGCGGCGCAGAACGGCGGCGATCCGGCGCGCCTCGCCATCACCGGCTTCTGCTGGGGCGGGCGCATCGTATGGCTCTACGCGGCGCACAACCCGAAGCTGAAGGCGGGGGTCGCATGGTACGGACGCGTCGAAGGGCCCGGAACCGCGCTCCAGCCGAAGCATCCCATCGATCTCGTGAAGCGGATCCAGGCGCCCGTGCTGGGCCTCTATGGCGGCGCGGATGCGGGCATCCCGATCGAAGGCGTCGAGCGCATGCGCCAGGCGCTCGCGGCCGCCGGCAAGCGGTGCGAGATCCACACGTATCCGGCCGCGCCGCACGCGTTCTTCGCCGACTATCGCCCGTCCTATCGCGAGGCGGCCGCGCAGGACGGATGGAAGCGGCTGCTCGACTGGTTCCGCAGCCACGGGGCCGCATAGCCGCGAACGCGCGGCCCACCCGAAGGCACCGATGATGGCCCAGGCGATGCAGGCACGACACGAGATCGCGCGGCAGCTGCGGCGAGTCCTCGAGGAACGCACGCTCGCCACCGAGTTCCAGCCGATCTTCAGCTTCCGCGAGGGCCGCATCACCGGATACGAGGCGCTGGTGCGCGGCCCGCGCGGCTCCTCGCTGCACACGCCCGCCGAGCTCTTCGCCGCCGCGGTGGAGGAGGGGCTCGCGGTGGAGCTGAACCTCCTCTGCATCCAGCAGATGCTCACGGCGTTCGCCGCGAGCGGCCTCGAGGGCAGCCTCTTCCTCAACGTGTCGCCGCGCATCATCCTGCAGCGCAGCCACGACCAGGAGCGCGCCGAGCGGTACATGGCGAGCGTGGGCCTCGCCGCCGAGCGCGTGGTGATCGAGCTCACCGAGGATTACCCGACGGTCGACTTCGCGCGCGTGCACGAGTCGTTGATGCTGTACCGGTCCATGGGATTCCGCATCGCGATCGACGACCTGGGCGAGGGCTTCTCGAGCCTGCGCCTGTGGTCGGAGCTCCGGCCCGAGTACGTGAAGGCCGACAAGCATTTCGTCACCGGCATCTCGCACGATCCCGTGAAGGTGCAGTTCCTGCGCGCGATCCAGCACATCGCGGAGAATTGCGGCTCGCTCGTGATCGCCGAGGGCATCGAGAACGCGTCCGACTTCAAGGTGGTGAAGGACATCGGCATCGCGTGCGGGCAGGGCTGGTTCATCGGGCGCCCCGCCGAGGAGCCCACCTCGGAGCTGCCGGCCGAAGCGCGGCGCGCCCAGGAGGACGCGCGCGTTCCGGTCGTTCCGACGCCGCGCCTGCGCGCCGGCACGGAGCCGCACGCGCACGACTTCGTCCGCTCGGTCGAGCCGGCGGCGCCGCAGGCGGCGCTCGGCCCGCTCCTCGACCGCTTCGCCGCGTCCCCCGCGCTCGCCTCGATCCCGATCGTGGGCCCGGCCGGCGTGGAAGGCGTGGTCTCGCGCGAATGGCTCGACCTCGCCGACGCGAGCACCGAGCGCGATTCGTTCGCGCGGCGCCCGTGCGTCGAGGTGGCCGACCGCGCTCCCATCCGCGTGGAGGCGGACCTCGACCTCACCGCGCTCACCGCGATCCTCGTGGAATCGGATGCGCGCCGCTTCGCCGACGGCTTCGTGATCGTCTCGAACGCCCGCTACCTCGGCATGGGCACGAGCCGCGATGTGATGCGCTCGCTGCAAAGCTCGCGCGTGCTCGCGGCGCGCTACACCAACCCGCTCACGCTGCTGCCCGGGCAGGTGCCGATCAACGAGCACCTCGAGCGGCTCCTCGCGCGCCACGTGCCGTTCACGGCCTGGTTCATCGAGGTGGACCAGATGCGCGGCCTCAACGATACCGGCGGCTTCGCGCGCGGCGATGCGCTGATCCACGCGGCGGCGCGGCTGCTGGAGGACGCGTGCGAGCCGGGCGTCGACTTCGCCGGGCACGTCGCGGGCGGGCGCTTCGTGGTGCTCGCGCAGAGCGAGGACTGGAAGGCGCGCGCCGAGCGCCTGATCGAGGCTTTCCCGGCGCTCGTGCGCGAGCACGTTCCGCGCGAGACGTTCGACCGCGGCTACTTCGTGGTGAAGTTCCGCGACGGGCGCGAGAGCGTGCGGCCGCTGCCCAAGCTCACCATCGGCATCGTGCCGGTGTTGCCCGGCGTGTTCGAGAAGCGCCACGAAGTGGTGAACGCCGCCAAGCGCGCCGCCGAGGCGGCGAAGGCCTATCCGGGCAGCGCCATCTACGTCGACCAGGAGCTCGCGAACGCCTATCCGCAATCGCTCCTCTTCAGCGCGCGCTAGCGCCGCACCGGCCGCCGCCTACCCGCGCCGCTTCCACACCTGCCAGCGCTCCTTGCCCTCGAACACCGGAATCGAATCCTCGACCGGCGAATCCTCGATGCGGTCGAACGACTCGCCGAGGAGCGCGTCGAGCTCCACCTGCGAATGCAGCGGGAACGGAGGTCCGCGATCGCCGGCGTCGAAGTAGAAGAAGCCGGCGAGCAGGCTCGCGGGCCGGAGGAGCTGCGCGACGCGCCTTGCCCAATCGGGCCACAGGCGTCGCGGAAGCGCGCACAGGAACGCACGCTCGTAGACCAGCGCGAAGGGCTCCTCCACGATGGGCGCGAAGAAGTCGCCCTGCCGCAGGCGCGCGGCGTGCGGCCCGATCGCCGCCTGCGCGGCCGCGAGCGCGGCGGCGCTGAAATCCAGGCCGAGCACGTCCCAGCCGCTTTCGGCGAGGAAGGCCACGTCGCGCGCGCTGCCGCATCCGGGCACCAGCGCCTTGCCCGCGGGAGCGCGCCCCGCGACGAAGGCGCGCAGGCGCGCCGGAACGCGGCCCGCATCCCACGGGGCGAAGCGCGCCTCGTAGCGCAGGTCCCAGAAGCCGGGATCCGCAGGATCGCGCCGCGGAAATGTCGGGGAATTCATGGCCGGATGGTAGCGCCGAACCGCTATACTTCGCGGCGCACCTCTTCCTTTCGATGAAGCATCTCCTGCACTGCGCGATCGCGTGCCTCGCGCTCGCCGCCTGCAATCCCGTCGCCGAAGCGCCGCGCCGAACGCTCGCGCTCGCCTCCTGCCGCCTTCCCGACGTCGAGTCGCAGGCGCTGTGCGCGACCTACGAGGTGTGGGAGAACCGCGCGACGAAGAAAGGACGGCGCATCGGCATCAACGTGGCCGTCATCCCCGCCCGCATCCGCGCCCACGAGCCCGATCCGGTGTTCGTGTTCGCGGGCGGCCCGGGGCAGGGCGCGGTGGCGCTCGCCCCCGAGGTGATGCCGCTCTTCACGCGCCTCAACGACTCGCGCGACATCGTGTTCATCGACCAGCGCGGCACCGGCAGCTCCCACCCGCTGGATTGCGACGAGGACGACGACCAGCCGCTGCAGTCGCTCTTCGAGGATGCGCTGCCCGAGGAGCTGGTGCGCAAGTGCCTCGCGAGCCTCGACGCCGACCCGCGCCAGTACGTGACCTCGATCGCCGTCGAGGACATCGACGACGTGCGCAAGGCGCTCGGCTACGACAAGGTGAACCTGTGGGGCGGCTCGTACGGGACGCGCGTCGAGCTCGAGTACGTGCGGCGTCACGGCGCGCACGTGCGCTCGATGGTGCTCGACGGCGTCGCGCCCGCCACGATGAAGCTGCCGCTCTCCTTCGTCGTTGACGGCGAGGCCGCGCTCGAGAAGCTGGTCGCCGACTGCCGCGCGCAGGCCCTGTGCCGCCTCACGTATCCCCACCTCGGCGCGACCATCCGCGACCTGCGCCGGCGCCTCGCGCGGCGGCCGATCCGGGCCGCCATCCAGGACCCGCGCACCGGCGAGCGCGACACCATCGAGGTGAACGAGAACGTCTTCCTTTCGGGACTTTTCCGTCCCCTCTACGTCGCGGAGCTCGCGAGCCTCCTTCCTTACGGCGTCGCGTCGGCGGCGAACGGCGATTTCAATCCGCTGCTCGCGCAGAACCTCGAGTTCGCCGACGACGTGTCGGAGAACCTCTCGCTCGGCATGCACCTCGCGGTCGTGTGCTCGGAGGACATCCCCCTCATCACCGATGCCGACCTCGCCGGGGCGCAGCGCTCGTTCTTCGGTCGCGCGCTGGTGGACGACTTCATCCGGGCCTGCCGCCTGTGGCCGCGCGGCAAGGTGCCGGACGATTTCTATACGCCGGTGAGCTCGAAGGTGCCCACGCTGGTGCTTTCCGGCGGGATCGATCCGGCCACCCCGCCGCGCCACGCCGAGGAGGTGATCGCGACCTTGCCCAACGCGCGCCACCTCATCGCACCCAACCTCGGCCACGGCGTGAGCCTGCACGGCTGCGCGCCGCGCCTCATCGAGCGCTTCATCCGGCAGGGGAACGCGAACGGCATCGACGGCAAGTGCCTGGAACAGATCCCGCGGCCGCTCTACGTGCTTCCCCTTGGAGGATCGTCGTGATCGCGGCGCAAGGGCTCGCCAAGCGCTTCGGCGCGGTGGAGGCGGTGCGCGACGTCTCGTTCGAGGCTCCCGACGGGCGCATCACGGCGCTGCTGGGACCGAACGGAGCGGGCAAGACCACGACGCTGCGCATGATCTCCACGCTCGTCGCGCCCACGCGCGGGGCGGCGTGCGTCGACGGGCACGACGTCGGAGGCGAGCCGCTCGCGGTGCGCGCTCGCATCGGCATGCTGTCCGACGCGCGCGGCCTGTACGGGCGCCTCACCGCGCGCGAGAACATCGCGTATTACGGCGCGCTGCGCCGCATGGAGCGCGCGGCGATCGAGGCGTCGATCGCGCGGCTCGCCGAGCTCCTCGACATGCGCCCGCTCCTCGACCGGCGCACCGACGGCTTCTCGCAGGGCGAGCGCATGAAAGTCGCCATCGCGCGCTCGCTCGTGCACGATCCGCCCAACGTGATCCTCGACGAGCCCTCCAACGGCCTCGACGTGATGACGACGAGGAACCTGCGCGAGGTGATCCGCAACCTTCGCGCGGCCGGCAAATGCGTGCTCTTCTCGAGCCACGTGATGCAGGAGGTGTCCGCGCTCTGCGACGAGATCGTGATCATCGCGCACGGCGCGGTGGCCGCGCACGGCACCGCCGAGGCGCTGCTCGCGGCGAGCGGGCGCGCGAACCTCGAGGACGCGTTCGTGCATCTCGCCGGGGAGGCGCTGCCGCCGTGAGGCCCGCCTTCCTCACCGTGTACCTGAAGGAGCTGCGCGACAGCCTGCGCGACCGGCGCACGGCCATCATGGTGCTCGTGGCCTCGATCCTCACCGGCCCGGTGACGCTCGTGCTGGTCGCGCATTTCGTATCGGGGCTGGAGGAGAAGGCATCCGTGCTCGAGGTGCGCATCCGCGGCCAGCAGAACGCGCCCGCGCTGGTGAACTTCCTGAAGCGGAACGACGTGCGCATCGACGCGGCGCCCGCCGACTACGAGACGAAGATCCGCCAGGGGCGCCTGGACGCGGTGATCGTCGTGCCCGACGATTTTCAGGAGCACTGGATCGCCGGCGACGGCGCGAAGCTCGAGATCGTCTACGACGATTCGCGCGCGGACTCCGGGCCGGCGACGCGCCAGGCGCAGAGGCTCCTCGAGGCGTTCAACCACGAGACCGGGATGCTGCGCATGATCGCGCGGGGGGTGAGCCCCGACCTCGCCGAACCGGTGAAGGTCGAGCGCGTGAACACCGCCACGCCGCGCCAGAAGGGGGCGTTCCTGCTCTTCCTCATCCCGATGTTCGCGCTGCTCTCGCCGCTCCTCGGCGGCATGACGCTCGCGATCGATTCGACCGCCGGCGAGCGCGAGCGCGGATCCCTCGAGCCGCTGCTCGCCAATCCGGTGCCGGTGCGCGAGATCGTGCTCGGCAAGTGGCTCGCCGCGTGGACCTTCGCGAGCGGCGTGGCGCTGCTCACTCTCGCCGGCTTCGCCACCGCGGCGACCCTCTACGCGCAGCGCAAGCTCGCCGCGTTGATGACCTTCGGCATGCCCGAGCTCGCGGATTTCTTCACGATGGTGGTGCCGTTCGCGGCGATGACCGCCGCGCTGCAGATGCTCATCTGCACCTACGGCCGCTCCTATCGCGAGGCGCAGACCTACGTGAGCTACCTCGCCACGGCGGTCTCGTTCGTCCCGGTGATCGTGCTCTTCTCGGGCTTGAAGGACGCGCGCTGGCAGCTCGTGGTGCCGGTGCTCGGGCAGCAGGCGGTGCTCGCGCGCATCGTGCGCGGCGACGCCTTCCGCTTCGTCGACTGGGCGCTCCCCGCGCTCGTGGCAGGCGCGCTCGCCGCCGTCGCGCTGGTCGCGGTCGTGCGGCTGTTGCGCGAGGAGCGCATCGTGTTCGGGCGATCATGAGCGCGGCGCCCAAACCGATCGACCTCGAGGCGATCTTCTGCGCGTCGGGACCGCTCGCGCGCGCGGTGCACGGCTTCCGCCAGCGCCCGGAGCAGGTGGAGTTCGCGCGCGCCGTGCTCGAGGCGATCGAATCGCGCGCGACGCTGGTGGCGGAGGCCGGCACCGGCACCGGGAAGACCTTCGCCTACCTCGTGCCGGCGCTCCTCGCGGGCGGCCGCGTGATCGTCTCCACCGGCACCAAGACGCTGCAGGACCAGCTCTACCATCGAGACCTTCCGCGGGTGCGCGACGCGCTGGGCGTGCGCGTCGACATCGCGCTCCTCAAGGGCCGCGCGAACTACGTCTGCCTGCACCACCTGGAGCTCGCCGCCTCGCAGGGCACCTTCGCGGTGCGCGAGGAGGCCTCGCACCTGCGCAAGATCGCGAGCTTCGCGGCGCGCACCATGAGCGGCGACCGCAGCGAGTGCGCGGAGGTCCCCGAGGGGTCGGGCGCCTGGGCGCAGGCGACCTCCACGCGCGAGAACTGCCTCGGCTCCGCGTGCCGCCACTACCAGGACTGCTTCGTGATGAAGGCGCGCAAGCGGGCCGCTGATGCCGACGTGGTGGTGGTGAACCACCATCTCTTCTTCGCCGACGTGGCGTTGCGCGACGAGGGGGCGGCGGACCTGCTGCCGGAAGCGAACACGGTGATCTTCGACGAGGCGCACCACCTGCCCGACCTCGCGCGCCTCTTCTTCGGCCAGTCGCTTTCCACCAACCAGCTGGTCGAGCTCGCGCGCGACGTACGCACCGCGGAAGCCGCCCATGCGCGCGAGGCGACGGACATGGGCGATGCGGCGATCGCGATGGAGAACGCCGCGCGCGAGGTGCGCATCGCGCTCGGCGGCGCGGCCGGACGCATCGCCGCCGCGGCGTTGCGCGATCGCTCGGCCTTCGACCGCGCGCTCGCGGTGCTCGAGGAGCGCCTCGCCGAGCTCGCGAAGCGGCTGCGCGCGCAGGAGGAGCGTGCCGAGGAGATCCGCAACTGCCGCGTGCGCTCCGAGGAGTATTTCACGCGCGTCGTGGAGTGGCGCGAGGCCGACGCCCGGCCGAAGGAGGACGCCTACGGCGAAACGCCGGCGCCCGATTTCGTGCGCTGGATCGAGGTGTATCCGCAATCGGCGCAGCTCTACCTCACGCCGCTCGACGTGGGCCGCATCCTGGGCGGCACGATGCGCGCCGGGGAACGCGCCTGGATCTTCACCTCGGCGACGCTCTCCGTGAACGGCGATTTCTCGCATTACCGATCGGAGATGGGCTTCGCCGACGCGCACACGCGCTCCTGGCCGAGTCCCTACGACTTCGAGCGCCAGGCGCTGCTCTACGTGCCCGAGGGATTGCCCGACCCGAACACCGAGGGTTACGTGGAGGCGGTGATCGAGGCCGCGTGGCCCGTCGTGCGTGCGAGCGCCGGCCACGCGTTCCTGCTCTTCACGAGCCTGCGCGCCATGGATCGGGGCTACCAGCGCCTCGCCGGGAAGCTCGCGGCCGAGGGACTCGACTGGCCGCTATTGCTGCAGGGAACCGCGGCGAAGAACGAGCTCCTCGAGCGCTTCCGGCGCGCGCCGCACGCGATCCTGGTCGCCTCGCAGTCGTTCTGGGAAGGCGTGGACGTGAAGGGCGAGCAGCTCTCGGTCGTGGTGATCGACCGGCTGCCGTTCAACCCGCCCGACGAGCCGGTGCTCGCCGCCTGCATCGAGCGCATCCAGCGCGCGGGCGGCAACGCATTCATGGACTACCAGCTTCCGCGGGCGGTGATCGCCCTCAAGCAGGGCGCGGGGCGCCTCATCCGCGACGAGACGGATCGCGGGGCGCTCGTGATCTGCGACCCGCGGCTCGTCGAGAAGCACTACGGCAAGCGCATCTGGCGCGCGCTGCCGCCGTTCCGCCGCACGCGCTCGCTCGCCGAAGTCGAAGCCTTCTTCGGCGAGCGAGCGGCGAGCGTCAGTGCGACGGCGCGATGAACTTCCAGCCCTCCGGGCACTGCGTGACCTTCGGGTAGTACGCCTTGGCGGAGGCGCAGTAGTTCATGTAGAGCGGGCCCCGCGTCGGAGCGCCGGGGCCCGGCACCGCGTTCTCCGCGGGACCGAGGTCCTGGCCCTGGGGAGCTTCGGCGCCGTATGCCTGTGGAGCGCCGCCATAGTCCGGATCGGCGGCGTACGGATAGCCGTAATACGGGTAGTAGCCGTAGTAGTACGGGTATCCGTAGTAATACGGGTATCCCCAATAGTACGGGAAGCCCCAGCCCCAGAAAGGCCCGCCGAAGAAGAAGCTGAAGTGGCTATGGAAGTGGTGGAAGTGGCCGTCGTGGAAATGGCCGCCATGGAAATGGCCGCCACCCCAGTGGCCGCCGCTCCAGTGGCCGCCACCGTGCCCACCGCCGTTGTGCTGTGCCGCGGCCGGCCCCGCCATGGCGAGGGCGCCCGCGGCGAGCGCCGCAAGCAACACCTTCTTGGTCGCATTCATCTGAACGCTCCTTGGATCCGTCCCGCGCGGGACATCGTCTGATCGTTGGATACAACGTACGAGACAGCGTTTCGGATGACCGGGAAATTCGTTCGGTCCAGCCGCCCCGGATCCTGTCGTAAACGCGGGAAAGTATGGCGGGAATCCATGCCGTGTGTGGTGGCGCCGGGCATGCCGAGGCGGATCACGCCGCCATGGGAAGCGTGAGGCGGGCCTCGAGGCCTCCGCCTTCACGCGGCAGGAGCTCCAGCTCCCCGCCGTGCAGGCGGGCCACGCGGTCGGCGATGGCGAGACCCAGCCCGGCGCCCGAGGAGCCGCTGCGCGCCTCGTCCCGGCGGGTGAAGGGCTGCTTGAGCCGGGCCGTCTCGCCGGGCGGGATGCCGGGACCGCGATCGAGCACGGCGAGGACCGCCTTCCCGGGCGCGCGCGCGGTGCGGATCGCGATCCCGCCCCCCGCATGGCGCGCGGCGTTCGCGAGGAGGTTGTCGACCAGCCGGTGCATGGCGAGCGGGCGCAGCATCATCGGCGGGATCTCGTCCAGCTCGCAGCGCACGTCCACCCCGCCGCGGATCGCGCGCTCGGCGCAGGAGCGCGCGAGCTCCGCGAGACCCACCGGCGCGAGCGGCTCGGCGGTCTCGCTGCGCATGAAGTCGATGAACTGGTCGATGATCGCGTTCATGTCGTCCAGGTCCTCGACCATGCCGCGCTGCGCCTCGGCGGCGACCTTGCCCTCGAGCATCTCGACCTCGAGGCGCAGGCGCGAAAGCGGCGTGCGCAGGTCGTGCGAGACGCCGGCGAGGAAGGTCGCGCGCTCGCGCTGGCTCTCCTGCAGGTCGTCCTTCATCTGGTTGAAGGCGCGCGCCACCGCCCGGATCTCCGAGGGCCCGGTCTCCGACACGGGCGCCGGATCGCCGCCCTTGCCGAGCTTCACCGCGGCGCGCGAGAGCTCCGCGAGCGGCCGGTTGAGCCGGTAGACGAGGAAGAACGTCGCGCCGATCGCGATCGCGAGGCCCACGGCGCTCCACGCGAGCAGCGCGAAGACCGGGTCGCGGTCGATGCGCCCGCGCGGAAACGCGACCCAGAAATCGTGCGACCCGGCCGGGAGGCGGATCCACAGCACCGGCGGCGGGCCGCGCCGGTCGCGCTCGCCGCGGCGCACGTACACCTCGGCCTCGGGACCGAAGATCTCGCGCAGGCGCTGGCGGAAGAGGTGCAGCGGGCGAACGCCCTCGGCGGGACGCATGGTCTCGTCGCCGCGCACCGGAATGATCCGGATGCCCTCCTTCTCGGCGATCGCGTCGATGAACCGCTGCTGCGCCTGCGGCTGCATGGTGTTGAGCGCCGCGCTGATGGTCTTCAGGTGGCTCACGAACTGGCCGACGCGCGCCTCGTGCCGCGGCTGCGTGACGTACTCGTTCATGAGCCAGACCGCGGCGGCCTGCGAGAGGACCAGCGCGGCCACCATCACGGCGAGCGTGCGCCACAGCAGCGAGGCGGGGAGCAGCGTCATTTCTGCGCCGCGCCGTCGGGGATGAACACGTAGCCGAAGCCCCACACCGTCTGGATGTAGCGCGGCGACTGCGGATCCTCCCCGAGGAGCTTGCGCAGGCGCGACACCTGCACGTCGATGGAGCGGTCGTAGCTCTCGTGCTCGCGCCCGCGCGCGAGCTCCATGAGCTTGTCGCGCGACATCGGCTCGCGCGGGTGCAGCGCGAGCGCCTTGAGCAGCGCGAACTCGCCGGTCGTGAGCGGCACCGGCTCGGCCTCGCGCATGAGCGTGCGATTGCCCAGGTTGAGCGAGAACGGTCCGAAGCGCACCACGCGCTCGTCCTGCGTCGGCGCGCCGGGCGCCTCCTGCGGCGCCTGGCGCCGCAGCACCGCGTGGATGCGCGCCACCAGCTCGCGCGGATTGAACGGCTTGGCGAGGTAATCGTCGGCCCCCATCTCGAGGCCCACGATGCGGTCCACGTCGTCGCCCTTCGCGGTGAGCATGATCACCGCCACCGCATTGCCGGAGGCGCGTAGCCGGCGGCAGATCGCGAGTCCATCCTCGCCAGGCAGCATGAGGTCGAGGACCAGCAGGTCGTAGCGGACGCGCGTGAGGTTGCGGTCCATGGCCGCCGAATCGGGCACGGTATCCACGCCGAAGCCCTGCTCCGAAAGGTAGCGCTTGAGCAGGTCGCGCAGGCGCAAGTCGTCGTCGACGACGAGGATCTTCTGGCGTTGCGCGGTCTGCATGAGGCGATCGTAGCGAGCGGCGCAGGCAATCCCGGCGCCAGTTGTAACGGAATGTTAGCAGTGGGCCGCCTTCGGGCGCATCCACTTACAACCCGTTACCACCGCGACCGTGACGCGAAAAGCCCCCATGCGTTGATCGGCATACGCTCGGCGCATCGCCGTGGCCCCACGACCCGAAAGGAGAGTTGCATGAAACCCGTTTCCATCCTCGCCGCGCTCGGCCTTGCCTCGGCGGCATTCCTCGCCCATGCCGACGCCCCGGCCACGCCGCCGGGCGCCCCGCATCATCATCGGCACGGGCTCAAGGCCCTCGACACGAACGGCGACGGCATGATCAGCCGCGATGAAGCGCAGGCGTCTGCGCGCCTCGCGAAGAACTTCGACGCCATCGACGCGAACCACGACGGCCAGCTCTCCAGGGACGAGCTGCATGCGTACATGAAGCAGAAGCGCGCCGAGCACTGGAAGAAGATCGACACCGACGGCGACGGGCGCATCAGCCGGGCCGAGGCGCAGGCCAACGCGCCGCGGCTCGCGCAGCACTTCGACCAGCTGGACGCGAACGGCGACGGCTACCTCACCCCCGAGGAGCTGCGCGCCGCGTTCCACCATCGCCACCAGGGGCAATGACAAATGCAGCCCGCGCCGGCCCCACGCCGGCGCGCGGCTGTGTCATGCTTTCACCCGCACCATGAGACTCCTCTACGCCGCAGTGCTCCTCGCGGCCTCGTTCGGGGCGGCTGCCGCTCCCATGGGATACGAGGATGCGCGCCACCTGCTCGACCGGGCGGGCTTCGGCGCCACCGACCGTGAGATCCGCGAGTTCGCCGCCCTCGACCGTGGCGAGGCCGTCGATCGCCTGCTGCAGGGCGGGCGCCGCGAGGCGGTGACGCCGCCGCCCGCCTTCGTGGATGCCGCCATCGAGCGTCCCGGGAAGCTCAAGGACGACCCCGAAGCGCGCAAGGCCCTGCGCCGCAAGCTCGTGCAGGAAGGGTTGGAGCTTCGCGCCTGGTGGCTGCAGGAGATGCTCGATACGCCGAGCCCGCTCACCGAGCGCATGACGCTCTTCTGGCACAACCACTTCGCCACCAGCCAGCGCAAGGTGAAGGCCCCGCAGCTCATGTACCGGCAGAACGTGCTGCTGCGCCGCGAGGCGCTCGGCAACTTCGCGACGCTGCTCCACGAGGTCGCGAAGGACCCGGCGATGCTCGTCTACCTCGACAACGCGCGCAGCCGCAAGGGCGCGCCCAACGAGAACTTCGCGCGCGAGGTGATGGAGCTCTTCACCCTCGGGGTGGGCCATTACGGCGAGGGCGACGTGAAGGAAGCCGCGCGCGCCTACACCGGCTGGAGCGTGGATCCGGCGACGGGTGCCTACAAGTACCGGCCGTTCTTCCATGACGACGGGGAAAAGGTCGTGCTGGGCCATCGCGGGCACCTCGACGGCGACCAGGTGCTCGACATCCTGCTCGAGCAGCCCGCGACCGCGCAATTCATCGCCGAGAAGATGTGGCGCGAGTTCGTCTCGCCCACGCCGGACGAGACGGAAGTCGAGCGTTGGGCACGCATCTTCCGCGCCGCGCATTACGAGGTGAAGCCGCTGCTGCGCGCGATCTTCCTCTCCGACGCCTTCTGGTCGAGCGCGAACCGCGCGGCGCTCGTGAAGTCGCCCGTCGACGTGGTGGTGGGAACGCTCCGCACGTTCGACATCCATCCCGACGACCTGCGCCCGGGCGCGGTCGCCTGCGCGGTGCTGGGACAGGATCTCTTCGGCCCGCCGAACGTGAAGGGCTGGCCGGGCGGGGATGCGTGGATCGATTCGGCGACGCTGCTCGGCCGCGAGCAGTTCGTCGACCGGGTGTTCCGTACCGCCGACCTCGGCATGCAACCCGTGGCGATGCAGGAGACCTCGATGGAGGCGGACAAGGACAAGGGCAGCGCCAAAGCGCCGGGCGCGCGGCTGCAGCGGCTCATGCAACGCGGCATGGGCTCCTATGCCTTCGACGACCGGCGCTGGCTCGCCACCCTCGGCACGCCGCGCAACGACTCGCGGATCGATCACCTGGTCCTCGCGAGCGCAGCGGTCGATCCGGTTCCCGCGAACCTGGGCATCGCCGCGCGCGTGCGCGCATTGGTCGCCGATCCCGCTTACCAACTGAAGTGAGGACCATGGAACGACGCGAATTCCTCAAGCTCTCCGCGCTCGCGCCCTTCGTCGGCGCAACGGGCCTCGCGCGCGCCGCGGCCGATCCCGGCGTGCGCCGCCTGCTCATCCTCGTCGAGTTGAAGGGCGGCAACGACGGCCTCAACACCGTGGTGCCGTTCGCCGACCCGCGCTATGCCGAGCTGCGGCCGCGTCTCGCGATCGCGCGCGAGCAGGTGATCCACCTCACCGAGCGCGTGGGCCTGCATCCCTCGCTCGCGCCGCTCAAGCCCGCGTGGGACGCGGGCGAGCTCGCGATCGTGCAGGGCGTGGGCTATCCCGCGCCCAACCTCTCGCACTTCCGCTCGATCGAGATCTGGGATACCGCATCGCGCAGCGACCAGTACCTCGACGAGGGCTGGCTCGCGCGCGCGTTCGAGCGCTCGCCGTGCCCGGCGAGCTACGCCGCGGAGGGCGTCGTCGTGGGCGCCGGCGGCATGGGGCCGCTCTCGGGGCGCAAGGTACGCGCCATCGCGCTCGCGAACCCCGAGCAGTTCGTGAGGAGCGCGCATCTCGTGCATGCCGAGGCTGCCCGTCCACGCAACGCTTCGCTCGCGCACATCCTGCACGTGGAGAACGAGGTCGCGGCCTCTGCGGAGCGCCTGCGCGGCGCGCCACGCGATTTCGGCACCGAGTTTCCGGCGGGCGCGTTCGGCGCCTCGACGCGAGCCGCGGCGCAGCTTGCGGCGAACCCCGCCGGCATCGCGGTCGTCCGGCTCTCGCTCGGGAGCTTCGACACCCATGCGAACCAGCTACCGGTGCAGGCGAACCTGCTGCACCAGCTCGGCGAAGGCCTCGCGGCGCTGCGCGGCGCCCTCACGGAAGCCGGATTGTGGAAGAGCACGGTGGTCGCGACGTACGCGGAGTTCGGGCGGCGCGCGCGAGAGAACCAAAGCGGCGGCACCGACCACGGCACGGCGAGCGCGCATTTCGTCCTCGGCGGGGCGGTGCATGGCGGGCTCCACGGCGCGGCGCCTTCGCTGGAGCGGCTCGACGCCGATGGGAACCTCACCCACACCGTCGATTTCCGCGCCTACTACGCCACCTTGCTCGAGCGCTGGTTGCGTATCGATTCCGGCGCGGTGCTCGGCGGGCATTTCGCGCCCCTGGACCTGGTTTGAGACTTCATGTAGTACGCTAACAAGACAAGGTAATACGCTGTATTAGATAGACTAAATGGCAAGGGCGCGCTGGGCTATAATGGCCCGGTGAACCTCCTCGCCATCGAGACTTCCACCGAGCTGTGCTCGGTCGCGCTGCTTCGCGACGGCGCGCTCTTCGTCGAGGAAGCCCTGGCGCAGAACCGGCATTCCGAGATGCTCCTGCCCATGGTGCGGCGTGCGTTGGAGCGCGCGCACCTGAACGCGGCCCACATGGATGCCTTCGCCTTCGGGCAGGGCCCCGGCTCCTTTACCGGCATCCGGATCGCTTGCGGCGTGATCCAGGGCCTCGCCTTCGGGGCCGGACGCCCGGTGGTCCCGGTGCCCTCGCTCCTCGCCCTCGCCGAGCAGTCGAACGAGCGGCGCGTGATCGCGGCGCTCGATGCGCGCATGAACGAGGCCTACCTCGCGGCCTACGCGCGGAACGGCGACGATTGGGACGAGGTGGTGGCGCCGCGGCTCGCGGACGCGCAGTCGCTGCCAGCGCTTCCGGGACGCCAATGGGCGGCGACCGGCAGCGGCTTCGAGCGCCTGGCCTGGCTGCGCGATGCCTATCGCGACTCCGTGCAAATGCGCTTCGGCGGCGACCTTCCGCGCGCCGGCGCGGTCGCAAGGCTCGCGGCGCGGCGTTTCGCGCGCGGCGGCGCCGTGGCCGCGGAGGATGCGGCGCCTCTATACTTGCGCGACAAGGTGGCACTCACGAGCGAAGAGCGAAGGGCGAGGCGGTGAGCGCGGTTCCCATTCCCCAGCTGTCGTACCGGCGCATGCGCGCGGCGGACCTCGCCGAGGTCGCCCGCCTCGAGAAGTCGCTCTACGAGTTTCCGTGGAGCCTCGGCAACTTCCGCGATTCGGTCACCGCCGGATACGACTGCTGGACGGTCACGCACGGCGAGAGCGTGATCGGCTACGCGATCGTGATGGTCGCGCTGGACGAGGCGCACCTGCTCAACTTCGCGGTCGCCTCGGAATGGCAGAACCAGGGCATCGGCCGCGCGTTCCTCGCGCACATCGTGCAAGTGGCGCGCGAGGCGGGCGCGCAGATCATCTACCTCGAGGTGCGGCCTTCGAACGTGGCGGCGCGCCACCTCTATCGCAAGATGGGATTCCAGCAGATCGCGATCCGTCCCGAGTACTACCCGGCGAGCGCCGGGCGCGAGGACGCGCTCTTCCTCGGGCTCACCCTGTGAGGTCGAAGCGCATCCTCCGGGCGCTGGAGCTCGCGCCCGTCGCCGCGTTGTACGGCCTCGTCGAGGAGCGCTCCGCTCCTTCCGGGAGGCTCGACGCGAGCGAGGAGCCGCGCGTGATCGCCGCCCCGATGGCCAATGCGGGCGGCACCGTCGCTTCGATGGGATGGACCGAGCTTCGCGAAGCGGTGCGCACGTGCGCCGCATGCGTCCTGTGCCGGCAGCGCAAGCAGGCGGTCTTCGGCGTGGGGAGCGAATCCGGGCCGTGGCTCTTCATCGGTGAGGGTCCGGGCGCCGACGAGGACGAGCAGGGCGATCCCTTCGTGGGCCAGGCCGGGAAGCTCCTCGACGCGATGCTCGCCGCGATCGGGATCGCGCGCGGCCGCGAGGCCTACATCGCGAACGTCGTGAAGTGCAGGCCGCCGGGAAATCGCACGCCGACGCCCGAAGAGGCGGCCGCATGCGCGCCGTTCCTCGACCGGCAGGTCGAGCTCATCCGCCCGCGGCTCATCGTCGCGCTGGGCAAGACCGCGGCGATCCGGCTCCTCGCGACCGAAGCGAGCCTCGCGAGCCTGCGCGGGCGCGTGCACAGCTATCGCGGCACGCCGCTCGTCGTGACCTACCACCCGGCCTACCTGCTGCGCAACCTCCCCGACAAGGCGAAGGCGTGGGAGGACCTGCTCTTCGCCCGCCGCACGCTCGCGGCCGCCGCTTGAAAATGCGCACGGGCGCCCACATGATCGGGCGAGGCGGATCCGCGCCGCGCATACAGGAGACGAACAACATGCTGCGCAAGTTGCTTTGGGCCTTCCCGCTTCTCGCCATGCTGTCGCTTTCGGGCTGCGGCTACAACGAGTTCCAGGCGAAGGACGAGCAGGTGAAGGCGTCGTGGGCCGAGGTGCTGAACCAGTACAAGCGCCGTGCCGACCTCATTCCCAACCTCGTCGCGACGGTGCAGGGATACGCGAGCCAGGAGAAGGACGTGCTGCTCGGCGTGACGCAGGCGCGTGCGAAGGTGGGCTCCGTGCAGGTGAGCCCCGATACGGTCAACGACGCGCAGAAGATGCAGCAGTTCGCCCAGGCGCAGGGCCAGCTCACGAGCGCGCTCTCGCGGCTGCTGGTGGTGGCGGAGAATTATCCGCAGCTCAAGAGCGACGCCAACTTCCGCGAGCTGCAGGCGCAGCTCGAGGGCACCGAGAACCGGATCACCACCGCGCGCAACCGCTTCATCAAGGCGACGCAGGACTACAACATCCTCGTGCGCCAGTTCCCGACCAACCTCACCGCGAAGATGTTCGGCTACCAGCAGAAGCCCAGCTTCACGGTCGAGAACGAGAAGGCGATCTCGGAGCCGCCGAAGGTGGACTTCGCGCCCAGGTCCGCGGTGCCGGCGGTGCCTTCCGGCACGCCCGCTCCCGCGGCGAAGTAAGTCCGGAATGCTGCGCAAAATCCTCGCCGCCGCCGCGCTTTTCGTCGGCGCGGCGGGCGCCCTGGCGGCGCCGGCGGACCCCAACGAGATCGCGGTGCCCAGGCTGAGCGCCCACGTGATCGACGAGACCGCGACGCTCACGCCCGATCAACGCGCCGCCCTCGACGCGAAGCTCGCCGACTTCGACCGCACGCACGGCTCGCAAGTGGTGGTGCTGCTCGTGCCTTCCACGGGCGAGGAGTCCATCTTCGACTTCGCCACGCGCGTGACCGACGAGTGGCAGCTCGGCCGCAAGGGCGTCGACGACGGCGTGCTGCTGGTGGTCGCGAAGGCGCAGCACAAGATCCGCATCCATACCGGGCGCGGCGTGCAGGGAACGCTCACCGATGCGCTCTCGAACCGCATCATCAACGAGATCATCGCGCCGCGCTTCCGCGCCGGCGATTTCGCGGGCGGCCTCGACGCGGGCGTGGATGCCATCGTGAAGGCGATCGAGGGCGAGAGCCTGCCGCTGCCGCAGGCGCGTGAGCCCGCGCATCGCGTGGGCTCCGCATCCTCGCTCTCGAATTTCCTGTTCCTCGCGTTCTTCGTCGTGCCGTTCGTGGGCCTCATCCTGCGCGGCGTCTTCGGCCGCCTGTTCGGCGCGGGCCTCACGTCGGGAATCACCGGCATTGCCGCGTGGCTCGTGTTCGGCAGCCTCGGCCTCGTCGTCTTCGCGGCCCTCGCGAGCTTCGTCTTCACGGTGCTCACCGGGACCGGCATCGGACGCGGCATCCGGGCGGGTCCCGGTTGGGGCGGCGGATTCGGCGGCGGATTCGGCGGCGGCGGCTTCAGCGGCGGCGGGGGCGGCGGCTTCAGCGGCGGCGGCGGCAGCTTCGACGGCGGCGGTTCCTCGGGGAGCTGGTGATGGACCTCGCGCGATTCTGGCGCCACGCGCGCATGCACCCGATCCAGGAGCGGCGCGCATTTCCGCGCAAGACGCTCGACGCCATCCAGCGCGAGGTCGCGGCGCAGGAGCAGCGCCATCGCGGGCAGGTCGTTTTCGTCGTCGAGGCGGAGCTCTCCTCGGCACAGCTCTGGCACGGGCTCTCCTCGCGCGCTCGCGCGCGCCAGGTGTTCGCCGCGCACGGCGTGTGGAACACCGAGGAGAACAACGGCGTCCTGGTCTACCTGCTGCTCGCCGACCGGCGCGTCGAGATCGTCGCGGACCGCGGCGTCGATGCGAAGGTGGGCGACTCCGAGTGGCACGCGATCTGCCGGACGATGGAGCGCCATTTCCGGGCCGGCGAGTTCGAGGCAGGCTCGATCGCCGGTGTGCGTGCGGTGTCCGATCTCCTCGCTCGACACTTTCCGGCCGACGGCGCGCCGCACGCGAACGAGCTGCCGGATCGGCCGCAGCTCATCTAGCCCCGCGACCCGACGCTTTTTTCGCGGGCGGCGTAGGATATGCCTCCCGCCCCCCACCGATCGGGTCCCCCATGGAACAGACGGTCCAGAAGGCATTGAACCTGCTGGAAGCGCTGGTCCGCTCCGGGCAGCCGCGGCGCCTCACCGAGCTCGCCCGCCAGCTGAGCCTTACCAAGCCCAACGTCTACCGGCTGCTCTCGACGCTCTCCACGCTGGGCTACGTGAAGAAGGATCCCATCACCACCTTCTACTCGCCCACGCTCAAGCTCTGGGAGCTGGGCTCCCTGCTGGTGCGCGACGTGGACCTCGTGACGGTCGCGCAGCCGCGGCTGCGGCGGTTGTGCGCGGACACCCACGAGTCGATCCAGCTCGCGGTGTTCGACTCGGGCTTCGTCGTGTACGTCGACAAGGCCGACAGCCCGCAACCGCTCAAGGCCATGACCAGCATCGGCTCGCGCGTGCCGGCCACCGTCACCTCGACCGGCAAGGCGATGCTCGCGTGGCTGCCGCCGGGGTGCCTCGACCAGGCGATGGCGCACGTGAAGCGGTACACGCCGATCACGCTCACGCGGCGCAAGGACATCGAGAAGGACCTCGAGGAGACGCGGCTGCGCGGCTACTCGATCAACCGGGGCGAGTTCCGCGTCGGCGTTTCCGGCCTGGGCGCGCCGATCCGGGATCGCTCCGGATCGGTCGTCGCGTCGCTCGCGCTCTGGGGCGCCGAGAAGGCGATCCTCGGCTCGCGCCGCGACGAGCTCGCGCACATGCTGATCGTCGCCGCGCGCGACGTCTCGCGCGACCTGGGATTCGTCGAAGCGGCCGCGACGACGCCGCGCGCCGTCGAGACCACAGGCGCCTAGCCGTCGCCGCCGCGCGCGGGCGGCTCTCCCGCGAGGAGCGAGGCGATGCGCGCGCGCTGCGCGTCCGCGGCGGGCGCCGGCGGGACGGGCGCCGCGCGGCGCCGCGCGAGCACCACCGCCATCACGCCGATTCCCAGCGCGAGCAGCGCGAACGGGCCGACCCAGAGCAGCACGGTGATCGGCTTGAACGGCGGCTTGTACAGCACGAAATCGCCGTAGCGCGCGACGAGATAGGCGCGGATCTGGTCGTCGGTCTTGCCCTGGCGGATCATCTCGCGGATCTCGTTGCGCAGGTCGAGCGCGAGCGGCGCCTGCGATACCGCGAGCGTCTCGTTCTGGCATACCAGGCAGCGCAGCTCCTCGCCCAGGTCCTTCAGGCGCCGCTCCACGTTCGGATCGGGATGCGCCACTTCGTCGGCCTGGCCGAACGCGGGCATCGCCAGGGCGAGGAGCAGCGCGGCGAGGATCGCCTTCATCCGTTGAGCTTGCGCACCAGCGGCAGGATCTTGCGCTCGAGCGCCTCCTGCGTGATGGGGCCGATCTGCTTGTAGCGGATGACGCCCTGCTTGTCGATCACGAAGGTCTCCGGCACGCCGTAGACGCCGTAGTCGATTCCGACCTTGCCCTCGTCGTCGAAGGCGGAGACGAGATAGGGATCGCCGTGCGTCGAGAGCCACTTCATGCCGTCCGGGCGCTGGTCCTTGTAGTCGAGGCCGACGATCGGGACCATCCGCTTGCGCGCCATGTCGACGAGCAGCGGATGCTCGACGCGGCACGACACGCACCACGAGGCCCACACGTTGAGCAGCCACACCTTGCCGCGCATTTCCTCCGGCGAGAAGCTGCGTTGCGGCGCCTCCAGCCGCGTGAGCTGGAAGCGCGGCGCCGGCTTGTCGATGAGCGGCGAGGGCACCTCGCGCGGATCGTGCGTGAGCCCGATCGCGAGGAACACGACGAGGATCCCGAAGACGAGGAGCGGGACGCCGAACTTGAGGAACCGGATCATGGCCGCGCCGCCGCCGCGCCCGCCGGAACGCTCGCCGCGCGCTTCAGCCGATAGCGCCGATCGCACAACGCGAGGAAGCCACCCAGCGCCATCAGCGCGCAGCCGCCCCAGATCCAGTCGACGAAAGGCTTGTAGTAGACGCGCACGCCCCACGCGTCGCCCTCGACCGGCTCGCCGAGCGAGACGTAGAGGTCGCGCGTGAGCCCGGGGTCGATGGAGGCCTCCGTCTGCGTCTGCCCCGAGGCGGCGTAGGTGCGCTTCTGCGGATGGAGCTCGAGGAAGACGTCGCTCGAACCCACGCGGCGAACGTCGAAGTCGCCCTGGACCGCGGTGTAGTTCGGTCCCGGCAGCTCGTGCGTGCCCTTGAACTCGAAATCGTAGCCGGCGATCGCCGTATGCTCGCCCGGCGCCATGCGCAGGTCGCGCTCGGTCGCGTAGCCTTCCACGATCGTCACGCCGAAGATGAACACCGCAATGCCCAGGTGCGCGCAATGCATTCCGTACCAGGAGAGCGATTGCGCGCGGACCCGGGCGGCGAAGCCGCGCTGCGGCGCACTCGAGAGCCGCTGCCACACTTGCGCGATGGTGGCGGCCACGACCCAGAGGCCCAGCCACAGGCCGAAAGCGACCAGCGGCGACCAGCGGCCGAGCACGAAGGGCAGCAAGAACGCCGTGACGATGGCGATGCCGAACGCCCAGCGCATGCGCATCCACATGTCGGGCAGCGCCGCGTGCTTCCAGCTCGCCACGGGTCCGATCGCCATCAGGAACACCGCGGGCGCCATGAGCGGGAAGAACACCGCGTCGAAGTACGGCGGCCCGACCGAGATCTTGCCCAGGTGCAGCGCGTCCAGGAGGAGCGGATAGAGCGTGCCGAGCATCACCGCGGCGAGGGCGACCGCGAGGAGCACGTTGTTCGCGAGGAGCATCGACTCGCGCGAGACCGGCGCGAAGGAGCTGCCGAGACCCACGCGCGGCGCGCGCCATGCGAACAGCGCGAGCGAGCTGCCGATCACGAGGACGAGGAAGAGCAGGATGAAGATGCCGCGCCGCGGGTCCGTCGCGAACGCGTGCACCGAGGTGAGGACGCCCGAGCGCACCAGGAACGTACCCACCAGCGAGAGCGAGAAGGCGACGATCGCGAGGAGCACCGTCCAGGCGCGGAAGGTGCCGCGCTTCTCCGTCACCGCGAGCGAGTGGATGAGGGCGGTCCCCGCGAGCCACGGCATGAAGGACGCGTTCTCCACCGGATCCCAGAACCACCAGCCGCCCCAGCCAAGCTCGTAGTACGCCCAGATGCTGCCCATCATGATGCCCACGGTGAGGAAGCACCACGCCGCGGTGGTCCAGGGGCGCGACCAGCGCGCCCATGCGGCGTCGAATCGCCCCTCGAGGAGGGCCGCGATCGCGAAGGCGAACGCCACCGAGAAGCCGACGTAGCCGGTGTAGAGCATGGGCGGGTGCGCCACCATGCCGGGATCCTGCAGGAGCGGATTCAGGTCCTGGCCCTCGGCCGCGGCGGGAATGAGGCGCTCGAAGGGATCGGAGGTGAGCAGGATGAAGAGCAGGAAGCCCACGCTCACGAGGCCCATCACGCCGATCACGCGCGTCACCAGCCGCTCCGGAAGATGGCGGCTGAACGCGGCGACCGCGAAGGTCCAGATCGCGAGCATCAGCGTCCAGAGGAGCATCGAGCCTTCGTGCGATCCCCAGGTGGCGGCGAAGCGGTAGTACCAGGGCAGCTTCGAGTTGGAATGCTGCACCACGTTCACCACGGAGAAGTCGCTCGTCACGAACGAGTACGCGAGCGCCGCGAAGGCGCCCGCCACGAACACGAACTGCCCGGTCGCGATCGAGCGCGAGGTTCCCATGAGCGCCCGGCGGCCGGTCGCCGCGCCCACGAACGAGAACGCCGATTGCGCGAGGGCGAGTGCCAGCGCGACGACGAGGGCGAAGTGGCCGAGCTCCGGGATCACGGCTTGCCGCCCTGGCCGGCGAACGCCGTCCTGTCGATCGGGTGCCCGGCCTTGCGCAACGCCTCGGCGGCTTCCGGCGGCATGTAGTTTTCGTCGTGCTTCGCGAGCACCTGGGTCGCGTGGAACACGCCGTCCGGGCCGATGCTGCCCTGCGCGACGACGCCCTTGCCCTCCTTGAAGAGGTCGGGAAGGATTCCGCTGTAGACGACCGGGATCGTCTTCGCGGTGTCGGTCACGCGGAAGCGCACGGTGAGCGCGTCCTTCTCGTGCACCAGGCTTCCCTGCTCGACCAGCCCGCCGATGCGGAACGAGCGCCCGTGCGGCGCCTCGTGGTCGGCGACCTGGGTCGGCGTGAAGAAGAACACGAGGTTCGACTGGAACGCGTTCAGCACGAGCGCGGTGGCGACGCCGAGGGCGGCGAGCCCGCCCACGATCCACAGCGCCCGCCTAGTCCTGGGCTTCAAGGTCTCTCTCCTCTTCGATGCGCCGGAGCGATCGCGCGCGGCGCACGCGCAACGCGACGATCTCCACCACGATCGCGAGCGCGGTCATTCCGTAGGACATCCAGATATAGAACTCGTGCGGTTTCATGCGGCGAGCGCGCGCGCCCAGTGGGTGCGGCCTTCCCTCTCGAGGATGATGGCGCGCACGCGCGTGAGCGAGGCGCCGATCGAGTACATCCAGAACGAGAGCGCCACGAGCAGCATCGCCCACAGCATCTGGACCTGCATCGTGGTGCCGGTGAACTTGACGCTCGAGCCCTGGTGCAGCGTGTTCCACCACACCACGGAGAAATAGATGATCGGCAGGTTCACGATGCCGATGAGCGCGAGGAGCGCGGCCGCGCGGTCGCCGCGGCGCGGGTCCTCGAAGGCGTTGGCGAGCGCGATGAAACCGAAATAGAGGAAGAGCAGCACGAGCTCCGACGTGATGCGCGCGTCCCAGACCCAGTAGGTGCCCCACGTGGGGCGCCCCCAGAAGGAGCCGGTCCACAACGCGACGAAGGTGAACATCGCGCCGGTGGGCGCGAGCGCGCGCGCCATCATCGCCGCGAGCCGAGTGTTGAAGGTGAGGGAGACGGCTCCGTAGCACGCCATCACGAAGTAGATGAACATCGACATCCACGAGGCGGGCACGTGCACGAAGATGATGCGGTACACCTCGCCCTGCTGCGCGTCGGTGGGCGCGACGAAGAGGCCGATGTAGAGGCCCGCCGCGCCCAGGATCGCCGCGAGCGCGAAGAACCATGGCGCGAGCCACCCGGCCAACCGGTAGAAGGTCGGGGGCGAGGCGAAGTAGAACCATGCGATCTTCATCGTCAGTCCATCGCGATCCGAACGGCGGCGCACACGGCGGGCGGAACGGCCATCCCGGCGACGATGAGCCCGGCGCCCAGGATCGAAAGGTGCGGCGCCGCGGAAAGCCCCGACGCCTGCGCCTCGGCCGCGCCCGCCCCGAACACCAGCACCGGCACGAAGAGCGGCAGCGCGAGGAGCGCGAGCAGCATGCCGCCGCCGCGCGCGCCGAGCGTGAGCGCGGTGCACGCCGCCCCGAGGAGCGAGAGCACCGGCGTGCCGACCAGGAGCGCCGCCGCGAGCGCCGCGAGCGTCGCGCCGTCCAGCCCGTACTGGAGCCCGAGAAGCGGGGAGAGCACGGTGAGCGGCAGCCCGCTCGCGAACCAGTGCGCCGCGATCTTCCCGCCCACCCATCCCCCCATCGGATGCGGCGAGAGGGTCATCTGTTCCAGCGATCCGTCCGTGTAATCCGCGGCGAACATGGCCGGGAGTGACAGGAAGGCGGCGAGGAGCGCACAAACCCAGATCACGCCCGGGCCGATGCGCTGCAGAAGCTGCGGCTCGGCGCCGATGCCGAGCGGGAAAAGCGAGGCGACCAGCACGAAGAAGGCGACGGCGAGCAGCGTCTCGCCCGGGTGGCGCATCGCGAGCTTCAGGTCGCGCGCGAAGGCCCAGGCGAAGCCCGCCGCGAACGAGCCTTCGGGCTGCGCCGGGACGAGCGGCGACACGGCGACGCTCACGCGCCCATCCTCAACAAGCGCGCCGGTGCGGGCGCGACGTCCTGGTGCGTGGCGAGGATCGCGAGGCCGCCGCGCGCGAGGTGGCGCTCGAGGAGCGTCGAGAACATGCGCTGGCCCTCGTCGTCGAGCGCCGTGAGCGGCTCGTCCAGGACCCAGCATTGCGCCGGATCGAGCATCAGGCGCGCGAGGCCGATCCGGCGCCGCTGCCCCGCCGAGAGGCGCCGCGCGGGAAGCCGCCGCCGTTTCCCGAGGCCGACGTCGGCGAGCGCCGCGGCCAGCGCGGCCGGCGGCGCGCTCACGCCACGCAGTTGCAGCGCGCATTGCAGGTTCTCCTCGGCGCTCAAGTCGTCCTTGATGCCCGGGAGGTGGCCGGCGTAGAGCAGGTTCGCGTGGAAGGGCGCGCAATGCGCGCCGATCGATTCCCCGTCCCACAGCACCGCGCCGCCGTCCAATCGCGTGAGCCCCGCCACGCAGCGCAGCAGCGTCGTCTTGCCGCTGCCGTTCGGGCCGCGCACGGCGAGCCATTCGCCCGCGGCGATTCCGAAGGAGATCTCGCGGAAGAGCCTCGCCGTGCCGCGCGAGCAGGCGAGGGCGCGCGCCTCGAGCCGCGCCGTCATGGAAGCACCTTGTCGACCACCACGTTCACGTCGTGCGCGCCCGGCTTCACGATGCCGCTCGAGCCCACGAGGTCGCCCGGCTGCGGCATGGCGTTGCCCGAGCGCGAGATGCGCGCCTCGATGCGCACCGACTCGGCGCTCGAGAGCTTGAGGCCGGGCGACATCGCCTGCGAATCGTCGAGCGTGAAGCGCATCGGCAGCTCGCGCGCCGACGCGCGCACCACCGCGAGCGGCATGCGCGGACCGTGCTCGGCGCGCGCGAACACGAAGAGCGTCGCCGACGGGTCGACGCGCGCCGCGAGCTTGGGCGAGATGCTCACCGAGCCCGCAACGGCGCCAGCGGCGGTTGCGCCACGCGAGGACGCTTGCGCCGTCCCGGCGGCGAGCGGCCGGCCCGCCGCCTTCGCGCGCTCCTCGACCTCGGCGATCACCGCGTCCACCTGCTTGCGGCCGTCGGAATCGGCCGGAAGCTCGCCCTGCAGCACCGTCCAGTATCCCAGCGCCTGGTCGAAATCGCCCGCCTCGAGCGCCGCGGTGCCGGCGAGCGCGAGCGCCTTCGGTTCCTTCGGATCGATCTCGAGCGCCTGCTTCACGAGCTCGAGCGGACGGCCGGCGAGCGAGCGACCCTGCGCCATGCCGAGGGCATCGGCCCAGTTCGCATAGACGCTCGCTTCGCCGGGAGCGATCTTCGCGAGGTGCTCGTAGGCGTGCACCGCATCGGAAAAGCGGCCGAGCGCCGCGTACGATCGCGCGAGCAACGCCCAGCCCTGCGCGTCGTCGGGCCGCTCCGCGACTTTCTTCGCGAGCCGGTCGACCATCAATGCGACCTGCTCCTCGGTCATCGGCGCGCCCTCGTGCGCGATGCGGCTCTCGTCGGCGGCGAGCGGCGAGCCGACCACGCGGTACATGCCGAAGGCGATCAGCGGAACCGCCAGCGCGGCGGCCACGGCCGCGATCCACGGCCGGCGCATCGCGGGCACCGCGGCGTGCGCGGGAGAATCAGGCGCGGCGAGGTCGTCGCGCGCGCGCTCGACCAGCTCGGCGAGCGCCTCGTCGCGCGCGTCGGCCGGCAGCGCACCGGTCGCGACGTCCGACTCGATCTCGCGCCGCTGGCTGCGCAGCACGTCGAGGTTCGCCTCGACCACGGAGGGACCCGCGTCCGGCGGACGCCTGAGCAGCGGTACGAGGATGAAGGCGAGCGCCACGAGAACCATGAACGCGGCCAGGGACCAGAAGGCGGCCATCGAATGCGGCGCGGACGCCGTGAATTTCGTTGAGAAATTATACCGGACGGACACCTCCCTCCCGGCTTGCGCGAGCGCAAGGAACGCGCGTTGCGGTGCCGGTTTCTGCGCCGGGGTGTGGTTCCTGGCGCCGGTCGAGCGTTGGGCGGATCGACCGGGATCGGGCATCATCGAGGCATGCCGAAAGCCCGTCCCCGGCGCCGTCTCGCGTTCGCGGCGCTCGTCCTCGCCGGGCTCGCCGGGGCAGGGCTCGCCTGGAAGGGCCATCGGATCTACGAGAAGATCCTCTACCTGCGCTATGGAGGCGAGCTTCCGGCTCCGCGCGGGCCGGCGCCGGGCGATCCGTTGCAGGCGCGGCTGCAGGACCTGCAGGTGCTCGCGGCATTGCCGAGCGTCGACCGCAGCTTCACGTCCGGGGCGCGCGCCGCGTTCGAGCGCCAGGTGGCATCGCTTCGCGATCGCGCCGGCGCGCTCGACGAGGCGTCCTTCTTCCTCGGCGTCGCTCAGGCGGTGGCCCTCTCGGGAAACGCCCATACCAACGTCGACCTCGCCTCCTGGCGCGAGAAGCTCGCGGCGCTGCCCGTGCGTCTCGCGTGGTTTCCGGAAGGTCTCTTCGTGATCCGTGCCGCCACCGGGAACGAAAGCCTCCTCGGCGCGCGCGTGCTCGCGATCGACGGCTATGCGCCCGAGGCGCTCGAGGGCGAGGCGGCGCGCTACTTCGCGGGCACGCGCGAATACCTGCGATCGGTGAGCCACGTGGCCCTCGAATCGCCCGCGGTCCTGCACGCACTGCATGGGAAAGCGAGCACCGACCGGGCGCGGCTGCGCGTGCGCGATGCGGCCGGCGTCGAACGCGAGGTGGACCTCGCCGCGCTGCCGGCGGCGCAGGCGCCGCGCGCGGTGAAGCCGGGAAGGCTGCGCTCGCCGGTCGCGCTGGCCGACGAGGCACCGGGCGCGTGGCATGCGCTCCTCGGCGGGCGCGCGATCCCGCCCAGCCTGCGCGGCCCGGAGCACGTGACGTATGCCACGGCGCTCGATGGACGGACGCTCTACCTGCACCTCTGGCAGGTTCGCGACGAGCCGCACGAGCCGATCGCGAGCCGCATCGCGCACGCGCTCGGCGACGCTTCGACGCCGCCGTGGAAGCGCATCGTGCTCGATCTGCGCTTCGATGCGGGCGGCGATTATCCGACGGTGTACGGCGCGCTGCGCGACCTCGCGCGGCGCCTCGCGCCCGACGGGCGGCTCCTCATCCTCACCGACGAGACGACGTTCTCCGCGGCGATCATCTGCGCGGTCCTCGCGAAGCACTTCGCCGGCCCGCGCGCGGTCATCGTCGGCTCGCCGGTGGGCGACCGGCTCGAATTCTGGGCGGAGGGAACGCCCGCCACGCTCCCCAACTCGCGCATCCGCATCGGCGTTTCCACCGGCTACCACGACTGGGCGCACGGCTGCCGCGCGCTCGCATGTTGGTGGCCGAACTTCTACTATGATGTGGCCGGCGGCGACCTCGCTCCGGCGATCGCGGTGCGCTGGACGTTCGCCGATTACGCGCGCGGCATCGACACGGTGCTCGAGCGCGCGCTGAGATGAAGGAAGAGGCATGACTCCGCAGACCGTCGTCGTGATCGCCGTGGTGCCGCTGGTCGCATGGCGACTGTACTCGCGCATCCGGCGCTTCATCGGAAGGCAGCGCTCGCGCGCGTGGCGGCACTGGATGGCGGTCGTGCTCTTCCCACTGCTGCTCACGGTGCTGGGTCTCGCGGTCGCCTCGCATCCGGCGGCCCTCGCGGCGCTCGGCGGCGGCGTCCTCGTGGGCGCCGCGCTCGGCGCGGCGGGCCTTCGGCTCACGCGCTTCGAGCACACCGCGGAGGGCTGGTTCTACACGCCCAACGCGCACATCGGCATCGTGCTCGCGGTCTTGTTCACCGCGCGCATCGCGTGGCGCCTCGCGGAAGTCCAGCTGCACGGCGCCGCGCCGGGCGGCCCGCGCTTCGCCTCGAGCCCGCTCACGCTGGTCGTGTTCGGCATGCTCGCGGGCTACTACACCGTCTACGCGGCGGGCCTCCTGCGCTGGCGTCGTTCGGGCGGCTAGGCACTCGGCGCGGCGCGCGCGAATCTTGCGGCGGGCTGCGCGATTCGGCGCGAGGGGGAACACGGAGGGTCGTGCGCCGTCCATCGGGAACCGGCGCCCGCGTGCACGGACGACCGTTCCCGATGGCTGCGCCGACGCCCGACGTCCCGAAGCTCCTCGCGATGCTCACCGAGCAGTCGCCCGAGCACGTCGTGCTCCTTTTCGACCCGGCGGGCCACATCACGTGGGCGAATCCCGCCGCGGAGCACGTCTTCGGCTACGAGCGCGGCGAGCTGGCGGGCCTCGCGAGCTCGGCGCTCTTCGTGCCCGAGGATGTCGCGCGCGGCCTGGCGGGCCACGAGGTCGAGGTCGCGATCCGCAACGGCGTCGCCGAGGACGACCGCTGGCAGCGCCGCAAGGACGGCTCGCGCTTCTGGGCGGTGGGCGCGATGGTCGCCCTGCGCGACGCCGCGGGCGAGGTGGTCGCGCTCGCCAAGGTGCTGCGCGACCGCACCGACCTCAAGGGCCAGATCGAGACGCTGCGCAACCACGCGATCGCGCTCGAGCAGGCGGCGCGGCGCAAGGACGCCTTCCTCTCGACGCTCGCCCACGAGCTGCGCAATCCGCTCGCGCCGCTCTCCAACGCCGTGCAGCTCATCCGCATGTCGGGGGCCGCGGACGGCGACATCGACTATCCGCTGAAGGTGATCGAGCGCCAGGCCGACCTCCTGCGGCGGCTGGTCGACGACCTGCTCGACATCTCGCGCATCGCCGCCGGGAAGGTCGACCTCGAGCGACGGCCATTGGTGCTCCAGGACCTGCTGCGCCAGTGCGTGGAGGATGTGCGCACGCTGGTCGCGGAAAGGCGCCACGCCGTGGACGTGCTGGTTCCCGACGAGCCGATCCGCCTCGCGGCCGACGCGGCGCGGCTGCAGCAGGTGTTCGTGAACCTGCTCACGAACGCCGCCAAGTACACGCCGCTGGGCGGGCGCATCGCGCTGAAGGCGACGCTCGAGGGGCACGAGGCGGTGGTGAAGGTCGTCGACGACGGCGTCGGCATCCCGCAGGAGATGCTGCCGCGCATCTTCGAGCTCTTCACGCAGGTCGAGTCCTCGCGCGCGCTCGCGCGCGGCGGCCTCGGCATCGGCCTCGCGCTGGTGAGGGACCTCGTGGCGATGCACGGCGGGAGTGTCCAGGTGCGCAGCGAGGGGATCGGCAAGGGCAGCGAATTCACCGTGCGCCTGCCGCTCGGCACCGGCGAGCGCGGGGCGCCGATGCGCCGCTAGCGAGCCGCGCTAGTGCTTCGCCTCGCCGATGAGGCGGTCCAGGTGCGGATCGGCGCGGTGGTTGGCGGCGTTCCAGCGCATCACGAGGTACATCGAGCCGGCCATGAACAGCCCGAAGATCACGACCACGGTGTGGATGCGCAGGTCGAAGCGGATCATGGTGGAGTAGATCGCGAGCATCACGAGGATGCTCACGTTCTCGTTGAAGTTCTGCACCGCGATCGAATGTCCCGCCGACATCAGCACGTGGCCGCGGTGCTGGAGCAGGGCGTTCATCGGCACCACGAAGTAGCCGGCGAACGCGCCGATCAGCACCAGCACGAGGTACACCGCCGGCATCCACTTGAGCGACGCCATGCTGATCACCGCGATGCCCATGGCGATTCCCGTCGGCAGCACCGAGACCGCCTTCTTGAGCGGCACCAGGCGCGCCGCGAGCACCGCGCCGATCGCGATCCCCACGGCGGAGACGCCCGAGAGCATCGCGCCCCGCTCGAGCGGCAGCTTGAGCTGGCGCTCCGCCCAGCGGATCACGATGAACTGCAGGCACGCGCCCGCGCCCCAGAAGAGCGTGGTGACGGCGAGCGAGATCTGGCCGAGCTTGTCACGCCAGAGGGTCACGAAGCAGCGCGAGAAGTCGACCAGCAGGCGGACGGGATTGCGCTCCTGGTGCGGGTAGCGCGCGCCGGTGTCCGGGATGGCGAGCGTGAGGATGGCCGCGATGCCGTAGACGAGCGAGATGACGACCACGGCCGCCTCGGGAGGCGTGTCGACGCTCGTCGCGACGAACGGCACGTCGATCGAGAGCAGCATGTGGGAGATGCGCGGGCCGATCAGCATGCCGCCCAGGACGTTGCCGAGCACGATCGAGGCGACCGTGAGTCCCTCGATCCATCCGTTCGCCATCACCAGCTTCTCGGCGGGAAGGAGCTCCGTGAGGATGCCGTATTTCGCCGGAGAGTACGCAGCCGCCCCGAGGCCCACCACCGCATAGGCGAGCAGCACCAGCCAATAGGCGGAGAGATGGCCCACGCTCAGGAACTGGTTGAAGAGGATGAGCAGGCAGCCCACGACCTTGATCGCGTTGGTGAGGAACATCACGCGGCCCTTGGGCATGGAGTCGGAGAACGCGCCCACCAGGAACGCGAGCACGACGTAGGAGATGGTGAAGAAGAACTTGAGGAGCGGGGTGGCCCACGGCGGCCCCTGCAGCTGCGCGAGCATCGCGATCGCCGCGATGAGCAGCGCGTTGTCGGCGAGCGACGAGAAGAACTGCGCCGCCATGATGACGTAGAAACCGTTCTTCATGGCGATCGGGCGGCGCGCGGGCCGCTCACGCTCCCGAGGCGTGGAGCGTCCACCACTCCCGGAAGGCGGCCGCGGGGAGGGCGGGGCACACGCCGTTGCCCTGCGCGAGGTCGCAGCCGAAGCCGGCGAGCGCCTGGCGGATCTCGGGGCGTTCCACGCCCTCGGCGCACGCGCGCAGCCCGAAGTGGTGCGCGAGGTCGATCACGCTGCGCACCAGCGCCCGGTCGCCGGCGTCGGTGAGCATGCCCTGCACGAAGGGCCGGTCGATCTTGAGCTGGTCGAGCGGGAAGCGGCGCATGTGCGAGAGCGACGAGAAGCCGCTGCCGAAGTCGTCGATCGCGAGGCGCACGCCGACCGCCTTGAGGCGCGTGAGGATGGCGACCGATCGCTCCGCGTCGGAGATCATCGCGCTTTCGGCGATCTCGAGCCCGAGGTCCGACGGCGCGACGTCCCAGGTCCGGAGGCTCTGGTCGACGACCGCGGGCAGCTCGCGATCGGTGAGCGTGCTGGTGGAAAGGTTGATCGAGACGAGCAGGATCCTTCCGGCCGCCTTCCATTCCGCCGCCTGGCGCAGCGCCGCGTTGAGCACCCAGAACGTGAGCGCGCCGATGAGCCCGGTGCGCTCCGCGATGCCCACCACCGTCTGCGGCGGCACGTCGCCCGCCTTCACGTGCTTCCAGCGCAGCAGCGCTTCCGCGCCCACCGGCCGTCCCGACGCGAGGTCCACCTGCGGCTGGTAGTGCAGCTCGAGCTCGTTCGCGCGGATCGCGCGCTCGAGGTCGAGGTCGAGGCCGCGATACACCTCGGCCTCCACGGCCTCGTCGCCCTGGAAGACGTGATAGCCCTCCTCGCGCGTGGCGGCGATCTGGCGCGAGATGTCGGCCGCCATCAGCAGCTCGGCGGGGTCGAAGCCGTGCTCGGGAAGCGTCGCGATGCCCACGCACGGGCGCAGGACGGCGCTGCCGCCCTCGTGCGCGATGGGGCGGTCGAGGGCGCGCAGGAGCTTCACCGCCGCGAGCACCGCCTGGCTCTGGTGCGCGAGGCGCGGCAGCACGATGCACGCCTGCTCGTCGCTGATGGGCGCGACGCGATCTTCCGGCCGCAGCGCCTTGCGCAGCCGCTCGAGCACGAGCGCCATGGTCATCGCCGGGCTCGGTCCCTTGAGCAGCGCGTGCAGGCGATCGACGCGGCGCAGGTCGAGGATGAGCACCGCGAGCCGCCCGTCGGTGGCGCGCGCGACCGCGGTCTCCCGGTCGAGGAGCTTCAGCAGCTCCTCGCGCGTCTCGGGCGCGGCATCGCGGGCCTGCAGCGGGGGCGTGGTCTCGGCCAAGGCGTCAGCTCAGGTAGTAGTCGCGCAGGTCGAGGCCGTAGGCGCCGGCCGCGAGCCCGCGCTTGATGAACACGCCTTCCTCGCCGCCCACCTTGGGATCGTAGAGGAGGTCCACCACGGCGGGGTGCGTGACGGGCGTCTTGTCGGGCCCGGTCACCACCAGCACGCGGGGCTTGAGCCGGCGCAGCTTGTTGTGCGAGACCACCACCGCGACCTCGCCGGTCGAAAGCTCGATGAGCGAGCCTACCGGGAAGACGCCCACCGAGGAAACGAACTGCTGCACCAGCGGCTCGTGGAAGAAGTCGCCGCCCCAGCTCGCGATGCTGCGCAGCGCCTCGTAGGAGGAGACGGCCGCGGCGTACGGGCGATGGTTGGTGAGGGCGGCGAAGCAGTCGACGATGCCCGCCATGCGTCCGACCACGCCGATCTCGTCGCCCATCAGGCCGCCCGGGTAGCCGCTGCCGTTCATGCGCTCGTGGTGCTGCGCGATGCCCTGGATCACGTCGGGGTGGAAGTTGGGCGTCTGCGCGAGGATGTCGAGCCCGTGCTGCACGTGCTCCTTCACCTCCTCGAATTCCTCCGGGGTGAGGCGTCCCTGCTTCTCGAGCAGCTCCTTCGGCAGGCGGATCTTGCCGATGTCGAGCAGCAGTCCCACCTGCGCGAGGATCTCGAGGTGCGACTTGGGAAAGCCGAGGTGGCGCCCGAAGGCGGTGAGGTACACCGACACCTGCAGCCCATGGCCGTAGGTGCCGATGTCCTGCTCGCGCAGCCGCGCGATCCACATCAGCGCATCGGGATTGCGCACGATGCTCTCCACCATGTCGTCCACGATCTCCTCGACGCGCTCGATCTCGAAGCTCCGGCCGAGACGGATGTCGGAGACCAGCTTGTCGAGCAGATCGGTCGATTTGGCGACCACCTCGCGCGCCCGCGGCACCTCGGACTCGACGCTCACGGCGTCCACGTACGTCGTGATGGTGACGCCGGGCGGCGCGAGCGCGGCGCGCGCTTCGAATTCCTGCGGCGTCTCGGGCGGCGGAGGCTGCGGCGCCGCGGGCGCGCCGGGCTTCGCCTCGCGCTTCGCCTTCGCGCCGCGGAAGAGCGAGAACATGCGTCCCAGGAGGCCGGCGTTTTCCTCGCCCGCGTGCGCGGGGCGGTCGTCGGCGATGGCCGGACCGCCCGGCGTTCCGAGACGGATCACGCGCGGCGCGTAGCCCTCCGCGGTGCCCGCGCGGGCGGCGGATGTCGCCGCGGCGCTCGCCTCGTCCTCGGGGCCCGCCGCACCGGCCGATGCGCTGCGCGCGACGTTCGCCGCGCGCGCGGGCGCCGCGCCTCCGACGGTGCTCGCGACCGGGCCGCTCGCCGACGCCTCGTACTCCTCGCCGGTGGAGCGCGCGCGATCGACCATCACGTACTCGCAGTGCGCGCGCAAAGCCGCCACCTGCTCTTCGTCCTCGATGAGGAAACCCTGCAGCAGGAATGGGGTGTCGACCCACGGCCGGTCGAGGTCCGCGACGAACATGCCGACCTTGAGCTCGTGGGTGAAGACTTTCGTCGCCATTGACCCGCATTCTAAGGGATCGCGCGGCCGAATTCGAACCGCGACCTCTATAATCGACCGATTCCCAACGATTTTTTCCGCGCCCGGCGCGATCGCCGCTTCCCGTGTCCCGCATCCTGCAAGGCATCCGCGTCCTCGACCTTACCCGCGTCCTCGCCGGCCCCTGGGCGACGCAGAATCTCGCCGACCTGGGCGCGGAGGTGATCAAGATCGAGCGCCCGGGCCAGGGCGACGACACGCGGCGCTGGGGCCCGCCCTTCCTCGCGGATCGGCAAGGGCGCGAGACGGGCGACGCGGCCTACTACCTCGCCTGCAACCGCGGCAAGAAATCCGTGACGCTTGATCTCGCGAAGCCGGAGGGCCGTGCGATCGCGCGCCGCCTCGCGTTGCAGAGCGACGTGCTGGTCGAGAACTTCAAGGTAGGCGACCTCGCGCGCCACGGGCTCGACTACACGGGCCTCGCGGCCGACCATCCGCGCCTCGTGTACTGCTCGATCACCGGCTTCGGCCAGGACGGCCCGTATCGCGACCGGCCCGGCTACGATTTCATGATCCAGGGACTGGGCGGGCTCATGAGCGTGACCGGCGAGCGCGACGACCTTCCCGGCGGCGGCCCGCAGAAGGTCGGCGTCGCGGTCTCCGACCTCATGACCGGCATGTACGCGACCAGCGCGATCCTCGCCTCCCTCTTCCAGCGCGAGAAGACCGGGCGCGGCGAGCGCGTCGACATGGCGCTCCTCGACGTGCAGGTCGCGATGCTCGCCAACCTGAGCTCGAGCTATTTCGTGTCCGGCGCGGCGCCCCGGCGCATGGGCAACGCGCACCAGAACATCGTCCCCTACCACGTCTTCAAGGCCTCCGACGAGCACCTCATCGTGGCGGTGGGCAACGATACCCAGTTCGCGAGCTTCTGCGAGGTGATCGGCGAGCCCGCATGGCCGTCGGACGCGCGCTTCGCGACCAACCCGCAACGCGTGCGCCATCGCGACCTTCTCGTGGGACTGATCGGCGAGCGCCTCGCGAGGCGCGCGGCGCGCGAATGGCTGCGGCTGCTCGAGCCGGCGGGCGTGCCGTGCGGACCGATCAACGATCTCGACCAGGTCTTCGCCGATCCGCAGGTGCGCCACCGCGGGATGGAGGTGCGCGTGCCGCACCCGGCCGCGGGCGAGGTGCGCCTGGTCGCCAACCCGATGAAGCTTTCCGCATCGCCCATCGCCTACGAAACCGCGCCGCCCACGCTCGGCCAGCACACCGACGAGGTGCTCGCCTCGGTGCTCGGGATGGACGCATCCGCCATCGAACGCCTGCGCGAGCAGCGCATCGTCTAAAGGAGCCCACATCCATGGCCGACCAGGCCCAGCTTCGCGACGACGTCGCGACCGCCAATCGCATCCTCGAGCGCGTCGGGCTTTCCAATGCGTTCGGGCACGCGAGCGCGCGCATCCCCGGGACGAACACGTTTCTCCTGCCCAGCCGCCGTAGTCCGGGCCTCGCCGAAGCGGGAAAACTGCTGCGCATCGATACCGAGGGCCGCGTGCTCGAGGGTGAAGGCGAGCCCAACAGCGAGTTCTGGATCCACGCGCGCATCTACGCGGCGCGCCCGGACGTCGGCGGCATCGTGCACGCGCATCCGCCGGCGTGCGTGTGCCTCACCCAGATCGGCGAGCCGCACCGCGTCGTGCACAACCAGGGCGGCATCTTCGCCGACGGCGTCCCGGAATACTCGCGCATCGGCCTCATCCGCACGCGCGAGCTGGGCGAGCTGCTCGTGAAGGCGCTCGGGCAGCGCAGCGCCGTGATGATGCGCGGGCACGGCATCAGCACGGCGTACGGCGACGTGCGCTCGGCCACGGTCGCCGCTTGCTATCTCGAAGAGAGCGCGTCGCTGCAGCTGCGCATGCTGGCCGCCGCCGGCGGCGACGCCGCGCGCATCCGCGCCTACACGCGCGAGGAAGCCGAGGGCCTGCGCGACCAGGTGACGGGCAGCGTCGCCAGGCGCGCCTGGGAATACTTCGCCGCGCTCGCGGACTCTTTGCCTCTCGGCGCGAACCTTCGCGGTTGACTCAACAGCCGCGGTGGTCGGGCAAGGCATGGTGAAGGCCCCTCGACAAACAGCCGCGGTGGTCGAGCGAGGCATGGTGAAGGCCCTCTCGACAAACATCCGCGGTGCTCGAGCAAGGCATGGTGAAGGCCGGTCCCCCTCGACCCGGGGATCGTGGCCTGTCCACCGTCGGCGCGGCGGGGCGAGCAACCGCCCCGCTGATTCCTTTCGCGTCCGTGGAATCTCGATCGCCGCCTCGTCCCCTCTCGAGGGGGACCGGCCTTCGCCATGCCGGGTGCGCGTTCGATCGATCCCCGGTGAATGGTGATGGACCCTGGCGACGCCGCGATGACGACGTTCGAATCGCCGGGACGATGGCTTGGCCGCCAATCCCTTATTGATCGCCCCTTCGAACCCTTGGGGTGAAGCCTCGGCAGGGGGCGAGACGATGTGCGAGCGAACGACGACGCGAAAGGAATCAGCGAGCCCGATTGCCCGGGCCGCGACGCTCCGGTCGATCGTGAGCGAAT
>DATNGJ010000046.1:0-58234 GCA_035605915.1 Usitatibacter sp.
CCGCGCTCGGGGCGAGCGTTCCCGCAGCGAGGCTCACCGACGAGGCGCCGGCCGCGGCCGTCGCCGTTCCACCGCACGTATTGGTGAGGCCCGGCGTGGGCGCCACCACGAGCCCGGCCGGCAGGTTGTCGGTGAAGGCGACGCCGCTCAGCGCGAGGTTGGAGTTCGAGCTGGCCAACGTGAACGTGAGCGAGGTGGTGCCGTTGATGGGAAGCGTGGCTGCGCCGAAGCCCTTGGCGATGCTGGGCGGATCGATGACGGTGAGGCTCGCGGAGGAACTGGAGCCCGCGTTGGTGCCGGCGGCCGTCGAATTGAGGGTGACAGTGTTGTTGTACGCGTTGTCGATCGGGCTCGAGACTTTCACCGTGATGCTGCAGTTGCCTGCCGGCAGCGATGCATTGGTGAAGCTCACGGTTCCCGAGCCGGCGGCGGCGGTGACCGTGCCGCCGCAGGTATTCGTCACTCCGGGCGTCGCGCCCACCACCAATCCGGCGGGCAACGTGTCCGTGAAGCTTCCGTCCACCGCCACGACGTTCGGGTTGGTCACGGCGAACGTCAGCGTGGAGCTGGTGCCGATCGTGACCGTCGTCGGATTGAAGGTCTTCGCGATCTGCAGCGGCGTGAGCACGACGATGTCTGCGGTCACCGCCTGCTGGTCGACCGTGGCGTCCGCGCTGCCGCCGCCGGCGGCGGCGCCGGCATTGAACGTCGCCGTCGCCTTCGCGGCGGAGTTCAGCGACTCCGGCTGGGCCTGCTGAATGCTCCCGTCCACCGCGTTGCCGAACGTCACCGGCAGGCCATTCAGCACGTCGAGGTTGCCGACGAGGGCGGTTCCCGATCCGTGGTTGTCCTTGCTCATGTCCGCCGTGAGCGTCGTGCTCTGGTTCACGCGGATGGTCGACGGGGCCGCGGTATGGGTGAGGACGATGAAGGGATCGAACGTCGTGACGGCCGCGGTGGCATTGGTGACCGTGGAGATGGTGCTCGAAGGCGTGTTCGTGCCCCACCAGTTGTCGGTGACGTTCGCCGTGGAGGAGTTGTTGCTGAGGTTGCTGCCGCCGGGCGCGGTGTTGCCCGCCAAACGGCTGAAGTTCATGGTGAGGGAGCCCGCGCCCGTATTGTTGCCGAGCGCGATGCCGCCGCCGCGGAGCGTGGTGCTGTTGCCGGTGATGGTCACCTTCTGCAGGTTGACCGTGTCCGTGCATGCCGCCGGGCAGCCGTTGCTGCTCGTATTGGTCCAGATGCCGCCGCCATCCTGCGCGTTCGGGAGGTTCGCGGTGCCCGCGATGTTGTTCGTGATCGAGCTGGAGGTGATCGAAAGGTTGACCTCGTTGTGGATTCCGCCGCCGTTCCCGGCCGCGTGGTTGCCGGAGATGACGCTGCCGGTGATGACGCTCTGCCGGGTCGAGGCCACGTTGCCCGTGAGCGTGATGCCGCCTCCTTCGCCGCCGACGCTGCCGGGCACCACCTGAGTGGCGTTGTTGTTGATCACCTGCGAGTTGCTGACCGAGACGCGCGCAGGGAAGGAGACCCAGATGCCGCCGGCGGTAGCCGCCACGCCGCTGGTGGTATCGACGGCGGAGTTGTTCTGGATGATGTTGTTGGTGAAGGTGGCGAGCCCCGCACCGTTGACGACGAAGTTGAACACCGCGATCGCGCCGCCGTTGCCGAGCGTAGTGCTGCACGAATCGAAGGTCACGTTGGTGAGGGTGAGGTTCGCGGTGCCGGCCGAGCCGGTGTCGAACTCCATGCAGCCGCCGTCGCCGTCGTTGCCATGGGTGCCGCGGTTGTGGCCGAACCTGAGCGTGAGGTCGGAGATGCTCGCGGTGGCGTTGGTGATCGGGTTGATGTCCTCGTTCACCGCCATCACCATGTCCACGCCGGTCGCGTTGCTGGTGCCCGCCTGGATGATGGTGGCGGCCTGGCCCGCGCCTACGATGTTCACCGAGTCGTTCACGTAGAGCGCGCCGTGGTTGCCGGTGAAGTCGTTGGCCACTTTCGGCAGGGCGAGCGTGAAGATGCCCGCCGGGACCAAGATCGTGTCGGTTCCGGTCGTGTTGTTGGCCCGGAGGACCGCCTCGCGGATGCTGCAGGACGAAGAGAGATCCGCGCTGCTCACGTTGTTGCACGCGTTCGTGATCGGGCTGGTGGGCGTCGGGTCGTCGGTGCGGTTCACGAAGAACGTCGGATCCGGCAGCGGCATCATCACCATCGGCGCGACCTGGCCCGCGTGCAGCGCGACCACGCCGGGCCGGCCGTCGATGTTCACGCGCAATGCGGCGGCCGCGACCGGCACTCCCGCATAGGCGCGCGTGGAGATCTGCGCGTGCTGGAAGCTCGGCGCGCCGGGGGCGGAATCGGGATGCGCGATCACCTCCATTTGCCCCGCCGACGGATTGAGGATCATCACGTCGTCGCCGCCGTGGTCGGAGATCCGCGTGCGGAAGAAAAGGGGCACCTGGCCGGCCGGGAACGTGGTCGCCCGCGGAATGGACTCGACGATCTTCCAGCCGAGCACCTGCGCCGCGCGCTTTGGAACGACGGGGTTGGGATCGCCCCTGCGCAGCGCGCGCCGGATCGACTGCATCTCGGCCACGCTGAGCGCGCGCGGATCGAAGCCGTCGTGCGCGGCGATCTGCACGCTGCCGTCGATTCCCAGCACCGCGATCTGGATGCGCGGGTCGCGATCGTAAATGAAGTATCCGAGTGCCATCGCGGCGGCCGAAACCGGCAGCGCCGCGTCCTCCACCTCCATGGAGGCGGCATGCAGCACGAGCACGCGCCCGCCGGCGAGCACCGCGGCGTCGAGGCCGTCTTCGCGGCCGCCGAAAGCGATTTGCGAGGCTGCCGCGGGGAGCGCGGTCTTCGCGGACGCGGTAAGCCCCGGCGGCGAGCTGGAATAGCGGACCAGCGAAAACCCGTCCGGAGAGCCGCTCAGCCCGACGAGCAACGAGTCGAAGCCGTGGCCGCCCGCGAATCGTCCGGCGGCGAGCGCGGTGATGCCGCCGTCGACGGTGACGGCTTTCGGCGACGCGAATCCGCCATGCCCATCGCCCGCGAGGAGGTACAAGGCCTTGCCGCCCTTCGCGGCGACGACGAGGTCGAGGTTGCCGGTGCCGGTGAAATGTCCGGCCGCGAGAAAGTCCGGGCTGACGGCCAGCGCGATCGACGCGCCGGCGCCGACGAACGGCGCGGGAAACTCGCCGCGGCCGATGGCCTGCAGCGATGCCTCGCTCGTGGGAGCGAACGCGTTCAGGTTCCCGCGCTGAAGCGACAGGGTGAATCCGGCCGCCGTGCGGTAACCCACCGCGAGGTCGGGGATGCCGTCGCCATCGAAATCGCCGCTCGCCATCGCGAGCGGGCTGGAAGCGCCGGCAATCGACTTCACGGCGCTCGAGGTGACCGAACCATCGCGCAAGGCGCCGAGAGGCTGGGCGTCGCGCAGCCAGATCTTCGGGCCGGTCGGTTGCGCCGGCGCATCGGCCGCATGGGCTGGAACCGAGACGAGGGCGATAGCCGTGATGCCGAAGGCGACCGTGCTCAACATCGCCCGCATGCGCGCGCCCGGCCGCTGCGCTACCCGATTCCCGACCTCCATGCGACTACATGCCATCTTCCGCCTCGCTCCCGCAGGGGGCGGGCCCGAGCATTTCAACGGAGAACCGCGATCGGCGTCAAGGAAAAACTTTCCGCACGCCGTGTGCCGATGCGCCGGCCCAGCGGAGGGAGTCGGCGCCGAGTTCCCGGTCTCCCGCCTCAGTTGGGCTCGTGCACCATCACGCGGCGCAGCCCGGCCGCGTCCAGGATGCGGATATGCTTCTGCTGCACCGAGACCAGGCCCTCGGCCTGGAAGCGCGAGAAGAGCCGGCTCACCGTCTCGAGCGAGAGCCCGAGATAGCTTCCGATCTCGTCGCGCGTCATGCGCAGGTGGAACTCGTGGGCGGAGTAGCCGCGTGCGAGGAAGCGCTGCGAGAGGTTCAGGAGGAACGCGGCGAGCCTTTCTTCCGCGCGCATCGTTCCGAGCAGCATCATCACGCCCTGGTCGCGCACCAGCTCGCGGCTCATCAGCTTCGAGAGCTGGCGCTGGAGGCCGGCTTCCTCGAGTCGGCCATAGGGGATCACGCAGACCTCGCCGTCTTCGAGCGCCACCACGTCGGCCGCGTGCCGGTCGGTGCCGATGCCGTCCATGCCGACGATCTCTCCGGCCATGTGGAAGCCGGTCACCTGGTCGCGGCCGTCCTCCAGGACCATGCTCGACTTGAAGAAGCCGCTCCTCACCGCGTAGAGCGACTCGAATGGCTCGCCCGCGCGATAGAGCGTCTCGCCGCGCTTCACGCGCTTCCTCGTATAGACGACCTCGCCGAAGCGCGCGATGTCGTTCTCCTGCAACCCGCACGGCAGGCACACTTCGCGCAGCCTGCAGGCGGCGCATCGGGTGCGCAACGCGGCGACGTTGCGCACGTTCGCGGCGGAGCCGGAAGCGGCGCGATGGGCGTCGATGGGACTCATGGGGGCGGCGACGGCGCGCGCGATGCTCATGATGGGTCCCCGAGTGGCGTGGGACGCGTCGCGGCGATCTCCGCGATGACGTCGCGTACACGGTCGAACTCGCGCGTCTTGTCCAGGAAATAAGCGGCGCCGGCGGCCACCGCGGCGCGCCGGTATTGCGGCTCGGCATGGTTGGTGAGCACGACGAACACGACGCCGGGAGCCTTCGGGCGGACGCTGCGCATCACGTCGAATCCGGTGCGGCCCGTGAGGTTCAGGTCGAGCAGTACGGAATCGGGCCGCGTGCGCAGGATGCCGGCGACCGCTTCGCGCGCGCTGTCGGCCTCGCCGACGACGCTCACACGATCCATCCCGGAGAGCATCTCGGACAGGCGCGACCGGATCGCCGCCGAGTCCTCGACGATGTACACGCGGGTGGTCGATGTCGTTTCCATGCCGCCCAGTCTCCGCGCCACCGACGCGCGGCGACATCGGCGCCGGCTCAAACCACGGCTAGGCCGGGGCGCAACCCGCGGATGGGCCTCGTCCGAAAAAGCGGCTAGGAATATTCCGAGCGCAGCTCCCGCGCGGTCGGCGTCGTCCCACGCGGGGGAACCCGTGGGCGAGGGCCGCGGCCTAAATTGGATCGGGAAAGGAGGCGATCATGCGAACGCCCATGAAAGCGCTCCTCGCGGCAGCGGGCGCCGGCATCCTCGTGGCGAGCTGCGCGACGGGACCGTACGACAACGCGTACGGGTATGACGAGTACGGGTATCCAGCCTATGGATACCCTGGATACGACTACGGATACGACTACCCGGGCTACTACTACGGGCCGTCGGTCGCGTTGGGCGGCGTCTTCATCGACCGGGACCACCGGCATTTCCATCATCACGGGGACGACGGGCATTTCGTCCCGACGCCGGCGCCGTCGGGCCCGCGAGCGGCGCCGTGCTGCGGCCCGGGCACCGGCCCGGGCGGATCGGTGACGCAGCGCGACGCGGACCGCTGGGGCGCGGGCGGCTGAGCGCTCAGGAGGCGTAGGCGAGAGGCACCGCGGCCTCGGTCGTGAGCACCCGGAACGTCATGCTCTCGACGAGGCAGAGGCGGACCGACTTCGCATCGTGGTCGACGTAGCCGATCGAGAAATCCTGGCCCACGGTGAGCTCGAAGTCGCCGCCGCGTGTGCTCAACACCACCGCGCCGTTCACCGCGGGCGCCGAGACGATCGGACCGTCCACCAGTTGGCGCAACTGCTCGAGCACCGGGAATCCGCCGAGCAGCGTCTTGCCCAGCCCCGTGTAGCAGCGCGGGCCGAGCGCGATCGCGTAGGGGCCGCCGATGCCGCGGTCGCGCAGCTTCTGCAGCGCCTCCGCCACGACGGCCAGGTAGGCCTGGTAATCCTGCGTGATCGAGCAGCGCCCTTGCGCCGCGGCCTCGACGATTCCGTCGATGCGGGCGTCGGGGAAGCCGTGGAAGACCGCGTGGTCCTCGGCGAGCGCGGCGCTGCGCGCGGCCTCGCGCACCGGATCCAGGTTCGCGTCCTTCGCGCCGCGCGCGATCGCGTCGATCTCGTCGCGCGGCATGGCGAACGGCACGCGCAGCTCCACGAGGGGCAGCACCTCGCGCAGTCGCGCCTGCGCGCCTTCGCGCGGTGCCTTGATCGAGCTCGTGCGCCCGAGGTTCACGGCGGAGGCCTGCCAGCCGAGCGGACCCTCGAACTCGACCAGCTTGCGCGCGGCGAGCATCGCCGTGAGGGTGCGCCGCGCCTCGTCGTCGATCTGTTCCCAGGCGGCCGCGGGAATCGGCGCCAGCTCGCGTAGCAGGTGGTTCATCGCGCGCCTCCCGTCCTGAGGCTTCCGATGCCGAGCGAGCCGTCCGCCGAGGGCTCCGCGGCGCCGTTCCGCGCCTCGGTTTCGGCCTCCACCTCGAGCACCGGCTTGTCGACGAAGAGGTAGGTGCGCAGCTTCTCGTCGAGCTGCGGGTCGCGCCGCCGCAACCACTCGAGCACCATGCTCGCGTGCTCCTTCTCCTCGTCGCGGTTGTGCGCGAGGATCGCGCGCAGCTCGTCGTCGGTGGCCGCGTCGACGCGCTGGTCGTACCAGTCCACCGCCTCGAGCTCCTCCATGATCGACACGATCGCGCGATGCCGATCCATCGTCGCGATCTTCAGCTTCTCGGTGCTCTCGTGAAATTGCTGGCTCGACTGCGCCATCGTCTTCGTCCCCCGCGTGTGGTGTGCGCCTGGATGCCGGCAACGCCCGCGCGCCGGCTCCTTCCGCCTAGGTGACAGCTTCCGGCGCGGATCGTTTCTCGCGCGATGCCGTTTTTTCCGTCGTCGCGCAGGCCATCGAAGCGCGCGGGCTTTGTGATAAATCAAGGCCCGCGGTCCGTGTACGGCTATCGTATCGATGCCATCGACCACCCATTCCGCACGGACGGATCATGAAACCGACTTGCAAGCTCCTGGGGCTCCTCGCATCGTTCCTGTTGCTCGCCACGGCCGGCTGCCACTCCGGAGAGCGGACGGTGGCGCCGCGGGATCGCTACGACACCTCGCAGATGGATTTCAACCCGTCGCCGGCGAGGGTGGAGAACGTGCGCCATACCGGCTCGTTCTCGAAGGGAACCGCGCTCTCGCTCGGCCCCGAGGTGGCGCCGCTGGTACCCGACCGCGTGAAGGAGATCCAGCTCGACGTCACGCACAAGGTGATCGACCTCGCGCCGGGCGTGAAATTCACCGCGTGGACGTTCGGCGACCAGGTGCCGGGACCGATCGTGCGCGCACGCGTGGGCGACCGCATCAGGTTCTCGATGACGAACCGCTCGGACGAGCACATGCCGGGCGTGAGCTTCACCACGGCGCCGATGATGCACTCCATGGATTTCCATGCCGCGATGGTCTCGCCCACGGACAAGTACCGCTCCATCGCGCCGGGGCAGAGCATCAGCTTCGAGTTCACGCCCAACTACCCCGGCGTCTTCATGTACCACTGCGGCACGCCCATGGTGCTCGAGCACATCGCCTCGGGCATGTACGGCATGGTCATCGTCGAGCCGCGCGAGGGCTATCCGACGCAGGTGCAACGCGAGTACGCCATCGTGCAGAGCGAGTTCTACACCAGGCCCGACCCCGAGCACCGCAAGGTGGACGGCGTGCCGCTCTACGTGCTGGACACCGAGCGCGTGCGCTCGAAGGCGCCGACCTATACTGTCTTCAATGGCCAGTACAACCGCTTCGTCGACCATCCCCTCGTTGCGAAACCGGGCGAGCGCGTGCGGCTCTTCGTGCTGAACGTGGGCCCGTCGAACACCTCGAGCTTCCACGTCGTGGGAACCATCTTCGACCGCGTGTGGATGGACGGGAACCCCGACAACCAGCTGCGCGGCATGCAGACGGTGCTGCTCGGCTCCTCCTCCTCGGCGATCGTCGAGTTCGTGATTCCCGAGGCGGGCGGATACACCATGGTCGACCACCATTTCGCCAACGCCTCGCAGGGCGCCGTCGGCGTGATCGACGCGGGCGCCAAGGGAGAGCCGGGGATCGAGCACCACAACATTCCGGCGACGGCCGCGCCCACGGATCCGCTCGCGCTGCAGGGCAAGCTCACGTTCGAGAACCGCTGCCTCGCGTGCCATTCGATCGGCGGCGGCGACAAGCTGGGGCCCGATCTCTACGGCGTCACGAAGCGCCAGGATGTCGCATGGCTCACGCGCTGGCTCGAAAATCCCGAGCAGATGCTCAAGACCGACGCGGACGCGAAGAAGCTCCTCGACCGGTACAAGGTGCCGATGCCCAACCAGAACATGACGCCGCAGGCGATCACGGAGGTCATCGCCTACTTCCGGTGGGCGGACGCGAACCTGCAGGTGCGCGGCACCGCGCAGCCGCAGCCGGCCGCGCCCGGCAGCTCGAAGCCGCCCTCGGAAACCTTCTCCGCGACGCCGATGGGGGCCGGCATGTCGCACGACGAGCCGCCCGCCGCGGCGGCCGCGCCCTCGAAACGCTCCTCGGCGAAGGGGGCGAAATGAGCTCGCGCCGGGTCTGCGTGCGCGGGCTCGCCGCGCTCGTCGTGTGCGCCGTGATCGCGCCGGCCGCGCTCGCGTGCGGCGTATGCGTCGAGGACAAGATCGCGGCGACCTACGACTACGGCGTGGTGCAGCGCGCGAGCGCTCGCCACCATCTGGTCGTCTTCGCCGCGGTGGAATCGCCCGCCGATCCGCAGGCGTTGCGCAAGGCGGCCGCGCGCGTGAAGGGCGTGGACCGCGCGAGCGTGCGCGCTGCGGCGAACCCGCGCGCGCTCTCCTTCGCGCTCGATCCGCGCGCGGCGAATCCGCTCGCGGCGCTCGCGGCGATCGAGCGCGAGCCCGGGCTCGCCGGCGTGCGGCTCTCGCTCATCCGCGTGATGCGCTGACGGTGGCATGGCGTTGCTGAAAGCCGGGGAATCCACGCCGCCGCCGCGCGGCTTCGCGCTGTGGGCGCTCGGCTTCCGGCCGTTCTATCTCCTCGCCGCGGCCTTCGCCGCGCTCTCCATCGCGCTCTGGGCGCTCGAATACGCGGGATGGCTTCCGGCGGGCTACCTCGGGACGCCCACGCGTCACGCCCACGAGATGCTGTTCGGATTCGCGTTCGCGGTGATCGCCGGGTTCCTCTTCACGGCGGTACGCAACTGGACCGGCCGGCCGACACCCACCGGCGGGTGGCTCGCGGCGATCGTCGCCCTGTGGATCGCGGCCCGCGTGTCGATGATCGTCGGCGGCCCGATCGTCGCCGGCGTGCTGAACGCGGCGTTTCCCGTGGCGGTGGCGATCGGCATCGCGATTCCGCTCGCGCGGAGCGGCAACCGGCGCAATTACTTCTTCGTGGCGCTGCTCGCGGCCGCCGGGCTCGCCGCGCTCACGGTGCCCCTGGGATCGACCGGCGTGCTGCCGCGGGAGGCGCCAAACGTGAGCCTCGCCGTCACGCTCGACGGGGTGATGTTCATCATCGCGGTCATGGCTGGACGCGTGATGCCGATGTTCACCAACAACGCGATTCCCGGGGCCGGCGCGAGGCGCGTCGGCTGGCTCGAGAAGGCCGCGCTCGCCGGGATCGTGGTGCTGATCGTGGCCGACCTCTTCGAGGCGGGCGCCGCGGTGCTGGTCCCGCTCGCGATCCTGCTCGCGAGCGCGCACGCGGCGCGCTGGATCCTGTGGCGTCCGTGGCGGACCCCGGGCACGCCGCTGGTGTGGGTGCTGCACGCGGCGTACGCATGGATCCCGATCCACCTCGCGCTGCGTGCCTGCGCCGCGCCCGGATGGATCGCGCCGCAGTTCGCGACCCATGCGCTCACCATCGGCGCGATCGGCGGCATGACGATCGGCATGATGACGCGCACCGCGCGCGGCCATACCGCGCGAGCGTTGCGTGCCGACGCGTGGGAGGTCGCATGCTATGCGCTGGTGCAGGCGGCCGCGGTGATCCGCGTGTTCGGCGGCCTCGCATGGCGCGAGGGCTATCCGTGGACCGTGCTCGCTTCTGGCGCGTGCTGGTCGCTCGCGTTCGGGATCTACACCGTGCGCTACTGGCCCATCCTCACTCGTCCCCGCCTCGACGGCAAGCCCGGTTAGCCGGAGCCCTCGACGAGGCGGTGCGCGATGGCGTAGCGGATCAGGTCGCCCGAGGTCGCGAGCCTCATCTTCTGCAGGATGTTCGCCTTGTGCGTGCTCACCGTCTTCACGGAGAGGTTGAGGCGCTCGGCGATGTCGGAGATGGCCCTGCCCTCGGCGAGCATGCGGAACACCTGGAACTCGCGGTCGGAGAGCGCCTCGTGCGGCGCTCCCTTCGCGTCGGGCATCGCGCGGAGCGCGAGCTGCTCGGCCACCGCGGCGCTGATGAAGGCGCCGCCTCCGGCGACTTTGCGGATCGCCTCCACGAGCTGGCGCGTGGCGCTTTCCTTGGTGAGGTAGCCCGCGGCGCCGGCGCGGATCGCGCGCACCGCGTACTGGTGCTCCTCGTGCATGCTGAGGACGAGGATCCTCAGCCTGGGCTTCTCCGCCCTCACCTGCTTGATGAGCTCGATCCCGCTCTTGCCCGGCATCGACATGTCGAGCAGCAGCAGGTCGAAATCGAGGCCGCGCACCTGCTTCATCACCTCGAAGCCGTCCTGCGCCTCGCCCACCACCTCCAGGTCGCCCGCGGCGGCGAGCAACTGCTTCAAGCCCTCGCGCACGATGGTGTGGTCGTCTGCGACGACGATGCGGATCATGTCTCCCCTGCGACTCGTTCGTTGAGCGGAATGCGCATCTCCATCTGCGTTCCCGCGCCCGGCGCGCTCTCGATGCGGATCTCGCCGCCCAGCAGGTAGGCGCGCTCGCGCAATCCCACCATCCCGTAGGAGCCGTGCTTGCGCGGGGCCGCGGTGTCGAAGCCGCACCCATTGTCGCGCACCGTGAGCGTGACCGCGTCGCCGGTGCGTTCGAGCGTCGCCTCCACCTGGCTCGCCTCGGCGTGCTTCGCGATGTTGGTGAGCGATTCCTGCATCACGCGGAAGACCGCCGTCGCGTAGGGATCGGGCAGGTCGAGGTCGCCCGTGCCGAGCACCAGCTCGCAGGGCGTCCCGGTGCGCTGCTGGAAGTTGTGGGCGAGCCACTCGCACGCGGCGACGAGCCCGAGGTCGTCGAGCATGAGTGGCCGCAGGTCCGACGAAATGCGGCGCGCCGCCGCGACCGTTCCGTCGAGCAGCACCTGCATCGAGGCGAGCTTCGCGAGCACCGGCGCGGAGGCGTCGACGAGGTGCTCGCGCAGCCATCCCATGTCGATCTTGAGCGCCGTGAGCGCCTGGCCGAGCTCGTCGTGCAGCTCGCGCGCGATGCGGCTCTTCTCCTGCTCGCGCACGGCGCTCGCGGTGAGGGCGAGGTTGCGGATCTCCTCGCGCGACTCGCGCAGCGCCTCCTCGTTGCGCACGCGCTCGGTGACGTCGCGCAGGATCACCGTATAGAAGCGCTCGCCTTCCTCGACGATGTGGGAGATCGAGGCGTCGATCGGGAACTCCTCGCCGTCGCGGCGCAGCCCCATGACGATGCGCTGGCCTGCGCCCATGCGGCGCGACGAAGCGCCGGTTTCGCCGAAGCGCCGCACGAGGCTCGCGTGCGCGTGGCGGAAACGCTCCGGGATGAACCATGCGAGCGGGGCGCCCATGGCCTGGTCGCGCGGGCAGCCGAACACCTCCTCGGCGGCCTGGTTGAAGAGCACGACGCGCTGCCGGGAATCGACCGTGATGATCGCGTCCATCGCCGAGTCGAGGATGCCGCGCAGCCGCGCCTCGCTGCGCGCGAGCAGGCGTTCGCCACGCACGCGCTCGGTGACGTCGCGCAGGATCACCGTGTAGAGCTTGCGGCCGTCTTCCTCGTGCTGCGAGATCGACGCCTCGATCGGGAACTCCCCGCCGTCGGCGCGCAGGCCGTGCAGCACCGTCTGGCTTCCCATGCCGCGCGAGGTGATCGCCGTCCGCCCGAAGCGCTCGATGTGCTCGCGGTGGGCGCCGCGATAGCGCTCGGGAATCAGCAGGTCGAGCCGCTGGCCGAGCACCGCCGCGCGCGGCCGGCCGAACACCTGCTCGGCGGCGCGATTGAAGAGCACGATGCGCTGCGCCTCGTCCACGGAGATCATCGCGTCCATCGCGGCCTCGACGATGCCGCCCACGCGCGCCTGGACGTTGTCCAGCGCCGCCTGCGCGGCCTTGCGCTCGGCGAGCTGGCGGTAGATCAGGTAGAGCGTGGGAAGCGCGGCAGCGCAGCTGATCGCCGCGGCGGCGAGCAGCATCTCGTAGCGGTACCAGTCGAGGAGGGCGGCGATGATCGCGACCGCCGCGGTGAACGCGGCGACGCCGATGAACGGCCCGAGCAGCGGCACCAGCCGCGAGGTGGCGAATGGCCCTTCCGCCGGAGGGCGATCCTCGCGTCTATCCATGCGGGGTCGCTGCCGGCCCGGCTTTCACGGGGAAACGCATCGCCACGGACTTCGCCATCGGATCTCGGAGGGTTCTCCCGGCCCGGGCAAGTATACGTCGCGTCCCTCGTGCGGGAGCCGGAGCATCGCCGCGCCGCTTGACCTTCCCATCGTGGGAAGGATTATCCTGATCCGGTACACATCGGGAGAAGGCGGATGATCGAGCTTACCGTGAACGACATGACCTGCGGGCATTGCGCTTCCACCGTCACGCGCGCCGTGAAGGAGGTGGACGCGCAGGGCCGCTGCGAGATCGACCTCGACTCCAGGCGCGTGCGGATCGAGAGCCGCCACGCCGCCGAGGAATTCGTCGCGGCGATCCGGGAGGCCGGCTACACGCCGGTGCGGGCGGGGAGCTGAGCCGGAGCGGCCATGGATGAGGCGGCATCCCTGCCGCGCGTTCGCGAGGCGCCGGGCCTGATCGACCTGAAGGTCGAGGGGATGACGTGCGCCTCGTGCGTCGCGCGCGTCGAGAAGGCGCTGAAGAAGGTGCCCGGCGTCGAAGAGGCGAGCGTGAACCTCGCGACCGAGACCGCGACCCTCCGGGCCGATCCGTCGATCATGCAGGCCGCGATCGGCGCGGTGCGCAAGGCGGGCTACGACGCGAAGCCGCGCGAGGCGGCCGCCGCCGAAGCGCCCGCGCGCTTCGATCGCGATCTCGCCGAGGTGGCGCTCGCGGTGGTCCTCACGCTACCGCTCGTCGTGCCGATGCTCGCGGTGCTTTTCGGCCTCCACCGGATGCTTCCCGCCTGGGTGCAATTCGCGCTCGCGACACCGGTGCAGTTCGTGGCCGGCGCGCGCTTCTACCGCTCGGCATGGAAGGCGCTCGCCGCGCGCGCGGGCAACATGGACCTCCTCGTCGCGCTCGGCACCAGCGCCGCGTATTTCCTGAGCGTTCACCAGTGGCTCGCCGCGGGGGCCGGCGCGCACCTCTATTTCGAGGCTTCCGCGGTGGTGATCACGCTGGTGCGCCTCGGGAAGTGGCTGGAAGGGCGCGCGAAGCGCCGCACGACGGAAGCGATCCGCGCGCTCTCGGCGCTGCGGCCGGAACGTGCGCGCGTCGTGAAGGACGGCGCCGAGCGCGAGGTGCGCGTGGAGCTCGTGCGCGTGGGCGACCTCGTCGCGGTTCTGCCGGGCGAGCGCGTGCCGGTGGATGGCGAGATCGTCGAGGGCGATACGCACGTGGACGAATCGCTCGTGACCGGCGAAAGCCTGCCGGTCGCGAAGGCCGCCGGAAGCCGCGTGACCGCGGGATCGGTGAACGGCGAGGGCCGCTTCGTCGCGCGCGTGAGCGCGGTCGGTGCCGAGACGATGCTCGCGCGCATCATCCGCAACGTCGAGTCGGCCCAGGCGGCGAAAGCGCCGATCCAGCGCCTGGTCGACCGCGTGAGCGAGGTGTTCGTGCCGGTGATCGTGGCGGTCGCGCTCGCCACCTTCGCGGCGTGGGGCTTCGCGACGCACGACTGGGCGCGTGCGACGCTCGATGCGGTCGCCGTGCTCGTGATCGCCTGCCCGTGCGCATTGGGGCTCGCCACGCCCACCGCGATCATGGTGGGGACGGGGGCCGCCGCGCGCCACGGCATCCTCATCCAGGACGCGGAGGCACTCGAGGTCGCGCATCGCGTGCGCATCGTCGCCCTCGACAAGACGGGCACGCTCACGGAAGGCAAGCCGCGCGTGACCGAAGTGCTCGGCGCGGGAATCGATCGCGCGAGCGTGCTGCGGCTCGCAGCGGCGCTGCAGCGCGCGAGCGAGCATTCGCTCGCGAAGGCGGTGCTCGATGCGGCTGCCGTGGAACGCGTCGAGGTTCCCACATCGAGCGAATCGCGCATCGTGCCGGGGCGCGGCGTCGAGGCGAAGGTGGAAGGGCGTCGCCTTGCCATCGCGAGCGCTCGCTGGGCCGCGGAGCTCGCCGCCGGCGGCCTCGATGCGCTTTCCGCGGTAGCGCGCCGCCTCGAGGAAACCGGACGAACGGTCTCCTACCTCGTCGAGCTCGAGCCGGCGCCGCGCGTGCTCGGTCTTCTCGGTTTCGGCGATGCCCTCAAGAAGGATTCCGCTGCGCTCGTCGCGCAGTTGAAGTCGCTCGGCGTGCGGCCGGTGCTCGTCACGGGGGACAACGCCGGTGCCGCGCGCGGCGTCGCCGCGGCGCTCGGCATCGACGAGGTGCACGCGGAAGTGCTGCCCGAGCGCAAGGCGGACCTCGTCGCGAGCCTGCGCAAGGCCGCCGTGGTCGCGATGGTGGGCGACGGCATCAACGATGCGCCCGCGCTCGCCGCGGCCGACGTCGGCATCGCGATGGGGACCGGCACCGACGTCGCGATGCACACCGCGGGCATCACGCTCATGCGCGGCGATCCGCTGCTGGTCGCCGATTCGCTCGAGATCTCGCGGCGTACCTACGCGAAGATCCGCCAGAACCTCTTCTGGGCGTTCGTCTACAACCTGGTGGGCGTGCCGCTCGCCGCCTTCGGGCTGTTGAGCCCCGTGATCGCGGGGGCGGCGATGGCGTTCAGCAGCGTGAGCGTGGTCTCGAACGCGCTGCTGCTGCGGCGCTGGAAACCGTCGCGCCGCGATTGAGCGAGCGCGGGCTCGCCGGAGGCGGCGGTTTCAGCAGCAGCGACTCTCCTGCTGGATGGGCGGGCACTTCACCGTGCCGTACGAGCAGAAGACGCAGCAGTCGCCCGCCCTCGGCTTGAGCAACGCACGGCAGGCGGCGCACTCGTAGTAGTACTGGCAGGCGTCCGTCGGCATGGTCTCCTCTTTGCGGAAACCGCACTGCGGGCAGGTGAGGAGGCTCTGCAGCACGACGTTCGCCACGGGCCTACCGCCTCGCGGTGGCGGGATAGCCCGCGTCGGTGACCGCCTTCGCGAGCCGCTCGGCGGACACCTTCGCCGGATCGAAGGTCACGCGCGCCGTGTTGTGCCGCGCGTCCATCTTCACCTCCTCGACGCCGGGCTGCTTCTTCAGGGCGACCTGCACGGTGAGCGGACACGTCGGGCAGGTCATTCCCTTCACGTCGAGCGTCACGGTCTGTGCGGTTGCCGCCTGCGCGTACGCGGCGATCACGAGCAGCGCGCAGGAAATCACGGTTCGTGCGGACATCGGCGATCCCCGGTATCAGTAGAAGAAAGGTGCGAAAAGCGGCGAGGCGACCATCGCGGCGATGAGCGTGACGGCGGCCCAGAAGGCGATGCGCTGGCGCCGCAGCACGGCGGACGCTACGCAAGCCTCTCCCTCGACGCAGCGGCGCGGCGCGATGTACAGGCGATGGAACGCGAAGCCGACGAAGACGAGCGTAAGCCCGTAGAAATACGGCTGCAGCGGCTCCAGCCGTTCCAGTCGGCCGGCCCATGCGCCGCCCGCGCCCAGGAGGACGAGCAGCAGAGGGCCGAAGCAGCAGGCCGTCGCGCCGAAGGCGGCGAGCACTCCGCCGACGAGCGAAGCCGAGGTGCGCAGGGGGGTCGTGACGGTGCCGTCAGCCATGAGCACAGGATAAACTCCGTAGTCGACTACAGGGTCAAGGGGGCGCAATGGACGGGCTCACCATCGGGCAGGTCGCCGAGCGGGCCGAGGTGCACAAGGAGACGATCCGCTACTACCAGGGGCTGGGGCTCCTCGAGGAGCCGCCGCGCCGGCCGGGTTCGATCCGCCGCTATGGAGAAGCGGCCGTCGCGCGGCTGCGTTTCATCAAGCGGGCGCAGCAGCTCGGCTTCTCGCTGGAGGAGGTGAAGAGGCTTCTCCTCCTCGAAGACGGGCAGGATTGCGCCCAGACGCGCAAGCTGGCCGAGCAGAAGCTGCAGGTGATCCGCGCGCGCATCGCCGATTTGCAGCGCATGAGCCGCATGCTCGCCGGGCTGGTCGCCGAATGCCGCAGGGGCAAGCGCCCGCGCGGCTGCCCGATCATCCGCACGCTGTCGGATTTCGACGGCCCCCTGGAATAGCTTCGCCACTCGCGGCGTTAGCAATCAAGCGCCCGATCGTTCCGCCGCCATGTCGCTCACGCCTCCTTCCGCCCGGGAATCCCGCCGCACTCGCGCGGATCTTCAGCGCCGGCTCGAGGAAGCGGGCGCGTGGCACGAGGGCCAGATGGCCGGGCGGCGGTGGCCGGTGGGCTGCGTTTCCCTCGAGGTCACGCAGCGCTGCAACCTCGACTGCGACCTCTGCTACCTCTCGGAGCGCTCGGAGGCGCTGCGCGACATTCCGCTCGAGGAGGTGTTTCGCCGCATCGACCGGATCCATGCGGAGTATGGGGCGGGCACCGACATCCAGGTGTCGGGCGGCGAGCCGACGTTGCGCCGCGGCGAGGAGCTGGTCGAGATCGTGCGGCGCATCGCGCAGCTCGGCATGCACGCCTCGCTCTTCACCAACGGCATCCTCGCCACGCGCGAGCGGCTCGCGGCGCTCGCGGCGGCCGGGCTCACGGGCGTCGCGTTCCACGTGGACCTCACGCAACGGCGCAGGGGCTTCGAATCGGAACGCTCGCTCGATGCGCTGCGCCTCGCCTACATCGAGCGGGCCCGCGGCCTGGGCCTCGCGGTCTTCTTCAACACCACGGTCTTCGAAGGGAACTTGCGCGACGTTCCCGCGATCGTGCGTTTCTTCGCCCATCATGCGGACGTCGTGCGGATGGCCTCCTTCCAGGTGCAGGCGGACACCGGGCGCGGCATCCTGCGCGAGCGCCCGCCGGCGGTGAACCAGGGGTCCGTCATCGCGGCGATCGAGCGGGGCGCGGGCACGCGCCTCGATTTCGACGCGGTCGCGACCGGCCATCCATGCTGCAACCGCTTCGCCGTCGCGTGGGTGGTCGGCGGCACGCTGCACGATGCGCTCGCCGGCCGCGCGTTCGTGCGGCGCTTCATGGACCGCACGGCACGGGTTCCCGTTCCGCGCGGCTCCGCCGGCGAGGTGGCGCGCAAGTTCCTCGCGGCGGGGCTCGCGCGGCCGCAGCTGTGGGCGGGCGGCATCGCCTGGTTCGCGAGGACGGCATGGCGCCTGCGCCACGACCTCGTGCGCGCGCGGGGCCGCGTGCGCAAGCTCTCGTTCTTCGTGCACAGCTTCATGGACGCGCAGGCGCTCGACGAGGCGAGGCTCGACGCGTGCGTCTTCATGGCGGCCACCCAGGACGGGCCGGTCTCGATGTGTGCCTACAACGCCCGGCGCGACGAGTACCTGCTGCGTCCCGTGGAGCTCGCCGACGGCGGGCACTGGAATCCGCTGCACGCTGCCGCGACCCGGGAAGGAACGCCCGCGGCGGTCTATCCGATCAAGCTGCTGAAGGGACGCGCGCGGCGCGAAGCCCTGCGCGAGCGGGTGATGCCGCCCCGTCGATCCCTGCCATGATGCGCCTCGCCGTGCTCTTCGCGTTTCTCGCGTTGGCGGGCTGCGCGGTGGGGCCGCCACCGGCGTTGCAGGGCGGGCGGGCGGCGGCGAGCCGCGACGAAGCGCTCGCCGCGTATGCGCGCGTGCTGCAGCGCTTCGTGGACGATCGCGGCGCGGTGGACTTCGAGGCGCTTGCGCACGATCGCAAGGACCTGGATACGTATGCGCGCTTCATCGCCGCCACGCCGCCCGATTCATTCGCGCCGGGCGACGAACGCCTCGCGCACTACATCAACAGCTACAACGCGCTCTCGATGTACAACGTGATCGGGTCCGGAATCCCGGAGAGCCACTACGGCTGGCGCAAGCTCGTCTTCTTCGTGCTGCATCGCTTCGAGATCGGCGGGCGGCGCATGTCCCTCCATACCTACGAGAACGACGTCATCCGCAAGGTCGGCGATCCGCGCGTGCACTTCGCGTTGAACTGCAGCGCGGTCGGCTGCCCGCGGCTGCCGCGCACGCCGTTCCGTGCCGCCGACCTGCAGGGCGAGCTCGATCGCGAGACGCGGCGCTTCTTCGCCTCGCCGGATCACCTGCGCATCGATCGCGCCCACCGCGTCGTGTGGGTGAGCGAGCTGCTCGACTTCTACCGCGCGGATTTCGAGGCGCATGCTCCCTCGCTCCTCGCCTTCGTGAACCGGTACGCGCCGGAGCCGGTGCGGCAGGATTTCGAGGTGCGCTTCATCCCCTACGACTGGACCATCGCCGATTCCCGGCGGCTGCGCTAGCCGATCTCCGAAACCGCGCTCTGCACCGCCTCGGCGAGCGTCGGGTGGATGAACACCGCGTCGCGGATCGCAGCGAAAGGCGCGCGGGCGTTCATGAGCGCGACGTAGACGTGCACCAGCTCCGCGCCCTCGGTCGCGAGCACGGCCGCGCCGAGCAGACGGTCGTCGTCCGCGTCGATCACGACCTTGATGAAGCCCGCGGTCTCGCCCACTTCGATCGCCTTGCCGTTCGCCTTCATCGCGAAGCGGCCGATCTTCACGCGATGGCCGGCCTTGCGCGCCTCCGATTCGGTCATGCCCACGCGTCCGAGCTCCGGATCGGTGAATACCGCGTAGGGCACGATGCGCTCGGTGGTGCGCGAGCCGTCCCCTGCGATCTGCGATTCGAGGATGCGGTAGTCGTCCCACGCCGTGTGCGTGAACATCGGTCCGCCGCGGATGTCGCCAGCGGCCCAGATGCCGGCGACGCTCGTCGCGAGCTTCTCGTCGACCTCGACGATGCCGTGCTTCGACGTCTTCACGCCGACCGTTTCGAGGCCGAGGTCGTCGGTGTTGGGGCGCCGGCCCGTCGCGACGAACATGTGGGTCGCCTCGAGCCGCGCGTCGCCCGCGGTGATCGTGAGCGCGCCGCGCTTGCCTTCGACCTTCTCGACGCGCGTGTGCAGGCGGAAGCGGATCCCTTCGGCTTCCAGCAGCTTCTGCAGCGCCGCGGCGACGTCCTCGTCCTCGTGGCCCGCGACCCGTCCTCCGCCCTCGAGCACCGTGACCTCGCTTCCCAGGCGGCGGTAGAACTGCGCCATCTCGAGGCCGATGTAGCCGCCGCCGATCACGACGAGGCGCGCCGGAAGATCGGCGAGGTCCAGCCAGTTACCGGCATGGACGCAGCCCGCCTGGTCGAGGCCCTCGATGGGCGGGATCACGCTGCGCGTGCCGGTATCGAGCACGACGCGGCGCGCGGAAATCGAGCGGCTCCCGGCACGCAGGCGAAAGAGATCCCCGTCGCGGCCTTCGAGGCGCACGTGCTCCGCGAGCATGGTGAGGTTGCCAACCTTGGCGAGCTCGGCGGCGAGGTGATTGCGGAAGTCGACCGCCATGTCGCGCGCGCGCCCGACGACCGCCGCGTAGTCCACGTCGATGGTCGGAATGCGCAGCCCGTACTGCGCGCCGCGCCGCGCGAGGTGGGCGATGCGCGTCGAGGCGAACGCGGCCTTGGTCGGCGTGCAGCCGAAATTGACGCACGAGCCGCCGATGTCGCTGCGTTCCGCGAGCGCCACGCGCCGGCCCTTCTCGGCGAGCGACTTCGCGAGTGGCGAACCGGCCTGCCCCGCGCCGATGACGAACACGTCGAAATCCGGGTCCATGCGCTGCTGACCTCAGTTGCGCGGGGGAATTCCGCGCGCGAACCCGCCTAGACCTCGACCGGCAGTCCGGCCGCGCGCCACTCGGGATAGCCGTTCTGGAGGCGGCGCGCCTTGATCCCGCGCTTGCGCAGCTTCTCCACCGCCTCGAACGACATCAGGCAGTAGGGGCCGCGGCAATAGGCGACGACCTCGCGATTCTTGCAGAGCTTGCCGAGGCGCGACTCGAGCTGCTCGATGGGGATATTGATCGCGCCGGGCAGGTGCCCCGCCGCATATTCCTCGGCCGGCCGCACGTCGAGGACGGTGACGAGGCCCTTCTTCGCGCGGTCGAGCAGCTCCGCGGCGGGCACCGGCTCCATCTCGTCGCGATGCGTGAGCCACTGCCGCACGAGGCGCTCGACCTCGGCGATACGGCTCTCGCCCACCGATTGCAGCGCCGAGTAGAGCGAGACCACGTCGCTGCCCGCGACCGCGTAGTACACGCGCAGCCCTTCCTTGCGCGCCGTGACGAGGCCCGCCTGCCGCAGGACCTGCAGGTGCTTCGAGCAATTGGCCATCGAGAGCCCGCTCAGCTCGGCGAGCGTCTCGACGCTCCTCTCGGCCTGCGCGAGGAGCTCGAGCAGCAGCAGGCGGCTGCCGCTGGAAAGGGCGCTGCCGACCTGCGCGAGCTCCTGGTAGAGGCGGGACTTCGGGTCGCTTGACATGGGCGTGGGATAGGATTCTACTATTCAACTGAGTAGTTGAGCAATTTCTTCCGCCATGACCGGTTTCCCGACCCTGGGCTTCGAGGCCGCGATCCGCCTCGCCGCGTTCGCGAGTGTATTCGCCTTGATGGCGGCGTGGGAGATCGCCCGGCCGGCGCGCGCGCCGCGGCTTTCTCGCCGGGTGCGCTGGCGCGCGAACCTCGCGCTCGTGATCGTGAACACCGTCGCGGTGCGCTTCATCCTGCCGAGCACCGCGATCGCGATCGCCGCCGTCGCCAACGCGAAGGGCTGGGGCCTGCTGCCGCGCATCGGGCTTCCCGGGTGGGCCGCGGTCGGCGCGGCGATCGTGCTGCTCGACCTCGCGATCTATTTCCAGCACGTGCTCTTCCATGCGGTGCCCGCGCTCTCGCGGCTGCACATGGTCCATCACGCGGATCCGGATTTCGACCTCACGACCGGCCTTCGCTTCCATCCGCTCGAGGTGCTGCTTTCCGCGGCGTTCCGCATGGCGGTCGTGGTCGCGCTGGGGGCGCCGGTGTTCGCCGTCCTCGCGTTCGAGGTGGTGCTCAACGTCGCCTCGATGTTCAACCACTCCAACGTCTCGCTGCCGGCGCGGCTCGAGCCCGTGGTGCGCCGCGTGCTGGTCACGCCCGACATGCACCGCATCCATCACTCGGTGGTGGAGGACGAGCGCAACAGCAACTACGGCTTCTGCCTGTCGCTCTGGGACCGGCTGCTCGGCACGTACACGCCGGCGGCGCACGGCGCGCTCGACATCGGGCTCGAGGGCTGGCGCGATCCGCAGGTCGTCGCCTCCGTCGGCGGCGTGCTCGGGATGCCGTTTCGCTCGCCGCTCCTGCCGGCGTTCCAGCCGCCCCGCTGACCTCGCCTTGCCGGGCGGTGGCCGTCTTCGGCGCGACGCGATGCTACGGCGGCAATTGCCGTTGCACGGGTTGGCCGACGTCCTCCGGAGTACCGGTGGCGATGACGAGATAGCGGCGATCGTCCTTCGCCTCCGGCCCCACGACCTGGCGGATCGGTCCGATGCTGTTCGCGACCGCGGTGCCCGAGGGGCTGCTCATGATCTTCGCCAGCGGTTCGAGCGGGCCTTGCCCGTCCGCATTCCGGGCCAACGCGAGCACGTAGGGCTTCTTCGGCTCGAGCCCCGTAACCGCGGCCTGCAGGATCTGCACGGCTCCCTGGTCGAAGAGCGACACGCGCGTCGCGGGCTTCCCGTCGGGCCCGCCGAGCGCGAGCTGCACGGCCTTCCCGATCGACTCGCGCGGCTCGAGGTTCGCGAGGCCATCGCCGCTCGGCACGGCGTCCGGCACGTACACCACGCCTTGCGGTGCGTGCCCCAGCGGAATCGTGGCGACCACCTTGTTCTCGATCGTATCGATGGCCGCGGCGGCATCGCCGTTCTCGATGCCGACGTACATCCGTCGCCCGTCCCCCGAGGGCCACAGGCCGTGCGGCAGATCGCCGGTGGGGATCTGCGCGACCTGCTCGAAATCATCGGTGCGGAACGCCTTGACGACGTTGAGCCCGCCCACCGTGACGTAGGCGAACTGTCCGCGCTCGTTGCGCACGAAGTTCACGTGGTTGGTGATCGGGCCGGTGTCGAGCACCTTGAGCACGGCGAACGGCGGCCTCGCCTCGAACACCATGGTCTTGCCGACGTCCTTCAGGGTGAGCCAGACCTGCTTGCCGTCCGGCGTGGCGGCGATGTTGGGGCAGAAGGGGCTCGCTTGCTTCACCCTGCCGACGATCCTGTGATCGGCGGTCGAGATGACCACCGTTTCCGGCGTGAAGCTGGAGCACACGTAGCCGTACTTGCCGTCGGGGGAGAAGATCGTCATGCCGGGACCATTCGGCACGTGGATGCGTCGCTTCTCGCCGTAGGTCCTTCCATCGAGGACCTCGATGTAGTCCTCGCCGCGCACGCTCACCCACAACTCCCGTCCGTCCGGAGTGAAGAACGCCTCATGCGGCGAGCGGCCCACATACGATACGTGCTTCACCTTGTTCGTCGCGGTGTCGATGAACGTCACCGAATTGGAGCCGATCGAGACCACGGCGAGGGTGCGGCGGTCCGGGGAAAACCCCATGCCGTGCACCAGAAGCTGGCCCTTGTAGAGCGGGCTCAGGTTCTGCGGCGTCGCATCGCCGAGCTTGATCAAGCCGAGCAGCTGGTTCGCGGATGGATCGATGACCGAGACGGTGTTGGAGAACTGGTCGGCGGTGTAGAAGCGATCGCGCGCGCTGATCGGCGTATCGGGCTTTTGCGTGGAGTAGGGCGGTTGACCGGCGTAGGTAGGCACCGCCAGCAACAGGGCGAACGCGGGAAGAAAATTTTTCATGGAGACGTTTTCGATCGGAAGGGAGGTGGATGGCGGGGCGACGAGCGCTCGAGATCGCGGCGCATCACCTCGATTTCCTGCTGCTGCTCGACGATGATTCCCTGCGCGAGGCGCAGCAGCACCGGATCGCGGCCGAACTGCAGCTCGGCTTTCGCCATGTCGATCGCACCCTGGTGGTGCGGAATCATCATCGCCGCGAAGTCGCGGTCGGCATCGCCGCTATGGCGAATCGACATGTCCCGGTCCATGCGGTTCATCGCCTCGGCCATTTTCTGCTCGAAGGGCGCCGGGTTCCCGGAACCATGCTCGTGAGGAGCTTGCGCGTCGGCGCAGCCCACGAGGAGGAGCAACGCCGCGAAGCGCGCGAAGCGTGCGGAAGGCATGAGCGTGGACACTCGTTGGCGGAGTGCTGGGTAAACACGACGGCACCGGATGTATTCCGCCCGGAAAATCGTTCGCGCGGCGCAGGAGGCGATCAGCTCCCCGCGCGTGTGCGGCGCCAATGCCGCAGCGCGAGCCAAGCGAGGACCGCGGCCGCCGCGATCACCAGCCACGACCAGGCCGGCATGTCGAGCACGTTCTCTCCGAGGACGGCAAGCAGGATCGTGAGCGGCAGGATGCCGAGCCCCGTCGCCCAGAGAAACGTCCGCCACGAGACGTGCGTGAGCCCCGCCGCGTAATTGACCAGGTTGAAGGCGATGACGGGGACGAGGCGAGCGGCGAGAAGCGCGGGCCCCGCCTGATGAAGCGACCAATGCTCGAGCGCCTGTCGGCCGCGCGGGGAGAGCCATCGCATCACGAGAGGGCGGCCGAATGCGCGTGCGAGCGCGAACGCGGCGCTCGCGCCCAGCATCGCGCCGATCCACGTGATCACCGCGCCCCAGAGCGGCCCGTACACCATGCCGTTCGCAAGGGCGATGATCTCCGATGGAAACGGCAGGAACGAGTGCACGACCATGAGCGCGATCGAGCCGGCGACGCCCCATGCGCCCCACGATCGAATGCGCTCTTCCGCCGCCTGGACCGTATCGACCAGCCCGAACGAGGCGACCCACCAGCCCGAAACGGCCAGCGCGACCAGGGCGAGCGCTGCGAGGGAGATCCGTCTCGTCATCCAGGATCGCGGCACGGATGGGGAAGTTTGCAGGAGCCGCCGCCGTTTGCTTGCGGCCGTTCCGCGATGCCAATGTACCGCCGATCGCGCCGAGCCGTAAGCGGCGCGGCGTGGCCGGCGCTGCGGCTTAGCGCCTTCGCGCAGCGAGCGTCTCGCTCATCCGCAGCGCCGCGACGGTCCCGGAGAGGAACGTGAGCACGGCGACCAGCCCCATTGCCGCGGTGAGCCCGAATCGGTCGGCCACAAGACCCGACACCAGCGCCCCGATCGCGTAACCCGAGTCGCGCCACAGGCGATAGACTCCCACCGCGGAGGCGCGCCACGCCGGGTGTGCGACATCGCCGATCGCGGCAAGCAGTGTTGGATAAACCATGGCGGTTCCGAGCCCGAGGAGCACGGCGCCCGACGCGAGCAGCGCGAAGCTCGAGGTCGCGGCCGTGACGGCAATCCCCGCCGCCTGCGTCCACATGCCCCACACGATGAGGCCCTTGCGCCCGATGCGATCGGACCAGGCGCCCGTGAACAGTTGCGCGACGGCCCAGATGGCGGGATAGAGTCCCGCGAGAAAGCCGATTCGCTCGAGCCCGATTCCCATTGCCGCGAAATAGAGCGGGAAGATTCCCCACGCCATCCCGTCGTTCAGGTTGTTGACCAGCCCTGCCTGGCTCACGCTCGAGAGGTTTCGATCGGTGAGCGACGCACGCACGAAGATCTGGCGCTGCGTGAGCGATTCCTTGCCGGGCTCCGGCGCTTGCAGCTTCGACTCGTGCGAGACGTGCCCGAGCGTCTCGCGCACGAAGAGCGCCGAGAGCAGCAGGCCGAGCGCGACATAGGCCACGCCCAGGTAGAACGGCTGCGGCCGAAGCCCGTAGTGCGCCGCGATCCAGCCCGTCGCGAATGCGCTCGCCGCCACGGCGATGTAGCCCGAGAACTCGTTGAGCCCCATCGCGAGGCCACGCCGCTTCGCACCGACCAGGTCGATCTTCATGATCACGGTGAGCGACCACGTGAGTCCCTGGCTTACCCCGAGCAGCACATTCGCGGCGACCACCCAGTTCCAGCTCGGTCCCCACATGAGCAGAAAGGGCACGGGTGCCGCCACGAGCCAGCCGGAAACCAGCACGCGCTTGCGGCCGAAGCGATCGGCGAGGCGGCCGGCGCCGTAGTTGGTGAGCGCCTTGGCGAGGCCGAACACCACGATGAAGGAGAGGATCGCCGCGCGCGCCGCGAGCTGGAAGTCGCGCTCGGCGATCGCCGGGAGGATGCTGCGCTCGAGTCCGACCATGGCGCCGACGAACGCGTTCACGACGAGGAGAAGCGAGAACTGCGCGAGGTTCTCGCGCAGGCCGAGCCGGATCGTCGCGTCGCTCACGAAGCGGTCCGGGCCGCCGCTCCGGAACGTGCGCCGGGCGGCCGCGATTCGAGGGGCATCCCCGCGGCGCGCCATTCCGCAACCCCGTCGGCAAGCTTGCACGCACGGTAGCCACGCTTCGACAGCAGCTTCACCGCCTCGTCCGACATCAGGCAAAACGGGCCGCGGCAGTAGGCGACGATCGGCCGGTCCCTGGGCAGCTCCGCGAGCCGCGCCTTCAGCTCCGCTACGGGCAGCGAGCGCGCGAACGGAAGGTGCTCCTCGTCGTACTCGGCGGCCGGCCGCACGTCGAGCACGAGCACGTCGCCGCGGCGCGCCTTGCGCAGCAGGACCTCGCGACCCTCGCCATGCCAGGGACTGTCGGGCGCTCCGAGCTCGCGCATCGCCTCGCGCAATTCGACGAGGCGCTCCTCGGCGAGCGCACGCAGCGCCACCCACGAGCGCGCGATCTCGGGGCTCGCCAGTCGGTAGACGACGTTCTTTCCGCTTCGTTCGCCGTTCACCAGGCGGCTGTCGCGCAGCTCCTTCAGGTGCGCGCTCGCGAGGCTCACCGTGATGTCGGACTCGCGCGCGAGCGCCTCGACCGGCTTCGGTCCCTGGCAGAGGATCTCCAGGAGCTCGAGGCGCTTCGGGCTCGCGAGGGCCTTGGTGAGGCGCGCGACGAGGGCATAGAGGAGGTCCTTCGTCTCGCGCGCGGCGCTCGTACGGGGGCGCCGCGCAGATTGGGTCGGCATCGGGAGTCTCCCGGTCGGATGACATTCTAACGCTTGTTTGAATGTTTGCAAGGGCCGCGTCCGCCCCGGGCCTTGACTCTCCCATGATGGGAAGGTGCACGATGGGAGGCTTTTGCGATCGGAGCTTGCATGAACGCACGGATTCAGCCGGAGCACGCCGACGCCCGCCGCGCGGGCTACGTCGACATCGGCGAGGCGTCCCGCTCCGCGGGTGTTTCGCCGAAGATGATCCGCCACTACGAGGAGATCGGGCTCGTCCCCGCGGCCGGCCGAACCACCGCCGGCTATCGCGTCTATGCGCCTGCGGACGTGCATCGCCTGCGCTTCGTGAAGCGCGCGCGCGACGTCGGGTTCGATATCGAGGAGATCCGCAAGCTGCTGGCGCTTTGGAACGATCGCCGCAGGAAAAGCTCCGAGGTGAAGCGGCTCGCGACGAAGCACATCGCCGAGCTCGAGCGCAAGATCGCGGAGCTGCAGTCGATGCTCCGGACGCTCGTTCAGCTCGCCGAGCACTGCCGCGGCGACCATCGGCCCGAATGTCCGATTCTCGAAGACCTCGCGCGCGATTAGCGGTCCGACGACGAGCCGGCGATGTACACATGCCCCATGCACCCGCAGGTCCGGCAGAGCGGGCCCGGACATTGTCCGATCTGCGGCATGGCGCTCGAGCCGGAGATGCCGGCGCTCGAGGAAGGCGAGAACCCGGAGCTCGTCGACTTTCGTCGCCGCTTCTGGCGGACGCTGCCGCTCACGGCGATCACCGTAACGATCGCGATGTGGGGGAATGCGCTGCTGCCGCATGTTCCCGCCGCAACGCTCGCCTGGGCGCAACTCGTCTTCGCCACACCCGTGGTGCTGTGGGCGGCGCGGCCCTTCCTCGCGCGCTGTGTGCAGTCGATCCGCACCGGCAAGCCCAACATGTGGACGCTCATCGGCATTGGGGTCGGCGCCGCGTACGCGTACAGCATCGTGGCGACGTTGGCACCGGGCCGGTTTCCCGCCGGGTTCGAAGCGCACGGCGGCACGGCGGTGTACTACGAAGCGGCGGTCGTGATCGTCTCGCTCACGCTGATGGGCCAGGTCCTGGAGCTGCGCGCGCGCTCGCAGACCTCGGGCGCGATCCGCGCGCTGCTGGGCCTCGCGCCCACCACCGCCCGGCGCGTGAAGGAGGATGGCAGCGACGAGGACATCCCGCTCGCCCATGTGCACGTCGGCGACCGCCTGCGCGTGCGCCCCGGCGAAAAGGTGCCCGTGGACGGAGTGGTCCTCGAAGGGCGCTCCAACGTGGACGAATCCATGCTCACGGGCGAGCCGATCCCGGTGGAGAAGAAGGAAGGCGACCACCTGGTCGGCGCGACGCTCAACGCCAACGGCAGCCTGGTGATGCGTGCCGAGAAGATCGGCTCCGCGACGGTGCTCGCCCGCATCGTACGGATGGTCGCGCAGGCGCAGCGCTCGCGCGCGCCGATGCAGCGCATGGCGGACGCCGTGTCGTACTGGTTCGTCCTCGCGGTGGTGGCGATCGCCCTCGCCGCCTTCCTCGCGTGGGGCTTCCTCGGGCCGCAGCCGAGCTGGCTTTACGGCCTCATCAACGCCGTCGCGGTGCTCATCATCGCGTGCCCGTGCGCGCTGGGGCTCGCCACGCCGATGTCGATCATGGTCGCCATGGGCCGCGGCGCGACGAGCGGCGTGCTGTTCCGGGATGCCGAGGCGATCGAATCCCTGCGCCAGGTCGACACGCTCGTGGTCGACAAGACCGGCACGCTCACCGTCGGCAAGCCCGCGTTCCATGCGATCGCCGCGATGCCCGGGCACACCGAGGACGAGGTGCTGCGGATCGCGGCGAGCGTCGATGCCGCGAGCGAGCATCCGCTCGCCGACGCGATCGTCGCCGAGGCCCGCCGCCGGGGCCTCGCGCTCTCGAAGGCGACCGACTTCAGCTCGAGCACCGGCATGGGGGTTCGCGGCGCGGTCGACGGCAGGCCCGTGGCGCTCGGGAACACCGTGATGATGCGCGAGAGCGGCGCCGATGCCTCGCCGCTGCGCGAGAGGGCGGAGCGCTTGCGGTCGGAAGGCGCGAGCGTGGTGTTCCTTGCGATGGATGGCACGTTAGCGGGTCTGATCGCCGTGGCGGACCCGATCAAGGAATCCACGCCCGAGGCGATCCGGCGCTTGAAGGAGAGCGGTATTCGAATCTTCATGGCGACGGGCGACGGTGTCACCACGGCGAAGGCGGTGGCGGCGAGGCTCGGGCTCGACGAGGTGCGCGGCGAGGCGCGACCCGACGACAAGCTCGCGTGGATCGCGCAGCTCCAGTCCGAGGGCCGGCGCGTGGCGATGGCGGGCGACGGCATCAACGACGCGCCGGCGCTCGCCAAGGCCGATGTCGGTATCTCGATGGGCACCGGCACCGACGTGGCGATGGAGAGCGGCAAGGTGACGCTGGTGAAGGGCGACCTGCGCGGCATCGTTCGCGCGCGCGAGCTGTCCGAAGCGACGGTCGGCAACATGAAGCAGAACCTCGCCTTCGCGCTGGTGTACAACTCGCTCGGCGTGCCGATCGCCGCGGGCGTCCTTTATCCGTTCTTCGGAATCCTGCTTTCCCCGGTCATTGCGGCCCTCGCGATGAGCCTGAGCTCCGTGTCGGTGGTCACGAATGCGCTGCGGCTGCGCGGCGCGTGATGCGCCCGTGGAGGGCGATCACCCGGCCGAGGGAAACTCCCGTCCGCATCGCGCTCGCCTGCCCGACCCTGTGGGACGAGGCGGAGCTGCCGAGGGGCGGCTGCGCGGCGAGCAGGTGACGATCGAGGCGTGCTTCTTCCGCGGCGAGGCGCAGGTGATCGGTGTGACCGACTCGATCATGTATCCGGGCACCTTCAGCTTCCGGCGCTTCGAGTATCCGTCGCGCGTGCCGCGGGAAGCGCAGGAGCGCATGGCCGATATCGTGGTGCGCTTCGCGCGTGCAATCGGCTTCGACGACGGCATCATGAACGTCGAGATGATCCACGATCCCTTCACGGAAGCCTTGCGCATCGTCGAAGTGAATCCGCGGATGTGCGCGCAGTTCGCCGACCTCATGGAGAAAGTGAAGGCGTGAATACGTACGGGATCGCGCTCGACATCGCGGCCGGCGTGCGGCCGGTCGCGCGGCGCGCCGGCGCCCGCTTCTCGTGCGCGGCGAGCTTCGTCGAGCGTGCCCTCAACGACCGGCTCGTGATGCGCGTGCCGTCGGCCTGAGAGCAGTCGGACATCCTCGATGCGTTTCCCGATGCGCGCCTGAAGGTGCGCGAGCACCTCCTCCAACGCCATGCCGAGGCAGTGCGCGCGTTGCGATTCGGATTCGATCCGGCGGTGAACGGACAAGGGCACTGCGGCGCGCGCCATCGACGCCGCGCGGGCGCCATGAAGGAGTCGGTGTCGGCCCGCTTGGTGGCATAATGCGCACCATGACGCGATCCCTGCGCCTTGCCACCGCCATCCTCGCCCTCGCCGCGACGCTGTTCGCGCCGTTCGCGCTGGCGCTGCACGCGTGCATGGCGGGGATGAACGCGCCAGCCACTGCGCAGGCGATGGCGGGGATGGCGATGGATGCGCAGGAGCAGGCACCGGCGGACAATGCCGCGCTTTGCGAGCGCCACTGCAACGAGAATCGAGTGTCGCTCCAGACGCTCGCCACGCCACCGTCGGCGATCGGCATGGCCGTGGTGCCCGCGCTTCGCGTCGACGCACCCGAGCCCGTCTGCCTGCGCGCGCCCGCCTTCGATTCGCCGTTCGCGCCGGCGACCGGCCCCGCGCCACCGCTCGTTCGATTCACCGTCCTTCGCCTCTGATCCTTCCGGTCCGCTGAGGCCGCGGCGCCGCATCGGCGCTTTCGCGGCGCGGCCGCGCGTTTGCGCGGCGCTGTCCTCAATCGCAATCGGTACCGTTCGGAGGCTTCATGCATTCTTCATTCACCGCGCGTGCCCGGGTCCGGCGGCCCGCTTTGGCCGCAGTCGCGCTCGGCCTGGCCTCGCTCGCGTTCGCCGTAGCGGCGCAGGCGGCTCAACCGCTCACGCTTCCGGAGGCGCAGGCCCTCGCGGTCGCACGTTCGCCGGAAGTCGCCGGATTCGGATTCGCCGCCGACGCCGCGCGCGAGAGCGCCGTCGCGGCGGGCGAGCTTCCCGATCCGATGCTCAAGGTCGGCGTCGAGAACATCCCGGCCGATGGTCCGGACGCCTTCAGCCTGGGCCGCGACTTCATGACGATGCGCCAGGTCGGCGTGATGCAGGAGCTCACGCGTAAGGAAAAGCGCGAGCTGCGCGCGCGCCATTCCGTTCTCGAGGGCGAGAAGTCGATGGCCGAGCGATCGCTCGCGGTGGCGAACGTCGAGCGCGACACGGCGCTCGCGTGGCTCCACCTGCGCTACGCCCAGGCGATGCGCAAGGTCGTGGACGAGCAGTCGGCCGAGGCGCGTCTCCAGGTGGAAGCCGCCGACAGCGCCTATCGCTCCGGGACGGGCAGCGAGGCCGACGCGCTCGCCGCGCGCTCCGCGCTCGCGATGCTGGAGGACCGCGCGAGCGAGATCGACCAGCGCATCCGCGCCGCGAAGCTCGCGCTCGCGCGCTGGGTGGGGGCGGACGCCGAGCGGCCGCTGTCCGGCGATGCGCCCATCGATACGCCGCCGCTTCCCGAGACCGACCTGCGTGCCCACATCGCGCGCCATCCCGACCTGCAGGTGGCTGCGAAAGAGGAGGACATCGCCGCGAACGAAGTGAAGCAGGCGGTCGCCGCGAAAAAGCCCGATTGGAGCGTGGAGCTGATGTACAGCGTTCGCGGGCCGGCGTTTTCCAACATGGTCTCGATCGGCTTTTCGGTGCCGCTGCAATGGGACCGCCCGCATCGGCAGGATCGCGAGGTCGCCGCCAAGCTCGCGCTCGAAAGCCGGGCGCAGGCCGAGCGCGAGGAGATGCTGCGCATGCACGTGGCGGAAATTGGCGCGATGCTCGCCGAGTGGCGCACCGGACGCGAGCGCCTCGCGCGCTACGCGAAATCGATCCTGCCGCTCGCGCGCGAGCGCAGCGACGCCGCGCTCGCCGCATATCGCGGCGGCAAGGGGAGCCTCTCGGAAGCGCTCGCGGCGCGCCGCGACGAGCTCGACGCGCGCCTTTCCGACTTGAACCTCGAATCCGAGAACGCGCGCACCTGGGCACGCCTCGCATTCCTGATCCCGGAAAGCTCCTCGATGAAGGACATGAAATGAAACCGCGCAATCTCGCGATCGTCGTTGCCGCGCTCGTGGTCGTAGCCGCTGGCGGCTATGGGCTCTACCGGTTCGGCATGATCGAAGGCATGCGGATGACGTCGCCCGTGCCCGCCGCGGCGGGCGCTGCGGCCGGACCGCAGCACGCCGGCGACATCGATCCGGTCAACGGCAAGAAGGTGCTGTACTGGCATGACCCGATGGTTCCCGCGCAGAAATTCGATCGGCCCGGGAAGTCGCCGTTCATGGATATGCAGCTCGTTCCCGTCTACGCCGATTCCGGCGCGCAGACGGGCGGCGTCTCGATCCCGGCCCGCATGGAGCAGAACCTGGGCCTGCGCACGGCGGAAGTCACTCGCGGCTCCCTCGAGCCGCGCATCGAGGCGGTCGGCAACGTAGCCTGGAACGACCGCGACGTGGCAGTGGTGCAGGCGCGCGCCAACGGTTTCCTCGAGAAGCTCTACGTGCGCGCGCCGCTCGATCCGGTGCGCAAGGGCCAGGCGCTCGCCGACCTTTACGTGCCCGATTGGGTCGCCGCGCAGGAGGAGTTCCTCGCGGTCCGGCGCATGGGCTCGGGCGCACCCGAGGCGTTGCGCGAGGGCGCGGTGCAGCGCATGCGCCTCGCCGGGATGCAGGAGGCGCAGATCCATCTCGTGGAATCGACCGGCCGCGTGCACCCGCGCCTCACGCTGTTTGCGCCGATCGGCGGCGTCGTGAGCGAGCTTTCCGCGCGCGAAGGCATGACGGTGATGGCGGGCGCGCCGCTCTTCCGCATCAACGGGCTCTCGACCATCTGGGTGAATGCGGAGGTTCCGGAAAACGTCGCGCGCTTCGTGCGGCCAGACGCGCGGGTGAAGGCGCAGTCGAGCGCGCTGCCGGGCGAGGTCTTCGAGGGGCGCGTCGGCGCGATTCTTCCCGAGGTGAACCCGGCCACCCGCACGCTCAAGGCTCGCATCGAGCTTGCCAACCCGCGCCGCCATCTCGTGCCGGGCATGTTCGCGACCGTCGACTTCAGCACCGCCCCGCGCGAGGATACCTTGCTCGTGCCGACCGAGGCGGTCATCAAGACGGGAACGCGCAGCGTCGTGATCGTCGCCGACGACGCCAAGGACGGCACGCGGCGCTTCCGCACGGTGAACGTGCGCACCGGGCTCGAGGCCGGCGGCAAGACCGCCGTGCTGGAGGGTCTGCGTGCAGGCGAGAAGGTCGTCACCTCCGGGCAGTTCCTGATCGATTCGGAGGCGAGCCTCAAGGCAACCGCCGAGCGGCTGGGCGATGCGCCGCCGGCGGATGCGTCGCAACCTGCCGTGGCGAAGGACGAAGCGCCGCCCGCGGCGACACCGAAAGGCAACGAGCCGGGCGGCGCCGGCGCAACGCACCACGCCGAAGGCCGCGTCGACAAGGTGGAAGGCGAGAGCGTCACGATCTCCCACGGCGCCGTGCCGAGCCTGCAGTGGCCGCCGATGACGATGGGATTCCGCCTCGCGGCGCCGGGCCATCCCGAGCTGAAGCCGGGCGAGCGCGTCGAGTTCGACTTCGTGCAGGGCGCGGGCGGCTACCGGATCACGCACATCGCACCCGTCGCGGGCGCGAACGGAGCGGCACGGTGATCGCGCGGCTCATCCGCTGGTCGATCGCGAACCGCTTCCTGGTGTTGCTCGCCACGGTGATGGTCGCGGCGTGGGGCGTGTGGTCGATGGTGCATACACCGCTCGATGCGTTGCCGGATCTCTCCGACGTGCAGGTGATCATCCGCACGACATATCCCGGCCAGGCGCCGCAGATCGTCGAGAACCAGGTCACCTATCCGCTCGCGACGACCATGCTCTCCGTGCCCGGGGCGAAGACAGTGCGCGGCTACTCGATGTTCGGCGATTCGTTCGTGTATGTGCTCTTCGAGGATGGCACCGACCTCTACTGGGCGCGTTCGCGCGTGCTCGAATACCTGAACCAGGTGCAGTCGCGCCTGCCGCCGCAGGCGAAGACCTCGCTCGGGCCGGATGCGACCGGCGTCGGCTGGGTGTACGAGTACGCGCTGATGGACCGCAGCGGGCGCATGGATCTTTCGCAACTGCGCGCGCTGCAGGACTGGTTCCTCAAGTACGAGCTGAAGACGGTGCCCAACGTGGCCGAGGTCGCGAGCCTCGGCGGCATGGTGCGCCAGTACCAGATCGTGCTCGATCCGGAGCGGCTGCGCGCCTACGGCATCCCGCAGGCGAAGGTGGTCGAGGCCGTGCAGAAGGCGAACCAGGAGACCGGCGGCGCGGTGCTCGAGCTGGGCGAGGCCGAGTACATGGTGCGCTCGTCGGGATATCTGCGCTCGCTCGACGACTTCCGCCACATTCCGCTCTCGGTCACCGATGCCGGCGTGCCGGTGCTGCTGGGCGACGTCGCGCGCGTGCAGGTGGGTCCCGAGATGCGCCGCGGCATCGCGGAGCTGAACGGCGAGGGGGAAGTCGCGGGCGGCGTGATCGTGATGCGCTCGGGCAAGAACGCGCTCGAGACGATCAAGGCGGTCGAGGCCAAGTTCGAGCAGCTCAAGGCGGGGCTTCCCAAGGGCGTCGAGGTGGTGCCCACCTACAACCGGCTGGACCTCATCGAGCGCGCGATCTCCAACCTCCACCACAAGCTCATCGAGGAATTCGTGGTGGTCGCGCTGGTGTGCCTGGTGTTCCTGTTCCACATGCGCTCGGCGCTGGTGGCGATCGTCTCCCTGCCGCTCGGCGTGCTGATCGCGTTCATCGTCATGCGCTGGCAGGGCGTGAACGCCAACATCATGTCCCTGGGCGGCATCGCCATCGCGATCGGCGCCATGGTGGACGCGGCGGTGGTGATGATCGAGAACGCGCACAAGCACGTCGAGGCGTGGCATCACGCGCATCCGGGCGAACGGCTCGCCGGAGAGGCGCAGTGGCGCGTGGTGGGCGAGGCGGCCGCGCAGGTCGGTCCCGCGCTCTTCTTCTCGCTGCTGGTGATCACGCTCTCCTTCATCCCGGTGTTCACGCTCGAGGCGCAGGAGGGGCGGCTCTTCGCGCCGCTCGCGTTCACCAAGACCTATGCCATGGCCGCGGCGGCCGGGCTCTCGGTGACGCTCATCCCGGTGCTCATGGGCTACCTCATCCGCGGCCGCATTCCCGACGAGCGGCGCAATCCCGTGAATCGCGCCCTCATCGCGGTCTATCGGCCGCTGCTCGAGGCGGTGCTGCGGTTTCCCGGGACGACGCTCGCGATCGCCGCGCTGATCCTCGCCGCGACGCTGTATCCGGCGCTGCGCATCGGCGGCGAGTTCATGCCGCCGCTCGACGAGGGGGACCTGCTCTACATGCCCTCCGCGCTGCCCGGGCTCTCCGCGGGCAAGGCCGCGCAGCTCCTCCAGCTGACCGACCGCCTGATCAAGACGGTGCCGGAGGTCGCGACGGTGTTCGGCAAGGCCGGGCGCGCCGAGACCGCGACCGATCCCGCGCCGCTCGAGATGTTCGAGACCACGATCCGCTTCAAGCCTCGCGCGGAGTGGCGGCCGGGGATGACGCCCGAGAAGCTCGTGGAGGAATTGGACCGAACCGTGCAAGTGCCGGGGCTTTCCAACATCTGGGTGCCGCCGATCCGCAACCGGATCGACATGCTCGCGACCGGCATCAAGAGTCCCGTCGGCGTGAAGGTCTCGGGCACGGACCTCGCCGAGATCGACCGCATCACGTCGCGCATGGAAGGCGTGCTGAAGCAGGTGCCTGGCGTGACCTCCGCCTTCGCCGAGCGCCTGAACGGCGGGCGCTACGTGGACGTGGATATCGACCGCGCGGCCGCCGCGCGCTACGGGCTCAACATCGCCGACGTGCAAGCGGTGGTTTCGGCGGCCATCGGCGGCGAGAACATCGGCGAGACGGTGGAGGGATTGCAGCGCTTCCCGATCAGCGTGCGCTATCCGCGCGAGCTGCGCGACACGCCCGAGAAGCTGCGCGAGCTGCCGCTCTTCACCATGCGCGGCGCGCAGATCCGCCTGGGCGACGTGGCCGCAATCCGCATCGCGGACGGCCCGCCGATGCTCAAGAGCGAGAACGCCCGGCTTTCCGGCTGGGTGTACGTGGACATCCGCGGCCGCGACCTGAGCTCCGCGGTGCGCGACATGCAGCAGCGCGTCGCGCGCGAGGTGCCGCTGCCGCCGGGATACTCGGTTTCGTGGTCGGGGCAGTTCGAGTACTACGAGCGCGCCAAGGAGCGGTTGAAGGTGGTGGTGCCGTTCACGCTGCTCATCATCTTCGTGCTGCTCTACCTCACCTTCCGGCGCGTGGGCGAGGCGCTGCTCATCATGGCGACGTTGCCCCTCGCGCTGGTGGGTGGCTTCTGGCTGCTGTACCTCCTCGGTTACAACATGTCGATCGCGAGCGCGGTGGGCTTCATCGCGCTGGGCGGCGTGGCGGCCGAGATCGGTGTCGTGATGCTGATCTATCTCGACCAGGCGCTCGCTGCGCGTGCCGCGGCGGGCCGGCTCGCGAATGCGGCCGACGTGGCTGCCGGGGTGATCGAGGGCGCGGCGATGCGCGTGCGCCCCGTGGCGATGACGGTCGCCGTGATCATCGCCGGGCTCCTTCCCATCATGGTCGGCTCGGGCACCGGTTCCGAGGTCATGCGCCGCATCGCCGCACCGATGGTGGGCGGCATGGTGACCGCGCCGCTGCTCTCGATGCTGGTGGTGCCGGCGGTCTATCTGCTCATGCGCCGCCGTGCGCTGCGCGCGGCGAGGAAGGAAGATCGCGCGGCTGCCGGCCCGATCGATTCCGAGGAGGGTGCGCGATGATGCGGCCGGATGCGAAACGATCCATCGAGAGCTACGCGAGGCTCGCGGCGGGCTACGACCGCAGTTGCCGCCTCGTCATGCCGCTGCGCCACGAGGCGGTGGCCGCGCTCGGCCTGCGGGGCGGCGAGACCGTGCTCGACGTCGCCTGCGGAACGGGCTTGAGCCTGCCGCTCCTCGCCGAGGCGGTCGGCGGCAGCGGGCGCGTGATCGGCGTCGAGCATAGCCGCGACATGATGGACATCGCGAGGCGCCGTGTCGCGGATGGCGGATGGCGCAACGTCGAGCTGGTCGGCGATTCGCTGGAGCGAGCACGCCTTCCCTCGGGCATCCAGGCGATCCTCTTCCACTTCACCCACGATGTGCTGCAATCGGATGCGGCGCTCGAGAACATCTTCGCGGCGTCGTGCGCCGGGGCGCGTGTCGTCTCGGCGGGAACGAAGCTCACCTCCTGGGGTCTCGTGCCCGTGAACCTGTGGGTGCTCTGGAGAGCTCGCCGCTATCTCACGACCTATGCGAACCTGCGGGAGCCGTGGCGCCACCTCTCGCCGCACGTGCCGGAGCTGCGAGTCGAGTCGCGTTTGCTCGACACGGCGTACCTCGCCGTCGGCACGCTTGCACGCGGAGCGCCCTGCCCAACCGACGGAGGGAATCCATGAACGACCGGAGATGGATCGGCTGCACGGCGATTTTTCTGGCGGCGCAGGCTCCATGGGCCGCGCGTGCCGCGGGCGATGTCGCGCGCGGCGCGCGGGAATTCGGCGCGTGCGCCGCATGCCACTCCGTCGAGCCCGGACGCCACATGACCGGGCCCAGCCTCGCGCACGTTTGGGGACGCAAGGCGGGGACCGCTCCCGGCTTCACGCGCTACAGCGACGCGTTGCTCAAGTCCGGCATCACGTGGAACGCGGCGACGCTCGACGAGTGGCTCAGGAATCCCGCGAAGCTCGTCCCCGGCACCGCGATGTCGTTTCCCGGACTCGACGATGCACAGGCGCGCGCCGACATCATCGCGTACCTGCAGGCGGTTTCCGAAGGCCATGCGCCGGCGCCCGCGAAGGGCGGCGGCATGATGGGCGGCATGATGGGCGGCGCAAGGATCGACCTGAAGAAGGCGCCGCCCGCCGGGCAGGTGACGCGGCTCACCCATTGCAAGGACACGTACACGGTGACGACGGCCGATGGGCGGGTCGAGAAGGTCTGGGAATTCAACTTGCGCCTGAAGACGGATTCGAGCGGCCTCGGGCCTCGCGAGGGCCATCCGGTCGCGATCGGCGCGGGCATGATGGGCGACCGTGCCTCGATCGTCTTCGCGAAACCCTCCGAGATCAGCCCCTTCATCGGCGCGGAGTGTCCAGGGAAATGAACACGGATCTCCCTCGGTCCATGCGCGGTTCGCGGCGGGCGGCGCTATTCGCCGCGCTCGCGCTTGCCGCCGCGCCGACGAGCGCGTCGCTGCGCAGCCTCATCGGCGGCGGCCGTCCGTTCCTGCGCATGTCGTTCGCGAGCGAGCGCGTGGTCTCCATCGCTCACTGCGGCGATGGATACGCGGTTTCCACCGCGGACGGCAAGACGCGCCGATTCTGGGAATTCAACCTTCGATTCAAGACCGACTCGAGCTTGCATGGCCCCGCGCCGGACACGCCGGTGCTGGTCGAGGCCGGCATGCAGGGCGATCGGGCCTACGTCGTGTTTTCGACGCCACAACAGATCAGCGGATTCATTCGCGAGTCGTGCAGCAGGCCCTCGAGCCCGTGAGCCGCTCCGCGGTTCCTGCGCGTGCGCACGGAACGGCCGTGCGGCAGAATGGAAACATGATCCCGAGCGCGAAGGCGTGAGTTGAAGGCCGCCGCCGGCATTCCGGCCGCGCTCGGCGCGGCGCTGCTCTTCGGCGCCGGGGCGCCGTTCGCGAAGTCGCTGCTTGGAGGGGCGAGCCCGTGGATGCTCGCGGGAATCCTCTACCTCGGGTCGGGCGCCGGATTGGCGGCCTGGCGGCTCGCGCGGGGCGGCGAGCGTGCCGCGCTTGCTCGTGCGGATATCCGGTGGCTCGCGGCCGCGATCGCATCCGGCGGGATCGTGGGGCCGGTGCTGCTCTTGTGGGCGCTCGTGCGCATGCCGGCCTCGTCGGCATCGCTGCTCCTCAATGCCGAGGGTTTGCTCACCGCGCTCCTCGCGTGGTTCGCGTTCCGCGAGAACTTCGACCGGCGGATCGCCTTCGGCATGCTCCTCATCGCCGCCGGTGGCGCGGTCCTCGCGTGGCCACGAGGGGCGCATCCGGGGTCGCCGCTGCCGTCGCTCGCGGTGGTGGGCGCGTGCCTCGCATGGGCGCTCGACAACAACCTCACGCGCAAGGTCGCGCTCGCCGACGCGACCCAGGTCGCGATGCTCAAGGGGCTCGCGGCGGGTGCGGCGAACGTCGTGCTCGCGCTGGCGATCGGCGAACGATTTCCGCCGCTCGCGATCGTGGCCGGCGGCGCGCTCCTCGGCTTGGCGAGCTACGGCGCGAGCCTCGTCCTCTACGTGCGCGCGCTGCGCGACCTCGGCACCGCCCGGACCGGCGCCTACTTTTCCACGGCGCCGTTCGCGGGCGCTATCATTTCCCTTGCGCTGCTGCACGAGCCGGTCACGGCGTCGCTCGGGGTCGCGGCGGTCCTCATGGCGCTCGGCGTGTGGATCCACCTGACCGAGCACCATGGCCATCGCCATCGGCACGAGGCCATCGAGCACGAACACGAGCACGAGCACGACATCCACCACTTGCACCAGCATGCGCAACCCGTCGCACCCGGGATGCGCCACACGCACCGCCACCGTCACGAGACGATGACGCATTCGCACGAGCACTATCCCGACTCGCACCATCGGCATTCCCACTAGCGCCATGTCCGCTCACGAGCACGATCACGGCCATCATCGCGCTGGCCACGATGGCCACGATGGCCACGATCCCGCCCACGACCATGGGCCGGCGCGGGGGCACGCTCACCCCCATCGTCATGCACCGGTCGACGCCTCGCGGGCCTTCGCGGTCGGCGTCGCGCTCAACCTCGCCTTCGTGATCGCGGAAGTCGCCTTCGGCATCCGGGCCGACTCGCTCGCGCTCCTCGCCGATGCCGGCCACAACTTCAGCGACGTCGTGGGGCTTCTCTTCGGCTGGGCGGCCGCTTCTCTCGCGACCCGCAAGCCCTCGTCGCGCTTCACCTACGGGCTGCGCGGCTCGACGATCCTCGCGGCGCTCGGCAACGCGATGTTGCTGCTGCTCGCCACCGGCGGCATTGCGTGGCAGGCGATCCTGCGGCTGCAAGCGCCCGCGCCGGTCGCGAGCGGCACGGTGATCTGGGTGGCGGCGGCGGGCGTCGTGGTGAACCTCGCGACCGCGCTCATGTTCCTGCGCGGGCGCGAAATCGACTTGAACATCCGCGGCGCATTCCTGCACATGGCGGCGGATGCGCTGGTGTCGGTGGGCGTCATCGTGGCCGGCGTCGCGATGCTCTATACCGGCTGGCTCTGGCTCGATCCGGCGGTGAGCCTCGCGATCGCCGTCGTGATCCTCGTCGGCACCTGGGGACTGCTGCGCGAGTCCGTACAGCTCGCGCTGCATGCGGTGCCGGCCGGCGTCGACGCGGACGCGGTGCGCGGGCACCTGTGCGCGCTGCCGGGTGTGGCGCAGGTGCACGATCTCCACATCTGGGGCATGAGCACGACGGAGGTCGCGCTCACGGTGCACCTGGTGATGCCGGACGGGCATCCGGGAGACGATTTCCTCGCCGGGCTCTGCGACGAGATCCATCGCCGCTTCGGCATCGGCCATTCCACCGTGCAGGTGGAGACCGCCTCCGGCTCCGCACCGTGCGCGCTCGCTCCGGACCACGTCGTCTGAGGCGATGCCGACCTGGGAGGCGGTGCTGGATTTCTGGTTCGGTCCGCTCGGGGAACGCGGCAGGTCGAGGCGCGAGTGGTTCCGCAAGGACCCGGCGTTCGACGGCGAGATCGCGCGGCGCTTCGGCGACCTGCATCGCGCGGCGTCGCGGCGCCAGCTCGAGGCCTGGCGCATGTCCGCGCAGCCGCTGCTCGCGCTCGTGGTCGTGCTCGACCAGTTCTCGCGCAACCTCTACCGCGGCGACGCGCGCGCCTTCGCGCAGGATGCGTACGCGCGGGAATGCGCGAACGAGGCGCTCGAGCGCGGCGACGACCTCACGCGGCTTCCGGTCGAGCGCCAGTTCCTCTACCTGCCGTTCGTGCACGGCGAGACGCTCGAAGACCAGGACCGCGGCGTCGAGCGGATGGCGAGTCTCGAGTCGTTCGAGGAAACGCGCGATGCCCGCGAATGGGCGGAAAAGCACCGCACGATCGTGCGCCGCTTCGGCCGCTTTCCGCACCGCAACGCCGCGCTCGGCCGCCCGTCGACGCCCGCGGAGATCGAGTTCCTGGAGAGACCCGGCTCGGGCTTCTGACTACTTGCGTTTCGCGGTGCCCTGGCCGGCGGTCTTCTTCCGGCCCTTTCGCAGCCGCGTCTTGCCGTAGCTGCCCTTGAACACCTTGCCCTTGAAGCTGCGCTTGTCGCCCTTGCCCATCGGTCACCTCTCGAATTGGGGACGGACCCCGTTTTCCCTAAGAGCGAACGCCGTTCCGCGTAAGAGAAAACGGGGTCCGTCCCCATTTTCTCATTCCGCGTCGGATTGCTTCTCCGGCCGCGCCGCATCGAAGGCGGGGTGCGCGAGGCACGCCTCGTTCACGGCGGCGATGCGCGGGTAGGGCGCCATGTCGAGCTTCACGCGCCGCGCGTTCGCGACCTGCGGCACCAGGCAGACGTCCGCCAGCGTGGGCTCCTCGCCGAGGCAGTAACGCGACGCCGGACGCGAGGCGAGCTGCGCCTCGATCGCGTGGAAGCCCTCGCGGATCCAGTGCGCATACCACGCGTCGCGCGCCGCGGCGTCGAGCTTCAGCGTGCCCTCGAGATATTGCAGCACGCGCAGGTTGTCGATCGGGTGGATGTCGCACGCGATCGCGAGAGCGATCGAGCGCACCCAGGCGCGATCCTCGGCCGCGGCGGGCAGGAGCGGCGGCAGCGGATGGCGCTCCTCGAGGTACTCGATGATGGCGAGCGACTGCGGGATGCGTCGCTCGCCGACGACGAGCGTGGGCACCAGCGCCTGGGGATTGAGCTCGCGGTAGGCCGGCGCCCGCTGCTCGCCGCGCCGCAGGTGCACGAAGCGGTGCTCGGCCTGCAGGCCCTTGAGGTTGAGCGCGATGCGCACGCGGTACGCGGCGGAGGAGCGCCAGTAATCGTAGAGAAGCATGGTCCGCGCATCATATCCTCTCTATACTGGCCGCATGAGCCGCATCCTCGAGCGATCGAGCGCCGCCGTGCCGCGGCGCGAGGAGATCGTGGCGCGCCTCGCCGCGAGCCCGCCGCTCGAATCGCTCCTTACCGCGGACGACGTCGAGCGCCAGCAGCTCATCGGGCAGCAGGCGTTGAAGCTCGCGGCGGTGCTGCTCCTCGTCGTGAACCATCCCGAGCCGACGGTCGTCTTCACGCAGCGCACCACGCACCTTCCCGATCACGCGGGACAGATCAGCTTTCCGGGCGGGCGCTGCGGCGCGGAGGATTGCTCGCCGGAGGAGACCGCCTTGCGCGAGGCGAAGGAGGAGGTGGGCATCGATCCGGCGCGCGTGCAGGTCCTCGGGCGGCTCCCCGAATACCGCACGTCGACGGGATACCACGTGACGCCGGTGGTTGGCTGGGCCGAGCCGCCGCTCGAGTATCGGCCCGATCCGCGCGAGGTCGAGGCGGTGTTCGAAGTGCCGCTCGGCTTCCTGCTCGATCCGGCGAACCATCGCCACGAAAGCGCGTTCCACCACGGCCGCCTGCGCCGCTTCTGGGCGATGCCCTACGGCGAACGCTACATCTGGGGCGCGACCGCGGGGATGCTGGTCACGTTCCAGCGGATCCTCGCCGGCCCGCCCGCCGCTCGACGGTGAAGCTCGAGCAGCGATCCGGCGAGAGCGCGGTGGACGCTAGGTGAGCGCCTGGGAAGTGACCTGGCGCGATCCGGGGCGCGACTCGAGCTCGCGGTAGTAGCGCTCGAGGTTCGGCCGCGGCGTGCGCTCGAGCGGGAGGTGCAGCCAGCGGTGCACGGCGGTTCCCACCACGATGTCGGCGGCGGTGAAGCGCTCGCCGGTGAGGAAGCGGCGGGTGGCGAGCTGCGCGTCGAGCGTGGCCTCGCATTTCTCGCCCTTCGCGCGCGAGGCCTCGACCTTCGCGGCGTCGCGCTTCTCGGGCGCCACGCGGATGAGCTCCCAGAACGCATCGCGCATCGCGGCGATGAACGAGGTGGACGCCCACACCATCCAGCGATCGGCCTGGGCTCGCTCGCGCGGGTCGTCGGGCCAGAGGTTTCCGGCGGAGTGCTTCGCGGCTATGTAGCGCACGATCGCGTCCGATTCGGGCAGGATGAAACCGTCCTCCTCGAGCGTGGGCACGAGGCCGGTCGGGTTCTTCGCGAGGTACTCCGGCGTGTCGTTGCCGCCGAACTTGCCGCCGACGTCGACGCGCTCGTACTTCAGGCTCAGCTCGTCGCAGCACCAGACGACCTTCTGCACGTTGATCGAGGAAAGCCGTCCCAGGATCCTCAGCATCGCTTCCTCCTTACAATCGATGGGCGCCGACGAGGAGCCGGTCGTAGACCGAGTACTCTTCCTCGACGGCGTCGCCGCCGGCGCGCGGCTCGCGCTTCACCGTGATCCACGAATCCGGGGCGAGCGTCTCGCACACCTCGGCGGTATGGCGCACTTCCTCCTCGGCGAGGGCCCGCGCCGCCTCCCACGACGGCGCGCCCAAGGCCTTCACCAGGTGCCACGCGAGCGCGTCCACCTGCGCGGCGACCTCCTCTTCGCTCGCTTCCACCACTTCGGCGATCGTGCAGCGTGCGCTCGAGCCCACCGCGAGGAACGAGGCCTCGCAATGGCACGCGGGGCTGCAGCGCGGCGCGTTCGCGAAGTCGCAGATCGCGAAGCCGCCGGTCACCACCGGCTCGCCATCCCTCGCCGCGCCGCACAAGCGGAAAACCTGCTCGTCGGAATCGTCGAGGCGCACGGCGCGCAGCAGCTTCGGCATGGAAAAGATCCGGAATGGAATGGGGAACGGGCTGAACTGCAGATATGATATCGCCCCATGCCCGCCAAACGCATCGCCATCGTGACCGGTGGCAACCGCGGCCTCGGCCGCGAGATCGCCCGGCAGCTCATGAGGGCGGACGTGTTCGTCGTGGTCGGGGCGCGCGACAAGGCGCGCTGCGACGCCGCGCTCGAATCCCTGCGCGCCGAGGGACCGAACGTCGCCGCGTTCCCGCTCGACGTCACCGACACGCGCACCGTGAAGCGCTTCGTCGAGCAGGTGGACAAGCAGCACGGCGCGCCCTCGATCCTCGTGAACAACGCCGGCATCTACCCGGAGTCCACGAGCGCCCGCGTGGCGGACACGCCGACCTCGGTGTGGCGCGAGACGTTCGAGACCAACCTCTTCGGCGCGGTGCGCATGTGCCGCGACGTGGTGCCGCTCATGAAGAAGATGCGCTACGGGCGCGTCGTGAACATCTCGAGCGGCCTGGGCCAGCTGCACCAGATGGGCGAGGGCAGTCCCGCCTACCGCGTCTCCAAGGCCTCGCTCAACGCCCTCACCCGCACGCTCGCCGCGGAAGTGGCCGGCAGCGGCATCCTCGTGAACTCCATGAGCCCGGGATGGGTCAGGACGGACATGGGCGGAGACGATGCGCCGCGCTCGGTCGAAGAGGGCGCCGACACCGCGGTCTGGCTCTGCCTGCTGCCCTCCAACGGCCCCACGGGCCAATTTTTCCGGGACCGCAAGCCGATCCCCTGGTGATGTCTCGCGGCATCCGCTTCCTCCTGGTCGCCGCCCTCGCGCTCGCGTCGGCCGCCTGCACGCGCCTCGCGTACATGAACGTGTCGCTCGCCTACAGGCAGGCGCCGCACCTCATCGCGTGGACGGTGGAGAGCTACGTCGACCTTTCGCCGGAGCAGAGCGAGTTTCTGCACGCGCGCCTCGATCGCGCCCTCGCATGGCACCGCTCGCAGGAGCTGCCGGCCTACGGGCGTTTCCTGGAATCGGTCGCGCAGCGCTCCGGCCGCGCCTACACCGACGCGGAGGTCGCGCAGGCCTGGGCGGACGTGCGCACCGACTATCACCGCGTGGTCGAGCACCTGCTGCCCGACGCGGCCGATCTCCTCGCCTCGCTCGACGAGCGGCAGCTCGCCGGGCTGCAGCGGCGCTTCGACGAGGCGAACCGCAAGTTCATCAAGGAATCGACGCGCGGCACGCCCGAGGAGCGCCGCGCCGAGGCCGCCAGGCGCACCCTCGGCCACCTGCGCGAGTGGATCGGGCCGCTGGACGAGCGGCAGGCCGCCCTCGTGCAGGCGTGGGCGCGCTCCACCGATCCGCTGGCCGAGGAGCGGCTCGCCGATCGCCGCTACCGCCAGGCGCAGGCGATCGCGCTCGCGCGCACGCACGACCGCCAGCGCATCGCCGCGGGGCTGCGCCGCATCCTGGTCGACACCGATACGTGGCGCAGCGCCGCGCTGCGCGGGAAGCTGCGCGCGCGCGAGCAGGCGACGCTGCACATGATCGCGGTGCTGAGCGGCACGCTTTCCCCGGAGCAGCGCGCGCACCTGCGCGGCCGCATCCACGGCTACCAGCAGGACATCACGCGGCTCGCTTCTTCCGGGTGACCCGCACCGGCGGCGATCGGCGCTTTCAACCGCCTTTCGCCGGCATCGCTCCCCGCCGCTCAGAACCGTCGCTTGAGGGACTCGGTGGCGGCGACGAGGCGCGAGCGGATGCCGGGCTCGAAGGCGGAATGGCCCGCATCCGGCACGACGGTGTACTCGGCTTCGGGCCACGCGCGGTGCAGGTCGTCGGCCGAGACCGGCGGGCAGACGGCGTCGTAGCGTCCCTGCACGATCACGCCCGGGATCGGCGCGAGGCGCCGCGCGTGGGCGAGCAGGAAGTCGTCGGGCAGGAAGATGTCGTTCACGAAGTAGTGCGCCTCGATCCGCGCGAGCCCGAGCGCGACGCGGTCCGAGGCGAAGTCCGCGACCAGCGCCGGATTGGGCATCAGCGTCGAGCACGAGCCCTCGTACACGCTCCAGGAGCGCGCGGCCGGCATGTGCACCGCCGGATCCGGATCCACGAGCCGCCGGTGATAGGCGTGCAGCAGGTCGCCGCGCTCGGCTTCGGGGATGAAGCCCGCGAACGTGCGCCACGCCTCGGGAAAGATGGTGCGCAGGCCGTAGAGGAACCAGTCGATCTCGCTCTTGCGGCAGAGGAAGATGCCGCGCAGCACGAGCGCGCGGCAGCGCTCCGGATGATGCTCGGCGTAGGCGATCGCGAGGGTCGACCCCCACGAGCCGCCGAACACCATCCAGCGATCGATGGCGAGGTGCTCGCGCAAGCGCTCGAGGTCGGCGACGAGCGCCGGCGTTGTGTTGTTCTCCAGGCAGCCCAAGGGCGTCGAGCGCCCGGCGCCGCGCTGGTCGTACACCACGATGCGATAGAACGCGGGATCGAAGAACTGGCGGTGCACGGCGCTCGAGCCCGCCCCCGGTCCTCCGTGCAGGAACACGACCGGCACACCGCGCGGATTGCCGCTCTCCTCCCAGTACAGGCGGTGCGGCGCCTCGAGATCGAGCATGCCGCTCTTCGAGGGCTCGATCGGCGGAAAAAGGGGATGGAGCTCCGAGGCGCTCGCGTGCTTCTCCTGGGGCATTGGTTCGATTCCGGTGTTGATCCGGGAAGATTATCAGATGCACGCCGCGCCACGCACCTCTTGTCTTGCGCCGCATCAATCCTGATATTCGGGGAGAAAGCGATTACACTATGCCGCGTCGCAGCATGAGCGGAGGTGATGTTGGAAGCGATGCTCTACCAGCTCTACGATTGGCAGCGCGCGGCCCTCGAGCCTTGGAGGGCGTTCGCGCAGGCCGCCAACGAGCTCTACGGGCATCCCGACAGCCCGCTCTCCTACCTTCCCGGCAGCCGCAACGTGGCGGCCGCGTTCGACCTCCTCACGCGCCTCACGCAGCGTTACGAGCGTCCCGAATTCGCCATCCGCAGCGTGCGTAGCGGCGACGTGCAATACGTCGTGCACGAGCGCTGCGAGCTCGACAAGCCGTTCTGCCGGCTGCTCCACTTCGTGAAGGACGGCGCGCCCGCGCGCCCGCGCGTGATCGTCTTCGCGCCGCTCTCCGGGCACTTCGCGACGCTGCTGCGCGATACGGTGCGAACGCTCCTCGCCGACCACGACGTGTGGATCACCGACTGGAAGGACGCGAAGGAGATCCCGATCGCGGTGGGCGCGTTCCACTTCGACGACTACGTCGCGTACGTGCGCGAGTTCATCCGCCACGTGGGCGGCGCCGAGAGCCATTCGATCTCGGTGTGCCAGCCCACCGTGCCGGTGCTCGCGGCGGTCTCGCTCATGGCGGCCGCGGGCGAGCCGGTTCCGCGCACCCTCACCATGATGGGCGGGCCGATCGACACGCGCCGCAGCCCCACCGCCGTCAACACGTTCGCGAAGCTGCGCCCGCTCTCCTGGTTCGAGGCGAAGGTGATCCAGCGCGTGCCGATGCGCTATCCCGGCTCCATGCGCCGGGTCTATCCCGGCTTCCTGCAGTTCGCCGGGTTCGTCGCGATGAACCCGGACCGCCACATGGAATCGCACCTGCAGTACTACCACCACCTCGTCGCGGGCGACGGCGAGAGCGCGGACCAGCACCGCCGCTTCTACGACGAGTACAACGCGGTGATGGACCTTCCCGCCGAGTACTACCTCGAGACCGTCGATCGCGTGTTCCAGCGCCATCTCCTGCCGCGCGGCGAGCTGGTGGTCGGCGGCGCGGCGGTGAGGCCCGAGCTCGTCAAGGGAACATCGCTCTTCACCATCGAGGGCGAGCTCGACGACATCTCGGGCAACGGGCAGACCGAGGCCGCGCACGGTCTGATGCGCGGCATCCCGGCGCGCGACAAGCAGCATTTCGAGGCGAAGGGCGTGGGCCACTACGGCATCTTCAGCGGCCGCAAGTACCGCGAGCTGATCTACCCGCGCATCCGCGACTTCATCGCGCGCCATGCATAATCGGGGACGTACCCCGTTTTCCATAAGAGCGAACGCGCGTTCCGCCTAAGAGAAAACGGGGTACGTCCCCCACATTAGGAAGGCCATGCCGAAGCCCGTCACGCCGCAGGAGATGTTCGACCTCTGGCAGAAGATGGTGAACCCGGGCGCGTTCCCGCTGCAGAGCCTGATGTTCCCGGTGCTCGATCCGAGGGAGATCGACAAGAAGGTCGCCGAGCTGGAGGTCGTGGAGCACTGGCTGAAAGCCAATCTCAACCTGCTGCGCCTGTCGATCCAGTCGCTCGAGTACCAGCGCTCGATGCTGGAAGGCGGCGGCAACGCGGCCGCGGCGATGCGGGGCGAGGGCGACGCGCCCAATCCCGCGATGTGGGCGTGGAACATGATGGCGCAGGCGGGAAAGAGCATGTCGGACGCCGCCCAGTCGGCCGCGAAGTCCGCCGGGGCATCGCAGGCGGCGAAGCCCAAAGCCTCCCGCAAACGCCGCAAATGAGGAGTGCCGCAGTGCATTGACCCCGCGCGCGAGGGGTCTATGATCGCGCCCATGGCCACGACCGCACCTCCCGTGAAGCGCAAGCTCGCGGCGATCCTCGCCGCCGACGCCGTCGGCTACAGCCGGCACATGGCGCGCGACGAGGAGGAGACCATGCGCATCCTCTCGGCGCATCGCGCGGTGATCGACGGCATCATCGACTTCCACAGCGGACGCATCGTCGGCACGGCGGGCGACTCCGTGCTCGCGGAGTTCGCGAGCCCGGTGGAGGCGTTGCGCTGCGCGGTCGAGATCCAGGCGGCGTTGAAGACCCGCAACGAATCGCTGCCCGAGGAGAAGCGGCTCGCGTTCCGCATCGGCATCAACCTGGGCGACGTGATGGTGAAGGGCGACGATCTGCTCGGCGACGGCGTGAACGTCGCGGCGCGCCTGGAGGGCATCGCCGAGCCCGGCGGCATCTGCATCTCCTCGAGCGTCTACGACCAGATCGCGGGCAAGCTCGACCTGGGCTTCGTCGAGATGGGCGAGAAGAGCCTCAAGAACATCGACCGGCCGATCCGCGTCTACAGCGTGCAGCCCGGCGTGCAGGGCGTGAAGCGCGCGCGGGGGGCGCGCCGCCGCATGCCCTATGCGCTCGCCGCGCTCCTCCTCGCCGGCGTCGCGGTTGCCGCGGGCTGGTGGCGCTTCGACGGCCCCGGTGCCGAACCGGCGAGCCGCTCGGCGCCGCTGCCGGTTCCGGCCCCGCGCCTCGAACCGGCCGCCGCGCGCTCGGGCATCGACGCCGCGCAGCAGCGCGAGGCGGCGGCGCGCGAGGAAGAGGAGCGCAAGCTCGCCGCCGAGCGCGGCGACACCGAGCGCCGGGCCGAGGAAGCGCGCATCGCCGCGGTGCGGGCGAAGGCGGAGGAAGAGGTCGCGAAGGCGCGCGCGCAGGCCGAGCTCGAGAAGGCGCGCGCGGATGCCGAGGCGTTGCGGCGCGAGGCGCAAGCCGAGGTGGCGGAGGCGCGCAAGTCCGCGGCGGCGACCGGACCCACCGCGCGGACGCAGGTCGCCCTCGCGGCGCCCGCCGCCGCGAGCGAGCCGCCGAAGCCCACCGTCGCCGCCGCCGACCCGCAGCGAGACAAGGCGGCGGCCGCATGGATCGCGACGCTGCATTGCGACGCGTTCCGCGGCTCGCAGGAATTGTTCGGCGAGGTGCCGGTGCGCTTCCTCGACGGCGAGTTCGTCGTGGAGCGCAGGCCCGAAGGCATCGGCGGCCACTTCGTGCTTCGCGGGCGCCCCGCCTCCGACGGCAGGCTGCAGCTCACCGGCTCGGTGGTCGCGCCGCGCGGGCGCATGCGCGGCGAGGAGCTTGCCGTGCAGCTCGACGGCACGTTGGAGCAGGGACGTTACGTCACCCGGGGAACGCTCGGCGCGCGCCCCTGCGAGATCGACATCGCGCGCCGCTAGCTCGTCTCAGAAGGGAACGTGCGCGTCCGGCTTCGCCGCGAGCAGCACGCGCTTGAAGTCGCCGCGGATGCGCTCGAGCGCCGCCTTCGAATCCGCCTCGAAGCGCAGCACCAGCACCGGCGTGGTGTTCGACGCGCGCATGAGGCCGAAGCCGTCCGGATACTCCACGCGCAGGCCGTCGATGGTGTTCACGTCGGTGGCACCGTCGAACTTCGCCGTCTTCTGGAGCTGGGCGATGAGCTTGTGGTTCTCGCCCTCGCGCTCGAGCGCGACGTTGAGCTCCGGCGTGGAGATGGAATCGGGCAGCGCCTCGAGGAGCTGCGAGGCGTTCTTCCCGCGCGACACGAGCTCGAGCAGGCGCGCCCCCGCGTAGAGCCCGTCGTCGAAGCCGTACCAGCGGTCCTTGAAGAACACGTGGCCGCTCATCTCGCCGGCGAGCGGCGCGCCGGTCTCCTTGAGCTTCGCCTTGATGAGCGAGTGCCCGGTCTTCCAGAGCAGCGGTTCGCCGCCGTGCTCGCGGATCCACGGGAAGAGGCTCCTCGTGCACTTCACGTCGAAGATGATCTGCGCCCCCGGGTTCCTCTTCAGCACGTCGGCGGCGAAGAGCATGAGCTGCCGATCCGGATAGATGATGCGGCCCGACTTGGTGACCACGCCGAGGCGATCGCCGTCGCCGTCGAAGGCGAGGCCGAGCTCCGCGTCGCTCGCCTTCACCTTCTCGATCAGGTCCTCGAGGTTCTCGGGCTTCGACGGATCCGGGTGGTGGTTCGGGAACTTGCCGTCCACCTCGCAATAGAGCTCGATCACCTTGCAGCCCAGGCGCCGGTAGAGCTCGGGCGCGACCGAGCCCGGAGAGCCGTTGCCGCAATCGATCGCGACGGTGAGGGGACGTGCGAGCTTCACGTCGGAGGCGATGCGCTCGAGATACGCGGGGCGCACGTCCGCCGTCTCGAGCTTGCCGTGCCCGCTCGCGGGCGTTCCTTCCTCGACAAGCTGGCGCACATCCTGGATCGCCTCGGCGGCCAGCGTCTCGCCCGCGACCATCATCTTCAATCCGTTGTACTCGGGCGGGTTGTGGCTGCCGGTCACCATCACGCCGCTGCCGGTGGCGAAATGGAACGTCGCGAAGTACACCATGGGAGTGGCGACCACGCCGATGTCGACGACGTCCATGCCCGCGGCATTGAGGCCGCGCGCCACGGCGGCCGCGAGCCTCGGGCCGGAAAGCCGCCCGTCGCGGCCCACCACGAAGCGCGTCACGCCCTTGCGCTTGCCCATCGTGCCGAGCGCGTGGCCGATCTTCTGCGCCGCCTCCTCGGTGAGCGTGCGGTCCACGATGCCGCGGATGTCGTAGGCCTTGAAGATCTCGGGAGCGACGGTCGTCATTCGCGATGCTCGAAGAAGTGGAGGATGCGGGCCGGGAGCCATTCGATGTTGCCGGGGAAGGGTCCGCTCACGAATCCGACGTGACCTCCCCGCGCCGGGAATTCTAGCTTGACCGCGGCCGAGACTTCTCGTTCCGTGGGCAGCGCCGCTTCGGGAAGGAACGGATCGTCGCGCGCGTTGACGAGGAGCGTCGGCACGCGGATCGAGCAAAGCCAGGGCTTCGCGCTCGCTCGCGTCCAGTAGTCGTCGGCGTCGCGGAAGCCGTGCAGGGGTGCCGTGACGGCGTTGTCGAAATCGCGCAGCGTCCGCGCGCGCCGCACCGCCTCGGCGTCGAAGAGCCCCGGGAAGCGCTCGAGGCGCTCGAGGGCGTTGCGCTTGAGCGTGCGAAGGAAATGCCGCGTGTAGAGGAGCCCGAAGCCGCGTCCGAGCGCCTCGCCGCCCGCCCTGAGGTCCAGCGGCGCGCTCACCACCGCCGCGCGCTCCACGACCGCAAGCGCCGCCTGCGCGCGCTCGCCCAGCCACTTGGCGAGCACGTTGCCGCCGAGGCTCACGCCCGCCGCGTAGAGCGGCGCGCTGCCCACGCGCTGCTTGAGCCTCGCGAGCATCCAGTCCGCCTCGTCCGAATCGCCCGAGTGATAGGCGCGCGCGAGCCGGTTGGGCTCGCCGCCGCAGCCGCGGAAATGCACCACGCTGCCGCGCCAGCCGCGGCGCTTCACGTGGGCCATCAGCATGCGCGCGTACGGGGAACTGGACGAGCCCTCGAGGCCGTGGAAGAGCTGCACCCACGGGACATCGGGCGGTCCCTCGAGGATGTCCACGTCGACGAAGTCGCCGTCGGGCGTATCCCAGCGCTCGCGCACGAGCGCCAAGCGCGGCGCGCGCGCGACGAGCGCTCCGTAGAGCGTCTGCAGGTGCGCGTCGGCGAGCCAGCGTGCGGCGGCGAAGCGGGGCGGCATCAGGAACGCGGTGGAAGGTTTGCCGGGACGGTGCGCCAGTCGAGGGCGTGCGCGCCATCGGCGCGGCGCGGCCCGAGGAGGTCGAGGAGCGGCTCGAGCGCGGCGGCCGCGTTTCCCTGCGCGCGCGCCTCGCCCGAGAAGGCGAGAGCGCCGGGCGGCGCGAAGGTTCCATGCCCCGCGATACGGAGCGGCCCCTCCAGCGTGGAGACCTCGATGCGCGCGGGACCGCCGTCGGCGCGAACCTCCACGCGGTAGCTTCCCAGCGGGCGCACGTCGGAGATCGCGAGCGAGGCCTCGCGCCACTCGGCGCGCGCGGTGCCGCGCACGGCGCGCCCGTCCCAGGCGAGCGCCGGCGCATCGAGCAGGAACTCGCCCTGCGGCCGCCACGCCGCGGCGAGCGGCACCAGCGCGGAAACGCCCGCCGCATCGCCGCGTGCCGTCACGCCGCGCGCCTCGACGGCGCCGATTCCACGCGCCACTTCGCCATGCGCCTGCAGCGCCGCGCCCGCCGCGTCGATCGCGTAGGCGATGCGCGCGGAGGCGAGGCGCGAGGCAAGGAAATGCCAGCGCACGTTCGCGATCGGCGTACCGGCCTGCAGCGAGAGCGCCGCCGATCCGTTCCACACGGTCCCTTGCACGTCCGAAAGCGAGACCTCCGGCGGCGGCTGGAAGCGCGCGAGCGCCCAGCGCGCCGGCATGGTCGCGGCGAGGAACGCCAGGTATGCGGCGACGGCGAGGAGGACGATCGTGCGCGCGCGCATGCTACGGGCGCGCGAGGCCGATGTCGGCGCGCACGCGGCCCGGCTCGGAGAGCGCCTCCAGGTGCGCGCGCTCCACCTGCAACCCCTGCGCCGGCGCGACCGACGAAAGCCATTCCAGCAGCGCCTGGAACGAGGCATCGGCCGCGACCAGGCGCAGGTGCCGATCGTCGACCACGGTGAGGCGCGCACCGGCCGGAACCGTGACGCTCCCCGCGGCGAGCGCCGAGAGCGGCGTCGCGGCGTTCGCCTGCAGCGGCGCCATCGAACGCAGGCGCCGCGCTTCCTCGGCGTCGCGCTCGAGGGCGGCGACGCTCGCGCGAAGCTGCGGCACCTCGCGCTCCAGCCGCGCGCGCGCGCGTTCGAGCGGAAGCCAGGCGAGAGCGAGCACGAGGAACGCGGCGACGATGCCGGTGCCCCATGCGAGCACGCGCTGCTCGCGCGGGGAGCGGCTGCGCCAGAGCTCGGGCGCGTTCATCGCTTCACCTGCGCGAGCGCGGGGCCGGTGCGCGGCTTCACCTCGACGCGGCCGTTGGCGTATTCGATGGCGCCCACCGGTCCGTGCGACGCACGCGCGACCGCGGTGAGACGCGCGAGGAAATCGTCGCCCGAGGCGAGCCCGCGCGAGCGGCGCAGCGCCTCGAGGTTGCGCTCCATCTGCAGGCGCGGGTCCACGACCGCTTTCGCCTCCGGAAACGCCTGGCGGAAGACCGCCTCGGCGCGCGCGGCGAGCGCCGCACGCTCGCGCGAGAGCGACCACGTGCGCGCGCCGTCGAGCGCGAGCTGGAGCACCGCGATCGTCGCGACCAGCACCCAGGCCGCGCGCGGGACGTGCAATCGTCCGAGCCGGGATCGCGCGGAGCGACCCTCGCGCGGCAGCAGGTCGATCGCGCCGCGCCGCGGCTCGCGGCGTGCGATCTCCCGCCAGCGCTCGCCGGGCTCGAACGCGACGCCGGTGTCCGCGCTCCAGCGGGCGAGCTCGGGCAGCGGCGCATCGTCCTCGCCGTGCACGCGGATCGTGCGCGGACGCTCGCCGCGCGCGCTCGATTCGTCGAGCGCGATGCGTAGCGCCAGCGGAAGCTCCTCACCGGGGCCGCGATCGAACGCGACGCCGGCACCGGCGTCGTCGGCGAGGAGCGCGCGCGCGCGGCCGAGCACGAGGTCCCAGGTTCCCGCCTCGCCGCCGGGAAGGGCGCTCTCGCACCACGCGTTCGCGGGCTCGATGCCCGCGCCGTGCAGCGAATCGAGCACAGCTCCCAGCCATTCGCGGTCGACCACCGCCACCAGCGTTTCCCCGCGCGCGTCGGTGGCGCCGGCGACCGCATGGATGTGCGACGGATCGGCGAGCAGCCGGTCCTCCACCGCGAAGGGCAGCAGCTCGCGCAGCGTGGCGCCGCCGACACGCGGCAGGCGCAGCCGCGCGAACAGCACGCGCGCGGCAGGAAGCACCAGCTCGGCGCCGGAGGCGCGCGGGATCTCGTCGAGCGGGGTCGCGCCCTCGCGCAGCACCGCGCCGCGCGCGTCGAGCAGGATCCACGGCCAGCGGGCGCCGGGCGTGGGGCGCTCGTCGGGAGGAATGAAGACGCGCAGCTTCATGCGATCCTCAGTAGCCCGGGCGCTGCCATACGATCCACGTCGCGGGCGGCTTTCCCGGGTCGGCATCGCGCTCGACCAACGCCTCGGCGCCGAGCCGCACGTCGTCCTGCGTGACGCGCACGCGCACCGAGAAATAGCCGCTCTTCACGTCGAGGGCGCCGGTGGAGGCGCGCGGATCGAGGCCGTGCGCCCATTGCGCGATCGCATCCGCGCTCGCGAACGGCTTGGCGACGCGCGCCTTCACCATCTGCTCGATCGCATCGTGCGCGACCGTGGGAAGGACCGCGGCGAGCACGACGTCGCTCGCGGTGTTGGCGTTGATCGGCGTGCGCGTCGTGGCGGGCAGCGCGGTCACGTACGGCAGCAGCTTCGCGACCGCGGCCGGGTCGAACCCCTTCACGCGGTAGAGCTCCTCGACCTGCTGCATCGGCTGGTTCGCGGCGCGGTAGGGACGCGGCAGCGAGAGGTAGTAGGCATTCTCGGCGCCCGCGCCGCTCGTGAGCTGGTCGTCGGGGTCGATCCAGTCGACCACCGCGTCGGCGAGCTCGGGCGCGAGCCCCTGCGCGGCGAGGAGGCGGCCGAAGATCGCCACGTCCTCGTCGCTGCGATGGCCGCCGACCACGAGGTTGTTCAGGTTGAACTTGCCCTGCTCGTCGGCGATGTCGCCCGCGACGATGGCGCGCTCGACGGGAAGCGCCGCGATCGGCTGCGCCCAGCCCTCGGCGAGCGAGTCGACCGCCGTGCCGGATCGGGCGTCCTGCTCGAGCACCCCGCGCGCCCAGTCGAGGCCCGCCGCGGCGTACTGGTCGGCCTGCGCGCGCGCCGCGACCATCATCGCCTGGTCGAGCGTGGCGGATTCCTGCGCGAGCATGTACGACGCGGCCGAGGCCGCGATCGCGACGATCAGCACGGCGATGAGCGCGGCCACGCCCGATTGGCGGCGCCTCATTGCGGCACCTCGTTCGCCTTCATGCGCGGAAGGTCCATCACGCGCACGACGCGCTCGCCGCTCGCAAGCTCGACCGTCATCTCCACCGCGGAGGGCACGAGGTTGCTCGATCCCGGCCATGCGGTGCGCCAATCCATGCTGCGCGGATCGAGGAAGCGGAAGGAGAGCGCGCGCACCGGGGCGAGGACCGTGACGACCTGCGGGTCCTCGCGCGGCGCGGCATCGACGCCGGCCCACGTGAGGCGCTCGACATGGTCGCCGGTGAGGCGATAGGCCACGCGCTGCGGCGCGGCGAGCGGGTTCTGCTGCAGCGAGCTGCCGGAGCGCGTGAGCGCGAGGCCGTCGGCCTCGTTCACCGTGCCGACGGACGAGGAGACCGCGGGAAGGGTCGAGCCCGAGGCGCCGATGGCGTTTCGCGCGAGCACCGCCGAGAGGTCGCGCTCGACGCGGCCGACGAAGAGCGACACGTCGCGCCACTTGCGCGACTCGTGCTGCAGCGCCGTGCGGCTGTCGAGCATGGCGGTGAGGCCGCGGTACGCGAACCCGGAGAGGACCGCGAAGATCGCGAGCGCGACCAGCAGCTCGACCAGCGTGAACCCGACGGCGCTTCCTGCGCGCCGTCGTTCGCGGCACAAGGGAGATTCATTGCCCACGCTACCGGGGAACATATCCCGTGAGCCGCGCGAGCACGCGCGCCGGGGCGCGCGCATCGGCGACGGCGAGGTCGACGCGGTGGATGGTCGGGTTGGCGGTCTCGCTCACCGTCTCCTCCACCATGAGCGGGAGGTTCCCTTCCTGCGTTCCGAAGCTGGTGGTCCCGGCCGACGGAAACACGCGGCGCGCACGCAGCTCCGCGATGCGGTTCTCCGCCGCCCACGTCGCGAGCAGGCGCTCGCGCGTCTCGCGCGCCCCGTCGGTCGCGACTCCGGCCGCGCGCGTGGTGGCCGCGAGCGCCACGGCGAGGATCGCCACCGCGACCAGGATCTCGATCAGCGTGAATCCGCTCGCATGGCCGCGCCCGGCCGGCTCCCCGGCATTCATCGGCGGCTTGTCGTCCGGGGCGGCGCCGTTCGCGATCTGCATGCCGGTGCCGTTCTCCACTTACTGGTCCGCCACGGAAACGGCGCCTGCGGCGTCACCCTCGACCGCCCACGGCAGCCCGCGCACTTCGAGCGCGACGCGGAACGGGATGCCGATGCCGTCGGGCAGGAACACCAGGCGCTCGCCCGCCGTGAGCGGCTGGCCGTCGACCGCCACGGAAGTCACGCGCGCGCCGGACTCCAGGTTCTCGTCGTGGCGCGGGTCGCGCTGCCAGCCCTGGTCGGCGAAGCGCCACTCGCGCATGCCGCTCGCCTCGAAGCTCACCGCCGTCGGGCGGCCGCCGAACCAGGCGGAATCGCGCGCACGCTCGAGCGCGAGCGCGAGCTCGCCCGAGGCGCGCCTGCCGGCCTCCACGTCGCTCGGAAAGAGGTTGGGCACGGCGAGCGCGACGACGATGCCCATGATCGCGATGACGACCAGGACCTCGATCAGCGTGAAGCCTTCAATCCCAGTTGCCGATGTCCGCCGCATTGCCGTCCCCGCCGGCCGCGTGGTCCGCGCCGAGGCTGAACACGTCGATCTCGCCGTGCACGCCGGGATTGAGGTACTGGTAATCGCCGCCCCACGGATCCTTCGGCAGCCGTTCGAGGTACCCGCCCTGCTTCCAGTTCGGCGGGACCGGCTGCGTCGAGGGCTTCTGCACCAGCGCGGCGAGCCCCTGGTCGGTGCTGGGATAGAAGCCGTTGTCGAGGCGATAGAGCTTGAGCGACTGCACGATCGCGCGCACGTCGGCGCGCGCGGCGACCTGCTTCGCCTCGTCCGGGCGGTTCATGATGCTCGGCACCACGATCGCCGCGAGGATCGCGAGGATCGCGACCACGACCAGGACCTCGATGAGCGTGAATCCCTTGTGTTTCATCACTTTCCAATCAGCGAATTGAGCTGGAAGATCGGCAGCAGGATCGCGATCACGATGCCGAGCACGAGCCCGCCCATCGCGAGGATCATCGCCGGCTCGAAGATCGCGGCGAACGCGGCGAGCCGCGTCGCGATGTCGTTCTGCTGCTGGCGCGCCGCGCGCTCGAGCGCCTGGTCGAGGCGGCCGCTGGTCTCGCCGCTCGCGATGAGATGCACCATCACCGGGGGGAAGGCGGCGGTCGCGCCGAGCGCACGCGCGAGCGGCATGCCTTCGCGCACGCCGCGCGCGGCCGCGGCAAGCGCCTCGCGCATCGGCACGAGCGTCATCACGCCGGTGCCCGCCTCGAGCGCCGCGAGGATCGGCACGCCGCTGCCGACCAGGATCGAGAGCGTGGCGGCGAGCCGCGCGGCGTCGAGGTGGCGCAGCATCCGTCCGGCAACCGGGGCGCGCCAGGCGAGGCGGTGCAGGCGCGCGCGCGGGCCGGGGCGCGAGACGGCGACGCGCAGCGCGACGATCGCCGCGGCCGCGAGCGCGATCCAGCCCACCCACGTCGCACGCAGGAACGTGGAGAAGCCGATCAACGCGCGCGTGAGGAGCGGCAGGCGCTGGTGCGCGTGCTCGAACACCTGCACGACCTGCGGCAGCACGTACACGAGGAGCGCACCGACCACGACGATCGCCACGCCGAGCACGATCGCCGGATAGATCAGTGCGAGCGAGAGGCGTGCGCGGAGCTGCTGGCGATCCTCGAGGTAGTCGGCGAGGCGCGTGAGCACGCGCGCGAGCTGGCCCGATGCCTCGCCCGCCGCGATGAGCGTGCGGTACAGCTCCGGAAACGCGCCGGGAAAGGTCGCGAGCGCGCGCGCGACGGTGTTGCCCGCCAGCACCTCGCCGCGCAACGCCGCGAGCACCTGGCGCAGCCGCTCGCCCTCCGCCTGCTCGATGAGGGCGTTGAACGCCTGCTCGACGGTGAGGCCGGCCTCGAGAAGCGAGGCGAGGCCGCGCGTGAGCTGCGTCACCTGCGCGCTGGAAAGCCCGGCGGGGCGCGCGCGCGCCCCGCCCGCCGGATCGTTCGCCGCGATGACGTCGACGCGGTAGGGCGTGAGCCCGCGGTCGCGCAGCGTCGCGCGCGCCTGGCGCGCGCTGTCCGCCTCGAGCACGCCCTTCTGGAGCTTTCCTTCGAGGCTGTAGGCCTGGTAGCGGAAGCCGGGCATCGCCCTAGTTGCGCGTGACGCGCAGGATCTCTTCGAGCGAGGTGGCGCCCTCGCGCACCCAGCGCAG
>DATNGJ010000047.1:0-94673 GCA_035605915.1 Usitatibacter sp.
GACGAGAACCTCAACCACAGCCTGGCCACCCTGGACCGCAACACGCGCGACCTGCAGCAGGCGGTGATGTCGATCCGCATGATGCCCATGGAGTTCGTGTTCAGCCGCTTCCCGCGCCTGATCTACGACGTCTCCACGCGCCTGGGCAAGAAGGTGCAGCTGCGCACGCAGGGCCACGAGACCGAGCTCGACAAGGAGCTGATCGAGCTGCTCGTCGATCCGCTCACGCACGTGGTGCGCAACGCAATCGACCACGGCATCGAGTCGCCCGAGGAGCGTCGGCGCGCCGGCAAGCCCGAGCAGGGCACGGTCGGCATGCGCGCGACCCATCGCGGCGGCAGCGTCATCATCGAGGTGACCGACGACGGCCGCGGGCTCGACCGCGATCGCATCCTCGCCAAGGCGCGCGAGCTCGGCATGCCGTCCGACGAATCGATGTCCGACGAGCAGGCCTGGGGACTCATCTTCGAGGCCGGCTTCTCGACCGCGAAGGAAGTGACCGACGTCTCGGGCCGCGGCGTGGGCATGGACGTGGTCCGGCGCAACATCACCTCGCTCGGCGGGAGCGTCTTCATCTCCTCCGAGAAGGGCGAGGGCACCACCATCACCATCCAGCTTCCGCTCACCCTCGCGGTGCTCGACGGCATGATCGTGAGCGTCGCCGACGAGCAGTACATCGTGCCGATCGAGTTCGTCGCCGAGGCGTTCAAGCCGGGAGCGAACGACATCCGCACCATCGTGAACCAGCCTTCGCTGGTGGCGGTGCGCGGCGAGCAGCTGCCGATCGTGCGGCTGGAGGACGTGGTGCAGCTTCCCGAGGGGCGCGAGCGCCCGCAGCCGCTCTGCCTGGTGGTCGAGGTGGACAACCGCCGCGCGGCGCTCCTCGTGGACAGCCTCATCGGCCAGCAGCAGCTGGTGGTGAAGTCGCTCGACTCGAACCTGCATTCGGTGCCGGGCGTCGCCGGAGCGACGATCCTGGGCGACGGCCGCGTCGCGCTCATCCTCGACGTGAGCGCCGTGACCCGCACCCATGCCGCGCGCGCCGCGGTGAAGGTGGCCGCATGAGCGCACGCGCGGAGCCGCGCACCGACGCGCCGGCGCCCGCGCAGCGCGAGTTCCCGTTCGACCGCGAGCACTTCCGCCTGATCGCCGAGCGCGTGTACCGCTTCTCCGGCATCCGGCTGCCGGAGGCGAAGCGCGAGATGGTGTACGCGCGGCTCGCGCGGCGCCTGCGCACGCTCGGCATCGCGTCGTTCGACGCCTACATCCGCTACCTCGAGCTCGAGCCGGCGGAGTGGGAGCACTGCACCAACGCGCTCACCACCAACGTCACCTCGTTCTTCCGCGAGGAGCACCATTTCCGCACCCTCGCGCTGCACGCCGCCGCGCACGCGTCGAGCGGCCGTCCCTACCGGGTGTGGAGCGCCGGATGCTCGACCGGCGAGGAGCCCTACAGCATCGCGATGGCGCTCGCGGAGACGCTCGGCGAGGCGGGGTTCGAAGTGCTCGCGACCGACCTCGACACCCAGGTGCTCGCCGCCGCGCGCGAAGGCGTCTACGCGCTCCAGTCGGTGCTCAAGGCGAGCGAGGAGCGCCAGAAGCGCTTCTTCCTGCGCGGCGCCCGGCGCTTCGAGGGGCGCGCGCGCGTGAGGAGGGAGCTCGCCGCGCGCGTGGAATTCGCGCGGGTGAACCTGATGGACCCCGACTGGGCGGTGCCCGGCGGGCTCGACGCCATCTTCTGCCGCAACGTGATGATCTATTTCGACAAGCCGACCCAGGCGCGCCTCATCGAGCGGTTCGCCGCGCTGCTCCAGCCGCAGGGGCTGTTCTTCGCGGGCCACGCGGAGAGCCTCCTCGACAACGGGCGCCACTTCCGCCTGAAGGGCCAGACCGTGTACGAGCTTGCAAACCGGACCCTCACCCGACCTTCTCCCAAGGGAGAGGGCACTTCCACATGATGCGCGATGACGACCCGCTGCGCGACGACATCCCCAACCGCTACTTCGATCCGCACTTCAAGGTCGAGACGGCGAAGATCCTGCCCGGGGAGTACTACGCGACCAATCGCGAGATGGCGCTCGTCACGGTGCTCGGCTCGTGCGTGTCGGCGTGCCTGCGCGACCGCGAGAACGGGATCGGCGGCATGAACCACTTCATGCTGCCCGACGAGGGCAAGCTCCTCGGCAGCCACGGCAACATCAGCGCCGGCGGGCGCTACGGCGTGCACGCGATGGAGCTGCTCGTCAACCAGATCCTCAAGCTCGGCGGCCGGCGCGACCGCCTGGAGGCGAAGGTGTTCGGCGGCGGCAACGTGCTGCAGGGCTTCATGCTCTCCAACGTCGGCGAGCAGAACGCGAGCTTCATCGTCGAGTACCTGAACCTCGAGCGCATCCCGATCGTCGCGCGCGACCTGCTCGACGTGTGGCCGCGCAAGATCTATTTCTTCCCGCGCAGCGGCAAGGTCATGGTGAAGCGGCTGCGCAAGGTGAACAACGACACCATCGTGCTGCGCGAGCGCGACTACGGCGCGCGGCTCTTCCACGGCACCATCGAAGGCGGGGCGGAGCTGTTCAAATGAGCGACAAGATCAAGGTACTCATCGTGGACGACTCGCGCATGATCCGCGACGTCCTCACCGACATCCTCGAGGAGCAGGGCGACATCGAGGTGGTGGGCGCAGCGGCCGACGCGTACGAGGCGCGCGACATGATGCGCGACCTGAACCCCGACGTGCTCACGCTCGACGTCGAGATGCCCAAGATGAGCGGCCTGGAGTTCCTCGACAAGCTGATGCGCGCGCGGCCCATGCCGGTGCTCATGATCTCCTCGTTCACCGAGCGCGGCTCCGAGGTCACCTTCCGCGCGCTCGAGCTGGGCGCGGTCGATTTCGTCACCAAGCCGAAGCTGAACGAGCAGACCCCGGACGATTACGGCGCGCTCATCGCCGAGAAGATCCGCGCCGCGAAGAGCGCGCGCCTGAAGCTCCCGCGCCGCTCGCCGGAAGAGGGCGGCCTGGGGCAGGTGCCGGTGGTGCCGGTGCAGAAGCGGCCGGTGCCGCGCGGCGTGAAGACCTCCGACAAGCTCATCGCCGTGGGTGCGTCCACCGGCGGCACCGAAGCGATCCGCGAGTTCCTGGTCGGAATGCCGGTCGACTGCCCCGGCATCGTCGTCGTCCAGCACATGCCGGAGAACTTCACGCGCATGTTCGCCGAGCGCCTGGACGGCCTTTGCCAGGTGACGGTGAAGGAAGCCGAGCACAACGATCCGATCCTGCCGGGCCACGCGTACATCGCGCCCGGCGGCAAGCACCTGTGGGTGAAGCGCGACCAGGGCCAGCTCCTCGCGAAGCTCTCCACGGAGCCGCCCATGAACCTGCACCGCCCGTCGGTGGATTTCCTCTTCCTCTCCGCCGCGAAGTACGTCGGCGCCGATGCGGTCGGCGTGATCATGACCGGCATGGGACGCGACGGCGCGCAGGGCATGCTCGAGATGAAGAAGGCGGGCGCCTGGAACCTCGCGCAGGACGAGGCGAGCTCGGTCATCTTCGGCATGCCGAGGGAGGCGATCGAGATCGGCGCCGTCCACGAGGTGGCGCCGCTCAACAAGCTTCGAGAGAAAGCCCTCGCCCGCGTGGCGAAGAAGGAGACGACCCGATGAGCGCCGCTACGATGATCCCCGAGCCCCTCGCCCTGGACGGCCGCGCGCCGGCCGCCGAGGCGGCGCGCCGCGAGTTCCTCACCTGCCGCCTGGGCGACGAGCACTACGGCATCGACATCCTGCAGGTCCAGGAGATCCGCGAGATCGATCGCGTGACGCGCGTTCCGCACGTCGCCTCCTACGTGCGCGGCGTGATCAACCTGCGCGGCGCGATCGTGCCGGTGGTGGACCTGGGGCTGCTCTTCGGCTTTCCGGAGCCGCTGCCGATCGAGAAGGCGAGCGCGATCGTGCTGAACGTCGATCGGCGCATGGTGGGACTCCTCGTGGCGGGCGTCTCCGACGTGGTGGCGCTTGCCGAGCACGAGATCCTGCCGCCGCCGGAGCTGGGCGAACGCGCCATCGGCCGCGCCATCCAGGGCATCGGCACGCGCGGCGCCTCCGGCGACGAGGACGGCGCGGCGAGCCTGCTCCTCCTCGACGTGCAGCACCTCCTGCGCCGCGTGCGCGAGGAGCGCGAATGAGCGTGCACGCCGGCATGCCGCCCAACGAGGCGACCGCCATGATGCCGGCGCGCATCGGCCCCTACGAGATCCGCGGCGTCCTCGGACGCGGCGAGTCGGCGACGATCTACCTCGGCCGCGAGCTCTTTCCGGCGCGCGACGTGGCGATCAAGGTCTACGACCCGCGCCTCCTCGCCTCGGAGGACCGCGCGCTCTTCCGCTCGCTCTTCCTCAAGGAAGCGCTGCTCGCGAAGAAGCTCACGCATCCGAACATCACGCAGGTGCACGATGCGGCGGCGGACGACCAGCGCGCCTACATCGTCATGGAATACGTGCAGGCGGGAAGCCTCGACCGCTACTGCGTCGCCGAGGGCCTGCTCGAGCCCAAGCGCGTGGCGCAGGTGCTCGAGCGCGTGTGCGACGCGCTGAGCTATGCGAACGCGCTCGGCATCGTGCACCGCGACCTGAAGCCCGCGAACATCCTCATGGGCGCCGACGGCGAGGCGAAGGTGGCCGACTTCGGCGTCGCGCACACCGCCTTCGCCTTCGATCCCACGCGCGGCCTCATCGTGGGCTCGCCCGCCTACATGGCGCCCGAGCAGCTCGAGCGCAAGGCCGCCTCGATGCAATCGGACATGTACTCGCTCGGCATCGTGCTCTACAAGATGCTGCGCGGCGAGCTTCCCTTTCCGCCGGACACGCCCGCGGCGCTCATGACGCGCATCCTGCTCGGCAACCTGCCGAGGCCCGGTGCCGGACGCAGCGGCCTCGACCCGCGCTTCGACCAGATCTTCGCGCGCGCGACGGCGCGCAATCCCGAGGAGCGCTACCCGAGCTGGGAGGAATTCGCCGCCGACCTGCGCCGCATCTCCGAGCCCGAGGGCGCCACCGTCCCGGCCGACGAGCGCGTCGGGCAGCTCGCCGCGCTGCCGTTCTTCCGCAGCTTCGGCGCCGCCGCCCTCGCCGAGATCGCGCCGATGGGCCGCTGGTTCGACGTGCGCGCGGGCGCCGAGCTGGTCGGCGAGGACGATCCCGGCTACTCGTTCTTCATCCTGGTGCGCGGCCAGATGCGCGTCACGCGCCGCGGGACGCTGCTGCGCATCCACGGCGCCGGACAGTGCCTGGAGGAAACCGCCTTCCTGCGCCGTAACGCCGCGCGCCGCTTCGCGAGCGTGACCGCGGTGACGGACTGCACGGTGATCGAGTTCGACCCGGACGTGCTGTGGCTCGCGTCGCCCGAATGCACGCGCCGGCTCGACGAGGCGTTCCTGCGCACCATGGCCGAGCGGCTGGTGAACGCCGAAGGCGCGCTCGCCGAGATGCTCGCCGGTCGCAGCGTGACGCTCTTCTGAGGCGCCGATGCGATTGCTCGCGGCCCTTCGCAACGTTCGCGTCTCGCGGCTCCAGGCGAAGCTGCTCGCGATCGTCGGCGTGGCGCTCGCGCTGGCGGCGGCGGTCGCGCTCGCCGGGCTCACGCGCGTCTACGGGACGGCGAAGGACGTGGAGCGCATCAGCCGCCAGGATCACGAGTCGCAGATCGGCATCGTGCGCATCGAGCTCGCCTTCCGGACGCAGGTGAAGGCGTGGCAGAACCTGGTCATGCGCGGCGGCGATCCGGAGATGCGCGAAAACTACTGGAATGCGTTCCGGGAATCGGAGAACTCGGTGCGCGACTCCATCGCCGACGCCCGCGACGCCACGAAGCATGCGGACGTGGCTCGCGCGCTCGACGCCTTCGCGGCCGCGCACCGCGAGGCGGGCGAAGCGTACCGGCGCGCTTTCGCGGACGCCGTCCGGTCGGGCTGGAACATCGATTCCGTCGACAAGGCGGGCGGGGGGCTCGACCGCGGCCCGTCGGAGCGGCTCGAGGATGCCGAAGGCCTCGCGCAGCAGCGCGGCGCCGAGCTGGTCGGCGCGGCAGTCGCATCCGGCCGGCGCGCGTACCGGGTCGCGATGGGCGCGATCCTCGTCGCGGTGCTCGGCGCCCTCGTCGGCCTCTGGTTCTACACGCGCGGCGCGCTGCTCGCGCCCATCGCGGCGGCCGCCTCCCACGCGGAGCGCATCGCGCGCGGCGACCTCACCGCGCGGGTGGAAGCGCGCTCGCGCGACGAGGCCGGCCAGCTCCTCGCCACGTTCGCCCGCATGAGTGAAGGCCTGGCGCGGGTGGTGACGCAGGTGCGCGCCGCCGCCGACGCCGTCGTGCAAGCCTCGGGGGAAGTCGACGCCGGCATGACGGACCTCTCGCAGCGCACCGAGGAACAGGCCTCGAGCCTCGAGGAAACCGCGGCGAGCATGGAGGAGCTTTCGGGCACCGTGCGCCAGAACGCGGACAACGCGCGCGAGGCGGACGAGCTCGCCTCCAACGCGTCGAAGCGCGCCGAGCAGGGCGGCCGCGAAGTGGCGCGCGTCGTGGTGACGATGAGCGAGATCAGCGAAAGCGCGAAGCGCATCGCCGACATCATCTCGGTGATCGACGGCATCGCGTTCCAGACCAACATCCTCGCCCTCAACGCCGCGGTCGAAGCGGCGCGCGCGGGCGAGCAGGGCCGCGGCTTCGCGGTCGTCGCCGCCGAGGTACGCTCGCTCGCGCAGAGGAGCGCCCAGGCCGCGAAGGAGATCAAGGACCTCATCGGCACTTCGGCCGCCCAGGTGGAGGACGGCACGCGCCTCGTGGACCAGGCCGGTGGCACGATCGCCGCGCTGGTGAACGACGTGAAGAAGGTGAGCGGCCTCATGCGCTCCATCGCCGAGGCCTCCTCGGAGCAGAGCCGCGGTGTGCTGCAGGTGGGCAAGACCGTCACCGAGATGGACAAGGCGGTGCAGCAGAACGCTTCCGCGGTGCAGCGCTCGGCCTCCGTGGCGCAGGGCATGCGGCGCCAGGCGGACGCGCTGTTGCGCGCGGTGGGCACGTTCCGGGTGGACGAGGTTCCGGCGGAGGATGCGCGCGCGGCGCGGATCGGGCACGATGCGGAGGTCGCGATCGCGCCGTTGCACGCCGCCAAGCCGGGCCCCGCGTCCGTCGGCCCGGTGGCGCGCCGCGCGACCGCGGCTACCGCGCCCGACGATTGGGAAGAGTTCTAGGAGAACGCACATGAAGACCGCAACCGCGGCACGGGAAGAAACGCGCGAAGTCCTCGTCTTCGTCCTCGGCAAGGAGGAATACGGCGTGGACATCCTCAAGGTGCAGGAGATTCGCGGCTACGAGAAGGTCACGCCGATTCCCTCGGCGCCGGATTACCTGAAAGGGGTGGTGAACCTGCGCGGAGTGATCGTCCCCGTGATCGACATGCGCGTGAAGTTCCGGCTGCCGGACATCCGCTACGACTCGTTCACCGTCGTGGTGATCCTGCGCCTCGCCGGGCGCGTCATCGGCATCGTGGTGGACGGCGTCTCCGACGTCGTGCGCTTCGCCGAGAGCGAGGTGAAGCCCGCGCCGCAGCTGGGCGCCCTGGTCGACAGCTCCTTCCTCGCCGGCGTCGCCACGCAGGACGAGCGCATGGTGCTCCTGGTCGACATCGAGCGCCTGCTCTCCAGCGGCGAGCTCAACCTCCTGCGCGAGATGACGGAGACGGTGTCGTGAGACGCTACCTCGGGTTCGCACTGCGCCACCCGTACCTGCTCGCGGCGTTGATGGTCGTGTTGTTCCTGCCGTGGCTGTGGCTCGCCGTGCTGATCCCGCAATGGGCGCTCCTCACCTCGCTCGCGATCGTGCCGCTCGCCGCGCTGGTCGCCCTCGCGCTGGTCATGAAGGACCTGAACGCCGAGGACGAGGGCCCGATCACCGGCAGCGAGGAGTCGCTCTTCAAGTGGCGCAAGCGCACGCGCCTCTTCCAGCAGGTGGTGGTCGGCCTCGACACCATGCTCGAGCGCTGGGACACCGCCTCGCAGGCGAATCGCAAGAAGCTCGACCTCGTGAACGAATCGGTCGAGGAGGTGATCAAGCTCACCGAGAACGCGGTCACCGAGATCAGCAAGCGCTTCCGCGTGCTGGTCGGCAAGGCGAACGAGCAGACCGAGGCGGCGATGTCGCTCCTCAAGGCGGGCGAGGCGGGCGAGCACCGCGGCATCCTGTCGCTGCCCGACTTCATCAAGGCCTACGACACGCAGCTCGTGAACGTGACGAGCCACATGACGAGCTTCTCGCAGGCGGCCGACGAGATGGCGAACCACCAGAAGCGCGTCTCCGAGCACGCGAAGGTGATGGAGGAGACGATCGACGGCCTGCGCAACATGGCCTCCCAGATCTCCCGCATCGCGCTCGACAGCTCGGTCGCGATGACCTCGCAGACCCTCACGCCGCGCGACTTCGTGGAGATGACCGACCGCATCCGCGCGATCAGCGCCGAGGCGCACGAGCTCACGAGGAAGACCCGCGCCGGCCTCGATGCGATCGGCGACGAGGTGCGGCAGGGCAACAAGCGCACGACGCAGGTCGCGGAGGCCGCGCGCCGCGCGGTGGAGATCGCGCGCACCGAGATCGGCACGCTCAACGAGGCGACCATCGAGCAGACGCGCCAGATCGAGGCGACGCTCACGCACGTGAACGACCTCTCGGTCGAGATCCAGAAGGACATCAACCAGATCATCGTCGCGATGCAGTTCCAGGACATCACGCGGCAGAAGCTCGAGCGCCTGCACAAGCCCACGCTGGGCGCGGCCGCGGAATCGCTCTCGCTCCTCTCGCACGAGACGCAGGCGCTCCTGCAGCGCGACCTCTACCGCGCGGTCCGGGCCTACTCGCAGAGCGCGCTCAGGCCGCGCATGCCCGGCGCGAAGGAGCTCACCGAGGCCGAGGGGCGCAGGCTCGACGCGGTGCAGGATGCCGCGCCGCGGCACTCGGCGGTGACGCCCGAGGACGGCCACGAAGCCGGCACCAAGGTCGAGATCTTCTAGCGGGTCTTGCGCCACGGCAAGGCGGCTGACGCCGCCGCGCGCCGGGGGTAAACTGGGCCACTTCCACAACGGGCCGGCCGTCGGGCCGCCGGGACGATGCAGCCGCTCGCGGCCGTCAACGATTTCGTCATCAAGTTCGCCAACGTGAACGGCTCGGGATCGGCCTCGGCGAACACGCTCTTCGCGAAGTCGATCCTGCGCATGGGCGTGCCGGTGAGCCCGCGCAACATCTTCCCGTCGAACATCCAGGGCCTGCCCACCTGGTACGAGGTGCGCGTTTCCGAGGCGGGCTGGCTCGGCCGGCGCGGCGGCGTGGACCTGATGGTCGCGATGAACCCGCAGACCTGGGAAAAGGACGTCGCCGAGATCGAGGCGGGCGGATACCTCTTCTACGATTCCACCAAGGCGCTCGCGCCGTCGAAGTTCCGCGACGACGTCCAGGTGATCGGCATGCCGCTCACCGAGATCTGCAACGCGACCTGGTCCGCGCCGCGCGAGCGCCAGCTCTTCAAGAACATCGTCTACGTGGGCGCCCTCGCGGGGCTCCTCGACATCGACTTCGCGTGCGTCGAGAAGCTGATCGGCGAGCAGTACAAGGGCAAGGAGAAGCTCCTCGCGCCCAACGTGGAGGCGCTGCGCATGGGCTACGACTACGCGGCGAAGAGCCTGCCGCCGATCTCGCTCGTGGTACGCAGGAGCGAGCGCATCGGCAATCGCATCTTCCTCGAAGGCAACAGCGCCGCGGCGCTCGGCTGCGTCTACGGAGGCGCCACGGTGTGCGCGTGGTATCCGATCACGCCGTCCTCCTCGCTCGCCGAAGCCTTCTCGCGCCATTGCCGCAAGTACCGCACCGATCCCGACACCGGACAGGCGAAGTACGCGATCGTGCAAGCCGAGGACGAGCTCGCCTCGATCGGCATGGTGATCGGCGCCGGCTGGAACGGCGCGCGCTCGTTCACGTGCACCTCGGGGCCGGGCATCTCGCTCATGCAGGAATTCATCGGCCTCGCGTACTTCGCGGAGATCCCGGCGGTCGTCATCGACGTGCAGCGCGCGGGTCCCTCGACCGGGATGCCAACGCGCACGCAGCAGGCGGACGTGCTTTCCTGCGCGTACGCCTCGCACGGCGACACCAAGCACGTGCTGCTCTTTCCCGAGGATCCGAAGGAGGGCTTCGAGATGTCGGCGCAGGCCTTCGACCTCGCCGAGCGCCTGCAGACGCCCGTGTTCGTCATGCTCGACCTCGACATCGGCATGAACGAGCGCCTGTGCGAGCCGCTCGCCTGGGACGACGCCGCGCGCTACGACCGCGGCAAGGTGCTTTCCTACGACGACCTGGAGGCGGGCAAGCGCTTCGGCCGCTACCTCGACCTCGACGCCGACGGCATCACCTACCGCACCTATCCCGGCACGCACCCGAAGCGCGGCTCCTTCTTCACGCGCGGCACCAGCCGCGACCGTTACGCGCGCTACACGGAGGAGGGAAGCGCCTACGTCGACAACATGCAGCGCCTGCTGAAGAAGCTCGAGACGGCGAAGGACTACGTCCCTAAGCCGGTGCTGCGCGCCTCGGCCCGCGGATCGCGCTTCGGCGTGATCCACTACGGCTCGACCGCGCCGGCCATGGACGAGGCGCTCGCGCTGCTCGCCGCCGAGGGCATGCCGATCGACGCGTTGCGCGTGCGGGCGTTCCCGTTCCACGACGAGGTGTCGGATTTCGTGGGCTCGCACGACCACGTCTTCGTGGTCGAGCAGAACCGCGACGGCCAGCTGCGCACGCTGCTCATCGCCGAGGCGATGCTGCCGTCGGAGAAGCTCACGCCGGTCCTGCACTACGACGGCACGCCGATCACCGCGCGCTTCATCCACGGCGAGATCGCTTCGCGCCTCTCGGCCTTCAACGTTTCACCGCTGAAGAAGACCGCCGCGGCGGATTGATTCGAAAGGCGCTTCCAAGGAATTTCGACGGAGTCACTCGATGACGTATCTCGCGAAACCGAAGCTCCACCACCCCGATCTGCCGAAGAACGAGCTGGGGCTCACGCGGCGCGACTACGAGGGCGCGATCTCCACTCTCTGCGCGGGCTGCGGGCACGATTCGATCAGCGCGGCGATCATCCAGGCGTGCTGGGAGCTCGCGATCCAGCCGCACCGCGTGGCGAAGCTCTCGGGCATCGGCTGCTCCTCGAAGACGCCCACCTACTTCCTCGGGCAGTCGCACGGGTTCAACTCGGTGCACGGGCGCATGCCCTCGGTGCTCACCGGCGCGAACCTCGCGAACCGCGAGCTCATCTACCTCGGCGTCTCGGGCGACGGCGACTCGGCCTCCATCGGCCTCGGCCAGTTCGCGCACAGCATGCGGCGCGGCGTGAACATGTGCTACATCGTCGAGAACAACGGCGTGTACGGCCTCACCAAGGGACAGTTCTCCGCCACCGCCGACCGCGGCTCCAAGTCCAAGCGTGGCGCGGTGAATACCGACGAGGGCATCGACCTCGTTTCGCTCGCGTTGCAGCTCGGCGCGACTTACGTCGCAAGGAGCTTCTCGGGCGACAAGGCGCAGCTCGTGCCGCTCGTCAAGGGCGCGCTCACGCACGGCGGCGCGGCGTTCCTCGACGTGATCTCGCCGTGCGTCGCATTCAACAACCACGACGGCTCCACCAAGAGCTACGACTACGTGCGCGAGCACAACGAGGCGCTGAACCGCCTCGACGTGATCACCATGCACCCCGAAATCACGACCGACTATCCGCCCGGTTCCGTCCAGGAAGTGCGCCAGCACGACGGCTCGGTGCTGCGCCTGCGCAAGCTCGAGGAAGGCTACGACACTTCCGACCGCATCGCCGCGATGACCTACGTGCAGTCGCGCTATGCCGAGGGAGAGATCGTCACCGGGCTGCTCTACGTCCACCCGGAGGCGCGCGACCTGCATGCGCACCTCAATACCGTCGCGCAGCCGCTCAACCAGCTCGGCGAGCGCGAGCTCTGCCCGGGAGCCGCGGCGCTCGCGAAGTTCAACGCGGGGCTGCGTTAGCGATCCGCCTCGCTTGGGAGCGGCGCGCGGGACGGGGTAGACTTTGGATCCTTGCCCGGAGACGCGAATGAAGCCGATCGACCTGCGCAGCGACACCGTCACCCAGCCCACGCCCGCGATGCGCGAAGCCATGGCCCGCGCGGAAGTCGGCGACGATGTCTTCGGCGACGACCCGACCGTGAACCGGCTGCAGGAGGCTTGCGCGGAGCGATTCGGCATGGAAGCCGGGCTCTTCTTTCCGTCCGGGACTCAATCCAATTGCGCGGCATTGATGGCGCATTGCCAGCGCGGCGAGGAAGTCATCGTCGGGCAGGACGCGCACACCTATCACTACGAGGCCGGCGGCATGGCGGTGCTCGGCTCGATCCAGCCGCAGCCGCTCACCAACAAGGCCGACGGCACGCTCGACCTCGCCGAAGTCGAGGCCGCGATCAAGCCCGACGATGCGCACTTCGCCATCACCAAGCTCCTCGCGCTCGAGAACACGATCGGCGGCAAGGTGATTTCGCGCTCGTACATGGCCGATGCCGTCGCGCTCGCCAGGCGCCGCAATCTGTCCACGCACCTCGACGGCGCGCGCATCTTCAACGCATCCGTGAAGCTCGGCATGCCGGTGAAGGAGCTGTGCGCGGGATTCGACAGCGTTTCGGTGTGCCTTTCGAAGGGGCTCGGCACGCCGGCCGGCACCGTGCTGGTGGGCCGCAAGGAGGTGATCGCGCGGGCGCGGCGCATCCGCAAGATGCTCGGCGGCACCATGCGCCAGGTCGGCATCCTCGCGGCGGCGGGCCTCTACGCGCTGGAGCACAACGTCGATCGGCTCGCCGAGGACCACGCGAACGCCGAGCGCCTCGCGAAGGGACTCGCGGCGGCCGGCCTCAAGGTCGAGCCGGTGCAGACGAACATGGTGTTCGCGACGATTCCGCGCGGATCGGTCGAAGCGCTCAAGGCGCACCTCGAGGCGAACGGCGTGAAGGCGCTCGTCGGCCCGCGGCTACGGCTGGTGACGCACCTCGACGTGGACCGCGCGGCGATCGATCGCGCGGTGTCGGTGTTCGCGGCGTTTTTCCAGAAAGCGGCGGCGCACGCGGACTGAGCAGCGCCTCGGGCGGCACGATTGCGCAGTTCCCGCACGCCCTCCACCTGCGCGCAGCTCGCGCGCTACAGCACCTCGCCCGCGTGGTCGGCGAGCCGCGAGCGCTCCCCGCGCAGGAGCGTCACGTGGCCCGAATGGCTCCAGCCCTTGAAGCGGTCGACCACGTACGTGAGGCCCGACGAGCCTTCCGTGAGGTAGGGCGTGTCGATCTGCGCGATGTTGCCGAGGCACACCACCTTGGTGCCGGGGCCGGCGCGCGTGATGAGCGTCTTCATCTGCTTGGGCGTGAGGTTCTGCGCCTCGTCGATGATCAGGTACTTGTTGATGAACGTGCGCCCGCGCATGAAGTTGAGGCTCTTCACCTTGATGCGGTTGCGGATGAGGTCGGCGGTCGCGGCGCGTCCCCAGTCGCCGGCTTCCTCGTCGGTGCGCATCAGCACGTCGAGGTTGTCCTCGAGCGCGCCCATCCACGGCGTCATCTTTTCCTCCTCGGTGCCGGGAAGGAAGCCGATGTCCTCGCCCACCGGGACGGTAACGCGCGTCATGATGATCTCGGTATAGACCTTGTAATCGAGCGTCTGCATGAGGCCCGCGGCGAGCGTGAGGAGCGTCTTGCCCGTGCCCGCCTGGCCGAGCAGCGTGACGAAGTCGACCTCCGGGTCCATCAGCAGGTTGAGCGCGAAGTTCTGCTCGCGGTTCCTCGCGGTGATGCCCCACACGTTGTTCTTGTGATGCGAGAAATCCTTGAGCGTCGAGAGCACCGCGGTCTTGCCGCGCGCCTCCCGCACGATCGCGAGGAACGGCCGGTCGCCTTCGTGGAAGACGAACTGGTTCACGAGCATCGCCGGCACCAGCGGCCCCTTCACGCGATAGAGCGTGCGGCCGTGCTCCTGCCAGCTCTCGACGTCCTTGCCGTGGCGATCCCAGAAATCGGCCGGAAGCTGCATCACGCCGGTGTAGAGGAGGTCGGTGTCCTCGAGGACCTTGTCGTTGTAGTAGTCCTCCGCGGCGAGGCCGAGCGCATGCGCCTTGATGCGCATGTTGATGTCCTTCGACACCAGCACCACGTCGCGCTTGGCGAAGCGCTGCTTGAGGTGCATCGCCACGCCGAGGATCACGTTGTCGGCCTTCTGCGAGGCGACGGAGCTGGGTATCTCGACTTCCACCGAGTGCGTCTGGAGGAAGAGGCGCCCCGCGGCTTCGCCGCCGCTCTTCGCCTTGAGCGAGAAGCCCTGCTCGATGTCGCCGCCCTGGTTCACGATCTCGTCGAGGAAGCGGCTCGCCTGGCGGGCGTTGCGCGCGACCTCGCTCATGCCCTTCTTGTGGTCGTCGAGCTCCTCGAGCGTCACCATCGGCAGGAAGACGTCGTGCTCCTCGAAGCGGAAGAGGCTCGTCGGGTCGTGCATGAGCACGTTCGTGTCCAGCACGAAGAGCTTCGCCGCCGCGGCCTTCGAGGCACGCGCGGGACTTTCGCGTTCGCGTCTGCGCTGCATGGGGGCCTCCCCGTGTGAGGCGGGAGCGGACGTCTCCTCCGCATCGTGCCGCGCGGAAGAGTCTCTGAAGGTGTCGTTGGGCATCAGGATCGGACGGGGTGGTGGGGAAAGAGTTCGAGCGTGCAATCGAGGACTTCGCGCGCATGGCCCGGCGCGTTCACGCCGCGCGCTCCTGCGTGCAGCCGGGCGTGTCGTCCTTCGGATGGAAACAGGGGACCCACGGATGGCCTCGGAAGGCCGGGAGCAGGAGGCGCTGGTTGCCGGTGGCGGGGAGCTCGAATTCCCGTCAGGACCGCGCGAGGGTTCATCCGAGTCGAGGCTGAGGAAAGCTAAGGGCCACAACCCATGGTGAACAAAAAACCTGAAAAACGCAAGCTATGGGGATGATTCTTCGGCGAGAAAGGCGGGCCCCTGGCAGGCGAGGGTGCCGGAGCGGCCCGGGACCTGCGCGTCGATCACGTTGTGCAGCGGCAGCGCGCGCACATCGACGCTGGAAACGAGGTCGCGCATCGCCGCGAGCTCGTAACCCTGTGCCTTCCAGCCCACGAGGAGCTGCTCGAGCACGGGCGAGAGCTTCATGCCCTCGAGCTCGGCGTGCAAGGTGAAGACATGATCGCGGCGGTCGTTCGCGGTGCGCTCGAGGAGCTTGTCCGCGACGTTCGCTCGCGTCGTCCCGTCGAGGCCGATCAGCTCGTCGAGCGTGGCGAGCGTCGTGGGAAACTGCGGGCATGCGACGATCTCGGCGCGGATCACGGGAATGAAGGGATGCGTGCCGCGAGTGTCGGAGGCATAGCGGAAACCGAGCGACTGCGTGCGGCGATAGGCGTGCACGTTCATCTGCCAGCCGGCCGCGCCGTGCACCTGCGGCTCCTCGCCGAGGATCTCGCGGAAGCGCTGGCACGCGAGCGCCATCTGCCACGCGGTCCACCTGGCATCGGCGCGCACGACCCCATCCTGCCACTTGACGTGGTCCCAGGTGTGGATGCCGACCTCGAAGCCCTCGTCGCGCACGCGCCGCAGGATGTCCGCGCAGCGCCGCCCGATGTCCGGGCCGGGCAGGAGCGTCCCGTAGAGCAGCGTGCGGACGCCGTAGTGTTCGACCACCGAGGTGCGGCCGACCTTTTCCATGAACCCGGGACGCAACGCGCGCCGGATCGCGCGGCCCGTGTGGTCCGGACCCAGCGAAAAGAGGAAAGTCGCGCCCGCGTCGTGCCGGGACAGGATGTCCACCAGCTTCGGCACGCCTTCGCGCGTGCCGCGCAGAGTGTCGACGTCGATCTTCAACGCGAGCTTCATCGAGGAGAAACGGGAGGTGGATCCGCAGGAACGTGATTCTCCCATGCCTTACGACCTTCTCGGCGGCGACGCCGGCGTGCGCACGCTGGTCGAGCGCTTCCACGACTGATGGATTTCGAAGCGACTACGCGCGACTGCGCGCGGTGCACGGGTCGACGCTGGAGAGCGCGCGCGCCGTCTCCCGTTCGCAATCGGCGAGGAGGAGCGCGATCAATGGATGGCCTTGCGCAACCGCTAGCACGAAATACGGCGTACGGGGGCGCGAGAAGGCCGCCGGCGGCGCCTCGAAATAAATGGTGCGCCGCCGCAAGATGCCGTGTTAAAATCTTGAAATTCCTGCATTTTTGACTTCCATGCCCCGCCGCCCCCTACGCAACATCGCGATCATCGCGCACGTCGACCACGGCAAGACCACGCTCGTCGACAAGCTCCTGCAGCAGGCCGGCACCTTCGCCGCCCACCAGCACGTGGTCGAGCGCGTGATGGATTCCAACGACCTCGAGCGCGAGCGCGGCATCACCATCCTCGCGAAGAACACGGCGGTGGACTATCGCGGCGTGCACATCAACATCGTCGACACGCCCGGCCACGCGGACTTCGGCGGCGAGGTCGAGCGCGTGCTCTCGATGGTGGACGGCGTGCTGCTGCTCGTCGACGCGGTCGAAGGTCCGATGCCCCAGACGCGCTTCGTCACGCGCAAGGCCCTCGCGCAGGGGTTGAAGCCGATCGTCGTCGTGAACAAGGTGGATCGCGATTCGGCGCGCCCCGACTGGGTCGTGGACCAGACGTTCGACCTCATGGACAAGCTGGGCGCGAACGAAGACCAGCTCGATTTCCCGGTGATCTACGCATCGGCCATCAACGGGTGGGCGAGCACCAAGGCGCGCGAGGTCGGCACGGACATGCGCCCCCTCTTCGACGCGGTGCTCGAGCACGTGCCCGCGCCCAGGGGCGATCCCGATGCGCCGCTGCAGCTCCAGATCGCCGCGGTCGATTACTCGAGCTTCCTGGGCCGCATCGCCGTCGGCCGCATCCGCCGCGGCACCATCCGCAAGGCGCAGCAGGTGGCGATCCTCGCGGGCGACAAGCCGCTGCGCACCGCGAAGATCGGCGTGATCCACACCTTCCAGGGCCTAGACAAGGTCGAGTCCGACGAGGCCTCCGCGGGCGAGATCGTCTCGGTCACCGGCATCGAGGATTTCGTGATCGGCACGACGTTCGCCGACCCGGAGAACCCGGAAGCGCTTCCGATGGTGGGCGTGGACGAGCCGACGCTCACCATGAACTTCATGGTGAACAAGTCCCCGCTCGCGGGGCAGGAAGGCAAGTACGTCACCAGCCGGCAGATCCGCGAGCGGCTGGATCGCGAGCTCCTCGCCAACGTCGCCCTGCGCGTCGAGGAGACCGAGGACGCGGACGTGTTCCGCGTCTCGGGCCGCGGCGAGCTCCACCTCACCATCCTCATCGAGAACATGCGCCGCGAGGGCTACGAGGTCGCGGTGGGCAAGCCGCGCGTCGTCGTGAAGGAAGTCGACGGCGTGCGCATGGAGCCGTGGGAGCAGCTCACCGTGGACGTCGAGACCGAGAGCCAGGGCAAGATCATGGAGGAGCTCGGCCGGCGCGGCGGCGAGCTGCAGGACATGGTGCCGGACGGCAAGGGGCGCGTGCGGCTCGACTACAACATTCCCTCGCGCGGCCTGATCGGCTTCCAGATGGAATTCATGACGCTCACGCGCGGCACCGGCATCAAGAGCCACGTGTTCGACACCTACGCGCCGGTGAAAGGCGAGCTCCCCAGCCGGCGCAACGGCGTCCTCGTCTCCTCGGAGCAGGGCGACGCGGTGGCGTTCGCGCTTTGGAACCTGGAGGAGCGCGGCCGCATGTTCGTCTCGCCCGGCGAGCGCGTCTACGAAGGCATGGTGATCGGCATCCACTCGCGCGACAACGACCTCATCGTGAATCCGATCAAGGGCAAGAAGCTCACGAACGTGCGCGCGGCCGGCAAGGACGAGGCGGTCACGCTCACGCCGCCGATCCAGCTCACGCTCGAGAGCGCGATCGAGTTCATCGAGGACGACGAGCTGGTCGAGGTGACCCCGAAGTCGATCCGCCTTCGCAAGCGTTTCCTCTCGGAGCACGAGCGCAAGCGCGCGCTGCGCGAAGAGCGCGCCGCATAACCCGAGCGGCATGCCGGCCGCCTGGATCCCGATCACGGTCTTCGCGGCGGCCGCGCAGACCGTGCGCAATGCCGCGCAGCGCCATCTCACCGGCGAGCTCGGCACGCTCGGCGCGACGCTGGTGCGATTCCTCTACGGCGTGCCGTTCGCCGCGTTGTGGCTCGTCGCGGTCCTCGCAGTCCACTCCGGCGCGCCGGTACCGCCGCCGGACGCTCGGTTCGCAGGCTGGCTCCTCGTCGGCGCCGTAGGCCAGATCGGCGCGATGGCGCTGCTCCTCAAGGTGATGGAGGAGCGCAACTTCGCGCTCGGCGTCGCCTACTCGAAGACCGAGGTGCTGCAGGTCGCGATCTTCGGCTGGCTCTTCCTCGGCGACCCGGTCTCGGCCGGGACCGCCGCGGCGGTCGTGCTCGGCACTGCGGGCGTCTTCCTGCTTTCGGGCGGATGGCGCGCGGGATGGAGCGCCCGCACCGCGGCGTTCGGCATCGCGTGCGGCGGACTCTTCGCTCTCTCCGCGGTCGGATATCGCGGCGCCGAGCTCGCGTTGCCGCACGGCTCGTTCGTCGTCACGGCGGCCTTCACGCTGCTCATGGCGCAGGCGGTGCAGACGCTGCTGCTGGGTGGCTGGCTGCTCGCCCGCGATGCGCCGGTCGTGCTGCGCGTGCTGCGTGCCTGGCGCATCTCGCTGCTCGCGGGCTTCATGGGAGCGGCCGCATCGGCGGGCTGGTTCACCGCGTTCGCGATCGAGCCGGTCGCTCACGTGCGCACGCTGGGCCTCGTGGAGCTCGTCTTCAGCTACGCCGTCTCGCGCCGGCTCTTCCGCGAACGACTCGCGGCGATCGAGATCGCGGGCATCGCGCTCCTCGCGCTCGGCGTGGCGGCGATCACGGTCGCGCGCTGAGCGCGCTCCCCGCGGTCCCGGGCTTCATGCCCTCCTTCTCAGGCAGCAGCTGCATGCCATACGGCGTGCAGCGCGGGAACACCGTGCGCGTGGAGCCGGCGCGCTCCGGCCGTAGACACCTCGCTCGGGCGCGGAGTAGGCTTCGGCACAAGCCGTGCATCGTCCGTACCGTTTGACTTCGCGCCGCGTTGGCTGCACCCGCGCACCGACAACGTCGAGGCCCTGATCCGGAGGTTCCCATGAGCGATCGTGAGTCGGCGCCCCCCGCCGGGGACGCAAAGTCCAACGGCATCGAGCAGCGGCTCGCCGACGAGCGGCGCTTCCTCGAGGCGGAGCGAGACGACCCCGCATCGCCGTACTTCGCCGGCGGCCTCAAGCCATCCCGCGGCCGGCGACGCTTCCTGCTCGGCTCGGTCGGTGCCCTCGCCGGGACCGTGGCTACACGCAGCGCGCCGCAGTCCACGTCCGGATTGGTCGCGCACGAAGTGCCGCCGGACGCCACCAAGGTGCAGGGATACCCGCTCGCCGACGAAAGCTACGGCAGCCGCTCCCAATTCGAGACCGAGATGCGGGTGCGCTTCAAGACCGCGACCGCGCAATCGTCCTGGACGTTCACGCCGCTGCAGAACGGCTGCGGCATCATCACCCCGTCGGGCCTGCACTTCGAGCGCAGCCATGGCGGCACCGCCGTGATCGATCCGTCGCGGCACATGCTGTACGTGCACGGACTGGTGAAGCGCCCGAGGAAGTTCTCGATGCGGGACCTGAGAAGGTTCCCGTCGATTTCGCGCGTTCTATTCCTCGAGTGCTCGGGAAACGGCCTCACCGAGTGGTACAAGCCGACGCTGAAGACGGTGCAGGGCACGCACGGGCTCACCTCGACATCCGAATGGACCGGCGTGCCCCTCGCGACCATCCTCGACGAGTGCGGCGTTCCTGGCAACGCGCGGTGGCTCCTCGCCGAGGGCGGCGACGCGGCGGCGATGACGCGCAGCATCCCGATCGAGAAGGCGATGAAGGATGCGATCCTCGCGTATGGGCAGAACGGCGAGGCGCTGCGTCCCGAGCAGGGATATCCCTTGCGGCTGCTCCTGCCCGGGTTCGAGGGCAACATGAACATCAAGTGGCTGCGGCGCATCGAGGTCTCGGACGCGCCGTTCATGACGCGCGAGGAGACCTCGAAGTACACCGACCTCATGCCGAGCGGCAAGGCGGTCCAGTTCTCCTTCGAGATGGAAGCGAAGTCCGTGATCACGTCGCCCTCCGGGGAGATGACGCTCGACGGTCCCGGCTTCTACGAGATTACCGGCCTCGCGTGGTCGGGACGCGGATCCGTGAAGCGCGTCGACCTTTCCGTCGACGGCGGCCGCAGTTGGCACGAGGCGGCGTTGCAGCAACCGGTGCTTCCCGTCTGCCACACGCGCTTCCGCTTTCCCTGGCAATGGGACGGGCGAGAGGCGATCCTGCAGAGCCGCTGCACGGACGACACCGGCTACGTGCAGCCGACCCTCGGGCAGCTCATCGCCGTGCGCGGGCTCGACGGCCCGCTGGGCTCCATCTACCACCTCAACGCGATCCAGAGCTGGCACGTCGCGGGCGACGGAAAGGTGACCAATGTCCACCACTATTGAGCGCCTGGCCGCGGCGCTCGCGTTGCCGTTGGCGGCGTGCGCGGCGCTTCCCTCCGACTCGCCCGCCCGGGCTTCCGCCGGAGCGGCGATGCGGTACGGCTTCGGAACTACGCCGACGAGCGCCGAGCTCGCACGCTTCGTCTCCCCGCTCGCCGACGGCCGCGGGCTGCCGCGCGGATCGGGCCGCGCCGCGCAGGGAAAGGTGATCTACGAGCAGCAATGCGCTTCGTGCCATGGGGCGCAGCTGCAGGGAGGGGCCGGCGACAAGCTGGTCGGCGGTCGCGGCACGCTCGTGAACGACGACCCGAAGAAGCCGCCCGTGAAGACGGTGGAAAGCTACTGGCCGTACGCGACGACGCTCTTCGATTATGTCGCGCGCGCCATGCCGCTCAACGCACCGGGGAGCCTCGGGACCGACCAGGTGTACGCCGTCACCGCCTATATCCTGGCGCAGGCGAGGATCGTTCCCGCCGACGCGACGCTCGACGAGTCGAACCTCGCCCAGGTCGCGATGCCGAATCGCGATGGCTTCATCCCGGACCATCGGCCCGAGAACTTCCCCCCGCCGGATGCGACGCCGCACCAGGACCTGCGAATCGGGCAGAATCCTAGTCCGCATCCTCGACAGCCGCCATGAAGCTCTACTACTCCGCGACTTCCCCCTTCGTCCGCAAGGCGCTCGTGTGCGCCCACGAATGCGGCCTCGCGAGCGGCCTCGAGCTGGTCGCCACCAAGGTCGTGCCGACCGAGCCCAATCGCGAGTACGGACAGGTCGCGCCGCTCATCAAGGTGCCGGCGCTGGTGCGCGACGATGGCATGGTGCTCTTCGACTCGATCGTGATCTGCGAATACCTGGACTCGAAGTCGAAGGGGGCGCGTCTTTTCCCGCCGGAAGGCGATGCGCGCTGGAAGGCGCTGCGCCTGCACGCCGCGGCGGACGGCATCCTCGAGGCGGCGGTCCTCGCCCGCTACGAGAACTTCGTGCGCCCCGAGCCGCTGCGCTGGAAGGCGTGGACCGACGGCCAGCTCCTCAAGGTGGACCAGGCGCTCGATTTCCTGGAGAAGAACCGCGCCGACCTCGAGGGCATCACGATCGGCACCGTCGCCGTCGGCTGCGCGCTGGGCTACCTCGACTTCCGCTACGCGGATCGCGATTGGCGCGGCAAGCATCCGGAGCTCGGCGCCTGGTTCGCGGAGATCGCGAAGCGGCCGTCGTTCCAGGCGACGATGCCCAAGGGCTGATCAGAGCTCGTCGATCGTCTTCGGCCAGTCGTCCTTGAGGAGCCGCGAGAGCGAGCGGTCCGCGAGGAGCTTCCCGCCCGTCTGGCAGGTCGCGCAGTAGTTGCATTCGTTCTCGGCGTACACGATGCGCTGCACCGGCGAGCCGCACACGGGGCAGGTCTTCCTGTAGCGGCCGTGCACCGCCATCCCGTCGCGGAACGCCGTCACCTTCTCGGGGAATCGCGCCCCCGCTTCGGCGCGCAGGATGTCGGTCCAGCTCACGAGCGTCTCGCGCACGGCCTTGTGGAGGCGGCGCGCCTCCTCCTCGCCGAGCGAGCGCGTGAGCTTGAGCGGCGAAAGCCGGGCGGCGTGCAGGATCTCGTCGGAATAGGCGTTGCCGATGCCGCTGAAGAGGTGCGGATCGGTGAGCGCGCGCTTGAGCGTGTGGTTCTCGCGACGCAGCGCCGCATCGAACGCCTCGAACGCGACCTCGAGCGGCTCGATGCCGCCCGGATCCATGGCGGCGAGGGCGTCTTCCCCACGCACGACCGTGAGCGAGGCGCGCTTGCGCGTGCCGGCCTCGGTGAAGTGCAGCGTGCCGTTGGGAAACTCGAAGCTCGCGAGGATGCCCTGCGGGCGGCGCTTCTCGCCGCGGCCGCGCCAGTGCAGCCTTCCCGCGACCATGAGATGGATCACGGCGAAGAGATCCCCGTCCAGCCCGAGCGCGAGACGTTTGCCGATGCGCCGCACGGCGCGCACCAGGCGGCCGTTCACCGAATCGAGCGGCGGATCGAAGGAACGCAGGACGAAGGGGCACGCGAGCCGCACCTGCTCGAGGGGCTGGCCGACGATGCGGGCCGCGAGCGCCTCGCGGTAGACGGTGACGTCCGGAAGCTCCGGCATGCCGAAATCGTAGCCCATGGCAGGGTCACCTGGTGAGCTACCTGCGTGCGAGAATGGCCGCATGGAACCGAACACGATCTGGCTGCTGGTGGCGGCGATGTGCGCGGTGGGCGGCTTCGGCCTCGCGCATCTATGGAACCGCTCGCGTCCGAGCCACGACGAGAAGCGCGTCGCTGAGCTGGAGGCCGAGCTCTCGGTGGCGCGCGAGGAGCGCGCCCGCCAGGTGCAGGAGCTGCGCGAGTCGCTGCGCGGCCGCGAGGAGGCGGCGGCACGCCTGCAGGCGGAGGTCGCGCAGCTGCGCGAGCGCGCGGCGGAGCTCGCGACCCGCCTCGAAGAGGAGCGGCGCCAGTCGGAAGAGAAGCTGCGCCTGGTGAACGAGGCGCGCGCGGCGCTGGAGGCGAGCTTCAAGTCGCTCTCGGCCGACGCGCTCAAGAACAACAACCAGTCGTTCCTCGACCTCGCGCGCGCCTCGCTCGCGGAGTTCCAGCAGGCCGCGAAGGGCGACCTCGAGAAGCGCCAGGTCGCGATCGACCAGCTCGTCGCCCCGGTGAAGGCCTCGCTCGAGAAGGTCGACGAGAAGATCCACGCCCTCGAAAAGGCGCGCGAGAACGCCTACGGAGAGATGCGCCAGCAGTTCGCGCAGATGGCGCAGGTGCAGGAGCAGCTGCGCGCGGAGACTTCCAACCTGGTGAAGGCGCTGCGCCAGCCGCACGTGCGCGGCCGCTGGGGCGAGGTGCAGCTGCGGCGCGTGGTGGAGATGGCAGGCATGCTCGAGCACGTCGACTTCGTCGAGCAGGAGACCGCGCAGACGGACGAGGGCCAGCGCCTGCGGCCGGACATGGTCGTGCGCCTGCCCGGCAACCGGCAGATCGTGGTCGATTCCAAGACGCCGATCTCCGCATATCTCGACGCCCACGAGGCGCAGGGCGAAGAAGCCCGCAAGGCGAAGATCCGCGAGCACGCGCAGCTCGTGCGCTCGCACCTGCAGGCGCTCTCGCGCAAGAACTACTGGGAGCAGTTCGAGCCCACGCCGGAATTCGTGGTGATGTTCATCCCGGGCGAGGCGTTCTGCAGCGCCGCGCTCGAGTCCGATCCGGAGCTGCTCGATTCCGCCTTCGGGCAGAACGTCATCATCGCCTCTCCCGCCTCGCTCATGGCGCTCCTCAAGGCCGCCGCGTACGGATGGCGCCAGGAGAGCATCCAGGAGAACGCGCGCGCCATCAGCCAGCTCGGGCAGGAGCTGCATTCGCGGCTGGGCTCCATGGCGGAGCATCTCGCGAGGCTCGGGCGCAACCTCGAATCGGCGAGCGAGAGCTACAACTCGGCGATCGGATCGTTCGAGTCGCGCGTGCTGGTGTCGGCGCGCAAGTTCAAGGAGCTCGGCGCGACGTCGCAGGAAGCGGAGGTCGTCGAGCTGCGCGCCATCGAAGGGGGCGTGCGCAAGCTGCCGATGGAATAAACCGCGTTTTCCTCGATGCGGAATGGCGTTCGCTTCGCTTGCGCGAGCCGGACGCGCAGCGCAGGATAGGCGCGCTTCGCAAACCCACAACACTGAGGAGAAATCGCCATGAATGCGGGACGGTGGGCTTTTTCCTTCCTGTTCTTCGCGGCCGCGGCGTTCGCCGATTCCGGCAACCCCGGTCCCACCAGCTTCTCCACGCTCGTGCTGCTGCCCGGCTCCATCGAGGGCCTCACCAGCGACTACCAGGGCAACCTTTACACGCCGATGCGCGCCGCGGCACCAGCGCCGTGCCCGGTGCTGAAGATTCCCGTGAACGATCCGACCCATTACGTCGTGGTAGGCAACATTCCCGCGCCGAGCGCGAACAACTCGTGCTCGCCGAGCGGCCTCGCCTTCGGTCCCGACGGGCAGATGTACGTGACGCAGGCGGACAACAACATCTACCGGTTCATCCCGAACGAGGCCACGCCGCCGACGGCGACGGTGTTCGCGACCGGCGTGCCGGGCAACAACGGGCTCGCCTTCGACTGGAACGGCAACCTCTGGACCGGCGACGGCACCACCGGCTTCGGCCGCGTCTGGCGCATCTCCCCGGATGGCACCGTCACGGAGGAATTCCGCATCCCGGCCATGACGAACGGCCCCACCGTCGGCAGCGGCGTCGGGCGCAGCGTGCTCACGATTCCCAAGTCCAATGCGCAGCCCCTCGTTGCCAACGGCGTGCAGTTCACCCACGACCACGACCTCATCGTCGCCGATACCGCACGCGGCGCGCTCTGGCGCGTGCACGTCGATCGCGACAGCACGGTCGACGCGCACACCGGCTGCGACACGACGTACCCGGCCGACACGCTGTGCCTCGACCAGGTCTGGGTGCAGAGCCCGGCGCTCGAGGGCGCGGACGGCTTCGTGCTCGACGTCGCCGACAACGCCTGGGTCGACGCGAACGAGCGCAACGCCGTCGTGTTCGTGGCGAACGGGTCGCGCCAGGTGGTCGAGGTGTTCCGCAACCCGCCGGATGCCACGACGCACCTGCGCAACGCGGGGCCGCTCGAGACGCCGACGAGCCCGGTGCTCATGGGCCACCAACTGTGCACCGCCAACTCGGACGGCGACCGCCGCGACAACTCGCCTTCGAGCGCCGGCGAGATCGGCGGTGGCGGGCCGAAGGGCAAGATCTCCTGCCTGGACCAGCGCGTGGCGATTCCGGGTAGGGTGCTCCCGGTCCACTGACCACGCCTGCGATTCCCCGGGGCGCTCGCCCCGGGGAGCCTCACTCCCGCTCGATTCCCCGCACGATCGCTTCGGTCATCGCCGCCGTATTGCCGGTGCCGCGGATGTCGCCCGTGCGCGTCGCCGGATCGGCCAGCGCCGCGGTGATGGCGCGAGCCATGGTTCCCGCCGCCGCGACCGCTTGCGCGATCGCACGGTCGTGTCCCAGCCATTCGATGAGCATCCTCGTCGACTCGATCATCGCGTACGGATTCGCGATGCCGCGTCCCGCGATGTCGGGCGCCGATCCGTGCGTCGCCTGCGCCATGGCGACCCGTCCCTCGCCGATGCAAAGGCCGGGCGCCATGCCGAGCCCGCCCACCAGCCCCGCCGCTTCATCGGAGAGGATGTCGCCGAACATGTTGGTCGTGACCACCACGTCGAAGCTCTGCGGGTCGCGCACGAGCCGCATCGCGAAGGTGTCCACGATCACGTCGTCCACGCGCACGTCCGGATACTCGGCCGCCGCCCGCTTGCACTCCTCGACGAACATGCCGCAGCCGAGCTTGAACACGGTGTCCTTGTGGACGTAAGTCATGTGCTTCCTGCGATGGCGCGCGAGCTCGAGCGCGGCCCGGGCGACTCGGTAGCTCGCGCGGCGCGTGATGACGCGCATCGAGAGCGTCATCTCCTCGCTGGGACGAAACTCGCCCGGGCCGAGGTACATGTTGCGGTCCGGCTGGAAGCCTTCGTTGTTCTCGCGCATGATCACGAGGTCCACGTCCTCGTGCAGGCATCCGAGGCCGGGATAGGACCGGGTGGGCCGGACGTTGGCGAAGAGGTCGAAACGCTTGCGCAGGATCGGGTGCGGATTGACCGCCTCGGGCACTTTGGGATAGGCGCGATGGCCGATCGGGCCGAGGATCCAGCCGTCGAGCGCGGGCAGGGCGTCGAGGGTTTCCTTCGGCAGCGTCGAGCCGTGCGTGTCGAGCGCCTTGCGCCCGATCGGAAGCGGGTGCCAATCGACGGCAAGGCCATGGCGCGAAGCGGCGGCGCGCGCGACGCGCACCGCGGCGGGAACGATCTCGAGGCCGATGTCGTCGCCGTCGAGGATGCCGATGCGGAGCGGATTTTCCATGGCGCGATTATCGGGGAGCGGCTGCGCGGCCGCCACCTTCCCGCGGGCGGGAACGGTATCATTTCTCCATGAAAGTGATCGGCATCGCGGGCTACAGCGGCAGCGGCAAGACCACGCTCATCGAGCGGATGATCCCGATCCTCGTCGCCGAGGGGCTCGCCGTGTCGCTGGTGAAGCACGCGCACCATGCGTTCGACGTGGACCAGCCCGGCAAGGATTCGTACCGCCATCGCCACGCCGGGTGCACCGAGGTGCTGGTGAGCTCGGAGCGGCGCTGGGCGCTGATGCACGAGCTGCGCGCCGCCCCCGAGCCCACGCTTTCCGAGCAGCTGCGCCACCTCTCGCCCTGCGACGTGGTGCTGGTGGAGGGCTACAAGAAGGAGCCGATCGACAAGATCGAGGTCCACCGGCGCGAGGCCGGGGCGCCGCTGCTCTTCCCGGACGATCCGCACGTGGTCGCGATCGCGACCGACGAGCCGCTCGAAACGCGCCTGCCGCAGCTCGCGCTCGACGACGCCGCAGGGGTGGCGCGCTTCCTGATGGAGCACCTCGGGCTCGCGCGCGCGCGCCTGGTGCGGCAGCCATGACCACGGTGACGCTGCTTTACTTCGCGAGCCTGCGCGAGCGTGTCGGGCGCTCGCGCGAGGAGCTCGCGCTCGCCGCGGGCACGCCGACGGTCGGCGCGCTGGTCGAGCAGCTGCGCGCGCGCGACGGGCGCTTCGCCGAGGCGTTCGCGCCGGGCCGCCCGTGGCGCGTGGCCGTGAACCAGCGCATGGCCGATCCCGCGACGCCGCTCGAGGCGGGCGACGAAGTCGCGTTCTTCCCGCCGGTCACCGGAGGCTGAGCATGCCCATCGTGCGCGTGCAGGGCGCCGACTTCGACGTCGGCCGCGAGCTCGAGTCGCTCACGCGGGGCCGCGTGGACGTGGGCGCCGTGGCGAGCTTCGTGGGCCTGGTGCGCGACGTGAACGAGGGCCACGCGATCCGCGGCATGACGCTCGAGCACTATCCGGGCATGACGGAAAGCGCGCTCGAGGAGATCTGCCGCGAGGCGCACTCGCGCTGGCAGCTCCTCGAGACGCTGGTGATCCACCGCGTGGGCCCGCTCCAGCCGGGCGAGCGCATCGTGCTGGTGGGCGTGTCGAGCGCGCATCGCGGCGAGGCGTTCGCCGCTTGCGAGTTCATCATGGACTACCTCAAGACGCGCGCGCCGTTCTGGAAGCGCGAGGAGACGCCGCAGGGACCGCGCTGGGTCGAGGCGCGATCGAGCGACGACGAGGCCGCGCAGCGCTGGGAGTAGGGCTCGGCCAAGGCGGTCGAGGGAACGGCCGATCTCGAAAGCGCTGCCTAAATCGGCCCCGGAGCCCGTATAATTTACGGGGCTTTCCGTCGTAATCCACGTGAATGATCCGGTTGCGGAACCCGCCGCGACGGATCGAACCGGCCTTCGAGGAGGAAGTGAATGCATAGCGGTCGCAGGAAAGTCCTGCAGGATGCCGGCGGCCTCGCGGTCCTGGCGCTCGCCACGGCCGCGGGCGTCTTCAAGCCGTCGGTCGCCCGCGCCGAGTGGAACAAGGAGGCGTTCTCGACCAAGTCCTTCGCGGACGCCGTGAAGGCGATGGGCGGATCGCAACCCGTCGAGAGCAAGGAAGTCACGATCGACTCGCCCGACATCGCCGAGAACGGCGCGGTCGTGCCGTTCGCCATCGCGAGCGGGCTCGCGAATACGCAGTCGATCGCGCTCCTCGTCGAGAAGAACCCGAACATCCTCGCCGCGGAGTTCGACATCCCGCAGGGCACCGACCCGTGGATCAACACGCGGGTGAAGATGAACCAGACCTCGCGCGTCATCGCGCTGGTGAAGGCGGGCGACAAGTACTACTACAACGCCAAGGAGGTGAAGGTGACCCTCGGCGGCTGCGGAGGCTAGGCGATGGCCGATCCGATGAAGATTCGCGCCCGCATGCAGGGCGACAAGGTCGAGGTGAAGGTGCTGATGGCGCACGAGATGGAGACCGGCTTTCGCAAGGACTCGAGCGGCAAGCCGATCCCCGCGTGGTTCATCCAGAACGTGACCGCCACCTGCAACGGCAAGACCGTGCTTTCCGCCGAGTGGGGGCCGGCCGTGTCGAAGAACCCGTTCCTCGCCTTCCGCTTCAGCGGCGGGAAGCCGGGCGACAAGGTCGCGATCAGCTGGGTCGACAACCACGGCGACAAGCGCACCGACGAAGCGACCATTTCCTGAGCCGGGCCGCCCCCCGGACGCACGACCGCGAGAGGGACATGCAAAAGATCATTCGCCGCACTGCAGTCGCCGCAGCTTTCGCGTTCGTCGCGGCGGCGGCGTTCGCCCGGCAACCGTCCAGCACCGAGCAGGCGATCGAGAAGTATCGCGAGGCCGTTGCCGAGGAGAATCCCGCGGAGCTGTGGGAAGCGCGCGGCGAGGCGCTGTGGAAGGAGCCGCGCGGCCCGAACCACGCCTCGCTCGAGCGATGCGACATCGGCCTCGGGCCCGGCGTCGTGAAAGGCGCGTACACGGTGCTTCCGAAGTACTTCCCGGACACCGGGAAGGTGCAGGACCTCGAGTCGCGCCTCCTTACCTGCATGCAGAAGATCCAGGGCATCGCGCCCGAGGAAGCGAAGAAGAACCACTTCGGCAACGGCCCGAAAAAATCGGTGATGGAGGCGCTCGTCGCCTGGATCGCCTCGGAGTCGCGCGGCATGCCGATGCACGTGTCGGTCTCGCACCCCGAGGAGAAGAAGGCCTACGAGATCGGCAAGCGGATGTTCTTCTATCGTGCCGGGCCGCACGATTTCTCGTGCGCGACCTGCCACTCGCACGACAACCTGCGCATCCGCCTGCAGGACCTGCCGAACCTCACCAGCACCAGGGACGCGCAGCGCGCCTATACCACGTGGCCCGGCTATCGCGTCTCGCAGGGCGAGGTGCGCACGATGCAGCATCGCCTGAACGACTGCTATCGCCAGCAGCGCTTCCCGGAGCCGGGATACGCCTCCGACGCGATCACCGCGCTCACGATGTACCTCGCGGTGAACGCGAACGGCGGCACCTACAATGCACCGTCGGTCAAGCGCTGAGGGGAGAGCGACGTGAACAAGAAGAGCACTTTGCGCATCGCGGGCCTCATCGGGGCGGTCGCGGCGCTCGCGATCGCAGGTTGCGCGGCGATGAGCGCAACGGGAGGCGGCGACCAGGCGGAGAACGAGGCGGTCGCGCTGATGAAGAAGGATTTCAAGCCGCGCGGCCAGGCGACGCTCGAGCGCCTCGACCAGGACCCGCTGCAGAAGGCGTGCACGGAAGCGGCCGAGAGCGGCAAGCCGGTGCCTGCCGACCAGGCCAAGCGCCTGCAGGAATCGCAGCTTGCGATGATTCGCTACCCGGCCGACGGGCAATATCTCGGCGACTGGAAGGCGGGCGAGAGGATCGCGCAGACCGGCAAGGGCAAGCAGTGGAGCGATGACCCGAAGAAGCCGGACGGCGGCAACTGCTACGCGTGCCACCAGCTCTCCAAGGCGGAGCTCTCGTACGGCACCATCGGCCCGAGCCTCTACCATTTCGGGCGCACGCGCGGCTTCGGCGCCGAGACGCAGCGCTACGTCTACGGGAAGGTGTACAACCCGCAGGCCTTCACGGCGTGCTCGAGCATGCCGCGCTTCGGCGCCCACGCCATCCTCACCGAGGAGCAGATCAAGGACGTCGTCGCACTGCTGCTCGACCCGAAATCGCCCGTGAACCAGTGAAGCTCGCCGTGCGCGGTGCCGTGCTCGTCGCGGCGGCCGCGCCCCTCCTCGCTGCCGGGACGGATAGCGCCACCTACACCGTGCGCGAGCTCACCCCGGAGACGGCGCTCAAGGCGGCGCAGGCGGCCCTCGCGAGCTGTCGCGCCGCCGGCTACCAGGTTTCCGTGGCGCTCGTCGACCGGGCCGGGCTCGCCCGCGTGCAGCTGCGCGACCGCTATGCGGGGCCGCACACGATCGAGGTCTCGATGGACAAGGCGTGGACCGCGGCCTCGACGCGCACGGCGACCGCCGAAGTGGAGCGGCTCTCGCGTCCCGGCCAGCCGCTCGCGGGCTTGCGCAACGTGCCGCGCATCGTCGCGCTCGCCGGCGGGCTTCCGATCGAAAGCGCGGGAACTCTCGTCGGGGCGATCGGCGTGTCCGGCGCCCCGGGCGGCGAGGCCGACGAGCGCTGCGCGAAGGCCGGCATCGCCGCGATCGTCGACGACCTGGAGCTCTAGGTGAACCGCCGGGAGTTCCTCGAGGCGCTCGCGCTCGGCGCCGCGGCGGGCCTTCCGCTCGCGAGCCGCGCCGCGCTCGCCGCCGAGGGCGACGCGCTCTACGACATCGCCCGCTACGGCAACGTGAGCCTGCTGCACTTCACCGATTGCCATGCGCAGATCCTTCCCGTGCACTTCCGCGAGCCGCAGGTGAACCTCGGCGTGGCCGAGGCCGCCGGCAAGCCGCCGCACCTGGTGGGCGAGGCGCTCCTCAAGCGCTACGGCATCGCGCCGGGCTCGCGCGAGGCCCATGCGTTCACCTATCTCGACTTCGCCCAAGCCGCGCGAACCTACGGCAAGCTGGGCGGCTTCGCGCACCTCGCGACGCTGGTGAAGCGCCTGCGTGCTTCGCGTCCCGGAGCGCTCCTGCTGGACGGCGGCGATACGTGGCAGGGCTCGGGCGTGTCGCTGTGGACGCAGGGCCAGGACATGATCGAGGCGCAGAAAGCGCTCGGCGTGGACATCATGACCGCGCACTGGGAGTTCACGTACGGCGCGAAGCGCGTGAAGCAGGTCGTCGACAACGACTTCAAGGGCGTGATCGAATTCGTCGCGCAGAACGTCGCCACGGCCGACTTCGGCGATCCCGTCTTCGACGCGTACACGATGCGCGAGATCAACGGCGTGCCCGTCGCGATCATCGGGCAGGCGTTTCCCTATACGCCCATCGCGCATCCGCGCTACCTCATGGCGGAGTGGACCTTCGGCCTCCACGAGCCGGAGCTGCAGAAGCGCGTGAACGAGGCCCGAGCCAGGGGCGCGAAGATCGTGGTGCTCCTCTCGCACAACGGCATGGACGTGGACCTCAAGCTCGCCTCGCGCGTGACGGGCATCGACGCGATCCTGGGCGGCCACACGCACGATGCGGTACCGCGGCCGGTCGCGGTGGAGAATGCGGGCGGGACGACGCTCGTCACGAACGCGGGCAGCAACGGCAAGTTCCTCGCGGTGCTCGACTTCGACTACGGCGGCGGGCGGATCCGCGGCTGGCGCTATCGCCTGCTGCCGGTGTTCTCGAACCTGCTGCCGGCCGACCGCGCGATGGAAGCGTTGATCGCGAAGACACGCGCGCCGTACGCGGCGAAGCTCGCCGAGAAGCTCGCGGTGAGCGAAGGGCTCCTCTACCGGCGCGGCAACTTCAACGGCTCGGTGGACCAGCTGATGCTCGACGCGATGCTGGAAGTGAAGGGCGCCCAGGTCGCCTTCTCGCCCGGATTCCGCTGGGGCACGACGCTTCTTCCGGGAGAGGCGATCACCGTGGAGGACGTGATGGACTGGTCGGCGATCACGTACCCGTATGCGACGCTCAACGACCTCTCCGGCGCGATGATCAAGACGATCCTCGAGGACGTCTGCGACAACCTCTTCAATCCCGATCCGTACTACCAGCAGGGCGGAGACATGGTTCGCGTGGGCGGCATGACGTACACCTGCACGCCCAACGCGAGGATGGGCGAGCGCATCACCGACATGCGCCTCGACGGGAAGCTCATCGAGGCGAACAAGGCCTACAAGGTGGCGGGCTGGGCACCGGTCGCGGAAGGTGCGCGCGGCGAGCCGATCTGGGAGGTCATCACCACGTACCTGCGGCACCACAAGTCGATCGCCGAGCCGAAGCTCAACCTCCCGAAGCTCGTCGGCGTCGAGGGGAACGCGGGCATCGCTTGAAGCGAAAAAGGGGTCAGATTACTTTTCGGCCGCAACGAAAAGTAATCCGACCCCTTTTGTTAGTAACTCGCGACGGCGCCGTCCGAGCGCGGATCGGAGCCGCCCTCGAAGAGGCCGTCGGCGTGGCGCACGACGGCGCCCGCGTGCCCGACGATCTCGTCGTAGGCGCCGACCAACTCCACTTCGTGGCCCATCCGCGCGAGCGCCTCGACCACGGCGGGCGCAAAGCGCGACTCGAGCTTCAGCGTGTCGCTCACCTGGCCCCAGGTGCGCCCGAGGAGCCAGCGCGGCGCGGCGATCGCCTCCTGCGGGCTCATGCCGAACACCGCCGTCCGCGTGAAGACCGCGCTCTGCGTTTGCGGCTGGCCGTCGCCGCCCATGTTGCCGTAGACCATGGTGCGGCCGTCGGAGAGCAGGGCGAGCGCCGGGTTGAGCGTGTGGAACGGCTTGCGCCCGGGCCGCAGGCAATTGAGCGCGCGCTCGTCGAGCGAGAAGCTGCAGCCGCGGTTCTGCCAGTGGATGCCGCTTTCGGCGAGCACTACGCCGCTGCCGTACTCGTGGTAGAGGCTCTGGATGAAGCTCACGGCGCAGCCCGCGCCGTCGATCGCCCCCATCCAGATCGTATCGGCGGGACCGCGGCCCGCGCCCCACGGCGCCGCGCGCGAGCGGTCGATGCGCCGCGCGAGCTGCGAGACTTCCTGCGGGCCGAGGAACGACCGGGCGTCGACCGCCATGTACGCGGGATCGGTGACGTAGCGGTCGCGAATCGCGAACGCCTGCTTGACCGCTTCGACGCAGAGGTGCACGTACTGCGCGCCCTGCGGATCCACCGTGCCGATCGCGAGCGCATCCAGGATGCCGAGGATGAGGAGCGAGACCACGCCCTGCGTGGGCGGCGGAACGTTGTAGAGCGCGCCGAGCGAATGGCGCAGCACGAGCGGCTCGCGCAGCGATGCGCGATGGCGCTCCAGGTCGGCGAGGGCCACGGGGCTTCCCGCGGCCGCGAGGTCTCGGGCGACGGAGCGCGCGAGATCCCCGCGATAGAAATCGTCGAGACCCGCGCGCGCGAGGCGATCGAGCGCCGCGGCGAGCCGCGGGTTGCGGAATCGCGAGCCGGTCGCGGGCGGCTCGCCGCGCACGAGGAACGTCTCGTCGAATCCCGGCTGGCCGCGCAGGCCCCCCAGCTTCGCGGCCGTGGTCGCGGTCTGGCTGCGCGTCACGGGGATTCCTTCGCGCGCGTAATGGATCGCATCGGCGAGCAGGCGATCGAGCGGCATGCGACCGCCGAGCTTCGCCGCGGAGAGCTCGAGCGCGAGCTGCCAGCCGGAGAGCGTCCCCGCGACCGTGTTCGCCGCGAGGCCGCCGCGGAACGGGATCGAGGAAAGCCCGCGTTCGCGATAGAGCCCGAGGCTCGCCGCCGAGGCGGCGGCGCCCGATGCGTCGATCGCGCGCGGCGTCTCGCCGGGAACGTGGACCAGCCAGAACGCATCGCCGCCGATGGAATTCATGTGCGGGTAGACGACGGCGATCGTCGCCGCGGCCGCGACCATCGCCTCGATCGCGTTGCCGCCTTCGCGCAGCACGGCGAGCGCCGATTGCGCGGCGAGGGCGTGCGGCGCGACCGCCATGCCGCGCGTGCCTCGGACAGGTTGAATCATCGGCTCGCAGTGTAGCGCATGGGATGCCCGATTGAGTCCATCCATTGCCTTTTTCGGCGCGATTCGGGAAACTTCGCGCTTCTCCCGAGGAGGGATGCCGATGCAGCACCTGCTGCGCTTTTCGAGAGCGGTCGACGCGCTCAACACGTGGATCGGCCGCGGCGTCGCGTGGCTCGGGCTCGCCGCCGTGCTCGTGTGCACCGGCAACGCCACCGCGCGCTACGCGCTCAACATCGGGTCCAACGCCTGGCTCGAGCTGCAGTGGTACCTCAACGCGGCGGTGTTCCTGCTCGTCGCCGCATACGCGCTCAAGCGCAACCAGCACGTGCGCATCGACGTCATCGCGGGCAAGCTCTCGCTGCGCGCGCAGGCGTGGATCGACATCATCGGCTCGATCTTCTTCCTGCTCCCGACCGTGGCGATCATCGCCTGGTACAGCTGGCCGACGCTGGTCGTCTCGTACCGCATCCAGGAATATTCATCGGATCCCGGCGGGCTCATTCGCTGGCCGGTTCGCCTGATCATTCCCGTGTCATTCACGCTGCTCGGGCTGCAGGGAATTTCGGAGGTCATCAAGTCGGTCGCGTTCCTGCGCGGGCTGGTCGACGCCTCGCAGCTCGAGAAGAAGGGCCACCACTGATGTCCTTCGACATGATGGCCCCGCTGATGTTCGCCGGGCTCGTGGTGTTCCTGCTGCTCGGCTATCCGGTGGCGTTCTCGCTCGCGGCGAACGGGCTGCTCTTCGCGATCATCGGCATCGTGCACGGCACCGTCGGGCCGGAGCTGCTCCAGGCGCTGCCCGAGCGCGTGCTCGGCATCATGGCGAACTCGGTGCTGCTCGCGATCCCGTTCTTCACGTTCATGGGGTTGATCCTCGAGCGCAGCGGCATGGCCGAGGACCTGCTCGACACGATCGGCCAGGTGTTCGGCCGGATCCGCGGCGGCGTGGCCTATGCCGTGGTGTTCGTCGGCGCGCTGCTCGCCGCGACCACCGGCGTGGTGGCCGCCTCGGTGCTCGCGATGGGCCTCATCTCGCTGCCGGTGATGATGCGCTACGGCTACGCGAACTGGCTCTCGAGCGGGGTCATCGCCGCTTCGGGGTCGCTCGCGCAGATCATCCCGCCGAGCCTCGTGCTGATCGTGCTCGCCGACCAGATGGGCGCCTCGGTAGGCGATTTCTACGAGGGCGCGCTGTTCCCGGGCCTCGGGCTCGCCGCGGCCTACGCGGTGTGGGTGACGGTGGTCTCCATCGTGAAGCCCTCGGCGGCGCCGGCCTGCCCGCCGGAGGCACGCACGCACTACGGCTTCGCGCTCGTGATACGGGTCTTCACCACGATGATCCCGCCGTTGGTGCTGATCTTCCTTGTGCTCGGCACCATCTTCCTCGGCGTCGCCACGCCGACCGAGGGCGGCGCGATGGGGGCGAGCGGTGCCCTCGTCATGGCGCTCGCCAAGCGCAAGCTCGGCTGGAAGATCCTGCGCGAGGCGCTCGAGTCGACCGCGGAGATGACCAGCTTCGTGATGTTCATCCTGATCGGCTCGACGGTCTTCAGCCTGGTCTTCCGCGGCGTGGACGGCGACCTCTGGGTGGAGCACCTGCTCACGAGCGTGCCGGGCGGGGCGCTCGGCTTCCTCATCGTGGTGAACGCGCTCATCTTCTTCCTCGCGTTTTTCCTCGACTACTTCGAGATCGCATTCATCATGGTGCCGCTCCTCACGCCGGTCGCGCAGAAGCTCGGCATCGACCTCGTGTGGTTCGGCGTGCTGCTCGCGGTCAACATGCAGACCTCGTTCCTGCACCCGCCGTTCGGCTTCGCGCTCTTCTACCTGCGCAGCGTCGCGCCCAAGTCGGTGCGCACCTCCGAGATCTACTGGGGCGCCGTGCCGTTCGTCGTGATCCAGGTGATCATGGTCGCGATCGTCATCGCCTTTCCGAAGATCGTGACCGGCAACGTCTCCCAGGCGCCCGGGGCGATCAAGGGCTCGGGCTACGAGGAGCTGCAGCGCCAGATCACCGGCGCCCCGGTCGCGCCCGAGGACGGCAAGGCGAAGCCCCCGCCGAAGACCGAGGACGAGGCGACCGACATCGAGCGGGCGCTGAAGGGCGAGTAGCCGCGATGCGGATGCGCATCGAGACCAAGCGCGACCACGTGCGGGTGGTCATCGAAGGCGAGTTCGACCTCGCCCAGGCGCGCGAAGGGGTGCTGCGCATCGCGCAGGCTTGCCGCGATGCCCGCCTCGACCGCGTGCTCGTCGATGCGCGCGGCATCGCGACGCGCGTGCCGATCGACCAGCGCGAGGCCATCGCCAAGGCGATTTCCGACGAGTCCGGCGTGCGGCTGCGCATGGCGGTGGTCGTGACCAGCGAGAACATGTTCACGAAGGCGCTCGAGCGCACGTCGGAAAGCCTGGGCGTCGAGGTCCACACCACCGACTCCATGGCCGAGGGGCTCGCGCGCCTGGGGCTGCTCGGCGAGCGCTGAGGCGAGAAGGCCTCCCCGCGGCCGGGGAGGCCTTCGTCAGCCGGGCCGCATCACTTGCCGAGCGGGTGGCTGTAGGCGAAGCTCTCGTAGGTGAACTCCGCGACGCGGTGCCACAGGAACTCGCGCTCCCGGAATTTCTTCCAAGGCTCGTAGATCTTCTTCCACGCCGGGTTCTTCGACGACTCTTCGTCGTAGAGCTGGTTGGCGGCCCTTTGCGCGGCGAGCATCATCTCGGTGCTGAAGGCGTGCAGCTTCACGCCGTTCTTCACCAGCCGCTCGAGCGCGTCGAGGTTCTTGAAGTCGTACTTCGCCATCATGTCGAGGTTCGCCTCGTAGCACGCGCACTCGATCGCCGCCTTGTACTCCTTGGGCAGCTTGTCCCACTCCTTGGTGTTCACGTAGAGCGAGTACATCGAGTTGCTCTCCCACCACCCGGGGAAGTAGTAGTGGGGCGCGACCTTGTAGAAACCGAGCTTCTCGTCGTCGTACGGACCGATCCATTCGGCCGCGTCGATCGCGCCGCGCTCGAGGGCGGGATAGATGTCGCCGCCCGCGATCTGCTGCGGCACCGCGCCCAGGCGCGCCATCACCTCGCCGCCCAGGCCGGCGATGCGGATCTTCACGCCCTTGAGGTCGCCGACGGTGTGCACCTCCTTGCGCCACCAGCCGCCCATCTGTACGCCGGTGTTGCCCGCCGGGAACGAGATGATGCCGAACTCGCGGAAGAAATCGCGCACCTGCTCGAGCCCTCCGCCGTAGTAGATCCAGGCGTTCTGCTGCCGCTGGTTCATGCCGAAGGGCAGCGTCGTGTCGAAGGCGAACGCCTTGTTCTTGCCCACGAAGTAGTAGCTCGCGGTGTGCGCGCACTCGATCGTGTTCTGCTGGATCGCATCCACCACGCCGAAGGCCGGGACGATCTCGCCCGCGGCGAAGACGCGGATCTGGAACTTGCCCGAGGTGAGCTCGGAGACGCGCTTCGCGATCACTTCCCCGCCGCCGAAGATCGTGTCGAGGCTTTTCGGGAAGCTCGATGCGCAGCGCCAGCGGATGTTCGGAAGCGATTTGTCTTGCGCGACGGCCTGCGTCACCGCGGCCGCGCCGCTCGCGGCGACGGCGCCGCGCGCGAGGAACTTGCGACGATTCATCGGTATGTCCTCCTCTTTATGTTGGCAGGGGCCTTCACAGGAACGGCGTTAGTCTAGACGAAACGGCCGCCCGCGAATTTCCGCCCCGCGGAACGTGGGCCCGGGCCCGCGTCGCGCGCCGTCGCGCGCCGTCGCGCGGCGATTACAGCTGTATCGCGCCGCCGCGCCGAATCGTGCGGTACGTCACATATTTCGCATGGCCGATTCGCAAGAATGGTCGGGCCGGCAACAAGCCCGGCCTGTCGAAAATTCCATGTCATTTCCCAGGGAGCCAGTCCAGTGAAGAAGCTGATTGCAATGTCCATGATGGCGCTCGCCGCCCTCGTGGTGACCGCGCCGACCTACGCCGCATCCGACCGCGCCACCCTCGACGAAGCGAAGGCGATGGTGAAGAAGGCGCGCGACTATATCCGCAAGAACGGCCGCGAGAAGGCGTTCGCCGAAATCGACAAGCGCGACGGCATGTTCGTCGATCGCGACATCTACATCTACGTGTACGACAAGAGCCTCAAGAACCTCGCCCACGGCGGCAATCCGCGGCTGATCGGCAAGGACCTCTCGCAGCTGCGCGACCCGGACGGCAAGTTCGTGAACCAGGGGCTGCTCAAGGCGGCGGAGGCGGGCGGCGGCACCTACACGTTCAAGTTCCTCAATCCCGCGAGCGGGAAGATCGAGACCAAGACGGGCTACGCCGAGATGGAAGGCGACCTCATGGTGGGCTCGGGCGTCTACACCGCGAACCAGTGAGCCATGCGTGACGCGGCGCCCTTCGCGGGTGCCGCCTCTCCATAAGGAGCAATCACGATGAATTTGCGCGGGGTACCCATCGGGGTGCGCCTGGGAGCGGCTTTTGCCGTCGTCATGGTCCTGATCGCCTCCCTGGTGGTCGGTGGCAACGTGATGAGCGACCGCTCCATGGCGGCGCTCACCTCCGGCCAGATGGCGGCGAACGCCAAGGGCGCGCTCGCCGAGACGATGAAGGGCGCGCTGCTCGAGTCCGCGCTCGCGATGCGCAACATGGGGCTGCAGTCCGAGGTCGCCGCCATGCAGGCCGAGCAGGACAAGGTGAAGGCGCAGCGCAAGCGCTACGCCGACGCGCGCGAGCGCCTGGTCGCGCTGGGCCTCGGCGAAGCCGAGCGCGCCGTCCTCGACAACATCGCGCAGCTCGACAACGAGACCGAGCAGCCGTTCATGGAGGCGATCGGCCAGTCCCTCAACTTCAACAGCGAGGTGGCGGCGAAGATCCTCTCCACCCGGATCGACCCGCTCACGCAGCGCTCGATCGGCGAGATCAACAAGCTCGTGGAGATGGAGCAGGCGGCCGCGAGCCGGCTCCTCGAGCAGACGGCCGTCGCGGAGGCGCGCCGGCACATGGTCTTCTACGGCGTGGCGGCGATCGTCTTCGCGCTCGGTTTCCTGTTCGCCTGGACGATCACGCGCAGCATCACGCGCCCGTTGAAGGACGCGGTCGCGATCGCCTCGACGGTCGCGGGCGGCGACCTCACGTCGGAAGTCCGCGTGCAGGGCCGCGACGAGACCTCCCAGCTCATGCGCGCGCTGCGCGACATGAATGCGGGACTGCGCGAGATCGTCGCCGAGGTGCGCGGCGGGACCGAGCGCATCTCCACCGCCTCGCGCCAGATCTCCGCGGGCAACACGGACCTCTCCGCGCGCACCGAGGAGCAGGCCTCGAGCCTGGAGGAGACCGCGAGCTCGATGGAGGAGCTCACCTCGACGGTGAAGCAGAACGCCGAGAACGCCCGTCAGGCGAACCAGCACGCGATCGGAGCCTCGCAGGTCGCCGCCGCCGGCGGCCGCGCGATGGGCGAAGTGATGGCGATGATGAACGGGATCTCCGAATCGTCGCGGCGCATCGGCGACATCATCGGCGTGATCGACGGCATCGCTTTCCAGACCAACATCCTCGCGCTCAACGCCGCGGTGGAGGCCGCGCGCGCCGGCGAGCAGGGGCGCGGCTTCGCGGTGGTCGCCTCCGAGGTGCGCACGCTCGCGCAGCGCTCGGCGGACGCGGCGAAGGAGATCAAGGCGCTCATCCAGGATTCCGCCTCGCGCGTGGACGGCGGCACGCGCCTCGTGCAGGGCGCGGGCAAGACCATGGACGAGATCGTCGGCGCGGTGAAGCAGGTGACCGACATCATGGCCGGCATCGCGGCCGCCTCGCAGGAGCAGCTCGCCGGCATCGAGCAGGTGGGCAACGCCATCACGCAGATGGACCGGGTGACGCAGCAGAACGCCTCGCTCGTGGGGCAATCGGCCGCGGCCGCCGAGCACATGACCGCGCAGGCCGAGCAGCTGGTGCACGTGGTCGCGCGCTTCCGCCTGGGGTCGCACGACGCGGTGGAAGCACGCCCGGCGAGAGCCGCGACGCCCGCGGCCGCGCAGCCGCCGGTAATCCAGGCCTCGCACGCCGCCGACCATGCCATTGCGCAGATCCGTGCCGCCGCGGCGGCACCGAAAGCGAGGAACTCCGGCGCGGCAACGGTGCGCGGCGAGTTCCAGGAGGACTGGAAGGAGTTCTGAGCGCGGCGCGCGGCGGCGCTCAGGCGCGCGCGTGCGCTCCGTCGATGAGGCGCGAGATCGCGACCGGATCGACCGGCTTCGTGAGGTGATGGTCGAATCCCGCCTCGCGCGCACGGCGCCGGTCTTCGTCCTGGCCCCAGCCGGTGACCGCGACGAGGAGCGCATCGGCGCCGCCCGCTTCGCGGATGCGGCGCGCAGCCTCGTAGCCCGAGAGCTTCGGAAGCCCGATGTCCAGGAGCACCACATCGGGACGGAACGCGACCGCGGCGCCCACCGCCTCGAGGCCATCGTAGGCGACGCGGATCTGGTGCCCGCGCGACTTGAGCAGCATGCAGAGGCTGTCGGCCGCATCCCGATTGTCGTCGACGACCAGGATGCGCCGCGGACGGGCATCGCGCTCGGCGCCGGGCGTCGCGGGTTGCACGTCGTTCGCGCTTTCCACGCCGGCGAGCGGAAGCGTCACCACGAACTCGCTGCCCTTGCCGATGCCCTCGCTGCGCGCCTCGACGCTGCCGCCATGCAGCTCCACGAGGCGGCGCACGAGGGTGAGCCCGATGCCGAGGCCGCCCTGCGAGTGCACGCCGCTCCCCGGAAGCTGCGTGAACATCTCGAAGATACGGGTGAGCATCGTCGGCGTGATGCCGATGCCGTTGTCGCGCACGCGGATCGCCGCGCTCGAGCCCAGGCGCTCGGCGCTGACCCAGATGTGGCCGCCCGGGCGCGTGTACTTCGCGGCGTTGTTGAGGAGGTTCGAGAGCACCTGCGCGAGCCGCGCAAGGTCGGCCTCGAGCCGGATCGGCTCGGACGGAAGCTGCACGCTGAGCTCGTGCCCGCCGCGCTCGATCAGCGGACGGCTCGACTCGAGCGCGATGCGCACCGCATCGCCCAGCTCGACGCGCTCCTTGCGCAGCTCGATCTTGCCGCTGGTGATGCGCGAAACGTCGAGGAGGTCGTCCACGAGGCGCGAGAGCTGGCGCACCTGGCGGTCGATCACGTCCTGCGTCCATTGCAGCTGCGGCGTCGGCGCGGGCGTCGCGCGCAGGATCTCGATGGCGTTTCGCACCGGGGCGAGCGGATTGCGCAGCTCGTGGGCGAGCACCGCGAGGAACTCGTCCTTGCGCCGGTCCGCATCCTTGAGCGCCTGCACCAGCTCGGCGTTCTCGAGCGCGATGGCGGCCCGGCGCGCGAGCTCCTCGGCGGTCTCGAGATCGAACTCGGTGTAGGTGCGCCCGGACTCGGCGGTCGCGAAGGCGACCGCGCCGCGGATCGCTCCCTGGGTGCGCATCGGCACGCAGATGTAGGAGCGCAGCCCGAGCGTGCGCAGCATCGAGAGGTGCTCCGGTCCGCGCGCCGCCTCGCGCAGCATCTCGTCGGTCACCTCGGGCGCGAAGACCGAGCCGCCGTCGCGCATCACCTGGCGCGAGGCGCTGCTCTCCCCGGACGGAAATCGCCGCTCGAGCTCCTCGGCGAAGCGGGTGCGTTCCGGATCCCAGTGCGTGGCGACCAGCCGCCGCGATTCACCCGTGGGCTCGAGCACCGTGACTTCCGACCAATCGGCGAAATGCGGCACGGCGAGCTGCGCGATGCGCCGCAGCGTGCTTTCGGGATGGCCGATCTCGGCGAGCGTGGCGCTCGCATCGGCGAGGAAGCGCAGGTTCTCCTCGTAGCGCTTGCGCGGGTCGATATCGGTGCCGCTGCCGAACCACTCGATCACCCGACCCGACTCGTCCTTGAAGGGCAGGACGCGCAGCAGGAACCAGCGATAGGCGCCGTCGTGGCGCCGGATGCGCGCCTCGAGCTCGAACGCGCCGCCGTCGCCGCGCGCCTTGCGCCATGCCTCGTCGCGGCGCGGATAGTCGTCGGGATGGATCGCCGTGCGCGCCCAGTCGACGATGTCGCTTTGCGGAGAAAGGCCGGTGTATTCGAACAGCCGGCGGTTCGCGAAGGTGACCTTGCCGTCGGCGTCGGCGGACCAGGCGAGGACCGGCGTCGCTTCCACGAGATGGCGGAAGCGCTCCTCGTTCGCGGCAACCGGCTCCAGCGGCCCCCGCCCCAAGGGCTCCGCCGGACCGTTCGCCGGCTGGGGATTCTTCGGGAAGGAGCTCGCCACGCACCCTCCGTTGAGGCGCACGTACTCGACAGTGCCATGTTGCGCACCGCCGATGAAATTGTTACGGGTGGCGCCCGCGTCGCGCGCTGGTCCGGTCGGCGTCGGCCGTGTCCCACGCCGGGAAAACCGGCCGAGCGCGGTAACGTCGGGAAGGCGAGCGCCCTCGCGAGCGCTCAGCGCATGTTGCCGGTGTGCCCGAGCGAATAGCGGCCCGGCTGCGGCCACACGGCGAGGCCGTGCGGCTCGGTGCCCACCGCGACCTTCTTCACCTTTCCGGTCGCGGTGTCGAACGCGTACACCACGTTGTCATAGCGGCCGGAGAGCCACAGCCACTTGCCGTCGGCGCTCACGTTGCCCATGTCGGGACTGCCGCCGCCCGGAATCGGCCAGTTCGCGACCACCTTGCGCGTCGCGAAGTCGATCACCGACACGCTGCCCGGTCCGCCCTTGTGCCCGTGGATCATGTGCGAGCCGCGGTTGGCCGCGTAGAGCTTCGTCCCGTCGCGGCTGGGATAGAGGCCGTGCGTGCCCATGCCGGTGTGGATGAAACCGATCTCCCGGAAGCTCTCGCCGTCGATCACGAACACACCGTCGGCACGCATGTCCGCGACGAAGAACACCTTGCCGTCGGGCGAGATGCGGATGTCCTGCGGCATGCCGCCCTTCGAGAGCTTGAGGTAGCCCAGCACCTTGCGGTTCTCGAGGTCGATCTTCGCGAGGCCGCCGGAGAACTCGCACGTGAAGATCGCGTAGCGCCCGTCGATCGAGGTGTCGGAATGGTTGATGCCGCCGCAGCCCGGCACGTCGATGGAGTACTGGAGCGCCATCGTGTGCGGATCGCGGAAGTCGAGGCGCTTGTGGGCCTCGGCGACCACGATCGCGCTCTTGCCGTCGGGCGTGAAGTACATGTTGTAGGGATCGTCCACAGGGATCGGCTCGCCCGGCTTGCCGCTCGCGGGATCGATGGGCGTGAGGCTCCCCTTCGAGGTCCCTTCCGCGTTGTTGGTGACCCACAGCGTCTTCAGGTCGTACGAAGGCACCACGTGCTGGGGATTGAGGCCCACCTTGAACCGGTCGACCACCTGGAACGTGCGCGGATCGATCACGTACACATCGTCCGAGCTCACGTTGGGAACGTAGACGCGCTCGAGCGCGCCCTGCACCGAGGGGCTCAGCTTGCCGGCGCCGATCTCGCTGTACAGGTTCGAGGGATCCGGCACCGGCGGCATGCCCGGCACCGTTTCGACGGCGTGCGCGGTGAGCGACAGGGCGAGGAGGGCGGCGGCGAGTGTGGCGTCGATCTTTGCTGCCTTCAATTCACGGGCTCCGAACGCAAAACGTCCATTCTACCGGCGCGCGGTCGCCTTCCGGATCGCTTCCACGCTGCGTTCGATCACGAGCTCGGTGCCCAGGCGCCCGAGCTCCGCCGTGGCCGCCCGCGGGTCGCCGTGCACGCCGTCGGCCCGGAGCGTGCTCGCCGCGCCGAGCCGATCGGCGCGCACCAGCGAGGGATCGATCGCGAGCGTGAGCGCGGTATCGGAAAGTCCCGCGTGGGTGCCGATCTGCGCGTCGGTGTATCCCTTGCGCCGCAGGAGCTCGGCGAATCCCGAGGTCTGCGCCTGGTAGTACTCCGGCAGCGGGTGCACGCGCACGCTCGTGTCCTTCCACTCGCGGTCGAGGCGCTCGGCGACGCGCGCGAGGCCCTTCTGGTATCCGCCGTGGTCGCCGAGGAAGACGATGTCCTTGAAGCCGTGCAGGCGAAAGCCGCGCGCCGCAGATTCGAGCGTCTTCTCGAACACCTCCTCGGGGATGGTGATCGTGCCGGGAAAGCGCATGTGGGCGACGGGCGGGTTCACCGTGCCCTCGGGAACGTAGGCGATGACGGGCGCGACGAGGGCGTCGCCGAGCTTCTCGGCGATCTTCCGCGCGAACCATCTCGCGCGCACGTTGTGCTTGCCGACCGCCATGTGCGGCCCGTTCTGCTCGGTGCCGCCGATGGGAACCAGGATGGTGGTCTTGCCCGAGCTCGTGGCCGCACGGATCTCGGGCCACGTGAGGTCCTCGAGGAAGACGGAGCCCTGCGCGTACGCGACCGTGCAGGCGAGAAACAGGCAGGCGAACGAGAGGAGGCGCTTCACCATCGGCGATGCTACCAGAGGCTCGCCGCGGCGCGGGCTCGCAGGGAACGCGGCGCCGCTAGCGCGCTCGAAGACTGGATCGTGACCCGAACCACCGTGAGCGCCGCGCAGCTCTACACGCTGCTCGACGCGGAGTTCCAGAAGATCCGTCCGCGGGGGCGTTGCCGCTGCCGCGTGCCGATCCCGTACTGGCGGACGCCGCCCGACGACGTCTCGGCGAACTGGCACATCGGCACGCCTCCGCAGTGCCCGAACGGCTGCCACCTGGTGATCGCGGAGCTCCTCGCACGGATGTGGACCCAATACGACATGGAGCCCGAGCGGCAGAACTGAGCCGCGCGCCGCCTAGGAGCCGCGCACCGAATCCGGCGGGCACTCGGCGAGCAGGATGTTGCGCAGGCGATCGGGATCGGCGGGCTTCGTGAAGTGATGGTCGAAGCCGGCTTCCTCGGATCGCTTCACGTCCTCGGCGGTTCCCCACCCGGTGATGGCGACGAGCAGCACCTCGTCTCCGCGGTTGCCGCGGATATGGCGCGCGACGTCGTAGCCCGACAGGCTGGGAAGGCCGATGTCGAGGAGTGCCGCCTCGGGCTGGAACTCGTCGGCGGCGCGCACCGCCTCCAGGCCGTCGTGGGCGGTGCGCACGTCGTAGCCCATCACGTCGAGCATCATCGCGAGGCTGAGCGCCGCGTCCTCGTTGTCGTCGACGACGAGGACCCGGCAGCGTGGAGTGCGGGTCGGCGAATGCATGGCGTTGGGCGCCAATATACGCGCGTCGTGCATTGTTGGATGCGAGCCCGGCCGGGCCGGCCTAGAGCATCTCGCAGGCGAAGCCGAGCTTCACCAATCGGTTTCGGATGCGCCACGCATCGTGGCGCAGGAGAAGGGTTCCGAGGGACGGGGCATCGTGGTCGCCCATCAGGATGCTCCTGCAGCAGCGCTCCTGCGCAAAGCGCGCGATCGTCTCCTCCCAGCGGCCAACCTCGACCTCGTGGCGATACGGCACGCAGGCGGCGTCGAGAAGCTGCATCAGCGGCCGCAGCCGCGTGAGGCCGTCCTCGCGCAGCAGGCGCCGCACGTCGATGTGGCGCAGGAACTGCATCGCGTGCCCCGTGGGCGGCGGCGCCACGGCAAGCAGGTAGATGCGCACGCACTCTTCGCGGTGCAGGCGCGCGAGCCGCGCCGCGACCGAGCCCAGGTCCTGCAGCCGATTCGCGACCACGAGGACGTTGCGTACCGCCGCGGGGAAGAGCGCGGCGTGGGCGGGCGAGGCGATCGCGGCCACCGCGGCGACTTCAGGACGCGTGGGCCTCGGCCGCGCGGCGGCGGGAGCTCAGGCGTCCGAGGATCTTGCCGGCCGCGATCACGAACGCGGCGCCCACGATCGGCGAGACGGCGTGCAGCGTCGAGGCGTTGGCGTCGATCCAGCCCTTGATCGCGGGATCGGAGATCGCCATCTCGCCCGCGACCCAGCCGATGAGGGCCGCGCCCACCATGACGAGGAACGGGAAGCGCTCCATGAGCTTCATGAGGAGCGCGCTGCCGAAGAGGATCACCGGGACCGTGATGAAGAGGCCGACGATGAGCATCCAGATGTGGCCGTGCGCCGCGGCCGCCATGGCGAGCACGTTGTCGAGGCTCATGATCATGTCGGCGATGATGATCGTGCGGATCGCGGCGCCGAGCGTCGACTTCTGCTCGACCGCTCCGTCCTCGCCTTCCTGCTCGTCGCCCATGAGCAGCTTCACGCCGATCCACAGCAGCAGGGCGCTGCCGACCATCTCGAGGTAGGGCAGGGACAGGAGGTACGAGACCACGCCCGTGAGCGCGACCATGAGGACCACGACCCCGAGGCTGCCCCAGAGGAACGCGATCTTCTGGTGGCGCGGGCTGAGCCGCCGGCATGCGAGCGCGATCACCACCGCGTTGTCGCCGCTCAGCACCACGTTGATGACCATGATCTGCAGGAGCGCGACTACCGCTCCCGACATGCCGGATGCCGCCAATGCGTCCATCGAATGCCCCTTCGAAGTGTCTGGGTCTGTTCTCGAACCGGGGCGACGCTCGCGGGTGGCCCCTCCTGGTCTCAGGCTAGGCCCATGGGCTGTTTTCTGGCTTTCTTGATCCTTTCAGTACACTGTCTACAGCATTTCTCGGAACTGTCCTCCGCAGGGCGGCGCTGTCCCGGAACGCAGGCCCCCGCAGACCCATCGAATGGCACACATTCACGGACGGCCGCATAATGCCGTCCGGGTGCGAACCCTTCCAAGCAGCCCCAACCAACCGACAACAGGAGAAGCACATGTCGTTCTTCCGAATCATCCTCGCAACGGCTTTCACGGCCCTTGCCGGCGCCGCCTTCGCGCAGGGCGGCCCCAACGACGCACAAATCGCCCACATCGTGGTGACGGCGAACCAGGTCGACATCGACGCGGGCAAGCTCGCCGAGAAGAAGGGCCACAGCAAGGACGTGAAGGCCTTCGGCAAGATGATGGTCACCGACCACACCGGCGTGAACAAGCAGGCCGTCGCGCTGGTGAAGAAGCTGCACGTGAAGCCGGAGGACAACGACACCAGCAAGGCGCTCAAGAAGGAAGGCCAGGAGAACCTCGCGAACCTGAAGAAGCTCAAGGGCGCCGCGTTCGACAAGGCCTACATCGACCATGAAGTCGACTATCACCAGCAGGTGCTCGACGCGGTCGACAAGGTGCTCATCCCGAACGCGAAGAACGAGGAGCTGAAGGCGCTGATCGAGAAGGTTCGTCCCGCGTTCGTCGCGCACCTCGAGCACGCGAAGCAGGTGCAGGCGGGCCTCAAGTAAGCAGGGGGCCGACGATGCCAGCGATCCGCATCGGTCCGGGCGCGGCGCGGCCCGCTCGCCGCGGGCTCGTGCTGGCGCTCGCCGCGGTGGCCGCTGCCGCCAGCATGGCGGCGGCGGCCGCGTCGCACACGGTCGTGATCGACGGCGTGAAGTATTCGCCCGAGACGCTCACCGTGAAGCGCGGCGACACCGTGACGTGGGTGAACAAGGATCCCTTCCCGCACACGGTCACCGCGAAGGGCGCCTTCGACTCGAAGGACATCGCCGCGGGCGCGAAGTGGAAGTACGTCGCGCGCAAGGCGGGTACGTACGACTACATCTGCATCTACCATCCGAACATGAAGGGTGTGCTGAAGGTGGAGTGACGACGGTCGGGCCCGCGCTCGCGGGCCCGTTTTTCTCCGCGCCGAGCGCGCGCATTGAGGCGCGTCAAGCGGGCACGCTAGCCCCCCGATACATTGGCTCCCACGCACATCGCAGGAGAATGCGATGAAGGTGGAACGGGTCTACACGGCCAGGATCATGGCCACGACACGTCATGCGCCGATCATCGAAGCCGCCGCGGCCATGCGCCGCTACGGCGTGGGCTCGCTCCTCGTCCTCGAGGGAAGCGCGCCTTCGTCGAAGGCGGTGGGCATCGTCACCGACCGCGACCTCGCGTTGGAGGGCTTCGCCTCCGAATCGTCCGAAGTGGGCCAGGCGATGACGCCGGTCGTCGCGACCGTCCGCGCGAGCGCGGACGTGCACGAGGCGCTGGCCCTCATGCGCGGCCACGGGGCGCGCAGGCCCGTGGTGACCGACGACGCGGGCGAGATCGGCGGCATCGTGTCGATCGACGACATCGTGGACGGGCTCGCCGTCGAGCTGGCCGCCGCGGCGGCAGTGCTGAAGGGCGGCTCGTGAGCGCCGATTCGAAGCCCCTTTGACCCGAATCAAGCCGCCTCGCGCGCGCTCTCCCAGATTATCGACATGATCAGCGCCCAAGCCCAGCCCGCAGCGCCGCTGCCGTCCCTCGAGATCGATGCGACCCTCATCGAGAAGTACGGCGGCAACGGCCCGCGCTACACGTCGTACCCGACGGCCGACCGCTTCGTCGAGGCCTTCGACGCGGAGGCATACCGGCATTGGCTCGCGCATCGCCACATCGGCGCGCGGCAGCGCTCGCTCGGGCTCTACGTGCACATCCCGTTCTGCGACACGCTCTGCTTCTACTGCGCGTGCAACAAGATCGCGACGCGCGACCACGCGCGGGCGCTGCGCTACGTCGAGTATCTGGAGCGCGAGATCGAGCTCGCGTCCTCGATCCTCGGGCGCGACCGCCGCGTGGGCCGCATGCATTGGGGCGGCGGAACGCCCACGTTCCTGGGGCCGGAGCTTTCCGAGCGCTTGATGGACGCGCTGCGCTCGCGCTTCGAGCTCGACCCGCACGGCGAGTACGCGATCGAGATCGACCCGCGCAAGGTCGATGCCGCGCGCGTCGCGCACCTCGCGCGCATCGGCTTCAACCGCGTGAGCATCGGCGTGCAGGATTTCGACCTCGACGTCCAGCGCGCGGTGAACCGCATCCAGTCGGTCGAGCAGACGCGCGCCGTGGTCGACGCCGCGCGCGGCAACGGCTTTCGTTCGGTGAACCTCGACCTCATCCACGGGCTGCCGCGCCAGACCGTCGAAGGCTTCCAGCGCACGCTCGATCGAGTGCTCGAATGCGACCCGGACCGCATCGCGCTCTATTCGTACGCGCACCTGCCCGCGCAATTCAAGCCGCAGCGCCGGATCGTGGAAACCGAGCTGCCGCGGCCGACGGACAAGATGCGGCTCATGGCCGGCGCGATCGATCGGCTGGTCCGCGCCGGATACGTCTACATCGGAATGGACCACTTCGCCAAGCCGAACGACGAGCTCGCCGTCGCGCAACGCAAGGGAATGCTGGTGCGCGACTTCCAGGGATACTCCACGGGCGGGGACCGCGACCTGCTGGGCCTCGGCGTTTCCGCCATCGGCAAGATGGGGCCCGCCTACGTGCAGAACGCGAAGTCCCTCGACGCGTATTACGAGGCGCTCGACGGTGGCGAGCTGCCCGTGCAGCGCGGCATCGAGCTGTGCCCCGACGATCTCGCGCGCCGGGCCGTGATCCAGTCGCTCATGTGCCACTTCGCATTGTCGAAGGAGGCGATCGAAATCGGGCACCTGGTCGAGGTCGAGTTCGACCGCTACTTCGCCGCCGAGATGCAGGACCTGCGCCGGCTCGAGCGCGAAGGGCTGGTCGAGCTGGATCGGGACTGGATCCGCATCACGCCCGCCGGCCGCATCGTGGTGCGTGCCGTCTGCGCCGTGTTCGACCGCTACCTGCGCGCGAGCGAGGAGCGCGCGCGCTATTCGCGCGTGATCTGAGGACCGTGCATCGCGCCCGGCCGCTTAAGCCGCCGCGATCTCCTCCAGCAGGCGACGTGCACGCTCCTGGAGCGCGCGATAGCCGCGCTCGAATTCTCCCGCACGGGGCGTGACGCCGGCGATCTCGCGCACGAGGCGCCGCAGCTTCTCCGTCTCGGCCTGCAGCTGCGCCACCACGGCGTCATGATCCTCCGCGGTGACGTACGCCTTCTTCTCGTCGCGGCAAATGCCGACGCACGGACGCGGAAGGTCGATGCGGCCGCACCCCACGCACTGCCAGACCTGGATGCGGGCGATCTCGGGACTCATGACCGTATCGTCGCGCATCGTTTCGCGTTGCGTTTGACGCGGCGCAAGCCGAGCCCGCCGAGCCGGCTCACTTTGCAGGGATGGACAATCCCGCAGCGGCCGGTACGACCGGCATCAGCCCGCACTACCTGCGGCCGCTCTTCGAGCCGCGCTCGGTGGCGCTGGTGGGCGCGACCGAGCGCCCGGGCAAGGTCGGCGCGACGGTCCTCGCCAACCTGCTGCGGTCGGGATTCCGAGGCGAGCTCTTCGCGGTGAACCCGAAGTACGGGAGCGTCGCGGGCGTGCTGTGCGTAGCTTCCGTGAAGCTGCTGCCCCACGCACCCGATCTCGCGGTGATCGTGACGCCTCCCGCCACCGTGCCCGCGATCGTGGACGAGTGCGGCCGCGCCGGCATTCCGGCCGCCGTGATCGTCACGGCCGGTTTCGGCGAGACCGGGCCGGAGGGCGCCACGCTCGAGCGCGCGACTCTCGACGCGGCGCGACGCCATGGCGTGCGCATCCTCGGACCGAACTGTCTCGGCATCGTCCGCTCCTCCATCGGCCTCAATGCGACCTTCGCGCGCGGCAATGCGCTCGAAGGATCGCTCGCGCTGGTGGCGCAGTCGGGTGCGGTCTGCACGGCCATGCTCGACTGGGCCGGCGCGAACGGCGTCGGATTTTCGAGCGTGGTGTCGATGGGCGGCTCCACGGATGTGGATTTCGGCGAGGTGATCGACTACCTCGCGCTCGACGCGAAGACCGAGCACATCCTGCTCTACGTCGAAGGCGTGCGCGACGGGCGAGGCTTGGTGAGCAGCCTGCGCGCCGCCGCGCGCCTGAAGCCGGTGGTCGCGATGAAGGTGGGGCGCCATCCCGCGGCCTCCCGCGCCGCCGTGTCCCATACCGGCGCCATCGTCGGAAACGACGACGTCTTCGATGCGGTCGTGCGGCGCACCGGCATCGTGCGCGTCGATACGGCCGGCGAGCTGGTCGCCGCGGCCCTCGCGCTCGCGTCGCATGTGCGGCCGAACGGCGATCGGCTCGCGGTCATCACCAACGGCGGCGGGCCGGGCGTCATGGCGGCGGACCGTGCCGCGGAGCTCGGACTTCCGCTCGCGTCGTTGGGCACCGAGACCGTCGCGCGGTTGCGCTCGGCGCTGCCGGCGAACTGGTCGCACGGCAATCCGGTGGACCTCATCGGTGATGCGGGACCCGATCGATACCGCGCGGCGATCCTCGCATGCCTCGACGACCGCGGCGTCGACGGCATCGTGACGATCCTCACGCCGCAGGCGATGACCGAACCCACCGATGCGGCGCGTGCGGTGATCGGCGCCGCGGCCGGCGCGTCCAAGCCGGTGCTCGCCTGCTGGATGGGACAGGCGGGTGTCGCCGAAGGCCGGCGCCTGTTGCGCGATGCGGGCCTATCGGTGTTCCGCCTTCCGGAAACCGCCGTGGAAGCGTTCGCATACGTCGCCCAGTTCCGTCGCAACCAGCGCGCGCTCCTCGAAGCCCCGCCGCCGCTGGTGAGCCACGAGCCTCCCGACCTCGCGGCCGCGCGCGGGCTGGTGGACAAGGCGCTGGACGGCGGGCGCACGCTGCTCGACGCGGCCGAATCGAAGGCGTTCCTCGCGGCGTTTCGCATTCCCATCGCGGCGGCATCCAACGCCGCCGATGTGGAAAGCGCGGTTGCCGCGGCCGATGCGATCGGCTATCCGGTGGTGCTCAAGATCCGCTCGCCCGACATCCCGCACAAGAGCGACGTGGGCGGCGTTCGCCTGGGCCTGCCGGACGCGCAGGCGGTGCGTGACGCCTACCAGGGCATCCTGCGCGCCATCGCTGCGAGCAATCCCGACGCGCGCGTGCTCGGCGTGACGGTCGAGGCGATGGTGAGCCGTCCCCACTCGCGCGAGCTGATGGCGGGAATCGTGCGCGACCGCATCTTCGGGCCGGCCATCACGTTCGGCGCAGGCGGCATCGCGGTCGAGGTGCTGCACGATCGTGCCGTAGGTCTTCCGCCGCTCGATGCACGGCTGGTCGAGGACATGATCCACGGCACGCGCATCGGCCGCATGCTCGAGCGATTCCGCAACCTGCCGCCGGTCGATCGCGCTGCCCTGGTCGATGTGCTGCTGCGGGTCTCGGAGATCGCGTGCGAGGTGCCCGAGGTCGCGGAGCTCGACATCAACCCGCTCGTCGCCGACGAGGCTGGAGTCGTGGCGCTCGATGCGCGCGTGGTCCTGGCTCGCGTTGCGCCCGGCACGCGGCCTTACTCGCACCTGGCGATCGCTCCCTATCCGGCGAGCCTCGCGACGAGGATCGAGCTGCCGGGAAGGCCGGCGCTGGAGCTTCGCCCCATGCGGCCGGAGGATGCGGCGCTGGAAACGCGATTCGTCGACGCCCTGTCGGCGCAGACGCGGCGCCTGCGCTTCCAGGGCGCGGTTCGAAGCCTCACGCCGGCGATGCTCGCGCGCTTCACGCAGATCGACTACGACCGCGAGATGGCGCTCGTGGCGATCGACGGCCCGGAAGGCGGCGAGCGGGCCGTTGCCGTCGCGCGCTACATCCGCCTACCGGACGGGCACGCCTGTGAGTTCGCGATCGCCGTCGCCGACGACTGGCAGGGCCGCGGCCTCGGCACGCACCTGATGCGGCGGCTGGCCGAGGTGGCCCGCGACGCCGGACTCGACGCGATGACCGGCCAGGTCCTTGCAGACAACGCAGCGATGCTGCGCCTGTGCCAGGCGCTCGGCTTCTCCATCGAACGCGACTGCGCCGATCCCCTGAACCGCCGGGTCTTCCTGCGCCTGTTGCCGCGCGCAGGCCCGGGCCGTTCGCACGCCGATTCGGCGTTGCGGGGACGGGACGATCGCGCTGCCTTTTGCGGCGCGTCAAACCGCGAAACGCAACTCGCACCATAGTTCTCTCCGGGAAAGCCGCATGCATCCACCACAAGGAGAAGAAGCATGAAAACGCTGATCCTCGCCATCGCCGTGCTGTTCTCCGGGGCCGCGTTGATCGTGGACGCGGCCGACGACGCCGCCGCCGAAGCGCTGATGAAGAAGAGCGGCTGCTTCAAGTGCCACTCCTTCGACAAGAAGAAGGACGGCCCCGCGTACAAGGACGTGGCGGCCAAATACAAGGGCAAGCCCGACGCCGAGGCGAAGCTCTACACGCACCTCACGACGCATCCGAAAGTGAAGGTCGACGGCAAGGAGGAGACGCACGAGAGCCTGAAGACCACGGACGACGCGCAGGTGAAAAACGTCATCCAGTTCATCCTCTCGCGCTGAGGACATCGGCCAGGCCCCGAGGGAGGGTGCCCATGCTGCGGCAGATCTGGCAGGTGTTCCGAAAGCGCTATCCGTCGCGCTGGACCGCGACGGCGATGGTGATCCTGCTCGCCGGCGTGCTGGTCCTCGTCGGCGCGAGCCTCGTCATCGGCGGCGCCGCCGGGCTCGCGTGGACCGATACGGAGAAGTTCTGCATCGGCTGCCACGAGATGCGCGACAACGTGTACGCCGAATACAAGGGCAGCATCCACGACACGAACCGCGCGGGCGTGCGCGCGACGTGCCCGGATTGCCACGTGCCGCGCGAGCCGGTCGCGCTCATCAAACGCAAGATGGCGGCGAGCCTCGAGGTGTGGGGCAAGCTCACCGGCACCATCGACACGCACGAGAAGTTCCTGAAGAAGCGCTCCGAGCTCGCGCACATCGTGTGGAAGCGGATGAAGGAGACCGATTCCCTCGAGTGCCGCAATTGCCACGACGCCTCCAAGATGGACCCGTCGCTGCAGAGCTGGAAGGCCCAGGCGCGCCACATCAAGATGAAGACCGAGGGCAAGACGTGCATCGACTGCCACTTCGGCATCGCGCACAACGAGCCCGAGGGGCCCGGTCCGTCGGAGCTCTTCCCGGCACGGGCGAAGCGCGCGACCGAAACCGGGCAGAGCACCACGCAGAAAGAAACGCCCCAGCCTCACGGTTGAGCGGATCCGGCCTTCCGGCGGCCAGGAAGCGCCACGAGAAGGAGTCGAGCATGAGAAGCGCGCGGCATCTCCTGCAGGTCCTGGCGGCCATCGCAATCCTCGTGCTCGCCGCGGCGGGCCACGCCGCGGCGGCGGAGGACGCGGCCCGCAAGGACCTCGTGCTGCGCGGCGATGCCCGCTGCACGCGCTGCCACGACGAGACGGACGACTACCCGGTTCTCGCGATCGGCAAGACCCGCCATGGCACGGTGGCCGATGGCCGCACGCCATCCTGCGTCAATTGCCACGGCGAGAGCGAGCGGCACGTGAACAAGCCCGAGGGCGTGAACGAGCGGCCGCTGCCCGACGTGGTCTTCCGCGGCAAGTCGCGCTCCACGCCGGCGTCGCAGAACGCGCAGTGCCTCGGCTGCCACAAGTCCGACGCGAAGCGCATGCACTGGGACGGCAGCCCCCACCAGTCGCGCGACGTCGCATGCACGTCCTGCCACCGGGTCCACACCGCGCACGATGCCGTCCGGGATCGCGTGACGCAGCCCGAAGTCTGCTTCAACTGCCACAAGGAGCAGCGCACGCAGATCAACAAGCCTTCGCACCATCCGATTCCCGAAGGGAAGATGGGTTGCTCCGACTGCCACAACCCGCACGGCTCGACGGGTCCGAAGCTCATGAAGCGCGACAGCGTGAACGACACTTGCTACACGTGCCACATGGAAAAGCGCGGACCGTTCGTCCACGCCCACGAGCCGGTGACGGAGGACTGCGCCAACTGCCACAACCCGCACGGCACGACGGCCGAGAACATGCTCAAGGCGCGGCCGCCGTTCCTGTGCCACCAGTGCCACACGCCGCACGGCGCGCAAGTGGGGCAGGTCGTGGGACAAGGCCAGACGCAGCCCTTCGGCGGCTCGCCGCTGCTCGGCCCCAACACCTCGGGCAAGTCCGGCATCAACTACTTCATGGCGCGCGGCTGCACCAACTGCCACACCGAGATCCACGGCAGCAACAATCCGAGCACCACCAACGCAACCCCGCAGTTCATGTTCCGCTGAGACTCCGGAAGCGACGATGAAAACCTCCAGGCTGTTGCGTATGATGCTTCTCACGACGGTCCTGCCGGCGCTGCTCGTGCCGGCGAGGGCCGAAGACGACGCGGTGGCGCAGCTCGCCACGCCCGACGTCGGGGCCGTGGGCATCGGCGGCACCGCGATCAGCGGCGACAGGAAGGACCGCTCTCTCTTCACGCAATACAACGGCCTGTACAAGGACGACGCGTACCTCGCGCTGGACTTCGACTACGTCCGCAGGGACGAGTTGACCGGGACGTGGACCATTGTCCAGGGCCGCAATCTCGGCCTCGATTCGCGCGAGGTGCGCTTCCTCTACGGCCCGCAGGGACGCTGGAAGGTCTTCGGCGAGTACTGGCAGATCGCGCATTACAACCCGCGCACCGTGAACACCGGCTTGCAGGGCGCGGGCACCACGGCGCCGGTCGTGACCCTCCTGCCGGCGCCCGGCACCGGGCACGACATCGACCTCAAGCTCGAGCGCAAGCGCGTGAACGTGGGCGCCGAGCGCTGGGTGCTGCCGCACCTCGTGATCGAGGCGACATTCACCAACGAGGAAAAGGACGGAGCACGGCTGTGGGGCCGCGGCTTCACCTGCCCCTCGGGTGCGGCGCCGTCCCCGACCTGCAGCGCGCTCGCGAGCGGCGCGAACCAGTGGGCACTGCTGATGCTGCCGGAGCCGGTGAACTCGACTACGCGCCAGGCGGAAGTGAAGGCGAGCTGGGTCGGCGAGCGCTTTACCGTGATCGGCGGCTACTACGGCAGCTTCTACAACAACGATTTCTCGAGCCTCGTGCCGACGGTGACCGGGAACCTGAACAACGGGCTCGGCGTGCCGATGGGGCAGGGCGGCGGCGTGCCGTTGACGGCGGGGCTGCGCGGCATCCTGCAGCTTCCCATGGCCCTCCCGCCGGATAACCAGGCACACCAGCTCTCGGTCGACGCGAACTACATCGTCACGAGCACGACGCGCGCGAATTTCCGCTACGCCTATACGCACGCTTCGCAGACGCAGAGCTTCTCGCAGGGTGGGTTCGATGCGCCGCCGGCCGGCCGCAACGACCTCGGCGGCCGGCTCGATACGAGCCTGCTGCAGGCGGCGATCACGTCGAACCCCTGGTCGAAGCTCTCGCTCGCGGCCAACGTGCGCTGGGAGGACCGCAAGGACAAGACGCCGATCGACCTCTACAACCTCGAGGGCGCGACCACGTTCACCAATGGCCACGTCGACTATGACAAGGTCACGGGGAAACTCGAGGCCGCGTACGGATTTCCATTCGCCATCCGCGCCACGGCGGGCCTCGATTACGAGTCGATAGACCGCGGCACCTTCGTGCCGACCGACCAGGTGGCCGGCCTCTCGGGTTTGCGGCAGAAGACGTACGACCGCGGCTATCACCTCGACCTGCGCAAGTCGATGGCCGGCGACGTAAACGGCATGTTGAGCTGGGTGCACAGCGAGCGCGACGGCTCGAGCTGGCTCAAGCCAGCGTCGGGAAGCGCCACCGGCGTCTTCCCGGCCGACCCCGATTGCGCGTCCAACGGGTCGAACGCGTGCATCTTCAGCCGCACCGCGATCTTTCCCTACATCCTCGAGGACCGGAGGCGCGACAAGCTGCGCGCGCTGGTCGACTGGTCGCCCATCGAGAAGCTGTCGATCCAGCTTTCCGGCGACTACGGCATGGACCGCTACACCGCGCCCACCGAGAAGGGCCTGGACCACACGCGCCTGCAGCTCTACGGGGCGGACGTGAGCTACCGGATCAACGACAACAGCACGCTCACTGCGTACTACACGTACAGCGAGCAGACGCTCAAGGTGTCGCATTCGACCGGCTACATCGCCGACCTCAGGGACCAGAACAACACGATGGGAGCAGGGCTCGCGAGCGTGCTCAATCCGCGCATCCGTTGGGGCGCCGACGTGCTGTTCATCCACGACCGCAACCGCTACGGGACCGGACTGGATGCGCAAGCGAGCGCGCAGAATGCCGCGTATTTCGCCTCCGGCCTGCCGTTCATTCCCGATGCGACGTTCCGCGACCTGCGGCTCAAGCTCTTCGGGACCTACCTGCTCGGGAAGGAGTCGGACGTGAAGCTCGAGATCGTGCACGACCGCACGCGGCTCGACGAGTGGCAGTGGGGCTACAACGGCGTCCCATTCCTCTACTCGGACAACACGACCGTGAACCTCAAGCCCGAGCAGAACGTGACGTTCGTGAGCGTGCTGTACCGGTACCGCTTCCGGTAGCGGGCGCGCCTGCGGCGCTAGCGGCGGATCACGACGCGCTGGTAGAGGCCGCCGAAGCACGTGTCCTTGCGCACGGGCCGCACGCCGGGCGGCAGCCAGTGCTCGAGCTCGTGGCGCCAGAGGTCCATGGCGAAGGGCTCGAGGCTGCGAAGGATCCATCGCATCGCGCCGCGCAGGGGGTGCCAGCGCGCGGGACGATGATAGTCGACGACCACCACCTGTCCACCGGGCCTGGTGACGCGCATCGCCTCGGCGAGCGTGCGCGCGCGGACCTGCGCCGGCATCTCGTGGAGCAGGAAGAAGAGAACGACCTGGTCGTAGCACGCATCCGGCAGGCGAAGACGGGACGCATCGCGTTGAAGGAGCCGGACGGGCGCGTACCCATCGAGCTTTCGACGAAGGTTGGCGAGCTGCACCGGCAGCACATCCACCACGTCGAGCTCGCCCTTGCGCTCGGCGATGCGCCTTGCGAGGCGCGGCGTGAAATCCCCATAGACGCAGGCCACCTGCAGCGTGCGCCCGCCGGCCCGATCTTCCAGCACAGCGAGCGCCGCGTCGCGCAGCCGCGAGAAGTTGCCCCACAGGATGAGGTTCACGAGCCACTGGCGCTCGAAGATCCGGACCGCCGCCGGATGCACGTACGCCCACCAATAGGTGTCGTTGAGATAAGCGGGGACCGGCTCGGTCTGCAAGGCAAGCTCCGTATCGGCGGTGTTCCCGCAATATCGGGCTTGCAGTCATCGGCGGCTTGACCGCGATCAAGCGAGGGGCGTCGACGCTGATTGGTGTTGCGTTCCGCCGATGGGGCCGCCGTAAGCTTCCCCTCGGCGTAGACATTTCTAAGTTGGACTTTTCTGGCAGGATTTTGCATCCAGGGAGGTTCAATGAAGAAAAGGAGGGTGAGGCCGGCGTTACGGTCGAGCAGATCTTGCGCAAGCACGGGATCAGTCGCGCGACCTATTACGGCTGGAAGTCGAAGTACGGCGGCGCCACGGTCGCCGAATTAAGGCGTCCATTCGAGAAGGTCACCTGAGTATCCGAGACGGTGGCTGCATAAACCCCCAACAGAGGCGCCGCGCCAATCACCCAAGTCACAGGTCGCCCTTGGCCTTCTTCTTCTCGAACGCGGCTTTGCTCGCCTCGAGGGCGGCGGACAGTTTGTCGTCCCAGGCTGCGAGTAGCATCGTGTCGGTCGAACCGGCGTATTCGGTTAGCTGCATCAGTTGGCTCCCTCTCATCCAGAGAGCCTCACGCCCGACGAAGGTCGCGCCGAATCCGTTGCGGTACGTAACGCGCCTGGTGGCCCGCGGCTTGCCGAACTTTCCCACGAGACCTGCGAAGACGCTGTCGTAGGCGACTGGGTGAAGCCAGACATGGATCTCCGCTGCCCGCGAGCCGGGACCGAAATTCACATCGAGTGACGACAGCTGCGCGCCCGCGACGGTATCAAGGGCCTCGATATGCGGAAGATCCTTCGTGTCGATACCCGGCGTGGGCGCATAGCCGCAGGTCTCGAACCAGCCCCTGTCGGGCGGCGCGCACCCCAGCCGTGGATATTTCACGTGGAGTTGCTCAATCGTCATGGCTGGGGCCAGGCCCTTGATCTCGAAGCCTGAGGCTTGGACGCGGAGACCGATTGTCGCAAGCGCCATGCCCAGTGCAATTCCAATCTTTCGGCACATCCTCGATTGCATTTGTCCCTCTGCGTCGCCTAGAACTCAGTCTCCGTCTTCCTCATCCCGGATACGTCTTGCTAGATAAGGCCCTGACATGCCGCACACCACGAAAACCAATACGGTCGGAAGCCAAGTGTTGAAAACCAGAGCGAAGGTGAACATCGCAATTCCGGCGAGCGAGGGCAGTATGAAGATCAGGCGTTTCGGCGACCAATAGAGCGCCACGGCCCAAATAATGATCATCGCAACGCCGAAGTCTTGAGTAATTGACATGGCTAGTGAGTTGGGTTCGGAGCGGCTGGAATTGACGCAGCGTCTCACGGATGTCGTGCGCCTGAGCGATGGCCCAAGGCATTACGTCGTTTCGATCACGATCCACGACGATCTCTCGATAGGGCGACATGCGCGGCTCGCGGGCCCGCATGATGTCCCAAATGGATCCGCTGCAAATCTCCACCGCAGCTTGCGCCTGTGAGACAAGCTCCGTTTCGGAATCAGTCGCACGTACTCCACGGCCGAGCTTTTTCGTAATGCAATCGAGTCTCGCGTTGAAATCGGCGACCGTGAGAGTCTGCGGGGGCGGCGGTCGCTTGGCCGGCGTTGCACAGGCGCAGAGACCTTCGAAGAGGCCGACAGCGAGTAGCGTCTTAAATCGAAACGCCATGGCCATTCATAGTCAAGGCCGCATGGTCACAAGTCTGTGCGGCCGCCTCTAATGAGGCGAAGAGGAGCGCGGGGTGGCTTGGCGGCGCGCGCCACCTTGATCTGGTGCAGGCGCTTCACGACCGCCAGCACCTTCGCGCTCCTCCGGTGATAGGGCAAGAAGGCGCTTGAGGAAACGGAGCCGGCGCGCGCGGTCCATGTCGGCCACTGTTCTCGCAGACGATGTCATCGGCGGCTACCTTGCAGGCCGAGCAGGATCTTCGACGTGAGAAACAAAGAAAGCTTTCGGGCGCCAGGAATGTCAATTGCCTGCAGGACGGCGTTGCCGTCGTCAGCCTCCCATAGCATCAGCCCTTGAGGCGTAGAGGTGAACGAGGCGCCGAGCTTCTCGCTGATCTCATCGGCAGCTTCGGCAGCAAGGCTCATCGAATTGGAGAGGGCGTAGTCGGCCGTGACTGCGGCCTTGAAGATGACCCCTTGAACGCTGCCCATCAGCGTCTCGCAATACTGGCCTAGCCAGCGAACGGGCGGTCCGTCGTGAACGTCCTCACCCTTCAATCGAGAGCCACGGAGGAGCAGTTTCTTTCGGAGCCACTTCACTCTTGCCGCGGGAACCGAGGAGAGCGGTTTGTCTAACCACTGGCCAGCGTCGCAAATCGACTTGATCGAGGACATTCGACCCTCCTTCACGAGGAGTCCGATCGCTTGACGTACCGGCCGCGGCGCCGTCCTCATGCGCCGCTCCTGACGTGCAGCGGCCGGGATACTGCAACGCTACTGCAACGGGACCTGGGGCAGACTCAGCGCGGGGAGGGGGAATTGCGCTAAGTGCTTGAAATTCTGGCTCCCCGACCTGGGCTCGAACCAGGGACCTGCGGATTAACAGTCCGTCGCTCTACCGACTGAGCTATCGGGGAATTGAAGCCAATTATTTTAGCGGTTTTTGTCAGCTGGAGCAAAGGGTCGAGAAGCGGTGTTCATATCGAGGCATCGATACTCTTCTAGTGCAGCGCCGCTCGCAGCCCATTCTGATCCTCCTCCACAAGCTCTTTAATCGCCTTGCGAATCTGCACAATTGGCGAGGCTGCTTTCTCCGGAGAAAGGAATTCGTTTAGATCGGGATGACGACCATTTAGCTCTTGGATAAGCGCGATAAATGCGTCGGTGAGCCCTGGGTCGAACTGCCTACCTCGCTGCCGACTAATTTCCTCAATTGCGCGCTTCGTATCCCACGGCGGCGAAAATGGGCGCCCGTGAGTCAGTGCATCGAATACATCGGCAAGTGCGACGATCCGCGCGTGAATCGGAATGTTTGCCCCAGATAACTTGCGTGGATAGCCGGATCCGTCCCAGCGCTCGTGATGATATCTGGCTATTTCCTCCGCTATTCGAAGTTGTGGCACCGCGCTCTTTGCAAGTAGGTCAGCACCAATGGTTGTATGCATCATCATGAAATGACGCTCGATGTCCCTAAGTGATTGAGAGCTGCCAAGAATGCGGTCTGGGATACCGATCTTTCCTATGTCATGGAGCCGTGATTCAATCTCCAAACACTGAGACCTTTGCTCCGACCATCCAATTCGAGAGGCTAGAAGCGCGGCTAACCTTCCCACCCTAAAGCCATGCTGACCGGAAGCGTCGTCCCTCAGATCTGCTGTGCCTGCAAGGCGCTCGAGCATCTCCGATCTAAGAATAGCTGCCTGACGCTCTGCTACCCTGGCGCGGAGAATGGCGTACTTCTGCTCCAAAGTCTGCGATCGCCCAGATAGATGCAACGCGGATACATGAACGGTGCCGCTGGCTGCGCTGGACAGGAATACTCGTGCGCCTGCTGTTCTGCGTTCTCGTTCATACTTGACGAGCGACTCCATATGCTCCAATGCCAATTCAGGGCGTTCAGCGTTGTCGTATGCCTTGACTATTGCGATTAGAGCATCTCGATAGCCGGAGTCCAGTGTCCGACTATCTATAAGCACCTCTTCCAAAGTACCAAACCCATTTTCGATCCTTCCAAGAACGATGTCGCATCGAGCTGAAGCGATTGCGGCCATTGTTTTGCATCTGTTGCTTCCAGCCACATATGCATAGCGCCGACAAGAATCCAAGTGGCGGAGGGCAACATCTAACTGATCGAGTTCAAGCGCGATTTGCACATACATAAACTCACGTATCGTTCGTTGGCAATAGGCCTCTGCAGATACGGGTTGTTCGCTGTTGTTTACACTGCGCTGAATAGCATCCAGGGCAGCCGGCAGATCTTCGAGGTAATAGTATGTCTGGGCGAGGTTAGATAGCGCATATTCATCTGGGCGATTTGACCAATGTGGTTGCGAAAATGCAATCACCGCCCGGAAGCAAGAGCCGGCCTCAGGATACAGACCAGCGTAATTCAAGGCCGTCCCTATGTTGTTCAGCACACAACATTGCGCTTTTGCATCGCCAATTTTCTTGGCGAGCTCCATTGATTCGAGATAGCACTGTAGGGCTTCGCCAATATTGCCCGTATCGGCGTGTACCATCCCGAGAAGATTGTATCCAAGCCTAGTCGCGCTCGGTGATTCGATCTTGCGGGCGAGGAGGCAATATTCATCTGCCATTCGCAGTGCAGAAGTGGGATCTCCATGGAAAAAGAAATATCGCCAGCACAGATAGAGGCATTGGAGGCGAACATCTGAGCTTGCTGTCCCCCTAGGTCTTTTCAGAGCATTAGACGCAGCCACGAAGAAGTCTCGCGACTCAGGAAGCGAGCGCGGCTCGCGAATCGTTAGCTCTGAGTGGAGGCGACCGAGTGCCGCCTTAAATTCGGGAGTACTTCCGCCCCTGCTTGTTCGTAAGAGGGCTTCGAGTTGTTCGATGTGAAAGGAAGCCACGGCATACCTCCGCATGCATCGTACTGTAGCGAGCGGTAAGTCGACCGATGAGTGAAACGGGCGCAGCAGATAGCAAGCAGTATTTGCTTGCAGCCAAACTTTTTCCCCACCCAACTGGGTAGGTGTGCCAATCTAACCGGCAACTGTGCCAAGCACTGCTTGCTGGCTTCCTTTGCTTAACTTCGAGATTCGCCGGACGAAGCTAGAAAACCCTTATCGCTGCAGATCAAGGCGACTGCCGTTGCTCATGCCAGGGCCGTCATGACTTCTGTGTAACGCATTCCAAATCCGCGATCTCGCTTGAAGAAATGGCGACTCATGGGCTGCTTGTCCAAGGTAAGAATCGATATCAATGTGGTCGCGCCGCAGTCTTGCGACCAAGACGATAAAGAGGTCAGTTAACTGAGGATCAAACTGCGATCCCTTTAGCTGCATTATTTCATCGAGGGCCGCATCTACCGGCCAGGCTACCTTATACGGGCGTTTGTGCGTCAACGCATCAAAGACGTCGGCCAACGCGGTGATTCGCGCCGAAAGTGGTATTGCCGTTCCCGAAAGATTGCTGGGATAACCAGCACCGTTCCACCATTCATGGTGATACCTGGCAATTTCCTCCGCCATTTGCATGTGCGGGATGTTGCTCTTCGAAAGCAGCTCGGCACCCACGGTGGTATGCGTCCGCATGATCTGTTGCTCGGGCGCGTTTAACTTGTCCGGCTTTAGCAATATGGCGTCAGGTACACCGATCTTTCCAATATCATGCAGCCGCGCAGCGAGTTCGATCATGTAGCACGTCTCATCGTCGCAGCCAAATTCCTGCGCGATAAGTGATGCCATCTTGCCCACCCGATAAGAATGCTCACCTGTCGAATCATCGCGAAGTTCAGCGGTCACCGCGAGTCGCTCGAGCATTTCGATCCGCGATCGAAACAACTCCTGCTGCGCAATCTTTCCTTTAAGAGCTGCTTCTTGGCGTTGCAGTCTGGTAGTAAGAGGCGCTTCGGTTCCTAGGTCTTGCCCCAATTGCTCCAAATGAAGCTTCACGTGTTTGAGTGCGTTTTCCTGCTGCGTTTGTCGAAGCGTTTCCATCATTTCGCGCAAGTAAACCAAGGCGCGCTCTGGCTGGCCGACAATCTCATAGGCCTTTACGAGTGCAACCAGTGAGTCGCGAAGCATAGATCGAAGAAGCCGCGCCCGCTCTAATGTGCTAGTAAGTCTAGACACGCCGATGTCCGGCTTGCCGGCGTGGACTTCGTAAAGCCCTTCTGCGATCGATGCGGCTATGTCGGCGCGGGCCGACTTTGAGTCATTTGCATACTTGCGTGCTAGGGCGGACCTCTCTCCAGCCTTCTCAATGTTGTTTATTTCGAGCAACAGCCGGGTGTAGTTCGTTTCTTTAATCACCCGCGACACAAGTTCGGCTGCGGAATGGGGTTCCGGACTTTCACTAACGCAGATCTCTGCAGCTTTTAGGCCTCGAGCAAAGTCCTCAAGATGAAGGCAACACAACGAGATGTTCGAGAAGGCAGAGGCCCGATATTTGTGCAAAGCGGGCGCACTACCTGCCAGATGAATCGTATGCTCGAAGCACGCAATGGCGTCATGGTATTGAGCGGCGTACAGCAGCGCGACGCCCAAGTTCAACCAAACCGGACATTCGGCCTCGTTATCGCGCATCTCATGTGCGATGTCCAACGCTTCCGCATAGCACTCGATCGCTCTCGCGATGTTGCCCGAGTCCGCGTAAAGGATTGCTACTTCGACGAGCGCCTTACGCAATAAAGGTTTATGAGGTACGCGCCTTGCCAACTCGACGGCGGTTAACGACGGTTCGATTCCTTTGAACGTCTGGCCGAGGACGTAGAAGTAGTGCGCGATATCAATCAAGCAGTTGAGACGAAGCTCAGCCTGAGATGTGCCGGGCAATTTCTTGAGGCTCTCAACTACTTCGGCCATAAAGTCCATAGCCGAGCTCGCTCCACTCTGGAAACGCGTATTTACCTCTAGCGCGATGCGGGAAAGGGCGAGCTTAAAGTCAGGGCTTTCGGGTTCCCGGCTAAGGCTGGTCAGCTTTTCAATGTCATGTGGCGCGGAAATGGTTCACCTCCCAAGCTTTTGATTTTGCGCCTGTTTTTTTCTGTACTGGACGCAAAATGTGAACTAGTTCACATTCTTGGCCACCAACTTGCCCGCTGCTATTGAAGGACTATGGCAAGGCCTTGGTGCTTGTCCTTGATAGTAATCGCTTTTTACGGCAACGCAAACATGATGTAACGCGAGCCGGCCCCACCTGCATGGGGGAGGCCGAAAACTGCAGTACGCATCAAGCTCATCCGTGTAGATCACATTACTCAATCCACTTTTGTCAGGAGAAAACGCAAATGGACCTCGCCCAAAAGAAACAAGAAACGCTCTCCGCCGAAGACTCGCACCGTGCAGCAGCGCCGATCACCCAGCTTCGAGAGCTTGAGTTAGCGCTGATCGGTGGCGGAATGGGAGATGTGCAGCAATAGCGCCGCACCAAACCGAGACATAGCAGCACTTTCAAATGCAAAGGAGCCATATCTCATGGATGTGATGACCCTGAAGAATGACGTGAGCACGGAAAACATCGAAATTGAGCCCGTTCAATTGTCGGTTGAGCAGCTCCGCGGCCTGGAGCTATGCATGGTAGGCGGCGGGATGGGGGACGTACAGCAGTAAGTTCACTTGAGAGCCTAGCAAGAACTCGAAAGTATCTTTTTATTTGAGGAGGAAGTGAAAATGGACCTGACGAACATGGCAAGCGAAGTGATCAACGAATCCGACTTGGAGTTCGCGGAACTGCAGATTCAGCAATTACAGGAGCTTGATCTGTGCCTTGTCGGTGGAGGAATGGGAGACGTCCAGCAGTGACACGTTAAGCACATCTCTCAATCAAGAGACCGCCAACAAGGAGCGCACACATGTATCTCGAGAAAACCGAAATCACGCCGGCCGAGCAATTGAGTGATCGCGAAATTGCGGAGGCGACCGTTGCCCAACTCTCCGACTTGGATCTGTCCCTTATCGGGGGCGGAATGGGAGACGTACAGCAATAGTCCTTGCAACCTGTCGTCGTTGTGCGGCGCCGACGATGGAACGTCTATCTCAGCACCAGACTTCTAACTCGCCGATTTTGAGTTATGCCTGGTCGCCAGGAATCGGGAATGTTTGGCAATAGCAGAGGTTCAACGCCACGCTGCGATTTGACACGGGACATCTGCGAGCCTCAAAACATTACTCAGAAATATTAGCCGTTCCTGCGTTGATGCGAGGAGCAATGGACAAGATGCTTCGAGTCGGCGTGATCTCGAAGCGTTTAACGGTCGCTTCAATCGTTTCAGGTCGATGGCTGACGACGACAAGTGAGAGGGTTGCACTGTGTAGAGACGAGCTGATCCGCCGCTCCAGCGCCACATCCAGCTGATCGAACGCCTCGTCCAGGAAGAGCACCTGCGGGCGGCGGTAAAGCGCGCGGGCGAGGAGCACGCGTTGCTTCTGGCCGCCGGAGAGCGCCATTCCGAGGCTGCCGACGATGGTGTTGTACTGCATCGGCATCGCCATGATCTCCTCGTCGATCATGGCCGAGCGGGCGCACTCGCGCACCCGCTGGGGGTCGTGCTCGGTGTCGAAGAAGCTGATGTTGTCCTCGATCGTGCCGACGAAGAGCTGGTCGTCCTGCATCACCGCACCGATGCGCGACCGGTACTGCGCGGGGTCCCAGTCCACGAGGCTGCGGCCGTTCGCGCGCACTTCGCCCTCGCTCGCGGGCAGTAGCCCCAGCAGCACCTTCACGAGCGTCGTCTTGCCGCACCCCGAGGGACCGACGATCGCGATCGTCTCGCCCGGCGCCACCGTGAGGTTCACGCCGCGGAAGACGAATCCTTCCGGGCCGTAGGCGAAGCCGAGGTCGCGCGCCTCGATCGTGAGCGTTCCCGAGGCTTCCACCGGCAGCGACGGCTTGCTCGTCTCCATCCCCGAGAGCGCGATGTCGGCGATGCGCTCGGCATGGAGGTCCAGCATGCGGAAGTCGTTCCACTTCTCGATGAGCGCGATCACCCGCGTGAGAAACACGGTCTGGAAGCCGATGAACGCGTAGAGCATTCCCACCGTGAACCGTCCGTCCATCACGGCGAGCGCACCGAGCCAGATCACGACCACGTTCTCGAGCCCGAAGATGAGGGAATTGGCCGCGCGCTGCAGGATGCCGACGTTCTGGACGCGCACGCCCGCGTTCGTCTGGTCCACCACCAGGTTCTGGTAGGCCGAGCGGCGCTCCGACTCGCGCAGATTCAGCTTGATCGCCATCATGCCGCGCAGCGTCTCGATGAAGTGCGTGCCGCTGCGCGCCTCGTGCGCGAGCTGCTCGTCGGTCGCATAGCGCTGCGGGTAGTAGAACATCCAGCGCAGCAGCGCGTAGGTAAGGGCGGCCGCGACCACGACGATCGTCAATGTCGCGCTGTAGTACGTCATCACGAGGAGCGTGAGCACGACCATCACGCCGTCCACCACCGACTCCAGGAAGGTCGTGGAGAGCGTGCGCTGGATCGCGTCCACGCTGCGGAACTTGGAGACGATGTCGCCGATGTTCCTCTTCTCGAACCACGCGAGCGGCAATCGCAGCATGTGGTTGAAGAGGGTGGTGAGGAGCTTCAGGTTGATGTGCGTGCTGAGATAGACGCCCACCCACGCGCGCACCGCGAAGACCACCGCCTGGATCACCACCAGCGTCCCGAACGCGATGCCGAGCACGGTGAGGAGGTCCACGTCGCGGCCCACGAGGACGCGGTCCACGGTGAGCTGCAGGAAGAACGGCATCGCGATCGCGAATACCTCCAGCGCGAGCGAGAGCAGCAGGATCTGCGCGATCGTTCCCTTCATGCCGGATGCCACGCCGAGCAGCTGCCAGGAGTGGATCTTCTCGCGCTCGTCCTTCTTCTCGAACGCCCCGGTCGGCGTGAACTCCATCGCGACGCCGGTGAAGTGGCGCGACGCCTCGTCGAGCGTGAGGACGCGCTTGCCGCGCGCCGGGTCGTGCACCGTGATGCGCCGTCCCTTCACGCGCGTGAGCACGACGAAGTGGTTCATGTCCCAGTGCAGCACCGCCGGGAGCCGCAGCTTGCCGAGCGATTCCAGCGGCACCTGCACGCCGCGCGCGCTCATGCCCATCGTCTCGGCGATCTGCGCGACGTGCTTGAGGGTGATCCCCTTGAGCGAGGGCGAAAGCCGCAGGCGCATCGCGGAGAGGTCAGTGCGGTGCCCGTGGTACGAGGCCACCATCGCGAGGCACGCGATGCCGCACTCCGGCGCCTCGCTCTGCAGGATGACGGGCACGCGCCGCGACAGCAGCTCCGAGAAGAACGCCATCAGATGCGCTCCTTGAGCTTCAGCACCGGCTCGAACACCCATTCGAAGATGGTGCGCTTCTCGAGCAGGAGGTCCGCGTTCACCAGCATGCCGGGGCGCAGCGAGAACTGCTGCCCGAGCGCGGAGACCCTCTGCTTGTCGAGCGCCACGTCGACGCGGTAGACCGGCTCGCGCACCGAGAGCGGCCCCACGCGGTCGCCGGCGGACCACACGTTGCGGCCGATGTCGGTGATGCGGCCGTGGTATTGGCCGAACCTCTCGTAGGGGAACGCGTCGTAGCGCAGGATCACTTCCTGGCCGGCCTTCACGAATCCGATCGCGCGCGTGGGGACGAGGAGCTCGACGTGCAGGCCGCTTCCTTTCGGCAGCACGGTGGCGAGCGGCGCATCGGCGGCGATCGATTGTCCCCGGTTCACCGCGATGTTGGTGACGACTCCCGAGACCGGCGCGCGGATCACCGTCTCCGTTCGCGCCTGCACCTGCGTGAGGCTTTCCTGCAGCTCGCTGATCTGGCGCTCCACCTGCTCCACCTGGGTGCGCGAGCGCAGCGCGACGCTCGGCTCCTCGAGCTTGGCCGATTCCAGGTCCTGCTCCACCTGCGAGCGCTGGCGCACGAGCGACTGCAGCTTGATTTCCTGGTCGGTCACCTCGTCGGCCTTCTGCTTCACCAGCGCCTCGGAGACGAACTGCTTCTCGCCGGCGAGGCCGCGGTAGCGCGTGAGCTGGTCCTTGGCGCTGCCGATCCGCACCCGCTGCAGCTTCATCTCCGCGTCGATCTGCGCGAGCTCGTTCGAAAGGTCCTTCTCGTGGCGCTTCAACTGCTCGAGCTGCTGCGCGCCGAGGTCGCGCAGCTGCGCCTGCTCGCGCTCGAGGATGCCGCGCCGCGTCTCCATCTCCGCGGCGACGGCGGCATTGGTCGAGCCGCCGGAGATCATGGACCGGTCGAGCGAGATGCGGGCCATCGGGTCGCCCGATTTCACCTCGTCGCCCTCCTTGATGAGGAGCTCGGTGACGCGGCCAGCATCGGGAATCAGGACCCGGGCAGCCCCGGCATCGAGGGCGAGATAGCCCTCGACGCGCTCGCGGCGCGTGTAGTGGCCCCAGACCGCCACGGCGATGAGGAGCGCGGCCGTGCCTGCTGCGAGCAGGGTGAAGACCCAGGCGGGCACGGGACGGGCGATGATGGCCTCGCCGAGAAACTTCTCGCGCTGGGCGTCGATCGCCTCTTGTCGAAAAAGTTGGCGAGGCATGCGCGAAAGGATTGTAGCCCAGGCGCCCTCGCAGCGCCGCTTCGCCGCTTTTCCCGTGGCCATTTCGGACCGTAGCGGCGTTGCGCACCTCTGCTAAGATCGGGCGATGCGTTACGACGTGATCGCGATCGTCGCCTCGGCCCGGGGCGTGAGTCCGATGCGGCGCTTGCTGAAGCGCCTTCCGGTAAAGCTCCCCGCGGCCGTTCTGTGCCTCGCGGACTGCCGCGAGACGCTCGCCTCGGAGCTCGCCGCGGAGACGGGGCTCGAGGTGCGCACGGCCAAATCGGGGGAGCGCGTCGAGCCGGGACGCGTGTATCTCTCGCCGCCCGGACGCACGCCGCTCCTCGTCGACGACCACACCATCTCGCTCGCGCCCTACGGTCCCGAGAGCGTGGCGCTCCAGCCGCAGGACCATTTCCTGTGCTCGATCGCCGCGCAGTACGGCTCGCGTGCGCTGTGCATCGTGCTGGGAAATTTCGATGGCGACGGCGTGCGCGGGGCGCAGGCGGTGAAGGAGCGCGGCGGCACCGTACTGGTGCTCGACCGGCAGACGGCGCTGCACTGGGGAATGGCGGAGCCCATCATCCGTGCGGGGGCGGTCGATCGCGTGCTCGACGCCGAGGAGGTGGCCGAAGCGCTGCGCGCCTGGTTCACGCCCTGCGGCATCCTCGAATGCGCCGAGCTGCAGTTCCGCCTGGGCGAGCTGCTGGAGACCGTGCTGCGTTCCTCGGGTACGAGGATGGGAAACATCCGGCTGCTGGACGCGGAATCGGAATCGCTGCGGATCATCGTGCATCGCGGGCTCGAGAAGCCGCTGGTCGAGTGCGTCGCGACCGTGCGAAGGACCGAGGAGGCGGCGTGCGCACGCGCCTTTCGCTTCCGCCAGCGCGTGGTGATCGAGGACGTGGAGGCGGACGTGCAGTACCGTCCTTATCTCGAAGTGGCGCGCCGGGCGGGATTCCGATCGGTCCAGTCCACGCCGCTCTTCGCCGCGCAGGCGAAGATCGCCGGGGTGCTTTCCACCCAATATCCCTACGCTCATGCGTTGAGCGCCGGCGAGGCGCGGCTGCTCGACGAGGCGGCGATGCAGGCCCAGCCGCTCATGGCCCGATTCGAAGGGATGCGCTGAACGGAGCAGGTTGCGGTCGAAAAAGCGTGGGTGATAATATTGTCACCCACCGGGTTTTTCCCCGGTGCGCCGCCATGCAAACGCCTCTTACTCCGCGCCAGGCCGAGATCCTCGACGCCATCCGCAGCCATATCGCCGAGCACGGCAGGCCGCCCTCGCGTCCCGAGCTCGCGCGCACGCTGGGGCTCGCCTCCACCAACGCGGTCTTCAAGCATCTCGCCGCGCTGGAGCGCAAGGGCGCGCTCGAGCTCGATCCGGGCTTCGCACGCGGCATCCGGCTGAAGGAGGAGGGCGGGCTTGCGCTGGTGGGACGCGTCGCCGCGGGAAGCCCGATCCTCGCCATCGAGAACCTGCTGGGGCGCTATCCCGTCGATCCGGACCTCTTCCGCCCACGCGCCGATTACCTGCTGCAGGTGAAGGGCCTGTCGATGCGCGACGAGGGCATCCTCGACGGCGACTGGCTGGTCGTGCATCGCACGCGCGAGGCGAAGAGCGGACAGATCGTCGTCGCGCGCGTAGGCGACGACGTCACGGTCAAGCGCCTCAAGCTGCGCGGCCGCAAGGCGGAGCTCATTCCCGCGAATCCGGATTTCCAGACCTTGCACCTGGATCTCGAGCGCCAGCCGCTGGAGATCGAGGGCGTCGCGGTCGGCGTGATCCGCAATCTTTCGGCGCGAGGCGCGGCGTGAAGCTCGGCGTGGAAGATCTCGCGCGGCTTCCCGGCGTATGGCGCGGCGGCGAGCTCGATCGTGCGCCGCATGCGGTGGCGGCCACCGGCGACCCGGGGCTCGACCGCGAGTTGCCGGGCGGCGGATGGCCGGTCGGTACGCTCACCGAGGTGCTGCATGACGCTGTCGGCATCGGCGAGGTGACGTTCCTTTGCGGCGCGCTCGCGCGCGCTTGCGAAGGCGGCCGGCTCCTCGCGTGGATCGGCTCGCCGTACCTGCCGTATGCGCCGGCGCTCGCCTCGGCGGGCATCGCGCTCGAGCGCTGCCTCATCGTCGAGCCCGCGCATCGCGAGGATGCGTTGTGGGCGGCGGAGCAGGCGCTGCGTTCCGGCGCGTGCGGCGCGATGCTCCTCTGGCTCGCGAGCGCGCTGCCGCAAGGCTCGCGCGCGCGCTCCGATGATTACGCATGGCTGCGCCGCCTGCAGCTGGCGGCGCAGGCCGGCGGCGCCATGGCAGTTCTGTACCGCTCGAGCGCGGCGCAAGCGCTTTCCACCCCCGCGCATCTTCGCCTCATCGCCGAGGCATCCGCAGGCGCGCTCGCGTTGCGCATCCCGAAGCGGCGCGGGCCGCCGCTCTGCGCGCCGCTGCGCATCGAGCTCGCGGCGCGCCCGCGCATCGCCGCGATCGAAGCGCAAGAAACCGCGCCGCAACCGTCCCTCGTTCCCGTGGCACTTCCCCGGCCGCTCCCGCGCCTCGCCGCCTGAAGGAAGCCGCGCCATGCTCTGGCTCGCGCTCGAGCTGCCCTCGTTGCCGCTGCAGATCGTGGAACGCGCCGGCGTCGCGCGCGAAGCGCTGGTGATCGCCGAGGGGCCGGGGCAGCGCCCGCTGGTCGCGTGCGCGAACGCGGCGGCACAGGCGGCGGGCGTGCGCGAAGGGCAGCCGGTCGCCGCGGCGAAGGCGCTCGCGGGAAGCCTGCGCGTCGTGCCGCGCGATGGCCGTGCGGAAACGGAAACGCTCGAACGGCTCGCCGCGTGGGCCGGCCAGTTCACGCCGATGGCCGCGGTCGAATCGCAGGGCATCGTTCTGGAAGTCGCTTCGAGCGTGCGGCTTTTCGGCGGCCACGCGCGGCTCGCCGCGGCGGTACGGCAAGGCGTGCGCGAGCTGGGCTTTCGCGCCTCGCTCGGCGTCGCGCCCACGCCGCTCGCCGCGCGGCTCTTCGCGCGCGCGGCAACGCAGGGCCTGCGCGCGCGTGGCTGCCTCGCCGCGAAGGACCTCGAGGCGAGGCTCGCGGACCTGCCGCTCTTTCTGCTCGACTGGCCGCAGAAAACGCTCGAGCGCCTCGCCGACCTCGGCATCCTGCGCGTGCGCGATGCGCTGGCCCTGCCTGCCGAGGGCCTCGCGCGCCGCTTCGGGCCGCGGATCGCCGATTCGCTCGCGCGTCTCGTCGGGCGCGTCGCCGATCCGCGCCTGCCTTACGTCGCGCCGCCGCGCTTCCGCTCGCGCGTCGAGCTCGCCTGCGAGGCCGAAGGCGTCGAGGCGCTCGCCTTCGCGCTCAAGCGCATGCTGGTCGAGCTCGAGGGTGCGTTGCGCGGCCGCGGAGCCGGCGCCCAGCGGATCGTGCTCACGCTCGAGCATGGCCGCGATGCGCGCACGCCGGTCGTCCTGGAATTCGCATCTCCGGAGCGCGAGGCGGATTTCATCCTCGCGATCGCGCGCGAGAAGCTCTCGCGCACCGCGTTGCCCGGCCCCACGCTGGCGCTCGAGCTCGCAGCCGACGCGCTGCTCGAGCGTCCCTCGCGCGCCGCTTCCTGGCTTCCCGCGGAGCGCGAGCAGTCGATCGATCGCGAACGGCTCCTCGAGCGGCTCGCCGCCCGCCTCGGCCGCGAGCGCGTCTACGGCATCGCGCTCGCCGACGACCATCGTCCGGAACGCGATTGGAAGAAATCGGAAAGCCGGGGACACGCCCCATTCAAAGCGCGGAATCCGCAGGTCGCAGAAAAATCGCTCCATCAAAAATGGGGCCTGTCCGCGGTTTCGACGCGTCCGGTGTGGCTCCTCAAGCGGCCGCAGCGGCTGATCGTGCAGCAAGGCATGCCGACCCTGCAGGGCCCGCTCGCCATCGCCGCGGGTCCCGAGCGTATCGAGTCCGGATGGTGGGATGGCGACGAGGTGCGACGCGACTATTACGTCGCGTCGAACGCGCGCGGCGAGGCGTTCTGGATCTTCCGCGAGCACCGCGATCCCTCGGCCTGGTACGTGCACGGGGTGTTCGCGTGATTCCCGGCTACGCCGAGCTCCATTGCATCACCAACTACACGTTCCTGCGCGGCGCCTCGCATCCCGAGGAGCTGGTGCAGCGCGCCGCGGAGCTGGGCTACCACGCGCTCGCGATCACCGACGAATGCTCCGTGGCGGGCATCGTGCGCGCGCACGTCGCCGCGAAGGAGAGCGGGTTGAAGCTCCTGGTCGGCTCCGAATTCGCGCTCGCCGACGGGCTTCGCGTCGTGCTCCTCGCCGCTTCGATCGCCGGATACGAGAAGCTGTGCGAGCTCGTCACGCGCGCGCGCCGCGCGGCGGCGAAAGGCGAGTATCGCGCGACGCGCGACGATTTCCCGGCCGATACCGAAGGCCTGCTCGCGCTCTGGCTTCCTCCCCGCGCAGGCGAAGGCACGGCCGAGGAGGAGGGAAGATGGATTCGAGCACGCTTTCGCGAGCGTGCATGGATCGCGGTGGAGTTGCACCGTGCGGGCGACGACGAGGCTCGCCTCGCCGGGCTCGAGTCGCTCGGCGCGCGCCTGGGGCTCGCATGCGTGGCCGCGGGCGGCGTGCACATGCACGAGCGGCGCCGGCAGCGGCTGCAGGACGCGATGACCGCGATCCGCCTGCAGCGCCCGCTCGCCGAGGCTGGCCGCACGCTGCATGCCAACGGCGAACGCCACCTGCGCTCGATCGGGCGCCTCGCGCGCCTCCATCCGGCGCGGCTCCTCGCCGCGACGCTCGACGTGGCGAGCCGCTGCGCGTTCTCGCTCGACGAGATCCGCTACGAGTATCCGCGGGAGCTGGTGCCCGCGGGCGAGACGCCCACGAGCCACCTGCGCCGCCTCACCTACGAAGGATTGGCAAGGCGCTATCCGCAAGGCGCGCCGGCGAGCGTGGTGCAGACCGTGGAGCACGAGCTCGCGCTCATCGCCGAGCTCGCCTACGAGCCGTTCTTCCTCACCGTGCACGACGTGGTCGCCTTCGCGCGGCGCGAGAAGATCCTCTGCCAGGGGCGCGGCTCGGCGGCGAACTCCGCCGTGTGCTATTGCCTGGGAATCACGGAGGTCGATCCGGGCCGCATGTCGGTGCTCTTCGAGCGCTTCATCTCCAGGGAGAGGAACGAGCCGCCCGACATCGACGTCGACTTCGAGCACCAGAGGCGCGAGGAGGTGATCCAGTACCTCTACCGCAAGTACGGGCGCGAGCGCGCGGCGATCGCGGCGGTCGTCATCACCTACCAGCCGAGGAGCGCATTGCGCGACGTGGGCAAGGCGCTCGGGCTCTCGCTCGACCAGGTGGACCTGCTCGCGAAATCGCTCTCCTGGTGGGACAACCGCGCGGTCCTCGAGAAGCGCCTCGCCGAAGGCGGCTTCGACGTCGCGAGCGGCGTCGTACGCCAGGTGATCGCGCTCACGCAGGAGCTCGTCGGATTCCCGCGCCACCTCTCGCAGCATCCCGGCGGCTTCGTGATCGACAACCGCCGCCTCTCGCGCCTCGTGCCGGTCGAGAACGCCTCGATGCCCGAGCGCACCGTGATCCAGTGGGACAAGGACGACCTCGACGCGCTCGGCCTGCTCAAGGTCGACGTGCTCGGGCTCGGAATGCTCTCGTGCATCCGCAGGGCGATCGACCTGGTCAATGGATATCGAGGTAAATCGGGGACTGACCCCGATGCCGTGGAGCACCATGGCCGATGCGAACGCCTCGCGCATGAATCCGGATCTGTCCCCGGATATCCGTCCCCATTCCGGCCGCTTTCGATGTCGAACATCCCTCCGGAGGATCCCGAGGTCTACGCGATGATCCAGCGCGCCGACACCATCGGCGTCTTCCAGGTCGAGTCGCGCGCGCAGATGGCGATGCTGCCCCGGCTCAAGCCCGCCTGCTTCTACGACCTCGTGATCGAGGTGGCGATCGTGCGCCCCGGGCCCATCACCGGCCGCATGGTGCACCCGTACCTGCGCCGGCGCGAGGGAACGGAACCCGTGACCTATGCGAGCGAGGAAGTGAGGAAGGTCCTCGAGCGCACGCTCGGCGTCTCGATCTTCCAGGAGCAGGTGATGCAGCTCGCGGTGGTCGCGGCCGGCTTCACGCCGGGCGAGGCCGATCGGCTGCGCCGCGCGATGGCCTCGTGGCGCCGGCGCGGCGGCATCGAGTCGTTCCGCGAAAAGCTCGTGAACGGCATGCTCGAGCGCGGCTACTCGCGCGAGTTCGCCGCGCAGATCTACCAGCAGATCGAGGGCTTCGGCGAGTACGGCTTCCCCGAATCGCACGCGGCGAGCTTCGCGTTGCTCGTGTACGTCTCGAGCTGGCTCAAGTGCCACGAGCCGGCCGCCTTCGCCGCCGCGCTCCTCAACAGCCAGCCGCTCGGCTTCTACTCCACCTCGGCGATCGTGCAGGATGCGCGCCGCCATGGCGTGGAGCTGCGCCCCGCGGACGTGATGGCGAGCGAGGTGGACAGCAGGCTGGAGCCGAGGCCCTCGTCGGACCGCGAAGAAAATCCGCAACCCGCCTTGCGCCTGGGACTCGGGCTGGTGAAGGGCTTGAAGCGGCAGGCGGCCGAGCGGCTGGTGGAAGCGCGGCGCGAGGGGCCGTTCGCCTCGATCGAGGATCTCGCGCGCCGCGCACGGCTCGACCGCTCCGATCTTTCCGCGCTCGCCGCGGCCGACGCGCTCGCCTCGCTCGCCGGCCATCGCCGCGCGGCGCTGTGGCAAACGCTCGGCGTGGACGAGGCGACTCGACTCGCGCTTCCCGCGCGGGAAGGCGCCCACCCGGCGCTCGCGAGTCCCACCGAGGGCGAGGACATCGTGGGCGACTACGCTTCGCTCGGCCTCACGCTGCGCCGCCATCCGCTCGCCCTGCTGCGCGAGAGGTTGAGCAAGCGCGGCATCCGCGACGCCTCGCAGGTCGCCGCGGCGCGCGACGGCGAGCGCATCCGCGTCGCCGGCATCGTCACCTGCCGCCAGCGCCCGGCGACCGCGAGCGGCGTGATCTTCGTCACGCTCGAGGACGAGACCGGCTACGTGAACCTGGTGGTGTGGAACGACCTCGCGGAGCGGCAGAGGAGGGAGCTGCTCGGCGCGCGGCTCCTCGAGGTCTCGGGCGAGGTGCAGAAGCAGGGGCTCGTGGTGCACGTCCTCGCGCGCCGCCTCGTCGACCTCACGCCGCTCCTCGGGCGCCTCGCCACCACCAGCCACGATTTCCACTGAGGCGCAATGCCGCCGCCCGCGGAACTCCGCGGGGCTCGCGGTATCATCTGCGGGACGCGTCGCCGCCCGAAGGCATGAACCCGATCCGACCCTGTCCGCTTCCGTACACCGCATGAGGATCCGGCCGGCAAGCCTGCTTGCGGCGCTGGTGCTCCTCGCGGCACCGGCGTTCGTGCAGGCCGCGGAGCCGGTGGCCGAGTCGAGCGTCAAGGCGGCCTTCCTCTACAAGTTCTCGGGCTACATCGACTGGCCGCCGGCACGCTTCGCCCAGCCCGGTTCCGCGTTCGTGATCGGCGTCCTGCACGATGACGACGTGGCCGCAGAGCTCGAACGGCTGGTCCCCGGCCGCATGGTGGGAACCCACCCGGTCGTCGTGCGCCGCATCCGGCCGGGCGAGCCCCTCTCCGACGTGCAGCTGCTCTTCGTGGGCGGCGAGGAGCCGGACCGCACCATCATCCGCAATGCGCAGCAAGCGGGCGTGCTGGTGGTCACCGAGAGCCCGCAGGGCTTGTCGGCGGGAAGCACGATCAACTTCGTGGTGGCGAACGACCACGTCGGCTTCGAGGTCTCGCTCGACGCGGCCCAGCGAAGCGGGCACCGCATCAGCTCGCGCATGCTCTCGGTCGCGCGGCGCGTGCTGCAGAAGGGGGCGTGATGCTGCGGCGCGTGCGCACCTCGATCAGCCGCAAGATCATGCTGCTCGTGCTCGTCACGACGGCCTCGGCGCTGCTGCTGAGCGCCGCCGGGCTCGTCGCCTACGACCTGCGCGGATACGAGCGCCAGTGGACCGACGATCTCGACCTCCAGGCGGAGATCCTCGCGCGCGCGAGCGCGCCGGCCCTCGCGTTCGACGACCACCAGACGGCGGAGAAGGACCTGAGCATCATCCGTGCGCGCGAGGAGGTGCTCGCGGCGGCGATCTACACCGACGCGGGACGGCTCTTCGCGACCTATCTCAAGAAGGGCGAGCCGCCGGAGTCGTTTCCGATGCGCCCCGAGGTGAACGGCTACCACATCAGCGGAGACGAGATCGTGGTCTTCCGGCGCGTGGTCGAGCGCGGCGAGCCGCTCGGAACCGTCTACATCCGCGCGCGCTACCTGCCGTGGGACCGCGTGCTCGACTATCTCGCGATCCTCGGCGTGGTGATGGTGGCGAGCCTCGCGCTTTCGAGCCTCGTGTTCGGCTGGCTGCAGCGCGGCGTGACCGCGCCGATCCTCGAGGTGGCGCGCGTCGCGCGCGAGGTGATGCACCACCGCGACTACGCGCTGCGCGCACGCAAGACGAGCGAGGATGAGATCGGGGAGCTGGTGGACGCCTTCAACGGCATGCTCGCCGAGTCCGGACGGCGCGCCGAGGCGCTGCGCGAGGCCGACCGGCGCAAGGACGAGTTCCTCGCGACGCTCGCCCACGAGCTGCGCAATCCGCTCGCGCCGCTGCGCAACGCGGTCGAGATCCTGCGCACCCCGCAATCGACGCCCGAAATGCAGGAGCGCGCGCTCGGCATGATGGAGCGGCAGCTGCGCCAGATGGTGCGCCTGGTCGACGACCTGCTGGACGTCTCGCGCATCACGACCGGCAAGCTCACGGTGCGCAAGTCCGTGTTCGACCTGCGCGAGGCGGTGCGCGACGCGATCGAGACGGTGCGCCCGTTCATCGACTCGCGCAAGCACGAGCTGGACGTGCGGCTCGCCGAGGAGGCCTTGCCGATCGACGGCGATCGCGCGCGCCTCGCCCAGGTGATCGGGAACCTGCTGCACAACGCCGCGAAGTACACCGAGCCGGGCGGGCGCATCGCGGTCGCGGCCGCGGCCCAAGGAACCGATGCGGTCGTGCGCGTGCAGGATAGCGGCATCGGCCTGGACGAGCGCTCGATCGCCAACATCTTCGAGATGTTCGTGCAGGTGGACCGCTCGCTCACGCGGGCGCAGGCCGGGCTCGGCGTGGGACTCACGCTCGCGCGCCGCCTGGTCGGCCTGCACGACGGCACGATCACCGCCTACAGCGAAGGGCTCGGGCACGGCAGCGAGTTCATCGTGCGGCTGCCGCGCGCCGATCGGCCGCCGCAGGAGCCGCGTGCGCCCGCGTCGACCCGCGCGGCGCATGAGGATCGGCCCAAACGCATCCTGCTCGCCGACGACAACGTCGACTTCGCGCGAAGCCTCGCGGCGGTGCTCGAGCGCAACGGCCACGAGGTGCGCATCGCGCACGATGGCGCCGAGGCGTTGCGGATCGCCGCGGATTTCTCGCCGCAGTTCGCGTTCCTCGACATCGGCATGCCCAAGGTTCACGGCTACGAGGTCGCGCGCCGGTTGAAAGCCACACCGACGACGTCCGATTGCGTCCTCGTCGCCGTGACGGGATGGGGCCAGGAGGACGATCGGCGCCGCGCCCGCGATGCCGGCTTCGATCGCCACCTCGTGAAGCCGATCGACCCGCAGCAACTCGAGACCGTGCTCGGCGGCTCGGACAGCATGGTGAAGGCGGACCAGGGGTCCTGACGGCGTTCGGAGCCACGGGCATTTCGCGCGCGGCATCGCGGCACGTCAGCGCGCTACGCGAGCCAGCGCATGGAGGCGCTCCAGGTTCTTGCGGATGCGCGGCAACTCGTGCGCCGGCACGTGTCCTTCGCGGGCGAGCCGGCCGAGCGCCCAGAGCGCGGCATCGTTCGCGCCCACCGCCGCGGCGGCGACGCTCATCTCGTCGAGCGCGCGCCAGCGATAGATCTCGTCCTCGACGAACAGCAGGTCCGCCGGGGGTCGCATTTCGGCTGCGGGGCGCGCGAAGAGGTACGCGAGCGCGGAATCGCCGCGCTCGGCGTGGAAGCGCGCGAGGTTGAAGAGCGGCTCGGCGCGCGAAGGGCGCTCGCGGTACGCCGCGAGATAGGCCGCCTGCACTTCGCCCACGTTCGCGCCGAGGCGCTCCGTCATGCGCGCGACCTGGTAGAGCGCATACCAGCGCTCCTCGTCCCATCCCTCCATGTTCCAGCGCTGCCGGTACGCCTCCAGCGCGCCCGCCAGGTCGCCCGCGTCGCGCAGCGTCTGCGCGAGGTAGAACGCGTAGCGCGTGTTGCCCGGCTCGCGTGCGAGCGCCGCGCGCAGCACCTGGATGTCCTTGTCGAGCTTTCCGGGATCGCGCGAGCGCGCGCCGTCTTGGCGCACCACGATGCGTGGCCAATCGAGCAAGGCGAACCGCACGGGCGGCGTTGCGGCAAGGTACTCGTGGATCACGCCTTCCCATCGCCAATCGAGCGCGGCGTCGACGAGCGCCGGCCGGCTGTATCGCACCGGCCCGGCTTCCGCTTGCAAGTAGTACGCGGGCGCATCGAGCTCGGGCCACGCGAAGCCGCGGGGCACGCGCAACGCCTCGTCCGCATCGATGAGGAGCAGGTAACCGCCGCCCGGGCGCGCGAGCTGCAGCGCCTCGTTGCGGTTGTGGCCGAAGTCGCGCCAGGGACGATGCTGCAGCTCGCCCGGAATTCCGGCGAGCGCGTGCCGCACGAGCGCGGGCGTCTCGTCGGCGGAGCCCGTGTCGACGATCGCCCAGCGGTCGATCCAGGGACGCGCCGAGGCGAGGCATCGCTCGATCACGTGCGCCTCGTCGCGCACGATCATGTTGAGGCAGATGGAGGGCTTCATGGGATGGCGATCCGGAGGCGAATTCTACCGGTGGGCCTGTGCCGGACACTGGGTCGAGCTGCGCATAATTTGTATTATGTCAAATTCATTTCGTTCAGCGCCGGGGACGCACCCCAGCGCGGCTGACGAAGATGTTTCCCGTTCCTAGCGGGAACGGATTTCCCCAACTCGGCAAAGAAGTGCTGGCGACGAGGCCCTGGCGACCCGCCTCTCGGGGCGAGAGCGCTTGGCACGCGTCCTGCATACGGGGTTCGTTGAAGCAGAGCAGTCTCGGCCCCGCGAGGGATCGTCTTACACCCCACAAACGCACTCGAAATGGAGAAGTCATGAACAAGCTCATCCCCTTGGTTGCCGTGCTTGCCGTTGCGACCGCCGCCGTGACCGGCTGCGACCGCAACAAATCGGGCACGAGCAGTACGGCGACGCCGTCCGCGACCACCAGCACGATGCCGTCCTCTCCGAGCTCGTCGTCCTCCTCGACCGACACGACCAGCCCGAGCTCCTCGAGCAGCAGCACGACTCCCGGCGCGGCCGGCTCGACCAGCGGCAGCTCGTCCATGAGCGGCAGTGCCGGCACGAGCGGCTCGAGCGACCAGTCGGGCGCCTCCGGAGCCTCCGGCACGTCCGGCTCGTCGAGCAGCCCGTCCTCGAGCAGCAGCTCTTCCACGACGCCGCCGAGCTCGAGCAGCAGCAGCGACAACATGAAGTCGAAGCAGTGACGGCGAAGGACGCGAACGTGAAACGCGTCCTCGTGCCGGCCGCCTTGCTCGCGCTCGCCGCGGCGGCGGCCGGCTGCCAGCCGCCCGTCGAGAAATCCGCATTCATCAACTCGGGGCTCTCGGTCGCGGTGGCCACGAATCCCTCGGCCGCGCCGCGCGCGCCCGAGAATCCGCCCCCGCGCATCCAGGTCGCCAGCGAGGCCGCGTCGAACGCGCAGCCCGCGCCGTCGCCGCAGGAAAAAGGCGGCGCCGAAGGCTGAAGCGGGATGTCGCACGACCGCGATCTCGACCATCGCAAGCCCGCGCCGCCACCCGACGACCCGCCGTTCGTAGAGAGCGAGCCGAATCCGGACCGCATCCGGAGCGAGCATCCCTCGGGCGTGCCCGCGGAGCCGCGCGATCCGCAGCCGCATCCGAGCCGCGGTCGCGCCCGTTCGCGGGGATGAAGCGGCGTCAGCGCGCGCGGCGGCCGCGTTTCGTGACGCGCTCGCCACGCGCCATGCGAAGGCTCAATCCGCGCCTCGCGCGCCCGGCCGCGACTCGGTGCGCCGAGCGCGCATGGGCATGCGCCCCTCGCCCTCGCCCGCCTCGTTCAATCCCGGCTCTTCCCTGAGCTGCGCGCGGCGCGCGTGCATCTCCTGGCCGAGCTCGTCCAGCTCGTCCCGTTTGCCCGCCACTTGCGGGAAGATCTCGTTCTCTTCCGCGCGCACGTGGTGGCGCACGTACTCGCCCAGGACCTTCACGCGGGCATCGCAGCTCTCGTCGACGCTTCGCGCCCCCTCGATCCGCGCGACCAGGTCCTTCGCGCTCGCGTGCTCGACGAGCGCCTCGTCCATGCTCCTTGCAGATCCCTTGGGCGAGCTCGAGGCGCGACTCGTCGCCGCCCTGCTTTTCCTCGTCGTAGCGCTGGAAGAGCGCCTCCACCTTGCGATGCTCGGACAACGCGCCGGCCCAGCGCGTTCTTGCGCTCGCGCCGCTGGCACGCGTCGTGCTGCGAGATGGGTGGTGATATCCAACCGGTCAATCCCTATGCGATTCCTCGCCCCGTTGCCGCGCGCGGCGCTCTGCGCGCTCGCCGCGCTCGCCCTTTCCGCATGCGACCGCTCGATCGGTGTGCCCGGCTCGCCCTCGGCGGCCTCGGACGCCGCGCCGCCTGCGCAGAAACCGGCCAGTGCGCCGGCCGTCCCGGCTCCTTCGAAGACGGCGGATCGCGCACCGCGCTCGAGGCTGCCGGATCGCGCGCCGTCGGATTCGGAAATCACGGCCCGCGCGGCGAGCGCGATGCGCTCCGATCCGGCGCTCGCGGGCGCGGACTTCTCCGTGTCGACGAACCACGGCGTGGTGAGCCTCACCGGCACCGTGCGCTCGCCCGAGCAGCTCGCCGCGGCCGAGGAACGCGCGCAATCACCCTCCGGCGTGATGCGCGTGGACTCGCACCTTTCCGTGGACCCCGAACACTGAGCGGCCATGGGCATGCGCCATCCCGCAAGCGATCGCGAGGCAGCGATGGAAGAGGTGCAGGCGGCGCCTGCGCGGCGCGGCGCGCGTACGCCCGGGCCCGGCTCGTTCGTCATGCCCTGCGCGACGCTCGTGAGCGACGTGATCGAGAACACGCGCGGCGAGGAGCTCGGCAAGCTCGAGCACGTGATGCTCGACGTGCCGAGCGGCCGCGTCGCGTACGGCGTGCTCGCACGGGGCGGCGTGCTCGGCCTCGGCGCGAAGCTCTTCGCGATTCCCTGGGAAGCGTTCAGCCTCGACGAGCAGCGCGGCTGCCTCGTGCTCGACATCGATCGCGAGCGGCTCGAGAAGGCGCCCGGCTTCGACCACGAGCATTGGCCCTCCATGGGCGACGAATCGTGGTCGTCGCTCGTGCGCGACTACTTCTCGCCGCGGCGCCCCTAGTCCATCCGCAGCGCCCGAAGCCGGCCCACGGGCCGCGCCCCCTGTAGGACTCGGCCGACAGCCTTCCGCGGCGCGCCAGTTCAACATGGAAAAAACTTCGCGTCGCGAAGCGTCATCCTTTCTCCGGGCGCACCCCGGATTACCCAGGCCGGAGCGAACGATCCATGTCCCATGTCCTCATCGTCGACGACGATGCCAACACCCGCGAAGCCCTCGCGGCACTCGCGGCGGCGGAAGGATTCACCACGGCATGCGCGGGAAGCGTCGCCGAAGCGCGCATCCAGCTCGTGCGCCAGAGGGCCGACGTGGTCCTCATGGACCTGCGCCTGCCCGACGGCAGCGGCATGGATCTCTTCGAGGATCTCGAGGACCGCGCCTCCATCGAGACCATTCTCATCACCGGCCACGCGAGCGTCGAGAGCGCGGTGGAAGCGCTGCGCCTCGGCGCCTCCGATTACCTCACCAAGCCCGTCAACCTGCAACGCCTGAAGGCGGTGCTCTCGCGCGTGCCGCGCAGCGGCGAGCTGCGCGCGGAGATCGGAGCGCTGCGCGACGAGCTGCGCCGCCTCGGCCGCTTCGGACGGCTGGTGGGCCGCTCGACGCCGATGCAGGAGGTGTACGACAAGATCGCGCGCGTCGCGCCCACCGAGGCCACGGTGCTGCTGCTCGGCGAAAGCGGCACCGGCAAGGAGATCGTCGCGCGCACCATCCACGAGCTCTCGCGCCGGCGCAAGCACCCGTTCCTCGCGATCAACTGCGGGGCGATCTCGCCGAACCTGATCGAGAACGAGATGTTCGGGCACGAGCGCGGCAGCTACACGGGCGCCGACCGGCAGCACAAGGGCTATTTCGAGCAGGCCGACGGCGGCTCGCTCTTCCTCGACGAGATCACGGAGATGCCGCTCGAGCTGCAGGTGCGGCTGCTGCGCGTCCTGGAGGCCGGCAGCTTCATGCGCATCGGCACCACCAGGACGATCGAGACCGACGTGCGCATCATCGCGGCCACCAACCGCGACCCGCGCGAGGCGGTGCGCGCCGGCAAGCTCCGCGACGACCTGTACCACCGCCTGAACGTGTTTCCACTCGAGATGCCGCCCCTGCGTGCGCGGGGCGACGACGTCGAGCTCATCGCGAGCCACTTCCTCGAAGAGCTCAACGAGGCGTGCGGCACGAAGAAGAAATTCGCGCCCGGCGCCATCGCGCGCATGAAGCAGTATCCCTGGCCCGGCAACGTCCGGGAATTGAAAAACTACATTCATAGGGTGTTCATCATGGCCGGAGACCAAGGACTCGAAGGACCCACTGTCGAAGCGGAAGCGGCGCCGATGCGCTCGATCTCGGCGCCCTCCTCCACGCCGGCGATCACCGTGCCGCTCGGCACGCCGCTCTCGGTCGCTGCGCGGGAGCTCATCCTCTCGACGCTGCAGCACTGCAACGGCGAGCGCAAGCGCACCGCGGAGATGCTCGGCATCTGCACGAAGACGCTGTACAACCGGCTGCGCGAATACGGCATCCGCGAGGACCAGAACCGCACCGGCATGGGCAACGCCTCGCGCGCCTCATGACCTCGAGCCCCGCGCAAGCCGCCGTGTCGTCACGGGCGGCGCGCGCGGGCGCGAGCGCGGCCGAGCACTTCCGGCTGATGGCCGATTGTGCTCCGGTGATGATCTGGGTGGCCGGTCCCGACGGGCGCAGCGTGTATTTCAACCGGCCGTGGCTCGACTTCACCGGGCGCACGCTCGAGGCGGAGCTGGGGCACGGGTGGCGCGAGAGCCTGCATGGCGAGGACGCGCCGGCCTGCATCGCGGCCTACGCCGAGGCGTTCGCGGCGATGCGGCCGTTCGAGGTCGAGTATCGCCTGCGTCGCAAGGACGGCGAATACCGCTGGCTCCTCGACAAGGGAGTGCCGCTCGTCACGAGCGGGAGCCTCAGCGGCTTCGTCGGCTCCTGCCTCGACATCACCGACCGCATGCGCGCCGAGCAGGAGGCGCGCCGCCGCGAGGAGGACTTCGAGACCCTCGCCGAGAACATTCCCGACGTCATCGCGCGGCTCGACCGCGACCTGCGCTACCTGTACGTGAATCGCGCGGCCGAGCACGCCTTCGGGCGCAAGCCCGGCGAGCTCATCGGGCGGCGCTGCGGCGAGGCGGGACTTCCGCCGCACGTGCTCGCCCCGTTGCGCGAGGCGGCGCGCCGCGCCTTCGATACGCGCGAGGAGCAGCGCTTCCATTTCGAGGAAGGCGGCGAGTCGCGGCGCCACTTCGCCGGCCGCATCATCCCCGAGGCGGGCGGCGCGGGACGCGACGACGCGGTGCTCGCGATCGTCTACGACGAGACCGCGCGCGCGCGCGAGGACGAGCGCCGCGCCGAGCTCCTCGAGCGCGAGAGGAGCGCCCGGGCGAGCGCGGAGACCGCCACCCTCGCCCGCGACCAGTTCCTCGCGATCGTCTCCCACGAGCTGCGCTCGCCGTTGAACGGCATCAAGAGCTGGACGCACGTGCTGCAGAACCTGCTGCGCGACGCCGAGCCCTCGGTGCGGCGCGCGCTCGCCGGCATCATGATCGGAGTCGACCACCAGGTGCGCCTCATCGACGACCTGCTCGACGTGACGCGCGCCATGAGCGGGAACCTCGGGCTCCTCAAGCAGCCGATGCCGCTCCTTCCGGTGCTCGCCGATGCGGTGGAGAGCCTGCGCGCGACCGCCCTCGAGAAGGAGCTGCGGATCGTCACCGATTACGCGATGGGCGACCGCGAGATCCACGGCGACCCGGACCGCATCCGGCAGATCTTCGTGAACCTGCTCACCAACGCGGTGAAATTCACGCCGCCGGGCGGAACCGTCTGGGTGTCCGCGCGGCCCGAGGGGCCGATGGCGCGCATCGAGGTGCGCGACAACGGCGCCGGCATCCCGCCGGAATTCCTGCCGTATCTCTTCGATCCGTTCCGGCAGGCCGACCAGGGCTCGGCGAGCCGCGGCCACGAGGGACTGGGCCTGGGGCTCGCGCTCGTGCAGCGCCTCACCGAGCTCCACGGCGGAAACGTCACCTGCGAGAGCGACGGGATCGACCGTGGCGCGACCTTCCGCGTCTACCTGCCGTTGTGCCGCGACTCCGGCACGCGCGTGGCGATCGGCCAGGCCGCGGCGCCCAAGGCGCTGCCCTCCCTCTCGGGCATTCGCGTGCTGCTCATCGACGACCAGCGCGAGGCGCGCGAATCGCTCGCGGCGCTGCTCTCCCAGTCGGGCGCGGCCGTGAAGGTGGCCGCCTCGGGCCAGGAAGCGCTCGCGCACCTCGCGCTCGACGACGACCGCGATTCGCCGCAGGTGGTGGTGTGCGACATCGCGATGCCGGACGAGGATGGCTACACGACGCTCAAGCGCATCCGCCGCTGGGAATCGAGCGACGCCTCGCGCGGGCGCAGGCCGGCGATCGCGCTCTCCGCGTTCACGCAGCGCGAGGACCGCATCCGCGCGCTGTCCGAAGGCTTCCAGATGCACCTCACCAAACCGGTGACCCCGGCCGAGCTGCTGACGGTCATCGCGAGCGTCGCCCGCGGCATGCACATGTAGGCGGCATGGACGTTGCGGGGCGGGAGGAGTCCGGCGCGATTTCCGCGCCCCCTCCGGAGAGACCACCACGCCGAACCCCGATCCGGTCAAGACCTCCAACACGAACCCACCGGACGGCACCGCAACCGCGCTGGCGGGATGATCGAATCGCTCAAGGAGAAGTGAATGAAATCGACCCGGACCACCACCTCCGAAGGCGCGCGCATCGTCGGCGGCGAAGGCAACACGAGCGGCCCCGGCCCCGAGGTCATGGCGGCCGACACGCTGCAGGGCGACAAGGTCGTGAACGCGAAGAACGAGGACCTCGGCACGGTCGAGGACATCATGATCGACGTGCAGCGCGGGCGCGTCGCCTACGCGGTCATGTCGTGCGGCGGATTCCTCGGGATGGGCGACAAGCTCTTCGCGATACCGTGGAACGCCCTCACCCTGGACGCGAACCGGCACTGCTTCGTGCTCGATTCCGACCGCGAGCGCTTCGAGAAGGCGCCGGGGTTCGACAAGGACCACTGGCCCTCCATGGCCGACAACTCGTGGGCGACGCAGGTGCACGATTTCTACGGAGTGCGGCCCTATTGGTCCGACACCACCCGGCTGATGTGATGCAGGGCGGCGCCGGCGCCCGGGCGGCATCGCGCGATCCCCACCCGTTCGCGCTGCGCCGCGAACCGTGACGGGAGAGCGATGGAGAACGCCGCGGCGAGGACGAGCGAGGTGCGCTATGCCGTGATCGGCCAGGGCTACGTCGCGCAGGCGGCGGTGCTGCCCGCCTTCGAGCACGCGCGGCGCAACTCCCGGCTCGCCGCGATCGTCTCGGGCGATGCCGCGAAGCGCAAGGCGCTCGCGCGCCGCTACGATGCTCCCGCCTACCGCTACGAGGATTTCGCGCGCTGCGTCGCGGAGGCCGGCGTCGATGCGGCCTACATCGCGCTGCCGAACGACCAGCACCGCGACTGGACCGTGCGCTGCGCGCGCCTCGGCCTGCACGTGCTGTGCGAGAAGCCGCTCGCGCTCGACGAGCGCGAATGCCGCACGATGATCGCCGCGTGCCGGCGCCACCGCGTGAAGCTCATGACCGCCTACCGCCTGCACTTCGAGCGCGCGACGCTTTCCGCGATCGAGGCGGTGCGCGGAGGCGAGGTGGGCGAGGCGAAGCTCTTCGTCTCCTCCTTCACCAACCGCGTCGAGCCGCCGAACATCCGCCTCGAGGCAGACCAGGGCGGCGGCACGCTCTACGACATCGGCATCTACTGCATCAACGCGGCACGCCACCTGTTCGAGGCCGAGCCGACGCAAGCCTTCGCCATGACGGCCGGGCGCAGCCGCGGCGGATCGGTGGAGGAATCGGCCACCTGCATGCTGCGCTTTCCCGGCGATCGCCTGGCGACCTTCTGCCTGAGCTTCGGCACCGACAAGACCTCGGAGTACCGCATCGTCGGAACACGCGGATCGCTTCGCGTGGAGCCCGGCTACGAGCTCGCGAAGGGCCTGGAGCACCACTACAAGCACGGCGGCTCGAAGAGCGTCGTCGCCTACGGCAAGCGCGACCAGTTCGCGGCCGAGCTGCTGTATTTCTCCGATTGCATCCTCGGGGACCGCGAGCCGCAGCCCTCGGGCGAGGAAGGCCTCGCCGACGTGCGCGTGATCCGGGCGCTGTATCGGTCCGCGCGCAGCGGGCGCCCCGTGAAGCTCGCCGCCCGGCCGATGCGCACGCAGCCCTCGCCGCGCAACGAGAAGACGCGCCCCCCGGTGGCGCGCATGCCGAAGCTCGTCCACGCCACGCCGCCGAGCGGCGGCTGACAACGAGAACGAAAGGAAAGCCCATGCCGCGAGAACTCTGGAAAGGTGCCATCCGCTTCGGGCTGGTGCACATCCCCGTCGCGCTTTACCCGGCCGAGCAAGGCAACGAGCTCGATTTCACCATGCTCGACCGCCGCGACCTCCAGCCGGTGGGCTACAAGCGCTACAACAAGGCGACCGGCGACGAGGTGCCCTTCGACCAAATCGTGAAGGGCTACGAGTACGAGGAAGGACGCTACGTCACCCTCGAGAAGGAGGACTTCAAGCGCGCCAACGTCGAGGCGACGCAGACGATCGACATCATCGGCTTCGTCGAGGCGCACGACGTGCCGCCGTACTACTACGAGTCGCCCTACTACACCGCGCCCGCGAAGCACGGCGAGAAAGGATATGCGCTGCTGCGCGAGACGCTCGAGCGCAGCGGCAAGGTGGCGATCGCGAACGTCGTGATCCGCACGCGCCAGCACCTCGCGATGCTCTATCCGCGCGACAACCGGCTGATCCTCAACACGCTGCGCTACCAGGACGAGCTTCGCCCCGCGAAGGACATCGACGTTCCGGAGAGCCTCGCCGAAGCGAAGGTGCAGCCCAACGAGATGAAGATGGCCGAGCGCCTGATCGACGACATGACGGTGCGCTGGGACCCGAAGCAGTACCACGACACCTACCGCGAAGACCTGATGAAGAGGATCGAGGACAAGGCGCACGGCCACCTCAGGGAGGCGCCGAAGGCGCGCCGGCCGCGCGAGGCCGAGGTCATCGACTTCGCGTCGCTGCTCGAGAAGAGCCTCGCCGCGCGCAAGAAGGGCGGGGAATCGCGCGAGGCGCGCGAGGAACGCGAGGAGGGCCGCGAGGAATCGCCCAGGCGCCACGAGCGCCGCCGCCCGGCCGCGAAGGCGCGCCGCAAGTCCACCACGTCGCGCAGCCATCACCGCCGGGCCGCGTGAGGATTCCGAGCGAGTGCCCCCGATGAAGAACGGCAGCCTGCTGGGACTCGTGTTGCTCGCGGCGTTCGTCGCGTTCTGCTTCACGCGCGATCCCGAGCGGCGCGCGCCCGTCCCGCCGCGTGCACGCCGCGGCGCGCGCGGCGACGGCAGCCCGCGCGAGACGATGCCCGGCGTCATCCCGCCAGCGCACCTCCACGAGGGCGATCCCTCGGTGCGGCACTGAGCCGATGACTGCGCGCGGAACCGACGCGATCACCATCGCCGGCGTGCGCGTGACGCACCCGGCGCGCGTGCTGTTCGAGGAGCTCGGGCTCACCAAGGAGGCGCTCGCGCGCTACTACGACGAGGTCTCGGAGTGGATGCTGCCGGACCTGCGGCAGCGTCCGCTCTCGCTGGTGCGCTGCCCCGAGGGGCCGGAAGAGGGCTGCTTCTACCAGAAGCACATCGGTGCCACCTGGCCCGCCGAGATCGAGCGCGTCACGATTCCCGAGTCGGCCGGCGAAGGCGTCTACGCGGTCGCCAACAGCGCGGGGGCGGTGGTCGGCCTCGTGCAGCGCGGCGTGATCGAGCTGCACGTGTGGGGCGCGACCGTGCGCGACCTCGACAAGCCCGATCGCATGGTGTTCGACCTCGACCCGGATCCCGCCGTCGCCTGGCGCGACGTGATGGCCGCCGCCCACCTCGTACGCGAACGCCTCGCCGACCTCGGCCTCGAGTCGTTCGTGAAGACGAGCGGCGGCAAGGGATTGCACGTCGTGGTGCCGCTCGCCGCGCGCCACGAATGGGACGAGGTGAAGTCGTTCTCGCGTGCCTTCGCGGAGCACCTGGCGGCCGACGAGCCCGGGCGCTTCACCGCGAAGCTCGCGAAGCGCGAGCGGGTGCGGCGCATCTTCGTCGACTACCTGCGCAACGCTCCGGGCTCCACCACGGTCGCCGCGTACTCGGTGCGCGCGCGCTCCGGGGCGCCGGTCTCCACGCCGCTCCAGTGGGACGAGGTGGGCGGGCGCCTCAAGCCCGCGAGCTTCCATGCAGGCAACGTCGTGCGGCGCCTGCAGGGGCTGCGATCCGATCCGTGGAAGACGTTCCGGCGCACGCCGCAGACGCTCACCGCCGCCATGAAACGCACGCTGGAAATCGAGGCATGAACCGGATCGCACACATCCCGACGCCCGAGCCGCCCGACTCGCCCGAGGAACCCCCGCCGCATCCGCGCCCGCCGCAGCAGCCTCCGCCCCGGCCGCCGGACCAGACGCCGCCCATCGAGGAGCCGCGCCCGCCGCCGCCGGTGAAGGATCCGCCGCCCGACCAGACGCCGAACCCGCCGCGCTACGGGGCGCGCCGGCCGACCATGCGCTCGGGGCGCACCCAGTCGTCGTACTGATCGGCGCTCACGTATCCCAGCGCCATCGCCGCCTCGCGCAGCCCCGTGCGCTCGCGGTGCGCCTTCTTCGCGATCTCCGCCGCGCGGTCGTAGCCGATGTGCGGCGCGAGCGCCGTGACGAGCATGAGCGATCCGTGCACGAGCGCGGCGATGCGCTCGCGATCGGGCTCGATGCCGCGCGCGCAATGCTCCTCGAAGCTCGCCATGCCGTCGGCGAGCAGCCGTACGCTCTGCAGGAAGGCGTTCGCGATGAGCGGCTTGAAGACGTTGAGCTCCAGGTGCCCCTGCGCGCCGCCGAAATTGATCGCGACGTCGTTGCCCATCACCTGGCACGCCGCCATGGTGAGCGCCTCGCACTGCGTCGGATTCACCTTGCCCGGCATGATCGAGCTGCCCGGCTCGTTCTCCGGGATCGTGATCTCGCCGATGCCGCAGCGCGGCCCGCTCGCGAGCAGCCGCACGTCGTTCGCGATCTTCATGAGCGAGGCGGCGAGCGCCTTCAAAGCGCCGTGCGCGTTCACCATCGCGTCGTGGGTCGCGAGCGCCTCGAACTTGTTGGGTGCGGTCACGAAGGGACAGCCGGTGAGGCGCGAAAGCTCGGCCGCCACGCGCTCGGCGAGCTCGGGATGCGCGTTCAAGCCGGTGCCCACGGCGGTGCCGCCGAGCGCGAGCTCGCAGAGGTGCGGGAGCGCGTCCTCGACGTGGCGCCGCGCATGGTCGAGCTGCGCCGCGTAGCCGGAGAATTCCTGGCCGAGCGTGAGCGGCGTGGCATCCTGCAGGTGGGTGCGGCCGATCTTCACGACGTCCCGGAATGCCTGCGACTTCGCGGCGAGCGTGTCGCGCAGCTTCCCGAGCGCGGGCAGGAGGTGCTTGCGCAGGGCGACCGTGGAGGCGACGTGCATCGCGGTCGGGAAGACGTCGTTCGACGATTGCCCGCGGTTCACGTCGTCGTTCGGATGCACGCGCCGCGACTCGCCGCGCGCGCCGCCCAGGAGCTCGCTCGCGCGATTCGCGAGCACCTCGTTCATGTTCATGTTGGTCTGCGTGCCGGAGCCGGTCTGCCAGACGACGAGCGGAAACTCGTCCGGCCAGCGACCCGCGAGCACCTCGTCGGCGGCCGACTGGATGGCGCGCGCCTTTTCCGCTGTTAGCGCACCGAGGGCTTCGTTCACCGCGGCGCACGCGCGCTTCACCCAGGCGAGCGCCTGCAGGAGCTCCGCGGGCATCCGCTCGCCGGAGATGCGGAAGTTCTCGAGGGAGCGCTGCGTCTGGGCGCCCCACAGCCGGTCGGAGGGCACCTCGATCGGGCCGAAGGTGTCTTTTTCGATGCGTACGCCTCCCATGGGAGTCTCCGGTCGTGACAGTCGGTTCCTGATTTTCGCCCATAATGCGCACGGTTTCGTGCCGCAGCCACATCCATCCACAGGAGAAATCGCAAAATGACCAAAGCCGCGATCGCCGCGCTCGCCCTGGCGGCCACCGCCACCGCCCTGCCCGTGCCCGCACAACAGCTGAAGCCCGAGGCCCAGATCCACCTGCGCCAGTCCACGATGGCGCTCATCGGCTACAACTTCGGCATCCTCGCCGCCATGGCGCAGGAGAAGCGGCCCTACGACAAGGCGGAGGCCGAGCGCGCCGCGCAGATCATCCCGCACCTCGCCGCCCTCCCGGGCCGCTTCTTCGGCGAGGGCACCGAGAACGGCGGCGACACGAAGGCGAAGCCCGCGATCTGGAAGAACATGGACGACTTCAGGAAGAAGCTCGAGCACATGCAGCACGAGGTCGCGATGCTTCCGCAGGCGGCGGGCGACCTCGGCACGCTCAAGAAGCAGGTGGGCGAGACCGGCAAGGCCTGCAAGTCCTGCCACGACGACTACAAGGCGAAGTGACGGCGGCCGCGGCGCGCATCCGGGTCTGGGACCTGCCGACCCGGATCTTCCACGGGTCGCTCGCGCTGCTCGTGGTGTTCTCCTTCACCACGGGAACGATCGGCGGCGACTGGATGGCGTGGCACCTGAAGAGCGGCTACGCGATCCTCGCGTTGCTCGGCTTCCGCATCGCATGGGGACTCGTGGGCAGCGAGACCGCGCGCTTCACGCGCTTCCTGCGCGGCCCGCGCGCCGCGGCGGCGTACGCGCGCGCGATGCTCGCGGGCCGCCATCCGTTCTTCGCGGGCCATAATCCGCTCGGCGGCTGGATGGTCGCGGCGATGCTCGCCGTGCTCGCGTTCCAGGCCGGAACCGGCCTCTTCTCCGACGACGAGATCGCGACCCAGGGTCCGCTCGCCGTGAAGGTCTCCAGCGAGACCGTGAGCCGCATGAGCTCGCTCCATTCCATCGGTGAATGGATCGTGGCGGCGCTCGTCGTGCTGCACGTGGTCGCGATCATCGTCTACCGCGCCGCGTGGGACGTGCGCCTCGCCGGATCGATGGTCCACGGGCGCAGGACGGCGCCGGCCGGAACAAGCGAGCCCATGCGCCGTCCGGCATGGCTCGCGCTACTCGTCGCCGCGGCGAGCGCCGCCGCGGTCTACGTCCTCGTGGAGGTCGTGCCGATGCGATAATGGCGGGCCATGAAAAGCGCTCTCCTCGGCCTCGCGGCCGCGCTCCTGCTCGCGCTCGCCCCGCTCGCGCAGGCGGAACCGTATCCCTCGAAGCCCATCCACTTCATCGTGCCGTATCCGCCCGGCGGCCCGTTGGACACCGTCGCGCGCCTGCTCGCGAGGAAGGTGTCGGAGGGCGTGAACCAGCCGGTGATCGTGGAGAACAAGCCCGGCGCCGGCGGCAACATCGGCGCCGAGTACGTCGCGAAGTCCGCGCCCGACGGCTACACGATCCTCATGGGCGCGGTCGCCACGCACGCGATCAACCCGACGCTCTACTCGCACATTCCCTACGACCCGGTGAAGGACTTCGCTCCGGTGACCGAGCTCGCGTGGACGCCGAACGTCCTCGTGGTGAACCCGTCCCTGCCGGTCTCGAATGTGCAGCAGTTCATCGCATACGCCAAGGCGCATCCGGGCCAGCTCGACTTCGGCTCGGGCAGCACCGGCAGCGCCGGCCACCTCGCGGGCGAGCTCTTCAATTCGATGGCGGGCGTGCAGATGGTGCACGTGCCCTACAAGGGAGCGGCCCCCGCGATGCAGGACCTCATCGCCGGCCGGGTCCAGCTCATGTTCGACAACCTCGCCTCCTCGCTCGGCCACATCCGCGCGGGCAGCGTGAAGGCGCTCGCCGTGACCACGGCGAAGCGCTCCTCGATGGCGCCGCAGCTCCCCACCATCGCCGAAAGCGGGCTCCCGGGCTTCGACATCAGCACCTGGTTCGGCGTCTTCGCGCCCGGCGGCACGCCGCAGCCGGTGGTGCAGCAGCTGCACGACGAGTTCGTGAAGGCGCTGGATGCGCCCGACGTGCGGGCGACGATGAAGAAGCTCGGCGCCGAACCGGTGGGCAACACGCCGCAGGAGTTCGCGGCCTACATCCACTCCGAGGCGCAGAAATACGCCAGGGTGATCCGCGCCTCGGGCGCCAAGGTCGACTGACGATGGTCCGGCGCATCGCATGGCTGAGCGCGATCGCCGGATCGGTGATCTTCGCCGCGATCACGGTCGCGCTCTTCTCGCCCGCGAGCCACATCCGCATCCCGGCGATCACCGCGCTCGTCACCTTCAGCGCGATCATCCTCGCGCACCTGGGCGGCATCGAGAACGGGCTCGCGCTGCGCGAGGAGGCGAGCAGCGAAGCGACCCGCGCCACGGCGCTCGCGCTTTCCATCGTCCCCTCGCTCGCCGCCTGGGGCGTGCTGTGGCTGCCCTCGCCGCACTGGCAGGTGGGCGCGGCGCTCGCCCTCTTCGTCGCCGTGTGGGGCTCGGACCTCTGGCTCGCGCGCCACGGCCTCATTCCCGCGTGGTTCGTCGACATGCGCACGGCGGTGACCGCCGTGGTGTGCGTGATCCTCGCGATCGCGTGGTGGCTGCTCTAGGCTAGCGGCCGCGCGCCTTGCCGCCCGGCGTGACATAGCGGCGCAGCCACCCGAAGAACTCCTGATACCAGAGGCGCGAGTTCTGCGGCTTGAGGATCCAGTGGTTCTCGTCGGGGAAGAACACCATGCGCGCCGCCACGCCCTTCGCCTTGAGCGTGTTGTAGTAAGCGATG
>DATNGJ010000048.1:0-6926 GCA_035605915.1 Usitatibacter sp.
CGGCTTCCGCCAGTACACGCTGCACGTGAAGGACCTCGCCACCGGCGAGCTCACGCGCGACAGCGCCGAGCGCGTCACCTCGATCGCGTGGGCGAACGACAGCGCCACGCTCTTCTACACCGAGGAGCACGAGACCACCAAGCGCAGCTACCGCCTGCATCGGCTGGCGCTGGGCGGGGTGTCGACGCCGGTCTACCTCGAGCCCGACGAGCACTTCGACATCGGCGTGTGCGACACGCGCAGCGAAGCGTGGATCGTGCTCGCCATCGTGAGCAAGGACAGCTCCGAGATGCGCGTGGTGCCCGCCGGCGATCCGGGCGCCGAGCCGCGCGTGCTGGTGCCGCGCCGCAAGGGGCACGAGTACTACGTCGACCACCGCGGCGACGAGTTCTTCATCCGCACCAACGATCGCGGTCGCAACTTCCGGCTGGTGCGCGCGCCGGTCGCCGATCCCTCGCCGCGCAACTGGAAGCAGGTGCTCGCGCATCGGCCGATGGTGATGCTCGAGCAGGTGGAGGTGTTCCGCGATTTCTGGGTCGCGGTCGAGCGCGACAAGGGACTCCTCAAGCTGCGCATCACCCGCTTCGGAAGCGGCAAGGGAAGCTACATCGCCTTCGAGGAGCCGGTGTACTCGGCCTATCCGGGCACCAACCTCGAGTTCGACACCGGCCGCTTCCGCTTCATCTACGAAAGCCTCGTCACGCCGCGCTCGGTGTACGAATACCTGCTCGCCACCTCGAGCCCGATCCTCCTCAAGCGCTACCCGGTGCTCGGCGGCTACGATCCGTCGCGATACGCCACCGAGGCGCTCACCGCGGTCGCGAGGGACGGCACGCGCATTCCGGTCTCGCTCGTCTACCGCAAGTCGCTGCGCCACGGCGCCCCGCAGCCGCTGCTGCTCTACGGCTATGGCGCCTACGGCATCCCGATCGACGCCTACTTCAGCGCCTCGCGCATCTCGCTCCTTGACCGCGGCATGATCTTCGCCATCGCGCACGTGCGCGGCGGCGGCGATCGCGGCAAGCTCTGGTACGACGAAGGCAAGCTCCTGCGCAAGAAGAACAGCTTCACGGATTTCGTCGCGTGCGCGCAGTCGCTGGTGCGGCGGCGCTACACGGCGCCCGACCGGCTGGTGGCCCTGGGCGCAAGCGCGGGGGGGCTGCTGATGGGCGCGGTCGTCAACATGAGGCCGGAGCTGTTCCGCGCGGTCGTCGCGCAGGTGCCGTTCCTGGATGTGGTCACCACGATGCTCGACCGCACGCTGCCGCTCACGGTGGGCGAGTACCTCGAGTGGGGCAACCCCGGCGAAAGGCGATACTACGAGTACATGCGCTCGTACTCACCTTACGACAACCTGAAGCCCGGTCCCTATCCGGCGATGCTGGTCGAGACGTCGTACAACGACAGCCAGGTCATGTACTGGGAACCCGCGAAGTACGTGGCGAAGCTGCGCACGCTCAAGACGGACGGCAATCCGCTCCTGCTGAAGACCATCATGGAAGCCGGCCACGGCGGCGCCTCGGGCCGCTACGACGCGTTGAAGGAGCTCGCCTTCACCTTCTCGTTCATCCTCGACCAGGTGGGGCTCGCGAGCTCTCCGTCATCTTGAGCAACCTCCAGCTCTTCGTCGCCTGCGTGGCGATCTGGGGCTCCACCTGGCTCGCCATCACGTTCCAGCTCGGTGCCATCGCGCCGGAGGTAAGCGTGGCATGGCGTTTCCTGCTCGCCTCTTCGCTCCTCTTCGCGTACTGCCTCGCGCGCGGGCTGCCGCTGCGCTATTCGCCGCGCGAGCACGCGTGGATCGCGTTGCAGGGCGTGCTCATGTTCAGCGCGAGCTACATCGCCGTCTACTACGCCGAGCAGAACGTCGTCTCGGGGCTGGTCGCCGTCGGCTACTCCGCGAGCCCGCTGCTCGGCATGCTCGGCACGCGCCTCGTCTTCCGCACGCCGATGACGCAGGCGCTGATCGCGGGCTCGATCCTCGGCATCGCAGGAGTCGTGCTGGTCTTCTGGCCGGAGTTCTCCCACCTGCAGGCAGACCGCCGCACCGCGCTCGGTGCCGCGTTCACCGCCGCCGCGGTGGTCCTCTCCACGCTCGGGAGCATGGCCGCGCACCGCAACCAGGAAGCGCACTTGCCGCTGTGGCAGGGGATGGCCTGGGCGATGCTCTACGGCGCGCTCTTCTCGCTCGCGATCGCCGCGGCGAGCGGCAAGCCGCTCGCGTTCCAGTGGACCGCGCCGTACGCGCTCTCGCTCGCGTATCTCGCCGTGCTGGGCTCGGTGGTCGCGTTCGCCGGCTATCTCACGCTGATCCGGCGCATGGGCGTCGCGCGCTCGGGCTATATCGGCGTGATGGTGCCGGTCGTCGCGCTCGGCGTCTCCGCCGTGTTCGAGGGCTTCCGCTGGCACGCCTTCACGGGGCTCGGCATCGCGGTATCCGTCGCCGGCAACGTCGTGGTGCTGCGGCAGCGCGCACGAACGTGAAGGCCGCGCGTCGCCGCTTCTTCATCGCGCTCGCGCTGTCCGTGCTTGCGCACGTGCTGCTCTTTACGCTCACCCCGCGCAAGCCCGAATATCGGCCGCCCCTCTCGTCGCGCGCCGGCCCGCTGATCGTGGACCTCGCGCCGGTCGTTCCGCAGCAAGCCGCACCGCCGCCGCCTGCGCCGGTTCCGCCACCCCGGCCGAACCCTCCGGCTCCCGCCAAGCGCATCCTCGCGGCACGGCCGCACACGCCGCGCGCGGCACCGCCCGTCGTCGCACAGGAGGAGCCGAAGCCCGCGCCGCCGAGCCCCGCACGGGCGCCGCCGCCCGCGATGGACATGCTCGCGATGCTCAACGCCCGCCGCGCGCGGCGCGCGGCGGAAGCGTCATCCGCGGCCCGCGCCGGCTCGCCCACGCCCGCACCGGTCGAGGACGAAGGCGCCGCCGCACTCCAGCGCAACCTCGATACGCTCAAGGGCGACGACCAGACCGGCGGCATCTTCCAGGTGCTGGAAAAGGGCAGCTACGACGCGGAATACGCGTTCAACGGCTGGACGCCGGACACGCACCGGCGCTGGCGCGAGGTGATCGACGTGCACGCGAAACCCGGCGAGGACATCGACCGCGCCATCGTGCGCAGCATGATCGCCCTCATCCGCACGCACTACACCGGCGACTTTCTCTGGGAGTCGCATCGCCTCGACAAGGTGGTCACGCTCTCCGCGCGCCCGGAGGACAACGGGTACCTCGAGGATTTCCTGCTGCGCGAGTTCTTCGGCACGCCGGTCATCAACAGCTACCGGCACTGAAAGCGCTCGAGCGCGCGCGCGGCGCGCCGGCGCACGGCCCACCGGAACGGGCCGAACCATCCGAGCGCCGCGCCCGCGGGCCCGAATGCCCGCGAGGTCCAGCGCCACAGCGAGAAATGGTCGTAATGCCGCGAGATGCGGTCGCCGCGAAACGCGAACATCGCGCGCCCGTGCGTCACGACCGTCCGGCCGCGAAAGTCCTCCTGCAGGCTCCAGCGCGCGATCGCGGCCTCGGCGTCGGCGGAGACTTCGAGCAGGCGCACCGCGCCCGTCGTTTCCGATTCCAGTCGCATGCGCCAGAGGTCGACGGCCGCCTCCCCGCGCAGCCGTGGAAACAGCGGATCGGAAAAGAAAACGTCGGCGTGGTAGCAGGCCGCGGCGCCTTCCGGGTCGCGGGCGGCCAGGCAGGCATAGAAACGGCGGACGAGGGCTTCATGGGGATGCATGGTCGGGGTCCGGGACGCTTGACCCGAGTCAAGGCCCGCCCATTCTCCGGCTTTCTATACTTTCAGGGATGGCGGTGGGGGTCCTCCCCGCGGCCGGCCGCTTTTTCCAGGAGATCCCCATGGTTACCGCCGTCGCCTCCGAGGCGAAATCCAAGCCCGTGCCCAGCAACGTGGAAATCGCCCAAGCGGCGAAGATGAAGCCCATCACGGAGATCGCGAAGAAGCTCGGCATCCCCGACGAGGCGATCGAGCTCTTCGGCCGCTACAAGGCCAAGATCTCCCTCAACTATATCGACAGCATCAAGAGCAAGGCGGACGGCAAGCTCGTGCTCGTCACCGCCATCAGCCCCACGCCCGCGGGCGAAGGCAAGACCACCACCACCGTGGGCCTGGGCGACGCGCTCAACGAGATCGGCAAGAAGGCGATGATCTGCCTGCGCGAGCCCTCGCTCGGGCCCGTGTTCGGGATGAAGGGCGGTGCGGCGGGCGGCGGCTACTCGCAGGTCGTGCCGATGGAGGACATCAACCTCCACTTCACGGGCGACTTCGGCGCGATCCAGCTCGCGAACAACCTGCTCGCGGCGATGATCGACAACCACATCAACCACGGCTACGAGCTCGGCTTCGACCAGCGCCGCATCACGTGGAAGCGCGTGCTCGACATGAACGACCGCGCGCTGCGCGAGATCGTGGTGGCGCTCGGGGGCCCCGCCAACGGCTTCCCGCGCGAGGACGGCTTCGACATCGTCGTCGCCTCGGAAGTGATGGCGATCTTCTGCCTCTCGACCAGCATCAAGGACCTCAAGGAGCGCCTGGGCAAGATCGTGTGCGGCTACACGCGCGAGCAGAAGCCGATCCTCGCCCGCGACCTCAAGGCCCATGGCGCGATGGCCGCGCTGGTGAAGGATGCGCTCGCGCCGAACCTCGTGCAGACGATCGAGCACACGCCCGCGATGATCCACGGCGGCCCGTTCGCGAACATCGCGCACGGCTGCAACTCCGTGCTCGCCACGCAGACCGCGCTCAAGCTCGCCGACTACGTCGTCACCGAAGCCGGCTTCGGCGCGGACCTCGGCGCCGAGAAGTTCATCGACATCAAGTGCCGCAAGGCCGGGCTGAGGCCCTCGGCGGTGGTGCTGGTCGCCACGATCCGCGCGCTCAAGTACCACGGCGGCGTGGACGTGAAGGAGCTCGGCAAGGAGAACCTCGATGCGCTCGGCAAGGGCATCTCCAACATCGAGCGGCACGTGAACAACATCCGCAACAACTACGGCCTGCCGTGCGTAGTGGCGATCAACCATCGCGCCGAGGACACGGACGCGGAGGTGAAGCTGCTGCAGGACAAGATGGCGCACCATCAGGCGAAGGTGATCCTCGCGCGCCACTTCGCGCAGGGCGGCAAGGGCGCCACGGACCTCGCGAGGGAGGTCGTGCGCCTGTGCGACGAGCCGAACAGCTTCAAGTTCGTCTACGACGACAACGACTCGCTCTGGGACAAGATGAAGGCGATCGCCACCAAGATCTACGGCGCGTCCGACATCACCGCCGATTCCAAGGTGCGCACGCAGATCAAGAAGTACCAGGATTCGGGCTACGGCCACTACCCGATCTGCGTCGCGAAGACCCAGTACTCGTTCTCGACCGATCCGCAGCTGCGCGGCGCGCCCTCCGGCCACGTGGTGAACATCCGCGAGGTGCGGCTCGCCGCGGGTGCCGAGTTCATCGTGATGATCTGCGGCGAGATCATGACCATGCCGGGGCTGCCCAAGGTGCCGTCGGCGTGCAACATCGACGTCTCCGACGACGGGAAGATCAGCGGGCTTTTCTGAGCCCCGCGTCCGGAATGACAAAAGGGCCCATCGGGCCCTTTTGTCTTTGCCGCGTCGTAGTTTCCGCGCGCCTCATTCCTGGCTCAATCCGTTCGGCAGCGGTGTCCCGTCCGAGCCGGCGTTGCCGTTGATCTGGTTCGTGGCGTAGGTGTAGGCGGTAGCGCCGCCGGTGAGGCTCACGCCGAGCGCGTTATCCGAGATCGTGGAGTTCGTGATCAATGCATGGGCCGTGCTGCCGTTGACGAGTACACCGGCCGCCCCGTTGTTGACCGAAGACACGCGGTCCAGGAAGAGCGATGTGTTGGTCCCGGTCGCCGTAAATCCTGCGCCGCTGTTTCCGGCCGAAACCGTATCGACCGCCTGGATGTGCGCGGCGAAGCCGCCGGCCGACCCGTCGGCGACCACGCCCGCCGTGTTGCCGCTGAACTCCGAATGACGCACGGTCACCTTCGCGAAAGCGCCCGACACCGGCCGTACGACCAGGCCGCCGCCGGTGGATCCGGTGCCGTTGTCACTGACCTGCGAATCCGAGATGAAGAGGCGGGCGCTGGCTGCCGGTTGGAAGAGCACGCCTGAGGCGGCGCCGGAGGTGAATCCGTAGATCTTGCAGTTCTCGATGTGCAGCACGCCGCCGTTCAGGAAGCTGACGCCCACGAGGCCGATGGTGCCGGGGGGTCCGGCGCCTGCGATGTCCAGGCCGCGCAGCGTGATCACGTCGGTCGCGGCCGCATTGATCACGATTCCGTTGGTTCCGGAGGCCAGCACGCTGCCGAGAGTTGCCGTGCAGTTCAACGTGATCGCCTTGGTGATGGTGACGGCACCGAATCCGCCCGGATCGAGGCAGTTGATGACGCCGCCGGCTGCGGTTTTCGAGATGGCACCCGCGAACGTCTTGCACGGAGCGGTGCGGCTGCAGGGATTGGCATCGTCGCCCACACCCGAGACCCACGTGCGTGTCGCTTGCGCATGGGCCATTCCGGCCTGTGTAATGATTACCGCCAGCATTCCGGCAAACGTAAACAACCTGAGCATTCGCATCATGGGACCCTCCTGTCGTTCGTGGAGTACTGCGCCGCGCGGATGCTACGCCTGTTTCGGCCGCAACGATATGAACGATAGCGCTCGCGGCGTCCACGACAGGCGCCGTGCGAAGGCGACCGGCCGGCCGCGCTTTCGACGATGCTTTCGGCGATAATTGCGGCGCATCGATCGTGACGAACATGGGAAAGAAATGCGACTCCAGGGCAAGGTAGCGATCGTCACCGGCGCCGGATCGGGATTCGGCGAGGCGATCGCGAAGCGGTATGCGGAAGAAGGCGCGAAGGTGATCGTGAACGACATCGTCGCCGCGGGCGCCGAGC
>DATNGJ010000049.1:0-101423 GCA_035605915.1 Usitatibacter sp.
TCGAGCGTGCGCATGCCGCGGATCGCGAGATAGAGGTCGTCGGGGCTCGTGGTCTGGCCGAGGTCGCGCGAAGTGTCGCGCAGCCGCGGCCACCACGCCTCGTTCGCGACGATCGCGCCGATCAGCACGTCCGAATGTCCCGCCGGATACTTGGTCGCCGCCTGCACGACGAGGTCCGCGCCGTGGTCGAACGAGCGGAAGAACGCGCCCGTCGCCCACGTGTTGTCGTGGATCACCGCGGCGCCGCGCTCGTGCGCGACGCGCGCGATCGCGGGGAAGTCCTGCACCTCGAACGTGAGCGAGCCGGGGCTCTCGAGGTACACGAGGCGCGTGTTCGGCCTCATCAGCTCGCCGATGCCCTCGCCGATCGCGGGATCGTAGTAGGTCGTCGCCACGCCGAAGCGCTCGAGCGTGCGGTCGCAGAAGCGGCGCGTGGGTCCGTACGCGCTGTCGGTGACGAGCACGTGGTCGCCCGCCTTCACGCAGGCCATGATCGCGACCGCCACCGCCGCGAGCCCCGAGGGCAGCGTCACCGCGCGGTGCCCGCCCTCGAGCTCCACCATCAATTCCTCGAACGCGGCGCGCAGCGGCATGTTGACGATGCCGTAGGTGGGCGCGACCTCGTCCGCCTCGAAGCGCTTCTGCGCCTGCGCCATCTCCGCGAGCGAGGCGAACGTCACCGTGGACGCGCGCTGCACGGGCAGGTTCACCGTCTCCGGCCGCGACTTCGACTTCCTTCCCCGCTGCGCGAGTCTTGTTGAAAGTTTCATTCGTGCGGGAACCACAGATGAACACAGATGAACACGGATGGCTTTCCAGAACGCGCGGCGACAGGGATGAATGACGGATTCCGGCGCCTATCGCCTCGGCGATCTATCGATCTTTCCGGATCATCCGCGTTCATCTGTGTTCATCGGTGGTTTCAATGCCTTTGGGCCGCATCACTCGCTGCTGCCCGAACATCCGCTCCATCTCCCGCCGCACTTTCACCGCCTCCGAATTCGCGTCGTGCTCGACGTCGTCCCAGCTCACGACGCGGCCCTCGGGAATGTCGCGCTTCAGCTTCACGTGGTGCGCGAGCCCGATGGGGAGCGCCCGGCTCGCGGCGGAATCGGCCGCGGGCATGAGCTTCCCCCAGACCGTGTAGCCGCCCTCGCCATCGAGCATCTCGCCCGCTTTCAGCAGCCGCTTCGCGGTCGCCACGCAATCGCCGCGCCATCCGGTCGCGCAGCCCGTCGCCTCGCGGCGCAGCGCGGCGCTCGCGACGCTGATGCCGAGCTCGAGCCCGATCAGGTGGCTCGGCTTGTACATCGAGGCGTACTCGCCGGAAGGATCGGTCACGATGCCGTACTCCTGGAAGCAGCGCCGGACGTACTCGCTCTGCGCGGCGAACGTGACATAAACGCCCCAGCGAAGGTCGCGGAACACGGGACGGCCATCGCGCTCGAGGCTCGAGATCACCTCGACCTGTCCCGCATGGTGGAGGCTGCCGCCCGCGGAGGCAGGGCGCAGCACGCGCGCGAGGTCGTCCACGCCGCACGGCGGGAAGCTAAGTCCGTGCGGCGCGGGCGTGAGGCCGGTCGCGTTCGCCACCGCCGTCATCTCGATGCCGCTCTTGGTGCCGTCGAGGAACGAGTTGAACATCTGCGCGTTGAAGTCTCCCTTCGCCACCATCTCGTCGCTGAACCCGTAGTGGCCCCACACCGCCTTCGGCGTGGAAGCGTGGTACGCGGGAAGGTACTTGGTGCCCTTGCCGGCCGCGATCACGCTGAATCCGGCGGTGCGCGCCCAGTCCACCAGCTCGCAGATCAACGCCGGCTGGTCGCCGTACGCGAGCGAATAGACGATGCCCGCCTCGGCCGCGCGCTTCGCGAGGAGCGGCCCCGCGAGCGCGTCCGCCTCCACGTTCACCATCACGATGTGCTTCTTCTCGCGGCAGCAGGCGAGCGCATGCGCGATGCCGGCCGCCGGATGCCCTGTCGCGTCGATCACCACTTCGGTCGCGGGATGGCCGATGGCGCGCGGCGCATCGTCCGTCACGAAGGTCGTGCCGTTCTTCACCGCCTCGTCGAGCGAGCGCGCGCCATGGCGCTCCGGATTCCAGCCGACGCGGGCGAGCGAGGCGCGCGCGCGCTCCGGCGCGAGGTCGCACACCGCGAGGATTTGCAGCCCCGGCGTGCGCTGCGCCTGCGAGAGGTACATGGAGCCGAACTTGCCGGCGCCGATCAGCACGGCGCGCACCGGCCGAGCCTCGGCGGCGCGGGTTTGCAGGAGGCGATGGAGGTTCATGGTCTGGGCGCCCTACCCCTGCGGGTGGGAGGGAAGCGTCGGGCGGCACGAATTGGCGGACGGACGGCATAGCAGTTTACAGTTCCCGGAAAGGAAAATGAGCGCACACCCCATGACCCGCGCCCTATCGCGCCCCCGCAGGCCATGAACGACCGTACCGGCCCCCCGGCCACGGTCGCCGAGCGCCTCGACGCGCTCGCTCCCGGCCTGGCGCTCCTCGGCCTGCCGGCGTGCGTGTTCGACCCCCAATTGCGCTATATCCACGCGAACCCGGCGTTCCTCGCGCAGACCGGGCGCACCTTTGAGGCGCTGGTCGGCCGCACGCAGGAGGAAGCGTTCGGGCCCTACGCGGACGACGGCCGCCGCGAGCAGTTGCGCCGCGCGCTCGCAGGCGAGGCGACCGCGTTCGACCGCGTGAGCGTCGCCGGCGCCTACAAGGGCCGCTGGTTCCGCGCGCACTACTTCCCGCTGCAGGAGGCGCACGGCGGGGTGTGGGGCGCGCTCCTCGTCCTCGTCGACGTGCAGGGGCTCAAGGATGCGCAGGCCGCCCTGCAGCGCCAGGAGGGCGAGCTGCGCAACTTCGCGGAGAACCTCCCCGGGCCGGTCGCCGTGGTCGACGCGCAATTCCGCTTCGTGTTCGCGAACAAGGTGTTCCAGCGCCTGCGCGACCTCGAGCCGAGCGACATCGTCGGGCGCCCGGTGCGCGAGGTGATCGGCGAGGAGCTCGCGCGCGATTACTTCGACCCGTTCGTGGAGCGCCTGAAGCGCGGCGAGGCCTGCACCTACGAGCGCCAGGTCGGGCCCCCCGGCGGCGAGGCGCGCTGGCACGTGGTGCGCCTGGTGCCGATCCTCGACGCCGGCGGCCGCTTCAACGGCTACTACATCGTCGCGAACGACATCCACGACATGAAGCTCGGCGAGGAGCGGCTGCGCGAGCAGCAGGCGCGCCTGCGCCTCTTCACCGACAACATCCCGGATGCCGTCGCCTACCTCGATCGCGATCGCCGCATCCGCTTCGCCAACCGCCAGTTCGCGGAGCTGCGCGGACTGAAGCTCTCGGAGATCGTCGGCAAGACCACGCTCGAGGCGATGGGCGCCGAGATCGCGGCCTGGATCGCGGAGCGCACGCAGCGCGTGCTCGAGCACGGCGAGGTCGTGACCTACGAGCGGCTCACCGAGGTCCCGGGCGGAACGCAGCGCTGGTACCACGTGAAGGCGGTGCCGAACTTCGACGACGCCGGCCGCGTGGTCGGCATGTACGTCGTCGCGCACGACATCCACGAGGTGAAGGCCGCGCAGGCGCAGCTCGCCGCGCGCGAGGAGGAGCTGCGCTTCTTCGCGGAGAACATCCCGGAGGCGATCTGCTACGTGGACCTCGAGCGCGGCTGCACCTTCGTGAACAACCTCTTCCTCGCCACGCGTGGCTTCACGCGCGAGGCGGCGCTCGGCAAGTTCCCCGAGGACGTGTACCCGGGCGACGTGCTCGAGGAGATCCGCCCGCACGTGGAGCGCGCGATCCTCGGCGTGGAGTCGTCCTTCGAACGCCTGATGCGCATGCCTTCGGGCGCGCAGCGCTGGGTGCGCGTGCGCCTCTCGCCGCGGCGCGACGCGAACGGCGTGGTGCGCGGCTACTACGCCGTCTCCACCGACATCCACGAGATCCGCCTCGCGCAGGCCGCCATCGAGGACAAGGAACGGCAGCTGCGCCAGGTGATCGATTCGGTGCCGACGCCGATGTGCTACGTGGACGCGGAGCTTCGCTACCGCTACGTGAACAACGCGTTCCTCGACTACATCGGGTTGAAGCCCGCCGAGATCGTCGGGCGGCAGGTGGTGGACGTGCTCGGCGAGGAGCGCTTCCGCCAGCTCAACCCGCATCTCGAGCGCCTGAAAGCCGGGGAATCGCTCGCCGTCGAGCGCCTGATCCGCTTCGCCGACGGGCGCTCGCGCTGGATGATCGTGCGCCTCACGCCGCGCATCTCCGAAGGCCGCTACCTGGGCTACTACGCGACCACCAGCGACATCCACGAGCAGAAGCTGGTGGAGGAGGAGCTGCGGCGCACCAACACCATCCTCTCCGCACACTTCGACAACACGCCGCTCGCGGTGATCGAGTGGGACACGTCGCTGCGCATCGTGCGTTGGTCGGGCCAGGCGGAATCGATCTTCGGCTGGAACGCCTCGGAAGCGCTCGGCCGCGCGGCGGCGTCCTGGCGCCTCGTCTACGAGGACGACCGGCACTCGGTGGACCTCGCGATGGCCGAGCTCGTGCAGGGGCCCGGGCGCCACGCGACGCTCGTCAATCGCTGCTATCGCAAGGACGGCTCGGTGATCTGGGTGGAGTGGCACCATTCGGCGCTGCGCGACGATTCCGGACGCCTGGTCTCGATCCTCTCCCTCGCGCAGGACGTCTCCTCGCGCATCCAGGCCGAGGAGCGGCTGCAGTACATGGCCACGCACGACGGGCTCACCGGGCTTCCGAACAGCGTGCTGCTCAACGACCGGCTCGAGGCGGCGCTCGTGCGCGCGCGCCGCCACCATGCGCGCGTGGGCGTGATGTTCCTCGACCTCGACCACTTCAAGGACGTGAACGACACGCTCGGCCACCGCGTGGGCGACCTGCTGCTGAAGGAGCTCGCGCGGCGCATTCGCGGGGCGCTGCGCCAGAGCGATGTCCTCGCGCGCGTCTCCGGCGACGAGTTCGTGGTCGTGATGGAGGACTTGCCCGACGAGAATGCGCCGGAGCTCGTCGCGCGCAAGGTGCTCGACGAGGTGAGGAAGCCCTTCGTGCTCGAGGGACAGGAGATCCACGTGAGCGGGAGCCTCGGCCTCGCGCTGCATCCCGAGGACGGCGCGGACGTGGAGACGCTGCTCAAGAACGCGGACGCCGCGATGTACCACGCGAAGGAGCTCGGGCGGAACGGCTTCCGGCTCTTCTCGGTGGAGCTCGCAGAGCGCCGCTCGCACCGGCTGGAGCTGGAGACGGCGCTGCGCCGCGCGTTGAAGGCGAACGAGCTGGTGCTGCATTACCAGCCGATCGTGGATACCGATTCGGGCGACGTGCATCGCGCCGAGGCGCTGCTGCGCTGGCACGATCCGGAGCGCGGCCTGGTGTTGCCGCACGGCTTCGTGCCGCTCGCCGAGGAGAGCGGCCTGGGCCATGCCATCGGCCATTGGGTGCTCGAGCACGCGTGCCGGCAGGCGCGCGCATGGCGCGACGGCGGCATGGGCGACATCGTGGTTTGCGTGAACCTCTCCGCGGGGCAGCTGCGCGACACGGCGATGATCGCCGACCTCAAGGGCGTCCTCGCCGGGACCGGCTGCGAGCCCGGTTGGCTGCAGTTCGAGATCACCGAGACCAGCATGGTGCGCGACGTCGAGGGCGCGAGCCTGGTGCTCGCGAAGCTGCGCGCTCTCGGCGTGCGCATCGCGATCGACGACTTCGGCACCGGCTTCTCGAGCCTCTCGCACCTGCGCCACCTGCCGGTGGACGTGCTGAAGATCGACAAGGCGTTCGTCGCCGACATCGATCCGGAGCCGCAGCGCAAGGCGCGCGGACGCATCGTGCGCCGCGCGGACAACGCGGGTGGCGCCGCGATCGTCTCCGCGGTGATCGGCCTCGCGCGCGGCCTCGGCCTGGATGTCGTCGCCGAGGGCGTCGAGCGCAAGTCGCAGCTGCACTTCCTCGCGCGCGAGGGCTGTCCCGCGTGTCAGGGCTACCTGCTGTGCCCGCCGCTTCCCGCCGGCGAGTTCGAGCAGTGGCTGCGCAACCGCGGCAGGCTCGGCGCGAAGCGCAAGCCGAGGAAGAAACTCTCCGTTTCCCCTGGGAGAGGGTCGGGGAAAGGTTAGCTTCCGCCCTAAGCCTGCTTCGCCACCAGGTGGTTGCGCACCTCGCGCACGCCCTTGGTCGCCTGCGCGATGCGCTCGGCGCGCGTACGCGCGGCGTCGTTCTCCGCGAGGCCGTTGAGGGTCACCACGCCGTCGCGCGTGTCGACCTCGATCTTGAGGACGCTCAGGTCCGGGTCCTTCAGGATGTCCGTCTTGATGGAGGCGGTGATCGCCGCATCCGAGAGCGCCGCGCGCGTTTCCTTGCCGGTGTCGTGCGCGCGATCCTTCGCACTGGCGGTCTCGTCCTTCTTCTCGGGGGCGGAAGTGGCGGCGTCGATCCGCTTGCCGGCATCGGAGAACGCCTGCTCGGTCTTGCGGCCCGCATTCGACAGCGCGTCCTTCGTCTTCGCGAGCGCATCGTCGGCCTTGTGGCCCACCTCGGCGCCGGCGCGGTCGGCGCGCTGCATGTCCTCGCGGTCGCACGCGGCGAGCGCGCAAAGCGCGGCGGCGAGCGCCGCGCGGGCGATTCCGTTCGTCATTTTCGGACTCCTGCTGTCGGGGGCGTAGGAAGCGGATCGTATTACCGATCGCGCGCCGAAAACGTCGGCGGGGCGCGCAAAAGCATGTCGGTTCGAGCCGACACAGCCGTGTCGGACGAGTCCGACGCCGGAATGAGCGCTTCGCTTGTCGCGGGCCGCGCAGGGTTCCGACAGAGGCCGCGCGGGCGCCTTCTTAATCTGGCGAGGTGGGTGGGCGGCGCCTCGGCGTGCGCTGCCTCCACGATCCGGGACGTGACCACGAATCCGCCTTCGAACAGCCAAAGCCAAAGGAGATCGCCATGCGCAGCAGCAGCCAATCGAACCCCGTCGCCCGTGACATCCAGAACGTCGTGTCCGATGCACAGGATCTCTTGAAGACGGTCCAGGACCAGGGCAGCGACAAGATCGGCGAGATGCGCGCCAAGGTGCAGACCCAGATCGACGCGGCGCGGCAGACGCTCGCCGAGCTGCAGCAGAACGTGCAGGACGGAGCCAAGGTCGCCATGAACACCACCGACGAATACGTGCGCTCGAATCCGTGGCGCGCGGTCGGCATCAGCGCGGGCATCGGCGCGTTGATCGGCTTCCTCATCGCGCGCCGCTGAAGGAACCGGCGTGATTCGCCAGGTGAGCGGCATCGTGGGGGACGTGCGCGGGCTCGCGGCGACGGGAGTCCGCGCGGTGCGCACGCGCCTCGAGCTCGCCTCGATCGAGCTCTCGGAGGAGAAGGCGTGGCTCGTGCGCTTCGTCCTCGTCGCGGTCGCCGCGCTCTACCTCATCACTTTCGGCCTGCTGCTCGGCATCTGCGCGCTCACGCTCTGGGCCTCCGAGGAGAACCGTCCGGCGATCCTCGGGGCGTGCACCGCGGTCTTCCTGCTGGTGGGCATCGGCTGCGCCGTCTACATCTGGGTCGAGTCGCGCAAGCGCCACCCGATCCTGCAGGAGACGATCGCGGTGCTCAAGGGCGACGAGCAGGCGCTGCGCCAGCTGCAGGGAGCGGGCGATGACTGAGATCGAGACGCTGCGCAGGCGACGCGAGCTCGTGATGCTCTCGGCCGAGCTGCAGCGAACGACGATCGCGCGGCGCCTGTCGCGCATCGATGCGAACCCCGCGCGCGTGGCCTTGGGCTACGCCGCGAAGGTCGCGAGCCGTCCCATGCTGCTCACGCTGGGAACGAAGGCGGTGCGGCTCGCGTTGCGTGCGTACCGGAGGCGATCCGAAAAAAAAGGACGCCATTGAAAAACCAACCCTCTAGCGAAGGAGATCCTCATGCTTTACTGGGCAGCTGTTTTCTTCATCGTCGCGTTGATCGCCGCGGTCCTGGGCTTCGGTGGCATCGCCGCCGGCGCCGCGGGCATCGCGAAGATCCTGTTCTTCATCTTCCTCGTCGCGTTCGTGGTCTCGCTCCTGATGGGCGTGTTCCGCCGCGGCGTATAGGGGGCCCACCATGCGAACCCGACATTGGCTGGCGGCGGCTACGGCCGCCGCCGTAGGGGTGCTCGCGGCGGGGTGCGCGGAGGAGCAGCCGTACCGTGCGGGTGAGCCGGGACCGGGCTTCGTCTCGGCCCCCGCGTACCCCAACGATCATCGCTACTACGACGCGAGCGATGCGCACTATTACCCGACGCGGTACGACTCGGGTGAAGGGCGCGTCGTCGCGATCGATCCGGTGCACGATTCCCACCGCGCTTCCGGCGGCGGGGCGCTGCTCGGCGGCATCGCCGGCGCCGTGCTCGGCCACCAGATCGGCAGCGGACGCGGCAACACCGCCGCGACCGTCGCCGGCGGGGTGGGCGGCGCGGTCGCGGGCAACGAGATCGAGAAGCGCCACGGCGGCAGCGACTACTACCGCGTGACGGTGCGCTTCCGCGACGGGCGCGAAGCGACGTTCGACGAGGAGACGATCGGCGACCTGCACGTCGGCGATCGGGTCCATGTCGACAACGGGCGCGTATTCCGGGACTGACGCGCGCGTCCCCCGCCGCGGCGTGGGTTAAGATTCGGCCATGGCGCTTCACGGCGCCGTGGCCGTTTCCGTTTCAAAAACTTCCATGATGGCGCAGCCTCGACAACGCGCATCGCGCACCGTGCGGGACGACGCAACTCCTACTCTCGTGGCCGCGGAGGATCTCCTCGCCCAGCTCGAGGAGTCGCTCGCGCGGCTCGCATCGGCGCGCGAGGACGCGGAACGCGAGCCGCTCCTCGCGCAGGCGCGCGAGAGCCTCGCGAAGCTGCGCGGCGCGCTCGGCGAATCCGGCGACCTCTCCGCGCTCTCGGCGTTCCTGCAGCGCGACGCGGAGCATCACAAGGCCGCGCTCGCGCGCGAGCTGCACGACCAGCTCGGCGGCATCCTCACGCCCGCCAAGATGGATCTCGCGTGGCTTCGCATGCGGCTCGGCTCCGAGGCGCAATACGCCGAGCGCATGGCGCGCCTGGACGCGCTCATCGACCAGGCGATCGACCTCAAGCGGCGCATCATCGAGAAGCTGCGTCCCTCGCTCCTCGACCACCTGGGGCTCGCCGCGGCGCTGCGCTGGTACGTCGAGGAGGAATGCGGCAAGGCGGGGATCGAGCCGCACCTGGAAGTCGACGCGCGGCTCGGGCGGCTTCCCGCCGAGATCGAGATCGCCTGCTTCCGCCTCGCCCAGGAGGCGGTCGACAACACCGTGCAGCACGCGCGCGCCTCGCACCTGGACCTCACGGCCGAGCGCGTCGCCACGGGCCTGCACATGACCATCTCGGACGACGGCGCGGGCATCGCGGACGTCGAGGCGGCGCGCCGCATTTCGCGCGGCCTCGCCGGCATGCACCATCGCGTGCGCTCGCTCGGCGGCGCGATCGACGTGCATTCGCCGTCGGGCACCGGCACGCGCATCGAGATCTCGATCCCGCTCGACACGCCCGCCGCGAACACCTGAAAAAGGGGTCAGATTACTTTTCCGCGGATCGTCCGCCCGGGCGGACAACGGAAAAGTAATCTGACCCCTTTTTTCGGTTCAGTTCTCGCGGCCCGAGAGCAGCTCCGCGATCAATCGCGGAATCGTCGCGAAATCCTTGCTCTTGTCGAGGAAGTAATCGGCGCCCGCCTCGAACGCGGCGACCTTGAGCGCCGGCACCGCGTGGTTGGTGAGCACGACGATGCACGCCGGGTTCGCGCCGGTCGCCGCGCGCAGGCGCCGGATCACGCCGAAGCCCGTGCCCTGGGCGAGCTGCAGGTCCACGATCGCGAGGCTGATGGTGTAGCGGTCGCACGCGGCGAGCGCCTCGTCCTCGGTGGCGGCCGTCGCGACCACCTCGACGCGGCTCGGCACGGAGACCAGCTCCACCAGCCGCTCGGCGATCTGCGGGGAATCCTCGACGACGAGCGCGTTCATCAGCTCATCGGCGTGCGAGCGCGGGTCGATCTCGCCCGCACGCGGCCGCCGCTCCGGGACGCCATCGAGCGGCGTCGGCGCGTGCGCGTGGTTGTCGGCCGCGGTGCGGCCGCCTGTCGTGGGTCCCCTCGCCGCCATGGTCATGCGATGAGCTGGTTCTTCACCGCATAGTATGTGATGTCGGCGTTGGACTTGAAGTTCATCTTCTCGAGGATGCGCGAGCGGTATGTGCTCACGGTCTTCACGCTCAGGAAGAGCTCCTTCGCGATCTCCGAGACGCTCTGGCCCGAGGCGAGCTTGCAGAAGATCTGGAACTCGCGCTCGGAAAGTTGCGTGTGCGAAGGCTGGTCCGCGGCCGGCCCCGCGAGCCCCTGCGCGAGCTTGTCCGCGATGCGCGGGCTCACGTAGCGGCGTCCCTGCGCGGCGGCGACCACCGCGGAGACGAGGTTCTCCGAAGGCGCATCCTTCGCGACGAATCCCGACGCGCCGGCCTTCAGCAGGTTGATGGCGTACTGGTCCTCGGGATAGCCGCTCACGATGAGCACCGCCATCTCCGGACGGATCGCCTTGGCGCGGTTCAGCACGTCCACTCCGGACATGTCCGAAAGCGAGAGGTCGACCAGCGCCACGTCGTAGGGATGGGCGCGCACCTGGGAGATCGCCTCCTCGCCGGTGCGTGCCTCGCCGGACACCTCCATGTCCACGCGGCCCGAAAACACCTGCTTGAGGCCCATGCGTACGACATCATGATCGTCCACGATCAACAGGCGAATCATTGCTCGCGATCCTGCAGGGGAGGAATAGGAGCCCATTACACCATGCTGTCCTACGCCGGGAATCGTCGGCGCGGTCGGATTCCTTTGTAGGACGAATCCTACACCGGCGGGCTTAGAAGGAATACTTGAAGAGGATGCGGTGGCGGTTGAGGGAAATGTTTTCACGTTGGAGTCCAGGTATTTCCGGCATGAAGTTGCGAATCGGCTTGTAGACGATGTGCCCGGTGGAAGGGTCGTAGCACAGCGTCTTGTCCCCGCGGCATGACGAGGGACTGCCCCGACGCGATTCGGTGTGGGGCGCGAAATCCAGGCCGGCCCCTTCCTCGTCGTTCAGCAGGAAGGGCGCATGCACGGTGGGCGAGGACGACAGTACGGACGATCGCGTGGATGCACGGATGGAGCTCGCGATCGCCTCCTTCGGGATGAGCCGCAGCAGCGCCTTGTCGCCGCCCTCGGGGGAGGCGGCCATCGCGGCGAACGGCGCCGCGGCGAGCACGATGGCGAGGACGAGCAGCAGCATTCTCATCAGGTCTCCCGAACCGGCCTCGCGTCGCGCGTTGCTTGTCGACGACGTTCGGCTGGGAGTGATGCTGCGCCGCGCCCGGTCCCGGGTATGCCAGCCGGATGCGCCAACCGGTGTCCCCGTTTCGCATCGGCCCGCGTCGGAATCCGCTGACGAATCGCAGGACCGGGCCGACCGCGCCTCGCGGATTTCTCTCATTACCTTGTGGCATTCCTGCGCCTATCGTGGCTGCACGTCGCGCTCTTGTAGCGCCCCGCAGCGAAGGAACGACATGAAGCGCCTGCTCCTCCTGGCCGCCGCACTGGCGACGAATGCCCTCGCCGAGACGACCGTCGCGCCCACGCCCGCGCTTCCCGCCTACGGGCAATCCGTCGGGGTGGAGCTGCAAGGATCATCCTCGCCCGTCTTCCTTCCGGCGACGCGATATACGAAGTCGGGCAGCTCGATCCTCGTCGAGTACGAATATCTGAGCCCCGCGTTCGGTCCGTACCCGCCGATGGGCACGATGTTCGGCAGCTCCAACGTGAGCGTCGGCGAGCTCGCGCCGGGCAACTACGCGGTGACCGCGCGCCTCACCGACCTCAACCACCCGGAAGCGACGCAGACTCTCACGTCCAACGTCGCCGTCACGCCGCCCTCCGATTGGGGTCTTTATGCCGTCCCGCATGCGCCGCTCGCGAGCGACCGCGTGCAGATGGTGATCCACAGCGCCGCGTACTTCGATCCGTCGACGCTGCAAGCGAGCGTGAGCGGCAATACGATCCGCGTCGATTTCGCGTATCGCGCATCCGCGCCGGTGGGCGGCGCGGTCCCGCCGGGCCTCACCTCGTTCGCCTCGGTGGACGTCGGCCGCCTGGCGCCCGGCGCCTATCACGCCGAAGGATGGGCGCGGCCGGACTCCGGCGGCGACGAGCAGCGCTACTTCACGCTCGACTTCACCGTGAGCTCCGAATCGAACGTGACCGAGTTCTACGCCCGCTCGCTCGACCACTATTTCATCTCGGCCTCCGGCGACGAGGTGGATCTCGTCGACGCGGGCGGCCAGGGCGCCTGGATGCGCACCGGCCAGTCGTTCCACGCCTGGCTTCGCGCCGAGGACGCCCCGCCCGGCGCGCAGCCCGTGTGCCGCTTCTACGCCGCGGGCCCCAACTCGCACTTCTACACCGCGAGCGCGGACGAATGCGCGGGACTCAAGTCGCTCGAGCAGGCACAACGCGCGGATGCGGCGGCGCTCGGCCAGCCCTTCCTCGGCTGGGCCTACGAAGGCATCGCGTTCTACGCGCTCGTGCCTGCGAACGGCCAGTGCCCGTCGGCGACGCTGCCGGTCTGGCGCTCGTACAACGATCGCGCCGCGCAGGACGATTCGAACCACCGCTTCACGGTCGATCCAGAGCAGCACCTTGCGATGCAGGGATGGGTCGACGAGGGGCCGGTCTTCTGCTCGCCGTCGTCGTGAGGCTCGCGGTGAGCAGGCGCACGAGTGCCGCTTCGGCCGGATGAAGCCCGCGCCGCACGCGAGCGTCCGCGCGCCGCGCCGGGCCCTCGCTCCAGGTCGCCGGGTCCAGCACGCGCGGGTGCACGTAGCTCTTGCGGCAAACCGCCGGCGTGTTGCCGAGGAGCCGCGCGGCTTCGCGCACCGCGGCCGCCATGTCGGTGAGGCGCACCTCGCCCTCGAGGCCGCGCTGCCGCAGGAGCGCCGCGACGTACACGCTGCCCGCCCAGGTGCGGAAGTCCTTCGAGGTGAACTCGTCGCCCGCGATCTCGTGCAGGTACTCGTTCACGTCGCCCGAGCCGATGCGCTGCACCTCGCCCGCGTCGTCGACGTATTCGAACAGCTCCTGCCCGGGCAGCTCGCGGCAGCGGCGCACGATGCGCGCGAGGCGCGGGTCCTCGATCCCGACGCGATGCAGCTTCCCGCTCTTGCCGCGGAACTGGAACTCGATGCGATCGCCGCGCACCTTCACGTGGCGGTTGCGCAGCGTCGTGAGGCCGAAGGACGCGTTCTCCTCGGCGTAGCGCTCGTTGCCCACGCGGATGCAGGTGCGCTCGAGCAGCTGCACGATCGCGGCGAGCACCTTCGCGCGCGTGAGCCCTTCGGAGGCGAGGTCCTTGCGCACGCGCTCGCGGATCGCCGGCAGCGCTTCGGCGAAATCGAGCAGGCGGTCGAACTTGTCCGCGTCGCGCAGCATGCGCCAGCGCGGGTGGTAGCGATACTGCTTGCGGCCCTTCGCGTCGCGGCCCGTCGCCTGCAGGTGGCCGCGCTCGTCCGCGCAGATCCACACGTCGGTCCATGCGGGCGGGATGGCGAGCACGCGGATGCGATCGAGCGTAGCGCGCCGCGTGACCCGGCGGCCCTTGTCGTCCACGTAGGCGAAACCCTTCGGGCCCGTCACGCGATGCAATCCCGCCTCGCGGTCGTTCGCGTGGCGCAGCCTGCCCGGCGTCCACGGATCGGGTCGAGGCTGCGCTTTCCGCGGCATGTACGTTTTTCCTTCGGCGTCGAAAAATGTTCCGGCAAAAAGAAGGGCGCGAATCCGCGCCCTTCGCTCGTGGGATCGGCCCGCGGCGGGCCGGCGCTGCGATCAACGGCGGCTGATGCGCTCGTCCTCGTCGTCGTCGCGCCGCGACGCACCCATGCTTCCCGACTGGTTGGGGCTGCCCGGCATGTTGGAGGTTCCCGCCTGGCGCTCGGATCCCCCTTCGCCCTGGCTTCCCATGCCGTAGCTCGAGGTGCGGCTGCCGGGCGCGCTGCCGGGATTGCCCTGCTGGCTCATCTGGTCCTGGCGCTCGACCTGCGAGCGCACGTTGCGGCTTCCGCGCGGGCCGCCCGACTGGCCCTGCTGGCTTTGCTCGCGCGAGCGTCCCTGCTGCGAGTGCTGCCCGCTCGACTGCCCCTGCTGGCTCTGCTGGTGGCTCGCCTCGCTGCGTTGCGTCTGCTGGCTGCGCGGGTCTTCGCTGCCGATGCTGCGTTGCGATTGCTGCCCGGGATTCGAGGGTCTTCCGGAATTGCGGTTCGACATGGTCTCGGCTCCGATGGTGGAAAACGGCCGCGCACGCGGCCGCTTCCGGAGCCGCAACATTCGTGCCGTTGCGAAGTCGGAGGAGATGCGGAAAGGAAGCGAAGGGAATTGGTGGAGTGGAAGGGGATCGAACCCTCGACCTTCGCATTGCGAACGCGACGCTCTCCCAGCTGAGCTACCACCCCACGCGGAGACCGCAATTATAACCCAGCCCTCGCCCGCCCCGAGCCTCGCCGCCGCCGCCGAACGCCCCGAGCGCAAGCCGCGCATCCACCCGATCCGCGCGAGCTCGGTGATCGCCGCGGTCGCGGTGGTCTTCCTGCTCCACTGGGGCGCCGAGTTCTTCGTTCCGCTGTTCGTCTCGGTGATCATCTCGTACGCGCTCTCGCCCGTGGTGGAGCATCTCACGCGTGCGGTGCGCTATCGCGTCATCGGCGCGGCGATCGTCGTGCTCTCGCTCGTCGGGCTGATCGCGCTCGCCGCGTGGTCGTGGAGCGACGACGTGGAGGCGATCTGGCTCAAGGTGCCGGTCGCGGCGAAGAGCGTGTCGCGCACGGTGCAGGAGATCGTGCGCAAGCCCGCGGGACCGATCACCGAGGTGAAGAAGGCCGCGGCCGACATCGAGACCGCGGCGAAGACCGGGAAGCCCGCGCCCGCGGGGGCGGCGCCGCAACGCAGCGAGTCGTCCGTCGCACAGGTCTCGATGTGGCAGCTGCTGTGGACGGGATGGAAGGGCGCGGTGGTCGCGGTGACGCAGCTCACGGTGGTCCTCTTCCTCGTGTTCTTCATGCTCGCGTCGGGCAGCCTCTTCAAGAAGAAGCTGGTGCTCCTCTCGGGCGAGCGGCTCGCGCAGCGCAAGTTCACGGTGCAGGTGATCGACGAGATCGACCACCAGATCCGCCGTTATCTCTGGGTGATGCTCATCGCCAACACGCTCGTCGGTCTCGGCACCTGGGGCGTGTTCACGATCGCGGGCCTCGAGTACGCCGGCCTGTGGGGATTGGTCGCCGCGGTGCTGCACACGATCCCGTACTTCGGCCCCGCGATGATCGCGGTCGGAAGCTTCGTGGTGGCGCTGGTGCAGTTCGGCGACTGGCGCGCGGCGCTCGTGGTCGGCGGTTCGTCGGTGCTCGTCGCCGCCGTCGTGGGGCAGCTCTTCGCGACCTGGCTCGCGAGCCGCGAGACGCGCATGAACACGACCGCGGCGTTCATCGGGCTGCTCTTCTTCGGCTGGATCTGGGGCTTCTGGGGGCTGCTGCTCGGCATCCCCATCCTCGCGATCGTGAAGACGATCTGCGACCACAACGAGGACTGGAAGCCCGTGGGCGAGCTGCTAGGCCGTTAGGACCACGGCGGAACGCCCCCTCCAAAGCGAGGTCTTTGCTCCTACGGGGCACGTGCAGCGCGAGCCGCAATGCGATGCGCGCTTCCCGGATTCCCAAGGAGAGATTCGCAAATGACGAAAAGCAAACTGATGTTCGGCCTCGTCGCGCTCGGTGTCGCGGCCATGGCCAACGACGCGCTCGCACAGGAGTCCTATGGCGTCCCGTGGCAGGGAAGCTTCTGGGGCACGCTCGGCGTGAGCGGCGGTCAATCGAAGTTCCGCACCGATTGCGCTTCGACGGATGTATTCCGCTGCGACCATCGCGACAGCGCGTGGAAGGCGTATGCCACCGGCCAGTTCAACCGCAACTTCGGGCTCGAGTTCGGCTATACCGACTTCGGCAAGATCGCGGCCTCGGGCGGCCAGACCAAGGCGTGGGCGGCGAACGTGAGCCTGCTCGCCGGCGTTCCCATCGGCGATCGCATCGACGTCTTCGCCAAAGGCGGCGGCGTCTACGCGCGCACCGACGTGAGCGCCGATCCCAGCACGCTCTTCGACACGGGACACAAGTCGGGCTGGGGAACCACGTACGGCGTCGGCGCGTCGTTCGCGCTCACGCCGCAGTGGGCGATCCGCGCCGACTGGGATCGCTACAACCTCGACTTCGTCGGCGGAAGCCGCGACGTCGACATGGCATCGGCAGGCGTGCAGTTCCGCTTCTGATCGCCGTTCATCCGGAGGAGACGAAATGGCCACCATCATCGCTGGAGGATTCGATGTCGTCACCGACGCGGACGCCGCCGTCGAGCGACTGCGCCAGGCGGGCGTGCGCACCGAGGACCTTTGCACGTTCGGAGTGAATCCGGCCGGGGAGCACGACCGGCTTCCCGGCGGCGGTGACCGTAGAGCCTCCCCCGGAGCGAAGGACGAAGGCAAGAACGCCGGCAAGGGCGGCGCGATCGGCGCGGCGGCGGGACTCGCGGCCGGCGCGGCGACCACGCCGCTCCTGGGGCCCGCGGGACTCGCGGCGGGCGCGGCCGCCGGCGCGTACGTGGGCTCGCTCGTCGGCGGGCTCTCCGGCATGAGCAAGGAGCCGCAGCCGGGACACGAAACCGTTCGGCCCGCCGAGACGCTCATCGCGGTGAACGTGGACTCGGGCGATCCTCCGGCCGACGACGTGGTGCGGCTCTTCGAGGAATGCAACGCGCGCCAGATCGAGCGCACCGACGGCCGCTGGGAGAACGGCCAGTGGGCCGACTTCAATCCCGCGTCGGCGCCGCACCTCATCGGCGGGCGCGACGCGCGCGAAGCCGCGAATCGCGCGCCACCGCCGCCGCGCTGAAGCACGGAAGTCGCGACTGGGGGAGAATCGGGGCCCCGATTTTCCATCCGGCCCTCGTCATGCGCGCACTCGCGTTCCTCGTCGCGGTTTTCCTTTCGTCGTCCCTTGCGATACCCGCTGCCGCGCAAACGCCCCCGCCCTCGAGCGGCAAGGCGCGCGTGGAGGCCTTGCTGCGCGAGCGCCCGAACGATCCCGCGCTGTGGTTCTTCCTCGCGCGCTATGACGCCCTCGCCGGCGACGCCAGGGCCTGCGTCGACGCGCTCGGCAAGGTGAACGCGCTCGGCGACGGGTTCCTGCCGCCGCGCGCAATCGGCTTCGAGAAGGTGTGGAGCGATCGCGCGTTCCAGTCGGTGCTCGCGAAGCTCGACGCGCGCCTGCCGCGCCTAGACTACGCGCCCACCGTCCTCGAGCTGCAGGATCGCGGCCTCTTCCCCGAGGGAATCGCGTTCGACGCGCCGTCGAAAACCTTCTTCCTGGGCAGCGTCGCCAAGCACAAGATCGTGCGCGTCGACGCCTCCGAGCAGGTGAGCGACTTCGCCTCCGGCATGGGCCTCGACGCCGTGCTCGGCGTGGCGGTCGACGCTCCGCGCCGTCACCTCTATGCGGTGAGCACGTCGTTCGTCTCCGAGCCGGGGAAGAAGCCGTACCGCAATGCCATCTTCGAGTTCGATCTTGTCACCGGTCGCCTGCTGCATCGCTTCGACATTCCGCAGGCGGTGCAGCTGAACGACGTCGCCATCGCGCTGGGCGGGCGGGTCTACACCACCGACACGGAAACCGGCGCCGTCTTCGAGGTCTCCGAGAAGGCGGAGCCGCGCGTGGTCCTCGCCGCCGGCCGGGTGCGCGGCTCCAACGGCATCGCCGCCTCGCCCGACGGAAAGCGCCTGTACGTCGCGCATGCGACGGGAATCGTGACCATCGACCTCGTCACCGGCGAGGCGAGGCCGCTCGCCGCGCCGCCGCGCGCGAACGTCGCCGCGATCGACGGCCTCTACCAGTGGCAGGGCACGCTGATCGGCGTCGAGAACGTGACGAACCCCGGGCGCGTGATCGCCATGACGCTCTCGAACGACGGGCTCGCGATCGAGAACGTGCGCACGCTCCTCTCGCACCATCACGCCGCGTTGGACGAGCCGACCACCGGCGCGCTCGCACCCGACGGCTTCTACCTGCTCGCCGCCACCGGCCTCTCGCACCTGCGCGACGACGGCACCATCGAGGATCCGGCCAATGTGCCGCGGCCGCTGGTGCTGAAGGTGCTGCTGCCGCGCTGACGGAAAAGGGGTCAGATTACTTTTCCGTCCCGAACGGAAAAGTAATCTGACCCCTTTTTCACTTTTTCACTTTTTCCGGTAGGCCCACACCATCATCGCGACCCCGACGAGGATCATCGGCAGCGAAAGCCACTGCCCCATCGAGAGGCCGAGCGCGAGGAGGCCGAGGAAATCGTCGGGCTGGCGGGTGAACTCCACGAGGAAGCGGAAGCAGCCGTAGCCGATGAGGAACGCACCGGAGAGGGCGCCGGTCGGGCGCGGCTTCCTCGAGTAGATCCAGAGGATCACGAAGAGCGTGATGCCCTCCAGCCCGAACTCGTAGAGCTGCGAGGGATGGCGCGCGAGCGGCTGCGGGTCGGTCTGCGGAAACCACATGCCCCACGGCACATCGGTGGGACGTCCCGGCAGCTCGCCGTTGATGAAGTTGCCGATGCGTCCCGCCGCGAGCCCGAGCGGCGCGAGCGGCGCGACGAAATCCATGGTGCGCAGCCAGCTGCGCCGGCGCGTGTAGCAGAAGATCGCCACCGCGACGAGCACGCCGATGAGGCCGCCGTGGAAGCTCATGCCGCCGGTCCAGATCTTGATGATCTCGGCCGGATGCGCGAAGTAGAAGTCCGGCTTGTAGAAGAGCACGTAGCCCAGGCGCCCGCCGAGGATCACGCCGAAGACGCCGTAGACCAGCATGTCGTCCACGTCGCGGATCTCCAGCCCGTTGCCCAGGCCGTTGCGGATGCGCCACTTGCCGAGCGTGATGAAGGCGATGAAGCCGAGCACGTACATGAGGCCGTACCAGCGGATCGCGAGCGGCCCGAGGTGCAGCGCAATGGGATCGATGTTCGGATGGACGAGCACGGGATGAGGGGAAACGGGCGGAGGGACCGTCGCATTATCCACTAGAATGACGGGTTCATTCCCGCATCACCGCCCCTTCCCTCGCCATGACCGAAAAGCTCCGCTCGTTCACCATCACCCATGGAGTGCCGCGCTCGCCGAACCGCTCGATGCTGCGCGCGATCGGCTACCAGGACGAGGACTTCGAGAAACCGATCGTCGGAATCGCCAACGGCCACTCGACGATGAACCCCTGCAACGCGGGCATCCAGCCGCTCGCCGATGCCGCGGACGCCGCCGCGCGCGCGGCCGGCGCCATGCCGCAGATGTTCGGCACCATCACAGTCACCGACGGCATCTCGATGGGCACCGAGGGAATGAAGTACTCGCTCGTCTCGCGCGAGGTGATCGCCGATTCCATCGAGACCGCGGTGCAGAGCCAGTTCATGGATGGCGTGCTCGCGATCGGCGGCTGCGACAAGAACATGCCCGGCGCGATGATCGGCATCTGCCGCATGAACATCCCGTCGATCTTCGTCTACGGCGGCACCATCAAGCCCGGCCGCTACAAGGGCGAGGACCTGCAGATCGTCTCGGTGTTCGAGGCGGTGGGCTCCTTTACCGCGGGCAAGATGTCGCAGGAGGACTTCGAGTGCATCGAGCGCTGCGCGCTTCCCGGCGTGGGCGCGTGCGGCGGCATGTACACCGCCAACACGATGTCGTCCTCGATCGAGGCGATCGGCATGTCGCTGCCCTACTCCTCGACCATGGCGGCGGAGGACGCGGAGAAGCGCGAGAGCGCCGCGAAGAGCATGGAGGTGCTGGTCCAGGCGATCGCGAAGGGCCTCAAGCCGCGCGACATCGTGACGCGCAAGTCGCTCGAGAACGCGATCGCGGTGGTGATGGCGACCGGCGGCTCCACCAACGCCGTGCTCCACTGGATGGCGATCGCGCATGCGGCGGGCGTGCCATGGAAGCTCGACGACTTCGAGCGCATTCGCCAGAAGACGCCGGTGCTCTGCGACATGAAGCCTTCGGGACGCTACGTCGCCGTGGATCTCCATCGCGCGGGGGGCATCCCGCAGGTGATGAAGATGCTCCTCGCGCACGGCCTCATCCACGGCGATTGCATGACGATTACCGGCAAGACCGTGGCCGAGGCGCTGAGGGACGTGCCCGATGCACCGCGCAAGGACCAGGACGTGATCCGGCAATGGGAGAACCCCATGTACAAGCAGGGCCACCTCGCGATCCTGCGCGGCAACCTCGCGCCCGACGGATGCGTCGCGAAGATCACGGGGCTCAAGAATCCGGTGATCACCGGCCCCGCGCGCGTCTTCGACAGCGAGCCCGACGCCATGGACGCGATCCTCGCCGACCGCATCCGGCCCGGCGACGTCATCGTGATCCGTTACGAGGGACCGAAGGGCGGCCCGGGGATGCGCGAAATGCTTGCGCCGACCTCGGCCCTCATCGGCAAGGGGCTCGGTGAATCGGTCGGGCTCGTCACGGACGGCCGCTTCTCCGGCGGCACCTGGGGCATGGTGGTGGGTCACGTCGCGCCCGAGGCCTATGCGGGCGGTCCGCTCGCGCTCGTGAAGGAAGGCGACTCGATCACCATCGACGCGCACAAGCGCCTGCTGCAGCTCGACGTGCCGGAAGCGGAGCTCGCGAGGCGCAAGAGCGCGTGGAAGCAGCCCGCGCCGCGCTATACCACCGGGGTGCTCGGCAAGTACGCGAAGCTCGTCGGGAGCGCCGCCGAGGGCGCGGTCACCGGCTGAAGTTCTCCTCCTTCGGGAGCGCCGGGAAGGATCCATGGCCACTCCGATCGCCTTCGAGCGCCTCGCCTCGCGCGCCTCCTTCGAGAACGAGGCGCCCGAGCACCTGTACCACTACACCGACCTCGAAGGCGTCGAGGGCATCCTCTCCTCGAAGTCGCTGTGGATGTCGAAATTCACGGCCTCCAACGACATCTCCGAGATCTCGCTCGCGATCTCGCAGTTCCAGAACTTCGTGGAGTCGCGCGTCGCCGCGCTCGACGCGGACGAGGCCTCGTTCCTGCACGAGTCGGCGGCCCAGCTCGACGGCTTCCGCCGCACCAACATCTGCCTCGCGAGCTTCTGCGAGCAGCCGGACCTGCTTTCGCAATGGCGCTCCTACGGCAACGACGGCCGCGGCATCGCCCTGGGCTTCGACACGCGGGTGCTGCACGACCTCGCGCAGCGCTACTCGCTCAAGCTCTGGCGCTGCGTGTACGAGCCCGCGACGCACGTGAAGATCTCGAACGACCTCCTCACGATGCTGCTGGAATCGTTCCGCGGCTCGAAGCCCCGGGGCGCCGAGGAGCGGCGCGAGCTCATCGCGCAGTTCAACTCCACCTTCCTGCGCGTGGCGCCGGTCATCAAGGACCACCGCTTCGCCGAGGAGAACGAGTGGCGCCTCATCTCGAGCCCGCTCGGCTTCGATCATCCGCGCATGATCGCGGTGTTCGGCTCGAACCACGCGTCGGTGAAGATGAAGCTGCCGCTCGCGCCCGACGAGCGCGAGGTGACCCACGTCATCTCGCGCGTGATCATCGGCCCCACGCCGCTCGACCCGCAGAACGTGGCGGACGCGATCGCGGTGCTCTCGCGCCGCAACGGCTTCCGCATCGCCGACATCGGCTTCTCCGGCATCCCGTACCGGCGCACCGACCTCTAATCGGCCGCGTTCCCCGCGATCGCGTCGATGCGGCCCATCACGTCGGGCGTGAGCTTCGGGATCACCGCCGCGGCTTTCATGTTCTCGGCGACCTGGGATACGCGGGACGCGCCGGTGATCACGGTGGAGACGTGCGGGTTCGCCGCGCACCACGCGATCGCGAGCTGCGCGAGCGAGCAGCCGAGCTCGCTCGCCACGCCGCCGAGCTTCGCGACGACCTCGTTCTTGCGCTTGTCGGTGAGGTCGCCCACCAGGAACTTCATGCGCGGGATGGCGCCGCGGCTATCCGCGGGGACGCCCTTCGCGTACTTCCCGGTGAGAAGGCCCGAGGCGAGCGGGCTCCATGTCGTGAGGCCGAGGCCGATCTCGTCGTGGAGCGCCGCATATTCCTTCTCCACGCGCGCTCGATGGAACAGGTTGTACTCGGGCTGCTCCATCACCGGCTTCCTCAGGTGGTGGCGTTCGGCGATCTGCCACGCCTCGCGGATCGCGCTCGCCGGCCATTCGGAGGTCCCCCAGTAGAGCGCCTTGCCGCGCTCCACCATGTCGTGCATCGCCCACACCGTCTCCTCAACCGGCGTGTTCGGGTCGGGCCGATGGCAGAAGACGAGATCGACGTAGTCGAGCTGCAGGCGCCGCAACGAAGCGTCGATCGCGTTCACGAGGTACTTGCGGTTGAGCGTGTTCCTCTCGTTCGGCCCCTCGCTGATGCCCCAGTAGAACTTGGTCGAGACGACGTACCTGAGGCGCGGCCAGCCCATCTTCTTCAGCGCCTCGCCCATGATCTCCTCGCTCTTGCCGGCCGCGTACACCTCGGCGTTGTCGAAGAAGTTCACGCCGGCGTCCCACGCGGCCGCCATGCACTCGCGCGCGGCGGAAGTGTCGAGCTGATTGCCGTACGTCACCCACGAGCCGAAGGAAAGCTCGCTCACCTTGAGGCCGGAGCGGCCGAGTCGCCGGTATTCCATGTTCAGGAAAGGACCGAAAAAGGGGTCAGATTACTTTTTTCCGCGGAAAAAAGTAATCTGACCCCTTTTCCCGGGTTCCCATGCAAAGCCAGAAGAAGAACGTCTTCCTGCTCGCCTGCTGCCAGGCGCTGCTCCTCACCAACGCCGTCACTATCATCTCGATCGGCGCCCTCGCGGGCTACGCGCTCGCCGCGGACAAGCGCCTCGCGACGCTGCCGCAGGCCGCGTACGTGATCGGCGCGCTCCTCGGCACGATGCCCGCCTCGATGTGGATGCGGCGCGTGGGGCGGCGCAACGGCTTCCTCACCGGCGGCATCTTCGCGCTCGCGGGCTCCACCATCGCGACCTATGCGATGGTCTCCTCGAGCCTCGCGCTGCTTTGCGCGGGGACGCTCCTCCTCGGCGTGTACAACGCCTTCGGGCAGTACTATCGCTTCGCCGCCGCCGATGCGGCCGCCACCGACTTCAAGGCGCGCGCGATCTCCTATGTTCTCGCGGGGGGCCTCGTCGGCGGCATCGTCGGGCCCGAGCTGAGCAAGTTCACGCGCGGGCTCGCGACTCCCGTCTACACCGCCTCCTACGCCTCGCTCTTCCTCTTCGCGCTCGCCGCGATGGCGATCGTCTCGCGGCTGCGCATCCCGCAGGCGCAGGACACGGTCGCCCACGGACCGGCGCGCGCGCTGGGCGAGATCGTCCGGCAGCCCGTGTTCCTCGTCGCCGCCGGCGTCGCGGCGCTCGGCTACGGCACGATGAACCTCCTCATGACCGCGACGCCCCTCGCGATGGGCTTCTGCGGCCTGCCCTACGACGCGTCCGCGACCGTCATCTCCTCGCACGTCGTCGCGATGTTCGCGCCGTCGTTCTTCACCGGCTCGCTCATCCGCCGCTTCGGCGTGCTGCACGTGATGCTCGCGGGCGCCGCGTGCATGTTCGCCTGCGTCGGCGTCGCCCTCTCCGGCCAGCTCCTCATGCACTTCTGGTGGGCCCTCGTGCTGCTCGGGCTGGGCTGGAACTTCATGTACATCGGCGGCACGACGCTCCTCACCGAGGCCTACCGGCCGGCGGAGAAGGCGAAGACCCAGGGGCTGAACGAGATCACCATCTTCACGGTACAGGCGGTCTCGGCGTTCTCGTCGGGCGTGCTGGTGAACACCGAGGGATGGCGCACGCTCAACTACGTGGCGCTTCCCCTCGTCACGGTCGCGGCGCTCGCGATCGTGTGGCTCGGGCTGGGGATTCGACGTCCGAAAACGGCGAGCGGCGCGTCCTGAGGAGCGGATAATCGGCGTCATGCTCCTCGACGCCGACCAGTGCTACCGCGCGCTCTCCGCGCACGATTCCCGCTTCGACGGGCGCTTCTTCGTGGGCGTCGCGACCACGGGCGTGTACTGCCGGCCGGTGTGCACCGCGCGCACGCCGTTGCGCGGCAACTGCCGCTTCTTCCCGAGCGCCGCGGCCGCCGAGGCGCAAGGGTTCCGCCCGTGCCTGCGCTGCCGTCCGGAGCTGGCACCCGGGCACGCGACCATCGACGCGAGCCGCCGCCTCGCGCAAGCCGCCGCCGGCCTCATCGACGACGGGCGCCTCGGCTACGAAGCGCGGCTCCCGGAGCTCGCCGCCGCCCTCGGCGTCACGGACCGCCACCTGCGCCGCATCTTCCGCGACGAGTTCGGCGTGGCGCCCGTGGAGTACGCGCAGACGCAGCGCCTGCTCCTCGCCAAGCGCCTGCTCACCGATACCGCGCTGCCCGTGATCGAGGTGGCGCTCGCGAGCGGCTTCGCGAGCCTGCGCCGCTTCAACCATCTCTTCCGCACGCGCTATCGCATGACGCCCGGGGACCTGCGCCGCTCGGCGCCCGCCATGCCGCGCGACACGCTCGCCTTCGACCTCGCCTATCGACCGCCCTACGACTGGGAGTCGATGCGCGATTTCCTCGCGCGCCGCGCGATCGCCGGCGTCGAGGCGGTCGAGGGCCGCCGCTACCTGCGCAGCGTGCGCGTGGAGCGGGATGGCAAGGAGGCGCGCGGCTGGATCTCGATCGCGCCGTCGGCAAAGCCGCGGGCGCTGCGCGTCACCGCGAGCGCATCCCTCGCGCCGGCCGTTCCCGCCGTGCTCGCGCGCGTGAAGCAGCTCCTCGATCTCTCGTGCCATCCCGACGAGGTCTGCGCCACGCTCGGCCGCCTCGCGAGCGCGAATCCCGGGCTGCGGCTTCCCGGCGCGTTCGACGGCTTCGAGGTTGCCGTGCGCGCGATCCTCGGCCAGCAGGTCACGGTGCGCGCCGCTTCTTCCATCGCGGGCCGCTTCGCCGCCGCGTTCGGCGAGCCGGTCGAGACGCCGCATGCCGCGCTCACGACGCTCTTTCCGTCGGCGGCGCGCGTCGCGGCGCTCGATCCTGCGCGGATCGCGGCGACCGGCATCATCGCTTCGCGCGCGCGGGCGATCGCGATGCTCGCGCGCGAGGTCGCCGAGGTCGGCCTCGTCCTGGATCCGGGCGCCGAGGTCGACGCGACGCTCGAGCGCCTGCAGCGCATTCCCGGCATCGGACCGTGGACCACGCAGTACATCGCCATGCGCGCGCTCGCGTGGCCCGACGCGTTTCCCCATCCCGACGTGGCGGTGCTCAAGGCCATGAAGGAAAAGAACCCGCGCCGCGCGCTCGCCCACGCCGATCGCTGGCGGCCCTGGCGCTCCTACGCTGTGCTCCACCTGTGGAAATCCCTGGAGGAATCATGATCACCTGGATGCGATTCGAAACGCCGCTCGGCCCGATGCTCGCGCTCGCGGAAGACGGCGCGCTCACCGGCCTCGACTTCACCGACGCGAAGTACGTCCGAGCGATCGAGCCGGGCTGGCGCGAGGATCCCGCTTCGCCGCTTCTCCTCGAGTGCGCGCGTCAGGTGCGCGAATATTTCGCGGGCCGGCGGCGCGCGTTCGAGCTCCCGCTCGCTCCGCGCGGCACCGGCTTCCAGCGCCGCGTGTGGACGCAGATCGCGCGCATCGGCTACGGCGAGACGCTCACATACGCCGAGCTCGCGAAGCGCAGCGGCGCCGAAGGCTCCGCGCGCGCCGCCGGCGCCGCGACCGGCCGCAATCCGCTCGCGATCGTCGTACCGTGCCACCGCGTGGTGGGATCGGGTGGGTCGCTCACCGGCTATGCGGGTGGCGTGGAACGCAAGGCACGGCTCCTCGCGCTCGAGGGCGCGGCCGAGGAAGCGCTCGCGTGAGACCGCAGGATCTCGCGCGCCTCGTCGCGCTCGCCGCGATGTGGGGCGCCTCGTACTTGTTCATGCGCTACGCCGTGCCCTCGATGGGCGCGGTGCTGCTGATCGAGCTGCGCGTCGCGATCGCCGGCCTCGCGCTCCTCGCCTTCGTCCTCGCGACGGGCGGAAACGTGGGATGGAAACGGCATTGGCGCGCTTACCTCTTCGTGGGTGCGGTGGGGCTCGCCGCGCCGTTCACGCTGATCGCGCAGGCGGTGAGCGTGATCGACGCCTCGACCGCGGCGATCCTCAACGCGCTCGCGCCGCTCTTCGCGTCGGTGGTCGCGGCGATCTGGATCCGCGATCCGCTCACGCCCGCGAAGCTCGCCGGCATCGGGCTCTGCCTCGCGGGGACGGCGGTGCTGGTCGGATGGACGCCGGTGCCGATGAGCGCGCGCGAGCTCCTCGCCGCGTCGCTCTCGGTCGCGGCGACCGCGCTCTACGGCTACACGATCGTCTTCACGAAGGTGCACCTGCGCGAGGCGAAGCCGCTCCCCACCGCCGCGGCGACGCTCCTCATGGCCGCGGCGGCGATGATTCCGTTCACGCCGGTCACGCGCGACCTCGCGGCGATTCCCATGGGCGCCTGGCTCGCGGCGCTCGGCCTCGCGCTCGTCTCGACCACCATCGCGTTCATCTTCTACTACCGCCTGATCGCCGACGTCGGCCCGGTGAAGGCGATCACGGTGACGCTCCTCGTGCCGGTGTTCGGCATGCTGTGGGGCGTGCTGCTCCTGGGCGAAGCGCTCACGCCGGGGCGCCTCGCCGGGTGTGCCATCATCCTCGCGGGATGCTCGCTCATCCTCGGCCTCGTGCGCCTTCCCGTGCGGGCCGCGACGTGAACCGCGCGGAGGCGCCGTGGCCGAAGAGCACGTTTTCGAAACCCGCATCGAATATCCGTCGGAGCCGGCGCAGTTCGGTTCGCCCGAGCGCGATGCCTCGCGCGATCATCGCCTGAAGGCGGAGGGACGACCCGACATGCCCGGCGCGTTGCCGCCTTCGTCCGGCGAGCGCACCCGCGGCTACAGCCCCGAGGACCTCCTGATCCTTTCGCTCTCGCAGTGCCACCTGCTCACGTACCTGGCGCTCGCGCAGCGGCGCGGGCTCGCGGTGAAGCGCTACGAGGATCGAGCGACCGGCCGCCTGGGCAAGAACGCGAACGGCCAGACCCAGATGGTGGAGGTGGTGCTGCACCCGCGCGTGACGATCGCGCGCGGCGCGGACGCCGCGATGGCGCGCGACCTGCACGGGCGCGCGCACCACCACTGCTTCATGGCGAATTCGGTGAATTTCCCGGTGCGCCACGAGCCGGAGATCGTCGAGGAGTGATCTTCTGCGCCATTCGGCGCGCTACGCCAGGGAACCACCAACACGGATGAACACGGATAGTCCGTGTGTTGTCGAAGAGCGGTGGTGAAATCGATCGTCCGATGAGTCACATGGCGCCCGAGTCATTCGGGGGCGATCTGTGTTCATCCGTGTTCATCTGTGGTTTCCCAGGTTTTTTGCCCTCATGTCGAATCGGTTAGCGAAGGAAACGAGCCCATACCTCCGGCAGCACGCGGAGAATCCGGTCGACTGGTACCCGTGGGGCGAAGAGGCGCTCGCCGAGGCGAAGCGCACGGGCAAGCCCATCCTGCTCTCGGTGGGCTACTCCGCGTGCCACTGGTGCCACGTGATGGCGCACGAGTCGTTCGAGGATGCGTCCGTCGCCAAGGTGATGAACGACCTCTTCGTGAACGTGAAGGTGGATCGCGAGGAGCGTCCCGACATCGACCAGATCTACCAGGCCGCGCAGGCGATGCTCACGCAGCGAAGCGGCGGCTGGCCGCTCACGATGTTCCTCACGCCCGACCAGGTGCCGTTCTTCGGCGGAACCTACTTCCCCAAGACGCAGCGCTACGGCATGCCCGCGTTTCCGGACCTGCTGAAGCGCGTGCGCGAGTACTACGACGCGCACCCCGACGAGATCCGCGAGCAGAAGCAGCAGATCGCCGCCGCGCTCGAGCGCACCCAGCCGCACGCGCAGGAGCAGGAAGTCCGGCTCACGCGAGAGCCGCTCGACCTCGCGTTCGAGCAGCTCGAGGAATCGTTCGACGCGGAGAACGGCGGCTTCCACGGCGCGCCGAAATTCCCGCACGCGGAGACGATCGAGCTCCTCCTGCGCCGCCATGCCGCCGAGCCCGATACGCGGTTCGGCAAGCGCGCGCTCGAGATGGCGAAGCGCACCCTCACGCACATGGCGCACGGCGGCATCTACGACCATGTCGGCGGCGGCTTCGCGCGCTACAGCGTCGACGCGAGCTGGACCATCCCGCACTTCGAGAAGATGCTCTACGACAACGCGTGGCTGCTGCGCGTCTACGCCGACGCCTGGGCGATCACGCGCGACGACCTCTTCGCCCGCGTGTGCGAGGAGACGGCCGGGTGGGTGATGCGCGAGATGCAGTCGCCCGGGGGCGGCTACTACTCGTCGCTCGACGCGGACTCGGACGGCGAGGAAGGCAAGTACTACGTGTGGAGCGTGGAAGAGATCCGCTCGCTCCTCGACAAGGACGAGTTCGCCGTCGCGTCCTACGTGTACGGCCTCGACCGGCCGCCGAACTTCGAGGGGAAGGCGTGGCACCTGCGCGTCGTGAATCCCCTCTTCGGGATGGAGCGTGAGGCGAGCCTCGACGAGGGGCAATCGGCGGCGCTGCTCGACTCCGCGCGCAGGAAGCTGCGCGCCGCACGCGACAAGCGCGTGCGCCCCGGCCTCGACGACAAGGTGCTCACGTCGTGGAATGCGCTGATGATCGGCGCGATGGCGCACGCCGCGCGCGTGTTCGGCCAGCCCGCGTGGCTCGAGTCGGCGCGCCGCGCGCTCGAGCACATCCGCGGCGCGATGTGGCGCGACGGCCGCCTCCTCGCGACCGCGAAGGACGGCCATGCGCACCTCGACGCGTACCTGGACGACCACGCCTACCTGCTCGCCGCGTTGCTCGACGTCATGCAGGCGCGGTTCCGCACCGAGGACATCGCGTGGGCGATCGAGCTCGGCGATGCGCTGATGACGCGCTTCCACGATCCCGGCGAGGGCGGCTTCTTCTTCACCGGGCACGACCATGAAACGCTGATCCTGCGGCCGAAACCGGGCCCCGACAACGCGACGCCCTCGGGCAACGCGGTGGCGGCGTGGGCGCTCAATCGCCTCGCATTCGTCTCCGACGAGACGCGCTTCGCGGACGCCGCGCGCGACACGGTGGCGCTCTTCTGGCCCCAGCTCCAGCGCATTCCCTCGGCGTTCGGCACGATGCTGGCGGCGCTCGAGGAGCAGCTCGATCCACCCGACACGCTGATCCTGCGCGGAGCGCGCGATCGCTTCGGGCCGTGGCGGGAGCTCCTCGACGCCGCGTACCTTCCGGCCACCCTCGTGCTCTTCGTGCCCTCGGAGGCCGCGAACTTGCCGCCGCCGCTGGCGAAGCCCGCGACCGAGGCCGTGGACGCCTGGCTTTGCGAGGGCGCGGTTTGCCGTGCTCCGATCCTTGATCCGGTTCAATTGCAGGAGGCGCTCGGTTTGGCGAAAATGGCGGCCTCCGAGACCGCCCCACCCCCACACAGGAGCCTTTCATGAAGACGCTGTACGCCGCCCTCGTGGCGGGCGCATTCGCGGCCGCGTTCGTGGCGCCCGCATCCGCCGAGGACCAGCTGCCGCTCGCGCAGAAGAGCGGCTGCACCGCCTGCCACTCGGTGGACAAGAAGATCGTCGGGCCGGCGTGGAAGGACGTCGCGGCGAAGTATCGCGGCGACAAGAACGCGAAGGCGAACCTCGTCAAGAAGGTCGAGCAGGGCGGCTCCGGCGTGTGGGGCGAGATCCCGATGCCGCCCAACCAGACCGTATCCGACGCGGACGTGAAGAAGCTCGTCGACTGGATCCTCACGCTCAAGTGACCACGTGACGGCCGCTCATGCGGCGGGAAACGTGGTCATCCCCGTGACGACGGGGATCCCGGATTCCCGCTCATGCGGCGGGAAACGTGGTCATCCCCGTGACGACGGGGATCCCGGCGGATTCCCGCCTACGCGGGAATGACGATCGAAAAGCCGGCTCAAGTGACCACGTGACGGCCGCTCATGCGGCGGGAAACGTGGTCGTCCCCGTGACGACGCGCTTTTTCTTCGCCGTCAAATTGACACGCCTCTCCCCGCGTCCCCATAATGCGCGCCTCTTCGGCCCATAGGGCTCGGAAAACCGCACCAGGGGAGAACCGATGAAACGCCCGCTTGCCCTCGTCATCGCCATCGCAACCGCCGTCGCGGTCGGCAGCTGCAGCAAGAAGGAAGAGACCGCGCAGAACACCGCCGCCAATCCGGGCGCCCCGGCGGCTCCGGCCGAAGTGACCGTCACCATCGCGCACGCGGGACCCCTCACCGGCTCCATCGCGCATCTCGGCAAGGACGACGAGAACGGCGTGCATCTCGCGATCGACCAGGCGAATGCGAAGCACCTCACGATCGGCGGGAAGCCCGTCAAGTTCGTGATGGACAGCGAGGACGACCAGGCGGACCCGGCGACCGGCACCACGGTGGCGCAGAAGCTCGTCGACGCGAAGGTCGCCGCGGTGATCGGGCACCTGAACTCCGGCGTCGCGATCCCCGCCTCCGAGATCTACGCGAAGGCCGGCATCCCGATGATCTCGGGCTCCGCGACCAACCCGACGCTCACCGAGCGCGGCATGAAGACGGTGTTCCGCACCGTGGGCCGCGACGACCAGCAGGGCCCGGCGATCGCCTCCTACATCGCGAGCCAGCTCAAGGCGAAGAAGGTCGCGATCATCGACGACAAGACCGCGTACGGCGAGGGCCTCGCGAACGAGGTCGAGAAGACGCTCAAGGGCGACAAGGTCGCGATCGTCGGCCGCTCGCACACCACCGACAAGGAGACCGACTTCCGCTCGGTCCTCACGCGCATCAAGTCCGAGCGTCCGGACGTCGTCTTCCACGGCGGCATGGACGCGACCGGCGGCCCGATGCTCAAGCAGGCGCGCGAGCTCGGCATCAAGGCGATCTTCGCGTTCGGCTACGGCGCGTGTACCGACGAGATGGGCAAGCTCGCGGGCAAGGCGGCCGAGGGCATGGTGTGCTCCCAGGCGGGCCTGCCGCGCGAGGCCGCGAGCAAGGACTTCGTGGACGCGTTCACCAAGCAGTTCGGCGAGATCAAGCAGTACGCGCCGTACTACTACGACGCGACCAACGCGGTGATCGAGGCGATGAAGAAGGCCGATTCCACCGATCCCGCCAAGTTCGCGCCGGAGCTCTTCAACGTCTCCTTCAACGGCGCGACCGGCCACGTGCAGTTCGATTCCAAGGGCGACCGCAAGGACGCCGAGATGACGATCTTCAAGATGGAGAACGGCAAGGTCACGCCGATCGCGATCGTGAAGAACGGCCAGACCACGCCGTTCAACGCGCAGGCGGGCGCCGCGCCCGCCGCCGAACCAGCCAAACAGGGAGAGGGCAAGCCCGCCGAAACGAAAAAATAACAACACGAACAAGAGAGAAGAACGAAATCGCAGCGGGCACGGCCCGCTGGAATGAACGGCACCGGAGACGGTGCCGTTTTTTTTCGCAGCGGGTGTTGCTACGCCACCGCTCGGTGGAAATTGATCGGCCTGGAGCGCGAAGGCGCGTCGCTCCTGCCCGTCTTGCCGGACTCCGCTCAAGCGCCGCCCGGCGCAATGGCAGCATCGTGCTCCATTTGCACGGTGATCGTGAGAATAATGAACTTGGAGAATTGTCTGCCGCGAATCAGAATACCGCGGGAGGCATGTTCTCGCGCAGATCCGCATGCCTCGTGCGAGACCTATCACAAGAGGTGAATCGAAAATGATCAGGACCATTGCGCTATGCATGTGTTTCGCAATTTGCGCGCTTTCGCTCAATGCACGTGCCCAGGATGCCAACGCGGGCACCATGGATGAGCGCGGGTACGCCTATGGCCCGGTCACCGAGGTGGACTACATAGACGTGGAGTACGGGCATTTCGACGAGTACATGGCATGGGTGACTTCGACATGGGTGCCGACCATGAAAGCCGCGAAGAAGGCCGGGCTGATCATCGATTACAAGATCTTCAGGGCCTCTCCGAAATCACCGGACCAGCCCAACGTGTATCTCGAGATCACTTACAAGAACATGGCGGCTTACGCCGGGGACATCGGCGACGGCGCCGACGCGTTCGAAGCGGTGACCGAGAAAGTAATCTGCAGCAGCGCCTGCCAGGACCAGGCCAGAGTGCGCCGAAACGAGTTCAGAAAGGTCCTAGGCACCGAAGTGACTCGTGAACTTGTTTTTCGGTGAATCGGTACGAAGCTCCAGGCTGCTCACACCCGGGAAAGGACGATGTTCGATGTCAACGCCGGATGCGAGCCATGCCTTGCCCTCGGAGCCCGAGGGCATCCCGGACGCCCTCGACGCGGCCGAAGTTTCGCATCAGCGGACAGGTCGTCCAGGACCCGTCCACTGGCAAGGTGGTCGCGGGGGGCGTCGCGCCCGAGACGGAGCGCGTCTTCCAAAACCTATCGGCAGTCCTGAAGGCGGCCGGCAAGAGTTTTGACGATGTCGTGCGCGCCGGCGTGTTTCTCACGAACATGAATGACTTCGCCGCGATGAACGGCATCTACGCGAAATATTTCCGTCAGCCCTTTCCCGCCCGCACGACGATCGCCGCTGCGGCGCTGCCACTTGGGGCCTGCGTCGAGATCGAGCTCGTCGTCAAGGCCTGAAGCGGCATGCAGGGCCGGCGCGTCTCCCCGTTCGAGCTTGCCTTTGAAATGCCGGGCGACTACCTGGGCGCTCGCGCCGCCCGCCGATTCACGGGTACACCTCTTCGGCGCCTCGCCGCGGGCTTCGGGGTGTCGGCCGCCTCGAACAGTTGCCGAAGCCCGTGTTCCAGCACCGCGACGGCCTTCTCCAGGGCGCCGAGTTGTCCGACCCGGACTACAGCGACGGGCCGGTGCAGGTCGAACGATGGAGGACGCAATATTTTCACGCGATCGATGGAAGCATTCCTGGCAATGAAGCGAGCGGGCAGCAGCCCGACACCATAACCGGCCTGGACGAACGCCAGCTGCATTTGGATGTTGTTGACTTCAGCCGCGATCATGGGGGTGAAGCCGGCACGCTCCATCCGATCGATGAGGCTCGCTCGAAGGAAGCACCCGGGCGGATTGAGCACCCAGGGGGCCCGGCCCAGGCTTTTCCAATCACCGTTGACGTTGCCGGCGGCTCCTTGAACGATCTCCATGCGGTCGCTGGCGATGACGTTCGTGAGGAGCGGTGCGGGCGCGGTCTTGCCTTCGGGCAAGGGCACGACCGCAACGTCGAGCTCACCCGCGAGCAGCCGCGGGATCAATTGTTCGCTCGACAGCTGCACCCGGACCCTGGGGTACTTCTCGGTCAGCGCCCGAATCGGTTCGATGAGCATCCCCTCGGCCAGGGCAAAAGAGATCCCGATGCGCAATAGGCCGTGAGGTTCAGCGCCGCTCGACGTAAGGGATTTCAGCGCCTCCGTCCGCTGCAGCACATCTCGCGCCTGCTCGAGCACCCTCGCACCCAGCGAGTTCAGGCGCGGCGGCTTTACCGAGCGGTCGAGCAGCTCGGCGCCCAATGCAGCCTCCAGCCTTTGCACTTGCCGGGTAATCGCAGAGGGCGTCCGGAACAGACGACCGGCCGCACCGGCGATCGACCCCGCATGGGCAAACTCCACGAGGGCGCGCAAATCTTCGAGCAAGGGGATCTCCCGGAACGTTCTCCCGATTAATAGCAGAGTCGTGCGCTGCTGGCAATATGATCGTGATAATAATGAAGTTGTGGCATTCATTGTCCGGCATCAGAATTCAGGCAATTCGTGTGTCGCGGGAATCCGGCCAAGGCGCGACGACGCGCAGGCGCGAGCAAGCCGGCCCGTACCTTGATCCGACAAAACCCAACAAGGAGTCTGAAATGCGAATCCCCGTCCTGCTCGCCGCCACCCTTTCCCTCGCCGCCGGCTGCGCAACCAGCGTGCCGAAGGCGGTGAACGCCCAGCGCTCCGCCACCGGCACGTACTACTGCTGGGAAGACAAGCTCTTCGAAAGCGGCGGCCGGCTGGTGTGCAACTGGAACGACAACGCGCGCGCCGCGTGCGAGGAGGTGGCCCCGAGCTACATCGAGCGCTCGTCGGTCAAGTCCGAGCCGCGGCACGCGCATCGCTGCGCGAACGGTCATGACCTGGCGGTGGTGACCACCCGATAGCATGAAAATGGATCCCGACCGCCGCACGTTTCTCGGCAGCACCGCAGGTGCGCTGTCGCTCTCGCTGCTGCCGCCGAGGCTCATGGCCACCGCTGCCGCTTCGAGCGGCGTGCCGCCGGCACCCGTCGCGCGCGTCGAAGTGGTGAAAGACACCTACTTCGGCGAAACGCTGAGCGATCCCTATCGCTGGATGGAAAACAGCAAGGACCCCGATTGGCTGCCGTTCCTGAAGGGGCAGAATGCCCACACCGCCGCCATCATCGATGCCCTCCCGCCTCGCGCGGCCCTGCTCGAGCGCATCGAGCAACTTTCCGGCGAAGCCGCGGCGACCTCGCGCGTGCAGCGTGCCGGCGGCCTGACCTTCATCCAGCAGCGCCCGCTGGGCGCGGATAACTTCAAGCTGTTCGTGCGCCAGGGCCTTGACGGCCCGGATCGCGTCCTGGTCGACCCCACCGCCATGAGCGGCGCCAGGAGCCACGTGTCACTCGACTGGTGGAATGCCTCGCCCGATGGCAGGTATGTGGCATACGGCCTGTCGAAGGATGGCAGCGAGGATTCCCGGCTGCACATACTCGCTGTGGCCGACGGCAGGAATCTCGCCGAGACCATTCCCGATACCGAAGGTGCCAATCCGCAATGGCTCGAGGACGCCAGCGGATTCTTCTACACGCGGCTCACTGGCGCCGTGGCCACCCCCGAGCGTTACCTGGACGCCCAGGCCCGCTTCCACAAATTGGGCACGGACCCCGGGTCCGATCCGATCGTGATGAAGCGCGATCTCGCAGGGGTGGAGTACGACAGGATCCAGATCCCGACAATCCTCACCGCGCCCGGCTCGCGTTACGCGATCCTGCAGCTGGCCGACATCCGGCCCGAGGGCCGATGGTTCATCGCACCGCTCGGCGACGCCACGGCGGCCAAGGCCAAATGGGTTTCGGTCGCCGGCTTCGACGACGAAGTCACCGGTCTCGAGCTCGATGGCAGCGACTTGTACCTGCTGGTCAACAAGGGCTCGCCCCGCGGGCGCATCGTCAAGACCTCGGCCGCGGCGCCGAGCCTCACGACCGGAACGGTAGTAGTCCCCCAACACGCGACGCTCGTGATCGAGGCGATCGCGCGCGCTCATGACGGCATCTACTTGAAAATCATGGACGGCGGCATCAGCCGATTGCGGCGCTTGAGTCGCGACGGCAAAGTCGTCGACATCGCCCTGCCTTTCGACGGCACCGTGGGCGCCGTGTTCGCCGATCCAAATGAAGACGGCGCCTTGTTGTCGCTCCAGGGTTGGCTCACGCCGGCGGGCATCTGGATGGTCGACCACGCCGGCCATCTTGCGGACACCCGCATCACGCCCAAGCCGGCGATCGATGTCAGCGCTTATGAAGCCAGGCGTTTCTTCGCGACCGCGAAGGACGGCGTCAGGATTCCCTATACGCTGATCCATCGCAAGGGCATCAAACAGGACGGCAGCAACCCGGCCTGGATCAGCGCCTACGGCTCCTACGGCCTATCCCCCTACACGCCCAGATTTTTCGAACGCACGCTTGCACTGCTCGATGCCGGCGTCGTCGTCGGATATGCCAATGTGCGCGGCGGGGGCGAATATGGCCGCGAGTGGCACAAGGCCGGCCAGCGCGCCAACAAGCCCAACACCTGGCGCGACCTCATCGCCGTGTGCGAGGAAGTCATCGCCGGGAAATACACCTCGTCGAAGCATCTCGCAATCGGCGGCCGCTCCGCCGGCGGGATCACCGTCGGGCGCGCGATGACCGAGCGCCCCGATCTCTTCGCCGCCGTGATCGACGGCGTCGGCTGGTCCGATCCGCTGCGCTATGTCGCCGAACAGAGCGGCTACGGGGAAGAGCCGGAGTGGGGCGCCATCGCCGATCCGGCCGGCTACAAGGCGCTCAAAATGATCGACAGCTACCAAGCGGTGAAGGACGGCACCGCGTATCCCGCCGTGCTGCTTACCACCGGCGTCACCGATCCGCGCGTCGCGCCGTTTCACTCGGCGAAGATGACCGCGCGGCTGCAAGCCGCCACCACGTCCGGAAAACCCATTCTGCTGCGCGTCGACTTCGATGCCGGCCATGGCGTCGGCTCCACTCGCGCGCAGCAGGACCGGGAAGCGGCAGATACGTATGCCTTCCTGTCGTGGCAGCTGAGAAGCGCCTAGACCGGAATCGCAGCGAATTTCTTTGCGGACATCGGATAGACCACGAAATGACCAAGACCAAAGCCTCCTCATTTTCGCGCAATGCACGCGCCAAGGATGAGCGCCAGTACACGGACGGCCCGGTTACCGACATGGCCTGCATACGAGTCGAGTATGGACGGTTCGAAGAGTACGTCGACTGCCTGAATTCGACATGGAAGCCGACCATGGCGGCCATGAAGGAAGCCGGGCTGATCATCGATTACAAGCTCTGCACCGCCACTCCGAATTCGCCGGAACAGCCCAACGTATTTCTCCTGATCGCTTACGAGAACATGGCGGCCCTGGATAAAGGCATCGAGCTGGAAGAAGTGGCCAAGAAAGTGATCGGCAGCACCGAGGTCCAGAACGAGGCCAGGGTGGGCCGGAATGAATACAGGACAGTCCTGGGCAGTGAATTGATTCGTGAACTGATCCTGAAATGAAGATGAAGCTCTATTCCTGGGATCTCAGTCCCTACTCAGCGCGAGTGCGGATGCAGATCTACGCCAAGGGTCTCACCGGCATCGCGATCGAGGAGCCGCCGACATACTTCACGCCGAAGTTCTACCAGGACCACCCGATCGGGCGCATCCCCTTCCTGGAGATCGACGGCGAGGCGATACCGGAGTCGGCCGTGATCGCGGAGTATCTCGAGGAGGCCTATCCCGAGCCTTCGCTCCTGGGCGCGACGCCGCGCGAGAACGCCCACATCCGCACCCTCGCCCGGATAGCCGACATTTACCTGTTGAACAACGCGTTCATGCTCGCGGGCCAAGTCCCCGCCCTCTCCGCCGGGAACCCGCCCGCCACCGGCAATGAGGCCATCGTTGCGCTGCTGGGCGGCCAGCTGGCGAGCAGCACCAAGGCGCTGGACCGGATGATCGGCCGCGACGGCTACGCATGCCTGGGCCGTGTCACCCTGGCCGACTGCGCGCTCGTGCCGGCGCTCTTCTATCTGCGGACCGTGCTGACGAGCCGGGGTCTCGCCGATCCGATCGCCGCGAACGCCAATGTCGGCGTCTACTGGGCCGCGATCCAGCGAGACGAGCACGCCGCGCGCATCCTGAGGGAAGTGCACCGGGGGCTGGAGGAGCGCCGCGAGCTGGTCCGCTCCGGCGAGATCGAGAAGAGAAGGGCGGCGGCCCGGGCGGCAAGGCAAGCGGCGGAGCAGGCCGAGCCACGATTCTCGAGAGATGCGCCCGTGGCCTAGCTGTCGCGCTGGCGCCCTGGAATCCAAAAAGCCAGTGCCTTTTTCCCCGGTGCCGGTCAATTCCGAAGAGCCTGCGTCGGAGCCGCCCAGCGCTTGCGCGTTGCCCTGGGACGAGGCGGTCGCCACGGCGTTGTCCCTCGGCTTCGTCGCACGAGCCTGGCATCCCGATCACGCGATCCGCATCGTGATTCCCTTCGCCGCCGGCTGTCCATGTGATTCAATGGCGGTCCGTGAGTCCGCCCGAGCAACCTCCGCTTTCCCGTAACCGCGATTACCTGCTGCTCTGGAGCGGGCAGGTGGTCTCCACCCTCGGCTCCGCCGCCTCCACCGTCGTCTATCCGCTGCTCATCCTCGCGATCACCGGCTCGCCGAAAGCGGCCGGCATCGCGGGGGCGCTCCGCGCGATTCCGTACCTCGTGTTCAGCCTGCCGGTGGGCGCGCTCATCGACCGCTGGGACCGCAAGCGCGTGATGATCCTGTGCGACCTCGGCCGCTGCCTCGCGGTGCTGCTGGTCCCCCTCGCGATCGCCTTCGACTCGCTCTCGCTCGCGCTCGTCTACGCCGTGACGTTCGTCGAGGGAACGTTCTACGTGTTCTTCAACATCGCGGAGGTGGCCGCGCTGCCGCGCGTGGTGCCGCAGGCGCAGCTCCCGCAGGCCGCGGCGCAGAACGAGGCGGGTTTCGGCGCGGCGAACATCGTCGGCCCTTCGTTCGGAGCGTTCCTCTTCCAGTTCGGGCGCGGCGTGCCGTTCCTCGCGGACGCCGTCTCCTACGCGGTTTCCGTCGCGACGCTCCTCGGCGTGCGCGCGCGCTTCGAGGGCAAGCGGGTGGCGCCGCCGCGCGAGCTGCACCACGAGGTCGCCGAGGGCCTGCGCTGGCTGTGGGAGAACCGCCTCATTCGCCACATGGCGTTGCTCACCGGCGGCCTCAACCTGGTCCTCGCAGGGACGCCGCTCCTCATGATCGTGATCGCCAAGCGCCTGGGAGCGGGGGATGCGCAGATCGGCGTGATCTTCAGCCTCGCGGGGATCGGCGGCATCATCGGGTCGCTCATCGGCGGGCGGATCCAGCGGCGCTTCCGCTTCGGTCAGGTGATCCTCGCGACACTGGTCGCCGAGTGCCTGCTCTTCCCGCTCTACGCGGTCGTGCCGTCGTATTACCTGCTCGCCGCCATCGCCGGCGGAAGCTCGCTCCTCGGCCCGGTCTACAACGTGGTGCAGTTCAGCTACCGCCTCTCGATCATTCCGGACGAGCTGCAGGGTCGCGTGAACAGCGTCTTCCGCCTGCTCGCGTTCGGCTTCATCCCCCTCGGCGCCGCGCTCTCGGGCTTGCTCATCGAGCAGCTCGGCGTCGCACGGGCGGTGGTGGTGTTCGAGGCGATCCTCGTGCTCCTCGCCGCCGCCACCGCCGCGAACCGCCACGTCCGGGACGCCGCGCCGATCGGCCGCGCCGCCGCTTCCTGACATAGAATCCCGCCGATGGACATCTTCCTGCAGCAGGTCGTCAACGGCCTCACGCTGGGTTGCGTCTATGCCGTCGTGGCGCTGGGCTACACGATGGTCTACGGCATCATCCAGCTCATCAACTTCGCGCACGGCGAGATCGTGATGATCGGCTGCATGGTCGCCTTCTCGGTGATCGTGGCGCTCGCGCCCTCGGGCATGCCGCCGCTCGTGATCGTGGGCATCGGCACGCTCGCCGCGATCCCGGTGTGCATGGCGGTGAACTACGTGGTCGAGCGGGTGGCCTACCGCCCGTTGAGGAACGCGCCGCGCCTCGCGCCGCTCATCACCGCGATCGGCGTCTCGATCATCCTGCAGCACCTCGCGCTCCTCGTCTGGAGCCGCAACATCATCGCGTTCCCGCAGATCATCGACCTGCAGCTCTACCACCTCGGCGATTCGCCCACCGCGGCGACCATCTCCAACGTGCAGCTCACGATCATCATCGCCTCGGTCGTGATGATGGCGGGGCTCCTCGCGCTCGTGTACCGGACGAAGATCGGCATCGCGATGCGCGCCACCTCGCAGAACGCGCACGTCGCGGGCCTCATGGGCGTGGACGTGAACAACGTGATCTCCTTCACGTTCATCGTGGGCGCGGCCCTGGGCGCGGTGGCGGGCGTGATGGTGGGAACGTATTACGGCATCGCGCACTACCAGATGGGATTCTTGCTGGGCCTCAAGGCGTTCTCGGCGGCGGTGCTGGGCGGCATCGGCAACCTGCCCGGCGCGGTGCTGGGCGGCGTGCTGATGGGACTCATCGAATCGCTCGGCGCGGGCTACGTGGGCGACTGGACCAACGTCTGCACGCTGAACCATTTCCTGCCCGGCTTCGCCGACGTCTGCGCGTCGAGCCCCGAGTCGAGCCTCTTCGGCAGCAACTACAAGGACGTGTACGCGTTCATCGTGCTGATCCTGGTGCTCGTCTTCCGCCCTTCGGGGCTATTGGGCGAGCGCGTCGGCGACCGGGCGTGATCGTGCGTTGGAGAGTGATCCAGGCAAGAATCTTCGCGGGAGAGGTCGTGGGCGACTACGTTCCGGACCTGCTCGTCGAGGATCGCGTGATCGTCGGGGTGAAAGCCGTGACGGCCCTCGAAAGGCACCATCGACAACAATGCATCAACTACCTGAAGGCGACGAGCCGTCGCGTCTGTCTCTTGATCAATTTTGGACGACCGCGGCTGGAGGTACGGCGCCTCGTCTGGCATTTCTGAACATCGGCGGGCATCGGCGTTGGATCGGCGGGCATCGGCGCTTTCAAAGATTTTGGTGACCATGGACACGTTGTCGGTGCTTCGCAAGAACCCCACGACCAAATGGATCGGCGTCGCGCTAATTGTGGTCGCGCTGCTGGCGCTGCCCTTTGCGCTCGCCGCGGTCGGGACGGCGTGGGTACGCATCACCAACTTCGCGATCCTCTTCACGATGCTTTCCCTCGGCTTGAACATCGTTGTCGGGTTCGCGGGCCTGCTCGACCTCGGCTATATCGCGTTCTACGCGGTCGGCGCGTACACCTATGCCCTCCTCGCCTCGCCGCAGTTCAACGTGCACTGGCCATGGTGGGCGATCCTGCCCATCGGCGCGGCGATCGCATGCCTCTTCGGGATCCTGCTCGGCACGCCCACCCTCAAGCTGCGCGGCGATTACCTCGCCATCGTGACGCTCGGCTTCGGCGAGATCATCCGCATCTTCCTCAACAACCTCTCCGATCCCTTCAACGTGACCAATGGTCCCAAAGGCATCTGGTCCATCGATTCGGTGCGCTTCATGGGCATCCAATTCGGAAGCCCCAGCCATTTCCTCGGCCTCGATTTCTCGGGCACCATCAAGTACTACTACTTCCTGCTCGCGATCCTGGTCCTCGTCATCGTCGTGAACCTGCGGCTGCAGGACTCGCGCATCGGCCGCGCGTGGGAGGCGATCCGCGAGGACGAGCTCGCCGCGCGCTCGATGGGCATCAACACGCGCAACATGAAGCTCCTCGCCTTCGCGATGGGCGCCTCGTTCGGCGGCGTCGCGGGCGGCATGTTCTCGGCGATCCAGAACTTCATCAGCCCGGAAAGCTTCGTCCTCACGCAGAGCGTGATGGTGCTTTCCATGGTCGTGCTCGGCGGCATGGGCAACGTCTGGGGCGTGATCCTGGGCGCGATCCTGCTCACCTTCGTGCCGGAAGTCCTACGCTACACCGTGCAGCCGGTGCAGCGCTGGATCTTCGGCCGCTCCATCATCGATCCCGAGGTGATCCGCATGCTCCTCTTCGGGCTCACGATGGTGGTGATGATGCTGTTCCGCCCCGCCGGGATCCTCCCCTCCGCGGTGCGCAAGCGCGAGCTCGCGGTGCCGGAAGATGTCGACTGATCCCCAGGCGATCGCGGCCGGCGCAACGCCGATCCTCGAGGTCGAGCGCCTCGGCAAGCGCTTCGGCGGCCTCGTCGCGCTCTCCGACGTGAGCTTCACCATCGCGCAGGGCGAGATCTACGGCCTCATCGGGCCGAACGGCGCGGGCAAGACCACGCTCTTCAACGTGCTCACCGGCATCTATCGCCAGGACGAGGGCGCGATTCGCTTTGGCGGCGCCGCGCTCGAGAATCCCACGCCGGACCGCATCGCGAAGCTCGGCATCGCGCGCACGTTCCAGAACATCCGGCTTTTCGCGAACCTCTCCGCGCTCGAGAACGTGATGATCGGCCGCCACGTGCGCACGCGCGCGGGTGTGGTGGGCGCCATCCTGCGCGACGGCGGCACCCGCGCCGAGGAAGCGGCGATCGAGCGGCGAGCCTGGGAGCTGCTGCGCTATGTCGGCATCGCCCAGCGCGGCAACGAGCTCGCGCGCCACCTCTCGTACGGCGACCAGCGCCGGCTGGAGATCGCGCGGGCCCTCGCCACCGAGCCGCGCCTGCTCGCGCTCGACGAGCCCGCCGCCGGCATGAACGCGACGGAAAAGATGGAGCTGCGAAAGCTGCTGGAGGCGATCCGCAAGGACGGCATCACGCTCCTCATCATCGAGCACGACGTGCGCCTCGTGATGGGCCTCTGCGACCGCGTGCTGGTCCTGGACTACGGCCGCAAGATCGCCGAGGGCGTGCCGAAGGCGATCCAGAAGGATCCGCGCGTCATCGCCGCCTACCTCGGCAAGCCGCGCGGGGAAGCCGAGGCGTGACGCTCCTCTCGCTCGAGAGGCTGGAGGTCGCGTACGGCGGCATCCGGGCCGTGAAGGGCATCGACCTCGCGGTGCAGGGCGGGGAGACGGTGTGCCTCATCGGCGCGAACGGCGCGGGGAAGACCACGACGCTGCGGGCCATCACGGGCCTCGTGCGCGCGGCATCAGGTGCCGTGCGCTACGCGGGCGAGGATATCGGCCGGCTCCGCGTGCACGAGATCGCGCGGCGCGGGCTCGCGATGGTTCCCGAAGGGCGCGGCGTGTTCCCGCAGCTCACCATCGAGGAGAACCTCGCGATGGGCGCATACGCGCGCAAGGACCGCGCGGCGGTGAAGGCCGATCTCGGCCATGCCTTCGAGCTTTTCCCGCGGCTCGCCGAGCGCCGCCGGCAGACCGCGGGAACGCTCTCCGGCGGGGAGCAGCAGATGGTCGCCATCGCCCGCGCGCTCATGAGCCGGCCGCGGCTCCTCCTCCTCGACGAGCCGAGCATGGGCCTCGCACCCATCATGGTGGAGAAGATCTTCGAGGTGATCCGTACCATCGCCGCGGAGGGCGTCACACTCCTCCTCGTCGAGCAGAACGCGCGCCTCGCGCTCGAGTCGAGCCATCGCGGCTACGTCCTGGACGGCGGCCTGGTCACCCTTGCGGGTCCCGCCAAGTCGCTGCTCGATGATTCTCGCGTGCGAGAAGCGTATCTCGGGGAATAGCCGCCGAAAGACCGGGGAACCACAGATGAACACGGATGAGCACGGATGAACACGGACGATCCGTCGAGGTCGAACTCCCGCCGATACCGTGAGCAACGGCTTCCTGCTACCGCGGCGCATCAAGCTCCATAAAGCCATCAGTGTTCATCTGTGTTCACCCGTGGTTCCCGCATGAGCCTTGAACCGGAAGAGCTCGAAGAGCTCAAGCGCGCGAAGGAGACGCTGGAGAACCCCGGCATCGCCGCAAAGTTTTCCGCGCTGGTGGGTTCCCCGGTCGAGAAGGGCATGAAGCTGCTGCCCGCGAGCTGGCAGTCGACCGTGCATGCCGCGACGGAGGCGGCGCTCACGAAGGCGCTCGAGGTCGCCGTGAAGACGCTCGGGTCGCGTCGCACCACGCGAGCGCACGACGGCCTGCACCGCCTCGCCGCGGCGATCTCCGGCGCGGCGGGCGGCGCGTTCGGCCTGCCGGCGCTCGCGATCGAGCTTCCCGTCTCCACCACGCTGATGCTGCGCTCGATCGCCGACATCGCCGCGGCGCACGGCGAGGACCCGCGCGAGATGCAGACGCGGCTCGCCTGCCTCACCGTCTTCGCCCTCGGCAGCACCCGGGACAAGCACGACGATCCCGCGGAATCCGGCTACTTCGCGGTGCGCTCCGCGCTCGCCGCGGCGGTCACCGAAGCTTCGAAACACTTGGCGCAGAAGGGCCTCGCCAAGGGCGGCGCGCCGGCGCTCGTGCGCCTCGTCACGCTCATCGGCGCGCGCTTCGGCATCGTGGTTTCCGAGAAGGCCGCGGCGCAGGCGGTGCCCATCCTCGGCGCCGCGGGCGGCGCGCTCGTGAACACCATCTTCATCGGCCACTACCAGGACATGGCGCGTAGCCACTTCACCGTCCGCCGCCTCGAGCGCCTGCACGGCGAGGAGGCTGTGCGCGCGGCTTACGACCGAGCTTGATGCGAGGCGCGTTCACGCAAACGGGAACCACAGATGAACACGGATGAACACAGATAGGGGAGAAAAATGGAAACGCGAGGCCTGGGCACGATCCGGCTCCCTTTCCTCAAATCATCTGGTGTTCATCCGTGTTCATCCATGGTTCCAACGCCTTTTGCCCGCCCCTCACGGATAGCTCGCCACGCCCGGCCCGCGATCGGGCAGCGGGATGGACTCCGTCTCGCCCGGCACCGGCGGAAAGCGACCCGCCCTCCAATCGGCCGCCGCCTCGCGAATGCGGTCCTCGCGACTGGAGACGAAGTTCCACCACACGAAGCGCGGGCCGTCGAGCGGCGCGCCGCCGAAGGTGACGAAGCGCCCGCCCGGATGGCTCGCGACCAGCACCTCGACGCCCGACTCGAACACCAGCATCTCGCCCTCGCGATGCGTGCGCCCGGCGATCTCGACGGCGCCGTCCACCACGTACAGGCCGCGCTCGTCCGGCTCCGACGGCAGCGCCATGCGCCGCCCCGCGGTGAGCGAGACGTCGGCGTAGAAGGTGGGCGACAGGGTCGCGACGGGCGAGGACATCCCGAGGAGGTCGCCGAGCACCACGCGCACCATGACGCCGTTCTCCTCCATCACCGGGAGGCCCTCGTGGTGCGCGAAGGCCGGTTCGCGCTCCTCGTCCTCGCGCGGCAGCCCCACCCAGACCTGGATTCCCGAGAGGCTCGTCCCGTTCGCGCGAAGCTCCGCGGGCGTGCGCTCCGAATGCGCGATGCCGCGTCCCGCGGTCATCCAGTTCACCTCGCCCGGCCGGATCGGTTGCACGTTGCCGAGGCTGTCGCGATGCAGGATCTCGCCTTGGAAGAGATACGTCACCGTCGCGAGCCCGATGTGCGGATGCGGGCGCACGTCGAGGCCGCGGCCGGCCGCGAGCCGCACCGGTCCCATGTGGTCGAAGAACACGAAGGGCCCGACGCTGCGGCATTGCGCCGAGGGCAGCGCGCGCCGCACCTGGAAACCGTCGCCGAGGTCGCGAACGCGGGGAACGATGTGGAGCGCCGGCATTTTGCTAGGATTCCCGCTTTGCGGATTGCCCGACAGGAGAAGCGATGGCGGCCTACATTCTCGCGGAAATCGAGATCACCGATCCCGAAGGGTACAAGGAATACTCGAAGCTCGTTCCCGCTACGATCGCGAAATACGGCGGGCGGTTCCTGGTGCGCGGCGGCGCGAGCGAGGCGCTCGAGGGCGAATGGCCGCAGCGCCGCCGCGTGATGCTCGAGTTCCCCTCGATGCAGGCGGCGCGCGACTGGTGGAGCTCGCCCGACTACGAGAAACCGAAAGCGATGCGCCAGGCGGCGAGCCGCGGACGCCTCCTCCTGATGGAGGGCGCCGCCTAGGTGCGCGGGTCCTCGTCCGTATCGGCGATGTGGAAGCGGTGGAAAAGCCGATGCACGACGGGCGCGAACATGATCGCGGCGATGCCGAGGACGGCGAAGCCGCTGTAGAGCGCGTAGAGGCCGGCGAAGAGCTTGCCCGCGACCGTCTTCGGCTCGTGGATCGGCCCCATTCCGGAGAGGATCATCGAGGCGTTGAGGAACGCATCGAGGAGGCTCAGCTTCTCCGTGATCGCGTAGCCGGCGATGCCGATCGCGAGCGAGACCACGACGAGCCCCAGGCCCAGCCGTCCGGCGCCGATCAGCCGGCGCCGATAGGCCTGCGGGCTCGCCAGGCGCCGGCTCAGCCGCGCGGAGTCCCTCACGACGAGGCCCAATCGCGCGGTGGCATGAGGGCCTCCAGGAGGCGCGTCTCCGGCGTTCCCGGCCGCGCCTTCCAGTCGTAGCGCCACTTCACGAGCGGCGGGAGCGACATCAGGATCGACTCGGCGCGCCCGCCCGATTGCAGCCCGAAGAGCGTGCCGCGGTCCCACACCAGGTTGAACTCGACGTAGCGCCCGCGCCGGTACGCCTGGAAATCCCGCTCCCGCTCGCCGTGGGGCGTGTCGCGGCGCTTCTCGGCGATCGGCACGTAGGCCGGCAGGAACGCATCGCCCACCGCGCGCATCACCTCGAAGCTCCTCTCGAAGCCGAGCTCGTTGAAGTCGTCGAAGAACGTGCCGCCGATGCCGCGCGGCTCGCCCCGATGCCGCAGGAAAAAATACTCGTCGCACGCCTTCTTGAAGCGCGCGTGCAAGCCGGGAAACGGCGCGAGGGCGTCGCGATTGGCGCGATGGAAGTGCACGCAATCCTCGTCGAAGGGATAGTACGGCGTGAGATCCATGCCGCCGCCGAACCACCATGTCTCGCCCGCGGCGAAGAAGCGCACGTTCATGTGCACCGTCGGCACGTACGGGTTGCGCGGGTGGAAGACGAGCGAGACGCCCATCGCCTCCCACGGCTGTCCCGCGATCTGCGCGCGCTGCCCGGTGGCCGACGGCGGAAGCTTCGTGCCGCTCACGTGCGAGAAGCCGACTCCTCCGCGCTCGAGCAGGTTTCCGTCCTCCAGGATGCGCGAGAGGCCGCCGCCGCCCTCGGGGCGCTGCCATTCGTCGCGCAGGAAGGGCTTGCCGTCGAGCGCCTCCATGCGCGCGACGACGCGATCCTGGAGCTCGACGAGGTAGTTGCGGACGGCGCTGGTGTCCATGTCGTGGATGCCGATCTACGCGGGAATGGCGTCCCTTCGTTCAGCGGCGGTTGAACGCGCGGTAGCCGATGTCTTTGCGGAACTGCATGCCGTCGAAGCGGATCTTCTCCGCCACCTCGTAGGCGCGCTCGGCGGCGATCCTCACCTTGTCGCCCAGCGCGGTGACGCACAGCACACGGCCGCCGCTCGTGACGATCCTGCCGCCCTTCTCCTCGGTGCCGGCGTGGAACACGTGGAAATCCTCCTCGTCCCTGGGCAGGCCGTGGATCTCGTCGCCCTTGCGCGGCGCCTCCGGATAGCCGGACGCCGCGAGCACGACGCCCAGCGCCGCGCGCCGGTCCCATTCCGCCTCCACCGTGTCGAGCGTGCCCTCGATGCCGTGCTCCACCAGCTCGAAGAAATCGCTCTTGAGCCGCAGCAGGATCGGCTGCGTCTCCGGATCGCCGAGCCGGCAGTTGAACTCGACCACGCGCGGCGCTCCCCGCGCATCGATCATGAGGCCGGCGTAAAGGAAGCCCACGTAGGGAATGCCGTCGGCCGCCATCGCCTTCACCGTGGGCGTGACGACCTCGCGCATCACGCGATGGTGCACCTCGGGCGTCACCACGGGTGCGGGCGAATACGCGCCCATGCCGCCGGTGTTCGGGCCGCGATCGCCGTCGAAGATGCGCTTGTGGTCCTGGGTCGAGGCGAGGGGCAGGACGTTCCTGCCGTCCACCATCACGATGAAGCTCGCCTCTTCGCCTTCCATGAACTCCTCGATCACGACGCGATGGCCCGCCTCGCCGAGCTTGCGCCCGCCGAGCATCATGTCCACCGCGTCGTGCGCCTCGGCCGGCGTGGTCGCCACGACGACACCCTTGCCCGCGGCAAGGCCGTCCGCCTTGATCACGATCGGCACCGTGTGGGCCTCGATGTGCTCGTGGGCCGATTCCGCATCGGTGAAGGTCGCGTGGTGCGCCGTCGGAATGGCGTGGCGCACCATGAAGCGCTTGGCGAAGTCCTTGGAGGACTCGAGCTGCGCCGCGGCCTGGGTCGGGCCGAAGATGCGCAGCCCGCGGTCGAGGAACGCGTCCACGATGCCGGCGGCGAGCGGCCCCTCGGGCCCCACCACCGTCGCGTGGATGTCTTCCTTCTCCGCAAAGCGCACCAGCTCCGCGATCGAGGAGATGGCGACGTTGAAGACGCCGTCCTCGCGCGCCGTGCCGGCATTGCCCGGCGCGACGTAGACGCGCGAGACGCGCGGCGACTGGGCGAGCCGCCACGCCATCGCGTGCTCGCGGCCGCCGGAACCGATGACGAGGAGCTTCATATTCCTTTCGTCACTCCCTCGCAGCGGGAACGACGCACAAGTTTGCCATCAATGCCGGAAGTGGCGCATCCCGGTGAACACCATGGCGATGCCGTGCTCGTTCGCGGCATCGATCACCTCCGGGTCGCGCAGGCTCCCGCCGGGCTGGATCACGGCCGTCGCGCCGGCCTTCGCGACGACGTCGAGCCCGTCGCGGAACGGGAAGAACGCGTCGGAGGCGGCGACCGAGCGGCGCAGCGTGAGGCCCGCGTTCTTCGCCTTGATGGAGGCGATGCGGGTGGAGTCCACGCGGCTCATCTGGCCCGCGCCCACGCCGAGCGTGCGCCCGTCCTTGCAGAAGACGATCGCGTTCGACTTCACGAAGCGCGCGACGCGGAAGGCGAAGAGAAGGTCGTTCCTCTCGGTTTCCGTCGGCGCGCGCTTCGTGACGACGCGCATCTGCGCGACATCGAACCCGTCCGGCGTCTGCGCGAGCATGCCGCCGCCGACGCGCTTGAGCTCGAGCCGGTTCGCGCCCTTCTCGGGGCGGATCTCGAGGAGCCGCACGTTCTTCTTCGCGGCGAAGAGCTTGCGCGCGGCGGCGTCGTACGACGGCGCGATGACGACCTCCACGAATTGCCCTCCGATCGCCTCGGCCGTCGCGCCGCCCACGGGCCGGTTGAAGGCGATGATCCCGCCGAACGCCGAGGTGGGATCGGTGAGGAAGGCGTTGCGATAGGCCTCGAGCGGCGTTTGCGCGATCGCGACGCCGCAGGGATTCGCATGCTTCACGATCACGCACGCGGGCACGTCGAAGGTGCGGCAGCATTCCCACGCCGCGTCCGCGTCCGCGATGTTGTTGTAGCTGAGCTCCTTGCCCTGCACCTGGCGGAACGTCGCCAGCGTGCCGGGCGGCGGATCGCGCTCGACGTAGAACGCCGCCGATTGGTGCGGGTTCTCGCCGTAGCGCAGCGCCTGGGCGAGGTGGAACTGGAGGTTCAGGCGATCGGGGAACTCGCGCGCCTCGCCCTGCGCGTCGCGTGCGGTGAGCCAGTTGGAGATCATGCCGTCGTACTCGGCGGTGTGGCTGAAGGCCTTCGCGGCGAGCGCGTAGCGGTCCTCCATCGTGAGCGAGCCGTTGCCGGCCTTCATCTTGCCGATGAGCCCGGCGTAATCCGCGGGATCGGTCACGACGGCAACGAAGGCATGGTTCTTCGCCGCGGCGCGCACCATCGCCGGGCCGCCGATGTCGATGTTCTCGATCGCCTGCTCCATCGTGCAACCGGGCTTCGCGACCGTCTTCGCGAAGGGATAGAGGTTCACCACCACCATGTCGATGGGCGGGATGTCGTGCGCTTCCATCGAGCGCACGTGGTCCGGGCGGTCGCGGCGCGCGAGGATGCCGCCGTGGACCTTCGGGTGCAGGGTCTTCACGCGCCCGTCCATCATCTCCGGGAAGCCGGTGTATTCGCCGACTTCGGTGACGACCACGCCGTGCAGCCGGAGGAGCTGCGCCGTGCCGCCGGTGGACAGGATCTCGACGCCGTGCGTGAGCAGCGCCCTGGCGAAATCGACAATGCCGTCCTTGTCGGAGACGCTGAGGAGGGCGCGGCGGATCTTGATGGGGGACATTTCCGCTTCGTCGTCCCCGTGCAGGCGGGGACCCATGGATTCCCGCCTGCGCGGGAATGACGTCAATCCTCCCCGCGTACGCGGGTGCTAGTCCAGCCCGTGCTGCTGCAGCTTCTTGCGCAGCGTGTTGCGGTTTAGCCCCAGGAGCTCCGCGGCGCGCGTCTGGTTGCCCTGCGCCTGGAACATCACCACCTCGAGCATGGGCCGCTCCACCGCGCACACGACCATCTCGTAGATGCCGGTGCACTTCTCGCCGTCGAGGTCCTTGAAGTACTGCTTCATCACCCTGCGCACCGTGGAGGCGAGCTCGGTCTCGCGCGCGGCCGCCTCCGCCTTCGGGACGAACTTGTGCTTACGCTGCAAGGGCCACCTCTTCGTCGTATTCGAGGCGCGGCGAGTGCGCGGCGAGCTCGTCGAAGAACCGTTCCACGGCGGCGAGCTGCATTGCGGCGGTCTCGAGGGTGTTCATGCGGGCGCGGAACACGGCGGAATTCTTGAGTCCCTTCGTGTACCAGCCGATGTGCTTGCGCGCCACCCGCATGCCGCGCTCGACGCCGTAGAAGGCGTACAGGTCGTGCAGGTGGCCGACCAGCACCTCGCGGATCTCCGCCACGTCGGGCGGCGGAAGCTCGGTGCCCGTCTGCAGGAAGTGCTCGATCTCGCGGAAAATCCAGGGACGGCCCTGCGCGGCGCGGCCGATCATGATCGCGTCGGCGCGGGTCTCCTCGAGCACGCGCCGCGCCTTCTGCGGCGTGTCGATGTCGCCGTTGGCGAGCACCGGGATGCGCACGGATTCCTTCACCGCGCGGATGGTCTCGTATTCGGCCTCGCCCGTGTACATGTCCGCGCGGGTGCGGCCGTGGATCGCGAGGGACTGGATGCCGTTCTCCTCGGCGATGCGCGCGATCGCGAGCGCGTTCCTGTTCTGGCGATTCCAGCCGGTGCGGATCTTGAGCGTCACCGGCACGTGCACCGCCTCCACGACGGCGCGCACGATGCGGGCCACCAGCGGCTCGTCCTGCAGGAGTGCGCTTCCCGCGTAGACGTTGCAGATCTTCTTGGCCGGACATCCCATGTTGATGTCGACGATGTCCGCGCCCTTGTCGACGTTGTACTTCGCGGCCTCGGCCATCATCGCCGGATCGGCGCCGGCGATCTGGATCACCTTGGGCTCGACCTCGCCCTCGTGGTTGCCGCGGCGAATGGTCTTCTCGGACCCCCAGAGCAGCGAGTTCGACGCCACCATCTCGGAGACGGCCATGCCCGCGCCCATGCGCTTGCACAGGTTGCGGAAAGGACGATCGGTCACGCCCGCCATGGGCGCGACGACGAGACGGTTCTTGAGGGTGATGGAGCCGATCTTCACGTTCTGTGCCGTGTCTTCCTTCCCGTTTCCCGCGTCGCGTTGGTCCACGGAAAAGGCGCTCATTTTATACGCTTGCGAATCGGGAAGGGTAAAGTGAATTTTCGCACATGCGACGGCGCGCGCATCGCGCCGGAAAAAAAGTCAAGCGGAGCATTGCGCACGCGCTACGCCCGTGCGAGTCAAGAAGCGTGCCGCGCGGCGCTCATTTTCCATAGCCGCCTCCGCCCGGCGTCTGGATCACGAACACGTCGCCCGCGCGCACGTCGGTCTCGTCCGCGTACGAGAGCTCCACGCGCGAGCCGTCCGCACGCTCGACCCAGTTGCGCCCGACCTCGCCCGCCGCGCCGCCCGCCATTCCATACGGCGGAATTCGCCGATGGCCGGCGAGGATCGCCGCGGTCATGGGCTCGAGGAAGCGCACACGCCGCGTGGCGCCGTCGCCGCCCTTCCATTTTCCAGCGCCGCCGCTGCCGCGCCGGATCTCGTGCGCGTCGATGCGCACCGGAAAGCGCCACTCCAGGACCTCCGGATCGGTGAGGCGCGAGTTGGTCATGTGCGATTGCACCGTGTCGGCGCCGGCGAACCCGGGACCGGCGCCGGTGCCGCCCGAGATGGTCTCGTAGTACTGGTAGCGGTCGTTGCCGAACGTGAAATTGTTCATCGTGCCCGACGATGCGGCCATCACGCCGAGCGCGCCGTAGAGCGCGTCGGTGAGGCACTGCGAGGTCTCGACGTTGCCGGCCACCGTCGCCGCGGGCGGCCGCGGGTTGAGCATCGAGCCTTGCGGAATGACGATCTCGAGCGGCTTGAGGCAGCCCGCGTTGAGCGGGATATCGTCGTCCACCAGCGAGCGGAACACGTACAGGACCGCCGCGTAGACCACCGCGGAGGGCGCGTTGAAGTTGCTCCCGAGCTGCGCGCTCGTGCCGGTGAAATCGATCGTCGCGCTGCGCCGGTCCGCGCCGATCGCGATCCTCACGCGGATCAGCGCGCCGTTGTCCATCTCGTAGGCGAACTCGCCGTCCGCGAGGACGCCGATCACGCGCCGCACGCACTCTTCGGCGTTGTCCTGCACGTGCTTCATGTAGGCCTTCACGACGTCGAGGCCGAAGTGCTCCACCATGCGGCGCAGCTCCTGCACGCCCTTCTCGTTGGCCGCGACCTGCGCGCGCAGGTCGGCGAGGTTCTGGTCCGGATTGCGGGCCGGATAACGCGCGCCGGCGAGAAGCGCGCGGATCTCGGCCTCGCGCATGCGTCCGCCCTCGACCAGCTTCACGTTGTCGAGGAGCACGCCTTCTTCCTCGACCGTCTTCGAAAAGGGCGGCATGGAGCCCGGGGTGATGCCGCCGATGTCGGCGTGATGGCCCCTGCTTCCCACGTAAAACAAGGGCTGGCGATCGGCAAGAGGCTTTGAATCCGCCGATAAACGCCGATGAACTCCGTCGGTCGAGTCCAGGTAGACGGGCGTGATGACGGTAACGTCCGGAAGGTGCGTCCCGCCGTTGTACGGATCGTTCAGCACGTACACGTCGCCCGGATTCATCGTGCCGCGGTTGCGCGCGATCACGGCCTTGATGCTCTCGCCCATGGAGCCCAGGTGCACCGGCATGTGCGGCGCGTTGGCGATGAGGTTGCCCTCGGCATCGAAGAGCGCGCACGAGAAATCGAGGCGTTCCTTGATGTTCACCGAATACGCGGTCTGCGCGAGCCGGACGCCCATCTGCTCGGCGATCGACATGAAGAGGTTGTTGAACACCTCGAGCATCACCGGGTCGGCGGCGGTGCCCGCCGCGTAGCGCGTCTCGCGCGGCACGACGCGCTCGAGCACCAGGTCGCCGCCGGTGGCGAGGCGCGCCTCCCAGCCGGGCTCGACGACCGTGGTGGCGTTGCGCTCGGCGATGATCGCGGGGCCCGCGATGCGCGTGCCCGGCGCGAGCGACTCGCGCGAATGCACCCCGGCGCGATGGACCTTCCCGCCGGAGTGCATCTGCACGTGCTCGACCGGCGGCGCCGCCTTCGCGTCCGGCGCCGGCGCCGCGCGCTCGCCGGCGTTCGCCGAGGCGCCGCCGCCGATCGCCTCCACCGAGACCGCCTCGACCACCAGCGCGCGTCCCGGCATGAGGAAGCTGAAGCGCCTCGCGTAGAGACGCTCGAATTCGGCGCGCATCGATTCCACCGCCCCGAGCGGCACGGCGAGCGACGTGTCGGTGCCTTCGTACTTGAGGTGCGCGCGTTTCTCGAGCCGAGAGAGCGTGGCGCCCTGCCACTTGAGCTCCTCGACCGCCTGCTCGCCCAGGCGCACCGATTTCTCCAGCACGTCCTCGAGCGCGCCGTCGAGGCTGCGCTCCACCGCCTCCTCGCGCAGCGCGCGCACCTCGGCGAGCCCCATGCCGTACGCGGAGAGCACGCCCGCGAACGGATGGATGTACACGCGCTTCATGCCGAGCTCGTCGGCCACGAGGCAGGCGTGCTGGCCGCCGGCGCCGCCGAAGCAGGCGAGCGTGTACTCGGTCACGTCGTGGCCGCGCTGCACCGAGATGAACTTGATCGCGTTCGCCATGTTGGCGACCGCCACGCGCAGGAACCCCTCGGCGACCGCATGCGGATCCTGGGACCTGCCCGTCGCCCGCCCGATTTCCTCGGCGAGCTTCGCGAACTCGCGCTTCACGAGCATGGCGTCGAGCGGCTGGTTGCCCATCGGCCCGAACACGTGCGGGAAGAACGCGGGCTGGATCTTGCCGAGCATCACGTTGCAGTCGGTGACGGTGAGCGGCCCGCCGCGCCGGTAGCAGGCGGGACCGGGATTCGCACCCGCCGAGTCCGGACCCACGCGCTGGCGCTGCCCGTCGAAGTGCAGGATCGAGCCGCCGCCCGCCGCGATGGTGTGGATCGACATCATCGGCGCGCGCATCCGCACCCCGGCGACGAGGGTGTCGAACTCGCGCTCGAGCTCGCCCGCGTAGTGCGAGACATCGGTGGAGGTGCCGCCCATGTCGAAGCCGATCACCTTGTCGAAGCCGGCGGCGACCGACGTGGCGACCATGCCGACGATGCCGCCCGCGGGTCCGGAGAGGATCGAGTCCTTGCCCTGGAAGCGCAGCGCGTCGGTGAGCCCGCCGTTCGACTGCATGAACATGAGGCGCGGGTTGGGGACGGAGCTTTGCTCGACGCCGGATGAGGTCTGTCCCCCTAACTCCGCGGCGACCTGGTTCACGTAGCGGCGCAGGATCGGCGAGAGGTAGGCGTCCACCACCGTGGTGTCGCCGCGCGAGACCACCTTCATGAGCGGGCTCACCACGTGGGAGACCGAGACCTGCTCGAAGTCCGCCTCGCGCGCAAGGGCCGCGACGCGCGCCTCGTGGGCGGGATGGCGATAGCCGTGCAGGAACACGATCGCGATCGAGTCGTAGCCCTCCGCGCGCGCGGCCGCGAGCGCGCTCCACGCCGCGCCCTCGTCCAGCGGCCGCACCACCTCTCCGTGCGCGCCCATGCGCTCGTCCACCTCGACCACCTTGGAGTAGAGCAGCTCCGGGAGCCGGATGTGGCGGTCGAAGATGCGCGGGCGGTTCTGGTAGGCGATGCGCAGCTGGTCGCGGAAGCCCTTGGTGATGAAGAGCACGGTGCGCTCGCCCTTCCTCTCGAGGAGCGCGTTGGTCGCGACCGTGGTGCCCATCTTCACCGCCTCGATGCGGTCGACCGGAATGGGCTCGCCCTTCGCGACGCCGAGCAGGTGCCGAATGCCCGCGATCGCCGCGTCCCGGTAGTGCTCCGGATTCTCCGAGAGCAACTTATGGGTGACCAGAGCGCCATCGGGCCGGCGCGCGACGATATCGGTGAACGTCCCGCCGCGGTCGATCCAGAACTCCCACCCGGCGCTGGCTGCGTCGCTCATCTGTGCTCATCCGTGTTCATCTGTGGTTCCAACCGGGATTCCCGCTCCCCGACAAATCCGCTCGGGAACAGGCTTCGCGGGAATGACGAGCGTCCGCCTGCCATTTTGACACGCGCATCCCCGTTTGCTAGCGTCGGCCCACCACCCAGGAGGACTTCCCATGAGAATCGCGCACGCCCTCGCCGCCTTTTGCGCCGCCGCCTTCTGCGCGGCCGCCTCGGCCCAGGTGAAGTGGGACATGCCCACGCCCTACGCCGCCAGCAACTTCCACACCGAGAACATCGCCCAGTTCGTCTCGGACATCGACAAGGCGACGGGCGGCAAGCTCAAGATCACCGTCCACTCCAACGGCTCGCTCTTCAAGGCGAACGAGATCAAGCGCGCGGTGCAGGGCGGCGAGGCGCAGATGGGCGAGATCCTGATCTCCGGCTACTCCAACGAGGACCCGATCTTCGGCATCGACTCGGTGCCATTCCTCGCGACGAGCTACGCGCAAGCGCAGAAGCTCTGGAACGTCTCGCGCAAGCCGATCGAATCGCGCTTCCGCAAGCAGGGCCTGCGCGTGCTCTACGCCGTGCCGTGGCCGCCGCAGGGCATCTACTCCGACAAGCCGATCAACTCCATGGCCGACATGAAGGGCCTCAAGATGCGCGCGTACAACCCGTACACCTCGCGCATCGCCGAGCTCGCGGGCGCGCAGCCGGTCACCATCCAGGCCGCCGAGCTCGCGCAGGCGATGGCGACCGGCGCCGTGAACGCCAACATCACCTCCAGCTCGACCGGTTACGACTCGAAGGCGTGGGAGGTGGTGAAGTACTACTACGACACGCAGGCGTGGATCCCGAAGAACATCGTGTTCGTGAACGAGAAGGCGTTCGACGCGCTGGACAAGGGCGAGCAGAAGGCGGTGCTGGATGCCGCGAAAGCCGCGGAAACGCGCGGCTGGAAGATCTCGCAGGAAAAGAACCAGTGGTACCTCGACCAGCTGAAGAGCCACGGCATGCAGGTCTCGGCGCCCTCGAAGCAGCTCGAGTCCGACTTCAGGAAGGTAGGCCACACGATGACCGAGGAGTGGCTCAAGACCGCGGGCCCGGACGGCAGGGCGATCATCGACGCCTACCGCAAGTAAGTGCGCAAGGCGCTCGACACGCTCTATGACGCCGCGGGATATCTCGCGGCGTTTTTCATGATCGGCCTGCTCGCGATGGTGCTCGCGAGCGTCGTCGGACGGCTCGCCGGCTTCAACCTGCGCGGCTCCGATTCCTATGCGGGCTACTGCATGGCGGCGGCGGGCTTCCTCGCGCTCGCCCACACGCTGAAGCGCGGCGAGCACATCCGCGTGATGCTGTTCCTCGAGCGCTTCGAAGGGCGCTTGCGCCGTCCGCTCGAGATCTGGAGCCACGCCGCCGGCACGTTCTTCTGCGCGATCCTCGCCTGGTACAGCGTGCACCTCGCATGGCAGTCGCACGAGTTCCACGACATCTCGCAGGGCAACGACGCGACCGCGCTGTGGATCCCGCAGCTCGGGATGGCGGCCGGCTGCATCGTGCTGCTCGTCGCCATGGTGGACGATTTCGTCCGGCTGCTGCGCCGGCGCGAGATCGGCAGCGGCGCTCCCGAAGAGCTCAAGGCGATCGAGTAGCGATGGACGCCTTCATCACGCTCATCCTCATCGTGGCGCTCTTCGCGCTGCTCGGAAGCGGCCTGTGGATCGGAATCTCGCTCCTCGGCGTCGCGTGGATCGGGATGCAGCTCTTCTCGGCGCGTCCCGCGGGCGATGCGATGGCGGTCACGATCTGGGGCTCGCTCTCCTCGTGGACGCTCACCGCGCTGCCGCTCTTCGTGTGGATGGGCGAGATCCTCTTCCGCACGCGCCTTTCGGAAGACATGTTCAAGGGCCTCGCGCCGTGGCTCTCGCGCATTCCGGGCCGGCTGCTGCACACGAACATCATCGGCTGCACGATCTTCGCGGCGGTCTCGGGCTCGAGCGCCGCCACCTGCGCGACGATCGGCAAGATGACGCTCCCCGAGCTCTCGAAGCGCGGCTATCCCGACGACATGACGATCGGCACGCTCGCCGGCGCCGGCACGCTCGGGCTCCTCATCCCGCCCTCGATCATCATGATCGTGTACGGCGTCACCGCCGAGGTCTCGATCACGCGCCTCTTCATCGCCGGCGTGATCCCGGGCCTCGTGCTCGCGGGCCTCTTCATGGCCTACACCATCGTGTGGTCCCTGATCCATCCCGATCGCATCCCGGCCCCGGACCGGGTCATGTCGTTCGCGCAGAAGATGCACGAATCGCGGCACCTCATCCCGGTGGTCGCCCTCATCGCGCTCGTGCTGGGCTCGATCTACGTCGGCATCGCCACGGCGACCGAGGCGGCCGCCCTCGGCGTGGTGGGCGCCCTCGCCCTCTCGTGGGTGCAGGGGTCGATGAGCGCGAAGGTGTTCTGGCAAAGCCTCATGGGCGCGACGCGCCTCTATTGCATGATCGCGCTGATCCTCGCCGGCGCCTCGTTCCTCACGCTCTCGATGGGCTACATCGGGCTGCCGCGGCGGCTCGCGGAATTCATCGCCGGCGTCGGTCTCTCGCAGCTGGGCCTGCTCTTCTGGCTGATGGTGTTCTACATCGTGCTCGGCTGCTTCCTCGACGGCATCTCCATGGTGGTGCTCACCATGGGCGTGATCCTGCCCACGATCGAGAAGGCCGCCATCGACCTGGTGTGGTTCGGGATCTTCATCGTGCTGGTGGTGGAGATGGCGCAGATCACGCCGCCGGTGGGATTCAACCTGTTCGTCCTGCAGGGCATGACGAAGCGCGAGATGACGTGGATCGCGAAGGTCTCGATGCCGCTCTTCTTCCTCATGGTCGCCGCCGTCGCCCTCATCTTCTTCTTCCCGGCGCTGGTCACCTGGCTTCCCGCGCACATGAGGTAGCGCGATGTGCCTCATCGTGATCGGCTGGCGCGCACGCGCGGACCTGCCGCTGGTCGTCGCCGCGAACCGCGACGAGTGGCGCGATCGCCCCGCCGCCTCGGCGCACTGGTGGGACGACCATCCCGAGATCCTCGCCGGCCGCGACCTGCAGGCGGGCGGCACGTGGATCGGCGTGACGCGCGCCGGCCGCTTCGCCGCGGTCACCAATTTCCGCGATCCCTCGGACCGCCGCTCCACGGCGCGCTCGAGGGGCGAGCTCGCCACACAGTTCCTGCTCTCCGCGGCGGCGCCCGCCGACTTCCTCGCCGGCGTCGCCGCGCGCGCCCGCGAGTACAACGGGTTCAACCTGATCGTGGGCGACGGCGCGAGCCTGTGGTACCTCGGCAGCCGCGAAGGCGCCGGGCGCGAGATCGCGCCCGGCGTGCACGGTCTTTCGAACCACGTTCTGGACGAGCCGTGGCCCAAGGTGATGCGCGGGCGCGAGCGCATGGAGCGTGCGTTGGCCGAGGCCGATCCGACGGAGGCGTTGTTCGACCTGCTGGGCGACCGCGGCCCGGTCCCCGACGAGGCGTTGCCCGACACGGGTGTGGGCCTCGCGTGGGAACGACGCCTCGCCGCGGCGCTCATCACCGGCGAGGACTACGGCACGCGCGCCTCGACGGTCATCACGTTTTCCGCCGCGGGCGAGGCTCGATTCGAGGAGCGCGCGCGCGCCGCGGACGGAGCCGAGGTGGGCCGCAAGAAGCACGAATTTCGTCGATCCGGCGGCCGGCCTTTCGCGTAGAATCGCCCGACCCGCAGTCACAAGAGGAGAAAATCCATGCTTCGCCGCATCGTCCTTGCCGCCCTCGCCTTCGCCTTCGCGCTCCCCGGCGCAGTCGCGTTCGCGCAAGCCCCCATCGTCATCAAGTTCAGCCACGTCGTCGCCCCCAACACGCCCAAGGGCAAGGGCGCCGACTATTTCAAGAAGATCGCCGAGGAGCGCACGCACGGCCGCGTGAAGGTCGAGGTGTACCCGAACAGCACGCTCTACAAGGACGCCGAGGAAGTCGACGCGCTGCAGCTGGGCGCGGTGCAGATGCTCGCCCCGTCGCTCGCGAAGTTCGGGCCGCTCGGCGTGCGCGACTTCGAGGTGTTCGACCTGCCCTACCTCTTCGACAGCTACGACGAGCTGCACAAGATCACCTACGGCAAGGTGGGCCAGAGCCTCTTCAAGAAGCTCGAGGCGAAGGGCATCATCGGCCTCGCCTACTGGGACAACGGCTTCATGGACATGAGCGCCAACAAGCCGCTGCGCAAGCCCGCGGATTTCCGCGGGCTCAAGATGCGCATCCAGTCCTCGAAGGTGATCGACAGCCAGATGCGCGCGCTGGGCGCCGTGCCGCAGGTGATGGCGTTCTCCGAGGTCTACCAGGCGCTGCAGACGGGCGTCGTGGACGGCACCGAGAACCCGCCCTCCAACCTCTACACGCAGAAGATGTACGAGGTGCAGAAGTACCTCACGCTCTCCGACCACCATTACCTCGGCTACGCGGTGATCGTGAACAAGAAGTTCTGGGACGGGCTGCCGCCGGACATCCGCAAGACGCTCGACCAGGCGATGGCCGACACGACCACCTACGTGAACGAGATCGCCAAGAAGGAGAACGACGAGGCGCTCGAGGCGGTGAGGAAGAGCGGCAAGACCGAGATCATCACGCTCACGCCGGAAGAGAAGCGCGAATGGAAGAAGGCCCTCGTCAAGGTGCACAAGGAGAACGAGTCGCGCATCGGCAGGGACCTGATCCAGTCGATCTACAAGGAAACGGGCTTCGACCCGAGCAAGCTGTAAGCCGCGAGGCTCGCGGGCCGGGGCTTCGCCCCGGCCCTTTCGTTTCGGGGGAGGCGGCGTGCGACTTTTCCTGAAGATCCTCGACCGGCTCGAGGAGTGGCTGATCGCTTCCCTCATCGCGGGCGCGACGCTCCTCATCTTCGTCGCGGTCACGCACCGCTACGCGCTCGACCTCAGCGCCAGGTTCCATTTCGACCGCGTCTACGACACGCTCTTCCAGATCAACCTGGGCTGGGCGCAGGAGCTCTGCATCTACATGTTCGTTTGGATGGCAAAGTTCGGCGCGGCCTACGGCGTGCGCACCGGCATCCACGTGGGCGTCGACGTGCTCGTGAACAAGCTCCCGCCCCGGGGCCGCTTCACCTCGATCCTCGTGGGGCTCTTCGCGGGGGCGCTCTTCACCGGCATCGTCGCGTACTTCGGCGTCACCTTCGTGTGGAACCTCGCGCATACCGACCAGACCTCGCCCGACATGGAGGCGCCGATGTGGATCGTGTATCTCGCGATCCCGCTCGGCTCGAGCCTCATGTGCTTCCGCTTCCTGCAGGTCGCCTGGCGCTTCTGGAGGACCGGGGACCTGCCGCACCACGACGCGTCGCACGTCGAAGGCGTGGATATGGCCGCCGCGCCCAACCTCACGCCGCAGCCCCATGGAGTCGCCTCGTGAACGCCGCGGTCCTGCCGTACCCGGCGATGTCCCCGCGCGCCGCGACGGCGACCATCGCGGTGATCCTCGCGTGCCTCGTCGCGATCGCCTTCATGAGCAACGCGGGCATCATCTTCGCGCTGCTGGTCGCGCTGATGCTCACCGGCATGCCGATCTCCATCGCGCTCGGGCTCACGGTCCTCGTGTTCCTGTTCACGATGACCGACGTCTCGATCCAGTCGGTCGGGCTCAAGCTCTTCACCGGCATCGAGAAGTTCGAGATCATGGCGGTGCCCTTCTTCATCCTCGCCGGCAACTTCCTCACGCACGGGGGAGTCGCGCGGCGCATGATCGATTTCGCGACCTCGGTCGTGGGGCACTTCTCGGGCGGGCTCGCGCTCGCGGGCATCGTCGCCTGCGCCATGTTCGCGCTGGTGTGCGGCTCGAGCGTCGCGACCGTGGTCGCGATCGGCTCCATCGTGCTGCCGGAGATGGTGCGCAAGGGCTACCCGATGCGCTTCGGCGCGGGGGTCATCACGGTCGCGGGATCGCTCGGCATCCTCATGCTGCCCTCGATCCCGAAGGTGATCTACGCGGTGGCGACGAACACCTCCATCGGCGCGCTGTTCGTGGCGGGCTTGCTGCCCGGAATCCTGCTCACCGTGATGCTGTGCACGGTCACGTGGTGGATCGCGAAGAAGAACAACTACGCGCGCATGGAGCGCCAGGACTGGCGCCAGCGCTGGATCGCGTTCCGCCGCAGCGTCTGGGGGCTGATGCTCGTCGTGATCATCATCGGCGGCATCTACTCGGGCATCTTCACCGCGACCGAAGCGGCGGCGATGGCCGCGGTCTACTCGTTCTTCGTCTCGGTCTTCGTGTACAAGGACCTGAAGATGCGCGACGTGCCGAAGGTGCTGCTCAATTCGGCCAACATGTCCGCGATGCTTCTCTACATCATCACGAACGCCGTGCTCTTCTCGTTCATCCTCACCAACGAGAACATCCCCAACGCGCTCGCGCAATGGTTCCTCGCGAAGCACCTCAACTGGGTCGAGTTCCTGCTCATCGCGAACGTGATGCTGCTCATCGCCGGCAACTTCATGGAGCCCTCGTCGTGCATCCTCATCATGGCGCCGATCCTCTATCCGACCGCGGTGGGATTGGGCATCAACCCCGTGCACCTGGGCATCCTCATCGACGTGAACATGGAGGTGGGGCTCTGCCACCCGCCGGTGGGGCTCAACCTCTACGTCGCCTCGGGCATCTCGCGCCTGGGCATCACCGAGCTCACCAAGGCGGTGCTGCCATGGCTCGTCACGATGCTGGTGTTCCTCGCCATCGTGACCTACTGGCCGGAGCTCTCGCTCTTCCTGCCGCGCGCGATGAAGATGATGTAGCGAAGCCGCGCACGCACGCCATTTTCCGAAGACCGCACTTGCGGGGGATGCTTCGGGATCGCGCAATCGAAAATGCGCTACGTTTCCGGCTTTCATGAATGGCCCTCCGCTGTACCTCGCCATCGACCAGGGCACGCATGCGAGCCGCGCGATCGTGGTCGACGGTGCCGGCCGCGTGGTCTCGCGGGGCGAACGCGCCATCGGGCTCGCGCATCCGCAGCCGGATCGCGCCGAGCAGGACGGCGAGGAGATGGTCGCTTCGGTGTTCGCTGCGATCGGCGATGCGCTCGCACGCCTCGGCCCTCGCGCGCATGATGTCGCCACGGCGGGGCTCGCGAGCCAGCGCTCGAGCGCGGCCTGCTGGGATCCCCGCGACGGTCGTCCCCTCGCGCCGCTCTTCAGTTGGCAGGACCGGCGCATGCACGAGTGGCTCGCGCGCTTCGAGCCGCAGGGCGAATCGATCCATCGCAAGACCGGGCTCTTCCTTTCCGCGCACTACGGCGCGAGCAAGCTGCGCTGGGCGCTCGACCACCTCGCCGCGGTGCGCGAGGCGCGTGACGCCGGCACGCTCGCATGGGGTCCGCAGGCGAGCTTCCTCGTCTTCCGCATGACCGAGGAGCGCTCGCTCTTCGCCGATCCGCAGTGCGCCGCTCGCACGCAGCTATGGAACCTCGCCACGCGCGACTGGGATCCGGAGCTGCTGGCCCTCTTCGGATTGCCGGCCGGGTTCCTGCCGAAGAGTGTCCCGACCTGCCATGCCTACGGCACTCTCCGCATCGGCGGACATCGCATTCCGCTCGTCGCGGTGAACGGCGACCAGTCGGCGGCGGTGTTCGCCTTCGGACAGCCGGAGGAGGACTGCGCGTACGTGAACGTCGGCACCAGCGCCTTCGTGCAGCGTGCGGTGATGCGCGCGCCGCCCTATCTCCCGCGCAGCCTCACCGGAATCATCCTCGACGACGGCAGGACGACGGTGTATTCGGTGGAGGGCAACGTGAACGGCGCGGGCTCGGCGATCGCCTGGCTGCGCGACGAGCTCGGCGTCGCCGACGTGGAAGCGCGCCTGGCCGAATGGCTCGAGCGGCCGGGTGCGCCGCCGCTCTTCCTCAACGGCATCGCCGGCCTCGGCGGCCCGTTCTGGAAGCCGCACTTCGAATCGCGCTTCGTGGGCGGCGGCGAGCCGTGGCAGAAGGCGGTGGCCGTCGTCGAGAGCATGGCGTTCCTGCTGCAGGTCAACATCGACGAGATCGGGAAATACCTGCCGCCGGCGCGGCGCATGCGCGTGAGCGGCGGCGTGTCGCGGCTCGACGGCCTGTGCGCGCGGCTCGCCTCGCTGAGCGGCCTTCCCGTGCACCGGCGCGACGATCCCGAAGCAACGGCCCGTGGCATCGGCTACCTCGCCGCCGGCCGCCCCGCGCGCTGGAACGAGGGCGCTGCGGACGAAGCGCTCTTCGAGCCGAAGGACGACCCGGCGTTGCGCGAGCGCTACCGGTGCTGGCGCGAGCAAATGAAGGAAGCGACAGGCGTTTGAACGAAAAAGGGTGAGGCTGAAAATAGACAAAAAATGGGGTCAGATTACTTTTCCGCTAAGGGTGCGCCCAAGCGGACAATCGGAAAAGTAATCTGACCCCATTTTCGTTTTAACCCCATTTTCGTTTTACTTCTTCGCCGCCTTCGCCTTGGCGACCTCGTCGGCCAGCTCCTTGCCGCTCTTGTAGTGCGGCACGCGGAAGACGAGGCGATAGACGCGCTGCACGAGCGCATTGGAGCCGTTCACCTCGGTGTCCCAGTAGTGATGCGCGAGCTTCAAGTTCCTCGGGACGTCGAGCAGGAACGCATCGTGCGAGGCGCGCCCGCCGAAGATGTAGAGCTTGCCGTCGTAGATCTCGAACTGGTCGGCGTCGCCGCCCCACGGGATGCCGTACACCAGCCCGTTGGCGCAGAAGCCGCCGAACTGCGGGAGATACCTGGTGGGCGCCGCGTCGAACATCGCCTTGTGCTCGGGCGTCGCGAAGCGGAACGTCACCTCCTTGTACACGCTCTTGATCGCCGGATCCCCGCGCTGCTCGTGGTGGTCGGTGAAATAGCTCACCACGTCGTAGCCGAAGAGCATGAGGTGCTTGTCGGAGCCGTCGGAGACCGCGTTCACGGGGCTCAGGCCCGCGCCCGGGCTCTCCGTGATGAGCGGGGCGCAGCCGCCGATGGCGAGCGCCGCCAGGATCGGCAGGAAACGTACGAAACCGCGCATGGGTGCCTTTCGCGAGTGGGAACGAAATGGCGAACATCTTGCCACCGTTCGTTCTTCCCTAGGTTTCGTCGGGCAAGTCCGCCGCCCCCGCCGCCGCGCGCTTCAGTCGATCGTTCACCGCTTCCCAGCCGGGGAGCCCTGGCGGCGCCTCGACCAGGATCTGCGCGGCGCGCTTGGCGTCGAGCGCACGCAGGTTCGCATACAGGTCGTGCCCGTAGCGCATCGGGTCCGCCGGGGCCGCGATCCACGCAACGACCGTCGCTCCGGGCGGCTTCTCGTGCATCGCGAGCACCGCCACGTCGCTCGCCTTCGCGAGCTCGGGCTCGAGCGCGCGCAAGTCGACCACGGCGAGCGGCGTGCGCGGGGCGTAATGCGCGGCGAGCGTGCCCGAAGCGCGCGGCGCGTGCGCATCGCGCTCCGTCGGCGCGATGCCGAGCACCGACTCGATGTCGCGCCGCGAGATCGCACCGGGCCGCAGCAGCACCGGCGCGCCGCGCGAGAGATCGACGATGGTCGACTCGAGCCCCACGTCGCACGGCCCACCGTCGAGGACCATCAGCGAATCGCCGAACTCGTCGCGCACGTGCTGCGCGGTGGTCGGGCTCACGTGGCCGAAGCGGTTCGCGGAAGGTGCCGCGACGGCGCCGCTGCCGATGCGCGCGAAGGCGTGCAGCAATTCCTGCGCGACGGGATGCGAAGGACAACGCAATCCCACCGTGTCCTGGCCGCCGGTGACTGCCCCGGGCACGCGCGCGGACTTCGCCACGATGATGGTGAGCGGTCCGGGCCAGAAGCGATCGGCGAGCCTTCGTGCGGGCTCGGGCACGTGGCGCGCCCACGCCTCGATCGCGAGCGGATCGGCGATGTGGACGATGAGCGGATGGTGCTCGGGCCGCCCCTTCAGCGCGAATACCTTCGCGACAGCCTTCGGATTCGACGCGTCGGCGCCCAGGCCGTACACGGTCTCGGTCGGAAAGGCGACGAGACCGCCGTCGGCGAGGCGCCGTGCGGCCTGCGCGACGCTCGCCATCAGTGCGCCTCTTCCCAGTTCGCGCCCACGCCCGCCTCGACCACCAGCGGCACGTCGAGCTTCGCGACGCCGGTCATGAGCGCCTCCACGGCGCTCTTCACGCGCTCGAGCTCCGCCTCGGGCACCTCCAGCACCAGCTCGTCGTGCACCTGCATCACGAGCTTCGCCGCGAGGCCCTCCTTCTCGATCCAGCCCTGCACCGCGATCATCGCCATCTTGATGAGGTCGGCGGCCGTGCCCTGCATCGGCGCGTTGATCGCCTGGCGCTCGGCGCCCTGGCGGCGCGCCGCGTTGGAAGAGTTGATGTCCTGGAGCCAGAGCCGGCGCCCGAAGACCGTCTCCACGAAGCCGCGCTCGCGCGCCTCGCGCCGCGTGCGCTCCATGTACGCCGCCACCCCCGGATAGCGCGAGAAATACTTGTCCATGTAGCTCTGGGCGGCGGCGCGCTCGATCGCGAGGTTCGAGGCGAGGCCGAAGGCGCTCATGCCGTAGATGAGCCCGAAGTTGATCACCTTCGCATAGCGCCGCTGCTCGCTCGTCACCTCGCCGGCGGGCGTATCGAACACTTCCGACGCGGTATGGCGGTGCACGTCCTCGCCCTTCGCGAACGCGTCGAGGAGGCTCCGGTCGCCGGAGAGGTGCGCCATGATGCGCAGCTCCACCTGCGAATAGTCGGCGGAGACGATCCTCGATCCGGCCGGTGCCACGAACGCCTCGCGGATGCGCCGCCCCTCGGCCGTGCGCACGGGAATGTTCTGGAGGTTCGGATCGTTCGACGAGAGCCGCCCCGTGACCGCGACCGCCTGCGCATACGTCGTGTGCACGCGCCCGGTCCTCGAATGCACCATGCGCGGGAGCTTGTCCGTGTACGTGCTCTTCAGCTTCGCGATGCCGCGCTGCTCGAGGAGCACCGCGCAGATCGGATGGTCCTCGGCCAGCTTCTCGAGCACTTCCTCGTCGACCGAGGGCGACCCGGTGGGCGTCTTCTTGATGACGCGCAGCGCGAGCCGCGTGAAGAGCACGTCGCAGAGCTGCTTGGGCGAGGCGAGGTTGAACGGGCCGCCGGCGAGCTCGTGCGCCTTCCTCTCGAGCTCGAGCATCTTGTGGCCGAGCTCCTGTCCCTGGCGGACGAGGAGGTCCGCGTCGATGAGGACGCCGTTCCTCTCCATCGTGAGGAGCACGCTCGAGACCGGGATCTCGATCCCGGAGTAGATGCGCCGCAGCTTCTCGTCGCGCTCGACGCGCGGCCACAACGCGCCGTGGATCTGGAGCGTCACGTCGGCGTCCTCGGCCGAATAATCGGTGGCGCGCTGGATGTCGACCTGGTCGAAGGGAATCTGCGAGGCGCCCTTGCCGGCGACGTCGGTGTACTGCAGCAACCCGGTCGCACCGAGGAAGCGCGTGGCGAGCGCGTCCATGTCGTGGCGCTGGTGGCTCTGCAGCACGTAGGACTGGAGCAGCGTGTCGTGCACGACGCCGCGCACCGTGATGCCGTAGTTCGCGAAAACGTGGCGATCGTACTTGGAGTTCTGCCCGACCTTGAGCTTCGAGGCGTCCTCGAGCCAGGGCTTCAGGCGGTGCAGCACGTTCTCCAGCGGAAGCTGCTGCGGGGCGCCCGCATAGCGGTGCGCGACGGGGATGTAGGCCGCCTCGCCGGCAGAGGCGCAGACCGCGATGCCGACCAGCTCCGCGGTCATCGGGTCGAGGCTCGTGGTCTCGGTGTCGAAGCAGGCGATCGGCGCCGCTTCGAGCTTGCGCGCCCACGCTTCGAGCTGCGCGCCGTCGAGCACCGTCTCGTAGTTGCGGGTGGCGACGAACGGCGTGATGTCGTGCACCTGCGCCACGTTCCAGTTGAGGAGCGCGAAGTTCCGCTCCGGTGTGCTCCCCTGGGACGGGGTCGGGGGGAAGCTCGACGCACCCTTCTCCGGCGCATCCTCCTTGTTCACGAGCGCGTCGCGGAGCGTCCGGAAGCCGAAGCGCGTGTAGAGCTCCACGAGCTTCCTGCGGTCGGGCTTGCGATCGACCAGCGACTCCATCTCGAACGGAAGCGCGACATCGGTCTTCACCGTGAGGAGCGCGCGGCCGGTCGGAAGCCAGTCCTTCACCTTGCGCAGGTTCTCGCCCACCACGCCCTTCACCTCGGCCGCGTGCTCGATCACCGCCTCGAGCGAGCCGTACTGGTCGATCAGCTTGCAGGCGGTCTTGGGTCCCACCTTGTCCACGCCGGGCACGTTGTCGACGGCATCGCCCATGAGCGCGAGGTAGTCGATGATCTTTTCGGGCGGCACGCCGAATTTCGCCTTCACGCCCTCGGGATCGAGCTTCTCGATCGGCACCGCCATGGTGTTCACCCACAGCACGTGCTCGTTCACGAGCTGCGTGAGGTCCTTGTCGCCGGTGGAGATCACCGAGCGCCAGCCCTTCTTCTGCGCCTCGACGACAAGAGTCCCGATCACGTCGTCCGCTTCCACGCCGTCGACGACCACCACGGGCCAGCCGAGCGCCTGGATGGTCTCGAGCATCGGCTCGATCTGCCACGCGAGCTCCTCGGGCATCGCCTGGCGGGTCGCCTTGTACCGCGGATAGATGTCGTCGCGGAAGGTCTTGCCCTTGGGGTCCAGCACGCACGCGATGTAGTCCGCCGGGAAATCCTGGCGGAGCTTGCGCAGCATGTTCACCACGCCGTAGATCGCGTTGGTGGGCTCGCCCGCCGGGCTCCTCAGCTCCTTGATGGCGTGGAACGCCCGATAGAAGTAGCTGGGCGTGTCGACGAGGAGCAGGCGTTTCGCGGGAGCGTTCATGGCGGCGGGAACGGCAATCCGCGATTATCCCAGAGTCGCGAGGCTTGCCGGTCCGTGAAATCGACCGGCTCCTGATTGGTTTTGGCGGCACCGGGTTGCGCTGGCGGCCGATCGAAGATGTGCCTGGAAAGTCCAGCGGTCGCGACGTTCGGCAACGAGCGAACGCCAGGCCGACCCGCGAGGCGTAGCCAAACGCCATGGCCTGCTGTATAAGGATCGCAAAACGCTTGGCCATCGCGCGGCCACATTTGGCTCGAAGGAGGCTCCGATGAGACTGCTGTTGGCCGCCGCGATCGTCCTCGTCTCCGGCGCTTTTGGCTGTGCTTCGACGCCCGATGCTGCGCGGGACACCGCAAGCGAGCTCGCGCCCAGCGGGACGCTTCGCATCGGAGTGGTCGGCGCGCGTGCGCGCAGCGCGACCTTCGTCACGATCAAGGCGGATGGCACGCCGCGCGGCGTCCCGGCCGACCTCGGAAGGGCGCTTGCAAGAGCGGTGGGCCTTCCCATCGCATTCCGCGTGGCGCCGAACTCGGGCGAGCTCACCCAGTGGCTCGCCTCCGGCGAGGTCGACATCGCCTTCCTCCCGGTGGACGCGCAGCGACGGCAGCGCGTCGATTTCGGCCCCGAGTACTACTCCTACGAGAGCACGTACCTGGTCCGCCCGGCATCGCCGATCCGAAGCCTCGCGGAAATCGACCGGCCCGGAATGCGTATCGTCGCATTGAGCGACACGGTGACCCTCCGCGTGCTGCAGCGCACGCTGAAGAACGCAAGCATCACGCCGGTGCGTTCCATCGATGTCGCGGTCGGCATGTTGCGTTCGGGAGAAGCGGACGCGCTCGCGCTCGGCCGGACCGCCCTTCCGGGTGTCGCCGCGGTAGTCCCCGGCTCGACCATCCTCGAGGAGAGCTTCCTGCGCAGCAGCGTTGCGATCGCTTTGCCGAAGCACCGCCCGCACGCGCTGGCTTTCGCCACCCGCTTCATCAACGAGGCGAAGCAGTCGGGTGAGGTCCGCCGGGCATTCGAGGCAGCAGGCGTGAAGCCGCTTCCACCGGCCGGCGGCGAGCACTGAGAACTGCGTGACCGACAGGCCGGCGCAGGCCTGCCCTCATGCGGGTCTTGCATGACGTAGCGCGCCGGGCCTCAGCCTCTCGCTATAATTCCTAGCGCTTTCGGAAGCGCTCCCCGCCCACTCGCAGGTTCCCCATGGCCGTCAATTCCCCCAAGGTTCCCAAACCCTCCGATCCGCAGCTCGTGCGCCGCTCGCAGAATTCCGCGCGCGAGGCGTGGCGCATGTTCGAGATCATCGCCGAGTTCGTCACCGCGACCGAGCGGCTGCAGACCATCCAGCCGGCGGTCGCGATCTTCGGCAGCGCGCGCGTGACGCCCGACCATGCGTACTACAAGCTCACCGAGGACATCGCGAAACGGCTGTCGGAGGCGGGCTTCTCGGTGATCTCCGGCGGCGGCCCGGGCATCATGGAGGCGGCGAACCGCGGCGCCTACGCGGGTGCCAGCCCGAGCGTCGGCCTCAACATCCAGCTTCCCCACGAGCAATCGGCCAACGAGTTCCAGGACATCGCGCACACCTTCCAGCACTTCTTCGCGCGCAAGGTCATGTTCGTGAAGATGTCGTGCGCCTTCGTGATGATGCCCGGCGGCTTCGGCACGCTCGACGAGCTGATGGAGGTGCTCACCCTGGTGCAGACCGGCAAGATCCGCAAGGTCCCGGTGATCCTGGTGGGCGGCGCCTACTGGGAAGGACTCCTGCAGTGGATCAGGGGCACCCTCAAGGAGCAGGCGATGATCGGAGTGGAGGATCCCGACCTCCTGCAGGTGATCGACGACCCGCAGGAAGTCGTCGAGGCGATCTTCGAGCACTACCAGTCGCGCGGCTTCGAGCTCTCCCTCGCCGAACGCGAGGCCGAGCTCGCGCTCTAACCTGCTAGACTCGCGCGTCCGAATCGAGGCCCCCATGCGTTGCGCAGAGCTCCCCCGGCGTTCCACGACCGCGTTCCTCGCGGCGGCGGCCTTCTCGCTCGCCGCGGCAAGCGCCGTGGCCCAGCCCACCTCCACGGAGCGGCCGAAGCCGCCCACCGTGCCGCTCGAGGACGTGCCGCCGCCCCCGCCGATGATCACCACCACGCCCGAGCCGGAGCCGCAGGTCACGACGCGCACCGAAGGCGGGGAGACGATCCAGGAATACCGCGTCAACAACAAGCTCTACATGATGCGGGTGACGCCGAAGCACGGCGCGGCGTACGTGCTCATGGACCAGAAAGGCGACGGAACCTTCACCCGGCTGGACACGCCGATCACCGAGGGCAACCTGCGCGTCCCGCAGTGGGTCCTGATGCAGTTCTGAGCCGCGCGCGATGTCGGTCTTCACTCCCGTGTCGGAGGAGGAGGCGCGCGCGCTCCTCGCGCACTACGCCCTGGGCGAGCTGGAGCGGCTCGAGGGCATCGCGCAGGGCGTCGAGAACACCAACTACTTCCTCACCACCACCACCGGCCGCTACGTGCTCACGCTCTTCGAGCACATCCCGCGCGCGGACTTGCCGTTCTACGTCGGCCTCATGGACCATCTGGCGCACCACGGCGTGGCCTGCCCCGAGCCGATGCGGCGCGAGAACGGCGAGATGCTCTCGGAAGTGAACGGCAGGACCGCTTGCATCGTGACGGTCGTTCCCGGCGCTCCGCGCATGGAGCCGAACACGCACGATTGCCGCAAGGCGGGCGGATTGCTCGCGCGCCTGCACGTCGCGGGAGTCGATTACGATGGCTCGCTCGACAACGCGCGCGGGCGCCAATGGCGCGAGCGCTTCGCGGCGGCGGTAGCGCCCCGGATCCCGGCGGCCGAGAACGCCCTGATCGAGTCGGAGAACCGGTACCAGGCGATGCACGACGACACGGTGCTGCCGCAGGGCATCATCCACGGCGACCTCTTCCGCGACAACGTCCTCTGGGACCCGGAGGGCGAAGGCGGCGTGATCGACTTCTACTTCGCATGCGACGACGTGCTCGCCTACGACCTCGCGATCGCGGTGAACGACTGGTGCGTGCGCCCCGACGCGACGCTCGACCCGGCGCGCACGGCGGCGTTCCTGGAAGGCTACGGGCACGAGCGTCCGCTCGAGGAGCTGGAGCGCGAGATGTGGCCGGTGATGCTGCGGCGCGCGGCATTGCGCACCTGGCTCGGGCGCCTCGGCTACACCTATTTCCCGCGGCCCTCCGAGATGACGATTCCCAAGGACCACGCCTTCTCGCGGCGGCTCCTCGAGCATCACGTCGCGCACGCGCATCCGCTCGATTGATGGACGCCTCCACGCGGGTCGCGGAGCTGCACGCCACCCAGGGCGCTCGATGGCTCGCGGAGTCGTTCCGCATGTTCCGCGCGCAGCCGATCCAGTGGATGGGGATCACCGCGGGCTGGATCTCGATCACGTTCGCGTTGCTGGTGATCCCGTTCCTCGGCGGCGTGGTCGCGAACTTCCTGCAGCCGGCGTTCTTCGCGAGCTTCGCGATCGCGGGCTACAAGCAGTCGGCGGGCGAGCGCATCGCGATGGCGGACCTGTTCTCCGGATTCCGGCGCCACATGCGCTCGCAGGTGAACCTCGGCGCCGTGCTCCTCATCGCCGAGATCGCCATCTTCGCGATCATGGCGGCGATGGGCCTGCCGATCGCCTCCGACGGCGGCGGCGACTTCACCATGGCCGATTACGTGCAGTCGCTGCAGGGCAAGGAGTGGATCCTCGCCTTCGGGTTCCTGCTCACCGTGATCGTGAAGGGGGCGCTATGGTTCGCGCCGCCGCTCATCGCCTTCCACGGCATGCCGACGATGCACGCGATCCGGTGGAGCGTGTACGCCGCGCTCGCGAACCTCGGCGCGATGATGGTCTACGGCGCGATCCTGCTGCTGCTGTTTTTCGCCGGCGCGATTCCCTGGGGCCTGGGGCTCGTCGTGGTGCTGCCGATCATGGCGGTGAGCACCTTCGTCGGCTACCGCGAGGTGTTCGAGCCTAGGCTGGCGTGAGCTTCGCGTACTGCAGGGCGAGCCACTTCGTCCCTTCGGCGCGGAAGCGGACCTGCACCCGCGCATCGAGCCCGCGGCCCTCGAAATCGAGCACCACGCCCTCGCCGAACTTCGCGTGGCGCACGTTCTGCCCGATCGCGAAGGGATGCTCGTCGGGACGATGGGTCTCGAAGCTCGCGCGCTGGGGCGGCGTGGGATAGCGGCTGCGATCGGCCTGCGGGGCGCGGCCGCCGCCGGAGGACCAGGACTCGCCTCGCGAGGCGAAGTGCGCCCGCCCCGGGGACCCACCTCCATGGCGCCCGGCGCCCGACGGGCTCGTGAACGAGGCATGTCCCCGGCCCTCCGGCAAGACGATCCACTTGCAGAGCTGCGGCGGAATCTCCTCGACGAAGCGCGACACGATGCCGTAGCGCGGCTGCCCGTGCAGCATGCGGCTGCCCGCATAGGTGAGATAGAGCCTGCGCCGCGCGCGCGTGAGCGCGACGTACATGAGGCGCCGCTCCTCCTCGATGCCGCCATCCTCGAGCATGCTGTTCTCGTGCGGGAAGAGCCCTTCCTCGAGGCCCGAGACGAAGACCGCCGAGAACTCCAGGCCCTTGGCCGAGTGCACGGTCATGAGCTGCAGCGCATCCTGGCCGGCGGCCGCCTCGCGCTCGCCCGCCTCGAGGCTCGCGTGCGAGAGGAAAGCGGCGAGGATCTGCTGCTCGGGCGTGCCGGCCGCGGCGACGTCGTCCTGCGCTTCTCCCGCGGGCTCGAGGCCGTGCTCGAAATCCTCCGCGAAGAGCGCCGCCGCGTTGTAGAGCTCCTGCAGGTTCTCGAGGCGGTCCTGCCCGTCTTTTTCCGCGGCGTAATAATCCTTGAGGCGGCTCCTCTCGATCACCTCCTCGACCAGCTCCTGCAGCGCGAGCGTCTCCGAGGATTTGCGCAGGCCGTCGATCACCTGCACGAACTGCGCGAGCGCGGTGCCGCTGCGGCCGCCGACCACGCCGGAACGCGCGACGTGCATGAGGCTCCCCATGCCGCGCTCGCTCGCTTCCTGCAGCTGCTCGATGGAGCGCGCGCCGATGCCCCGCGGCGGGAAGTTCACGACGCGCGTGAAGGCCGTGTCGTCGTCCGGGTTCGCGGCGAGGCGCAGGTACGCGAGCGCGTGCTTCACCTCCTGGCGCTCGAAGAATCGCAGCCCCCCGTACACGCGGTAGGCGAGGTTCGCGCGGAAGAGCGAATGCTCGAGCACGCGCGACTGCGCGTTCGAGCGGTAGAGGAGCGCCATGTCGGAAAGCGCCATGCCCTCGCGGTGCAGCTGCTTCACCTCGTCCACGATGAAGCGCGCTTCCTCTTCGTCGTTCGCGGCGGCGAAGACGCGCAGCGCCTCGCCCTTGCCCTCCGAGGTCCACAGGTTCTTGCCCAGGCGCGCCTTGTTGCGCGCGATGATGGCGTTCGCGGCGTCGAGGATGTTGCCGTGCGAGCGATAGTTCTGCTCGAGCTTCACCACGTCCTTCACGGCGAAGTCGCGCACGAACTCGTTCATGTTCCCGACCTCGGCTCCCCGGAAGCGGTAGATCGAGTTGTGCGTGACCAGGCCGGCAGCGACGTAGTTGTGCGTCGGGAAGACATCGATGTCGTGGACGAGACGGCCCTCGCCCGAGAGCCGCCGAACCGACGCGACGGCCTCCAGAAGGCCATCTTCGTTCATCATCACCATCCCCGGCTTCATGCGGACGGCGGGGACGAAGTCGAAGAAGCCGCTTCCGAGTCTTGCTACCTGCCGTATCCGTCCGCCGGCGGCGCCGATGGCGCGCTCCGCTTCATGCATGGCGGCGGCATAGTCGTGGAACGCACGCGTAGCCGCACGGCCGCCTTCCATCACCGAGTGGACGACGCGTCCGGCCTCGTTGGCCGCGCAAAGAGACACCAGGATTTCGCCCGCCGGCTTGGGGTTCGGCGGCGGGCACTCGGCGAAGTGCGTATGGGCGGGCGTGCTGACCAGCACACGCCCCGTCGATGTGCGGATCTCGATCAACCCGTCGCGCGCGATGCTCGAATGCGTATCGACCACTCGGGCGGAACGGAATTGGGCGGCGCCGTAGCAGGAGAGGACCTCGTCGCCCGCGCGAATCTGCTCGATCGGCTTCCTGGAACCGTCGGCCATCGTCACGAGCGTTCCTGCAGGCAGGCATTGATCGTCGTCGCCCACCGCGAACACGCACCCGTTCGAACCCGCGAGCAGCTTGATCCACTTGTACTGCAGCTTGTTCGTGTCCTGGAACTCGTCCACCAGGATGTAGCGGAAGCGGCTCTGGTAGTGGTGCAGCAGGTCGAGGTTGCGGCCGAGCATCTCGAACGTGCGCAGGAGGAGCTCCGCGAAGTCCACGACTCCCTCGCGGTTGCACTGCGCGTCGTAGTCGGCATAGAACGCCACCATCCGGCGCGTGAAATCGTCGCCCGCCTCGACGGCGTTGGCACGCAGGCCCGCTTCCTTGCAGTTGTTGATGAAATTCGCGAGCTGGCGCGGCGGGTATTTCTCCTCGTCGAGCGCCTGCGCCTTCGCGAGGCGCTTGATCAGCGATTGCTGGTCTCCGGAATCCAGGATCTGGAAAAGCTGCGGCAGCTCCGCGTCGCGGTGGTGCGCGCGCAGCAGCCGGTTGCACAGGCCGTGGAAGGTGCCCACCCACATGCCGCGCGTGTTGATCGGCAGCATCGCCGAGAGCCGCGTGAGCATCTCGCGCGCCGCCTTGTTGGTGAACGTGACGGCCAGGATCCCGGAGGGGCTCACCGCGCCCGACTGGATCAGGTGCGCGATGCGCGTGGTGAGGACGCGGGTCTTGCCGCTGCCGGCACCGGCGAGGATCAGCGCCGATTCGCGCGGCAGCGTGACCGCCTGGAGCTGCTCGGGATTGAGATTGGAGAGGAAATCGCGCATTCGGAAGCCGTTCGACGTGCCGCGAACCCGATTTTCTCACGGCGCAGGACCGGCCCCGGGACGCAATCGAAAAAAAGGGCGCCGGAAAGGCGCCCCAACTGTCTGCCCCAACTGCTGTGCGCACGCCGAAAGCGGCGCACGAGGATGCGACAGGCGGCCGCCGAGCGAAGTTCCCCTAACGCGGCTCGCCGATGGACGGAATGGTGACGCCCTCGATGCCGCGCAGGTTCGCCATGAGAGTGCGCGCCTGGGCCTCGCCCTCCAGGCCCGCGACCTGCACGACGAACACGCCGTTGTGCTCGTCGATCACCTGCGCGGGGTAACCCGCGGTGCGAAGCCGCGCGCGCAGGTCGAGCGCCCGATCGCGCGTCTCGAACTTGCTCGCGATCACGCGCCAAGCGCCGCCCACGCGCGCGGACGCGCCCTCGCGCGCGATCTCCGTCTCCTTCGACCAGATGTCGATCTGCGCCTGGTCCACCTTCGCGACCGCCGGCTCGCCGCCGCGCGGCTGCTGGTAGAAAGCGCCCGGGTCGTCGAGCGTCACCGGCTCGTGGCCCTGCGCGGCGACGCTCACGTGCCCCTCGAGGAGGCACACGAGGTCGCGCTCGTTGGTGGACTTTCCCCAGACGTCGGTGCCGCGGATGCCGGCGGTGATGCTCGTCACCTTGATCGTGACGTCGCGCCGTTGCGCCTTGGCGATCGCGCGCGTCGTGAAACGGAACGCGCCGCCGAGCACGGCGAGGGCGGCACGGAAGATGCCGCGGTTCTCGACCCGCTCGATCCTGAAGCGCGCGTTCTCGCCCAGCTTCACGGTGCTGCCCTCGCCCAGCCGCACGACGGCGCGCGCGTTGGCACCGGTGCGCAGGCCGTCCTGCGCGCGCAGAACGGTGCCCGGCACGAGCGGCACCGAGTAGCCGTCGCGCTCGAGCCACGCCGGATATTGCACCGCTTCCACGCGGGCCGACTGCGCCTGCGCGGAAGCCGAAAAAACGCTGGCGGCGGCCACGCACAGGCCGATCGCGATGGTTTTCATGGCGGCTTCCTCCCTCGCGCGCAAAATGCCCGAGACTGCGCGGCAAATCAAGGGGTTGGGGAACGCGCTGCTATAATTTCGGTTTCCCCAGGCGGCGCTCGCCGCCCGAAGCCCACGCATCCATGGATCCGCAATACCAGCCGCGCCAGATCGAGCCCGAGGTGCAGCGCGAATGGGCCGCCACGCGCGCGTTCGTCGCGCCCGACTCGTCCCCGAAGCCCAAGTACTACTGCGTCTCGATGCTTCCCTATCCTTCGGGGAAGCTGCACATGGGGCACGTGCGCAACTACACGATCAACGACGCGCTGTACCACTACATGCGCATGAAGGGCTGGAACGTCCTCATGCCGATGGGCTGGGACGCGTTCGGGCTGCCGGCGGAGAACGCGGCGATGGCGAACGGCGTGCCGCCGGCGAAGTGGACGTGGGAGAACATCGCCTACATGAAGAAGCAATGCCAGGCGATGGGCTGGGCCATCGACTGGACGCGCGAGGTCGCGACCTGCTCTGCCTCCTACTACAAGTGGAACCAGTGGTTCTTCCTGCGCTTGCGGGAGAAAGGCCTCGTCTACCGCAAGACCGGCGTCGTGAACTGGGACCCGGTGGACCAGACGGTGCTCGCGAACGAGCAGGTGATCGACGGCCGCGGCTGGCGCACCGGCGCGCCGGTGGAGAAGCGCGAGATCCCGATGTGGTACATGCGCATCACCCAATACGCCGACGAGCTGCTCGATTCGCTCGACGGCCTCGGCTGGCCGGAGCAGGTGAAGCAGATGCAGAGGAACTGGATCGGCCGCAGCTACGGCGTCGAGTTCGTGCTCCCCTACGCGCCCGACACGCGCGCGCGCATGGACGACGGCAAGGCCGGGCTCAAGGTCTTCACCACGCGCGCCGATACGATCATGGGCATCACCTTCGCGGCGGTCGCGGCCGAGCATCCGCTCGCGGCGCAGGCCGCGAAGGGCAACCCGAAGCTCGCGACCTTCATCGAGGAGTGCCAGAAGGGCGGCGTGCAGGAGGCCGAGCTCGCCACGATGGAGAAGAAGGGCATGCCGACCGGCCTCGACGTGCTCCACCCGATCACCGGCGAGCGCGTTCCCGTGTGGGTGGGCAACTATGTGCTGATGGCCTACGGCGAGGGCGCGGTGATGGCGGTGCCCGGACACGACGAGCGCGACTTCGCGTTCGCGAAGAAATACGGGCTTCCCATCCGGCAGGTGATCGACGTCGCGGGCAAGGCGTATTCGACCGACGCGTGGCAGCCCTGGTATCCGGATCACGGGCGCAACGTCCATTCGGGCGCGCGCTTCGCCGAGCTCGACGGCCAGGACTACGATGGCGCGATCGACCTCGTGGTGGCGAAATTGAACGCGCTCGGCGTCGCCGCCGCGAAGCGCGTGCAGTACCGCCTGCGCGACTGGGGCATCTCCCGCCAGCGCTACTGGGGAACGCCGATCCCGATCGTCCTCTGCCCGAAGTGCGGCGACGTGCCGGTGCCCGACGACGAGCTTCCGGTGAAGCTTCCCGAGAACCTGGTGCCCGACGGCAGCGGCAGCCCGCTCGCGAAGGATCGCGCGTTCTACGAATGCAAGTGCCCGCGCTGCGGCGGTCCGGCGAGGCGCGACACGGACACGATGGATACCTTCGTGGACTCGTCGTGGTACTTCATGCGCTACGCGTGCCCGGATGCCGGCACCATGGTGGACGCACGCGCGCGCTACTGGATGCCGGTCGACCTCTACATCGGCGGCATCGAGCACGCGATCCTGCATTTGCTCTACGCGCGCTTCTGGACCAAGGCCATGCGCGACCTCGGCCTGCTCGGCGTGGACGAGCCGTTCACGAACCTCCTCACGCAGGGGATGGTGCTCAACCACATCTTCTCGCGCCGCACCGCGAAGGGCGGCATCGAATACTTCCCGCCCGAGGACGTGGAGGCCGTGCAGGACGAGGAGGGTCGCATCACGGGCGCGAAGCTCCGCGGCGATGCGAGCGACGTCGACTACGAGGGCATCGGCACGATGTCCAAGTCGAAGAAGAACGGCGTGGATCCGCAGGAGATGATCGAGCGCTACGGCGCGGATACCGCGCGGCTCTACGTGATGGAGGCGAGCCCGCCCACCGACACGGTGCTGTGGTCGGACAAGGGCGTCGATGGGGCGCTGCGCTTCCTGCGGCGGCTGTGGAAGATGGTGCACGAGCACGTCGAGGCGGGTGTGGTGGCGCCGTACCCGGCGGCCGCCTCTGCCGTGGGAGCGGGTCCCGGTGGGGATGATCTTTCGACGCCGCTGCGCGAGCTGCGCTTCAAGCTCCACAAGACCATCGAGAAGGTGGGCGACGACTACGGACGCCGGCTGCAGTTCAATACGGCGATCGCCGCGGTGCGCGAGCTGCTGAACCTCTACGGCGAGCTGCAGGATCGCAGCCCGGTCGCGCGCGCCGTGGCGCAGGAAGTGCTCGAGGGCTCGATCGTCCTCCTCTCGCCGATCGTGCCGCACATCGCGACCGCACTCTGGAGGGAGCTCCGACCCGGCACGCGCCTCCTCGACCAGCCGTGGCCGGCCGTGGATCCCGCCGCGCTCGTGCAGGAGACGATCCAGCTCGTGGTGCAGGTGAACGGCAAGCTGCGCGGCCACATCGACGTGAGCGCCGAGGCGAGCCGCGAGGAGATCGAGAGCGCGGCTTTGCACCACGAAGCGGTGCTCAGGTTCGCCGGCGGGCAGAAGCCGAAGAAGGTGGTCGTCGTGCCCGGCCGGCTGGTGAACGTCGTTGTCTAGGCTCTTCCTCTTCACGGCCGCGGCGCTCCTCCTCGCCGCGTGCGGCTTCGAGCTGCGCGGCGAGCCGAGCGTGGGCTTGCGCTCGCTCTACGTCGCCTCCAACGTTCCTTCGCAGGTCGTCGGGGAGGTGCGCAAGATCCTCGCGACCGGCCCGACCAGGATCGTCGCGGTCGAGAAGGACGCCGAGGCGAGCCTGCGCATCCTCACCGAGTCGCGCGAGAAGACGGTGCACACGATCACGGGAAGCGGCCGCGTGTACGAGTTCCAGCTGCAGCTCACCGTGAGCTACCAGCTCACCGTGCCGGGCCGCGAGGAGCCGATCATCGCGCCCACCGAGCTCGTCACGACGCGCCTCATCACGTACAGCGAATCGGCGCCGACCGCGAAGGAAGCCGAGGAGCAGCTGCTCTACAAGGACATGCAGGCGGACCTCGCCGGACGGATCCTGCGCCAGGTCGCGGTCGCGCGCCGTGAGTCCGCCGCCGCATTCACGCCGCGATGAAGATCCGCGCGAAGCAGCTCGACGCGCAGCTGCGCAAGGGGCTCGCGAAGCTCTATGCGATCCACGGCGCCGAGGCGCTCGTCGCGCTCGAGGCCGCCGACCGCGTACGCGAGGCCGCGCGGCGCGCCGGCTGCACCGAGCGCGAGATCTTCTTCGTCGAGCCGGGCTTCGACTGGAGCCGCCTGAACGCTTCGGCCTCCAACCTCTCGCTCTTCGCATCGAAACGCCTCCTCGAGCTGCGCGTTCCCGGCGGCAAGCCCGGCGTGGAGGGCGCGCGCGCGATCGAGGCGTGGTGCGCCGGCCTCTCCGAGGACATCGTGGCGCTGGTGGTGCTCCCCGAGCTCGACTGGCAGCAGCAGAAATCGCGCTGGTTCGAGTCCCTCGACGCCGCCGGCGTGCTGGTGGAAGCGAGGCCGGTCACGCGCGACGAGCTTCCCGAATGGCTCGCCGAGCGCCTCGCGCGCCAGGGACAAAGCGCCTCGGTGGAGACGCTCGAGTGGCTCGCCGACCGCGTCGAGGGAAACCTCCTCGCCGCCAAGCAGGAGGTCGACAAGCTCGCGCTGCTCGCGCCGAAGGGCGAGATCTCGCTCGCCGCCATCCGCGATGCGGTGACCGACGTCTCGCGGTTCGAGCGCGACACCCTCGTGGATGCGATCCATGCCGGCGACGCGGCCCGCATCGCGCGCATCGTGGAATCGCTCGAGGCCGAAGGCGAGCCGCTGCCGCTGCTGCTCTGGACGCTCGCCGAGGAAATCCGCCTCCTCATGGCGGCAGCGACCGGCGAGCGCCCGCGCCGCTTCCTGCCGCCCGAGCGCATCGAGGCGATCGTGCGCACCGCCAAGCGCCACGATGCACGGTCGTTCGAGCGCGAGGTCTTGCGAGCCCACCGGATCGACCGCATGATTAAAGGCGTCGAGACCGGCGATCCGTGGGATGGCCTCCTCGAGCTCGCGCTGGGCCTCGCCGGCAAGCCCGTGCTCGCGCAGGCCGCCGCATGAAAAAGGGGTCAGATCCCTTTTTTGGCGAGAAGGCCGGACTTGCCCAGAGAGGGATCTGACCCCTTTTTCCCGATCGAGATGCCCAACGACCTCAACGCCCCCGCCGACCTCCGCGCCATGATGACCGCGATGGGTGAAGCGGCTCGCCTCGCGAGCCGCGCGCTCGCGCGGGCCGGCACGGCGACGAAGAATCGCGCGCTCGAGGCCGCGGCCGACGCGCTGCTGCAGAGGAGCCGCGGCATCCTCGCCGCGAATGCCGAGGACGTGAAGGGCGCGCGCGCCGAAGGCCGCGACGACGCGTTCATCGATCGGCTGAAGCTCACCGAGAAGGCGATCGACGCGATGGCCGAAGGCCTGCGCCAGGTGGCGCGGCTGCCCGATCCGGTCGGCGCCATCACCGATCTCGCCTACCGCCCGTCCGGCATCCAGGTGGGCCGCATGCGCGTGCCGCTGGGCGTGATCGGCATCATCTACGAGTCGCGTCCCAACGTCACCGCGGACGCCGGCGCGCTGTGCCTCAAGTCGGGCAACGCGTGCATCCTGCGCGGCGGGAGCGAATCGCTGCAATCGAACCAGGCGATCGCCGCCTGCCTCGCGCTCGGGCTCAAGGACGCGGGCCTGCCGGAGACCTCGATCCAGCTCGTCGCGACGAGCGATCGCGCCGCGGTCGGAGAGCTGGTCGCGATGGACCGCTACGTCGACGCGATCGTGCCGCGCGGCGGCAAGTCGCTCATCGAGCGCGTCGCCGCCGAGGCGAAGGTGCCGGTGATCAAGCACCTCGACGGCGTTTGCCACGTATACGTCGACGAGCGCGCCGACGTGGCGAAGGCGGTGGCGATCGCCGACAACGCGAAGACCCAGCGCTACGGCACTTGCAACACCATGGAGTGCCTGCTCGTCGCCCACGCGCTCGCCCCGAAGGTGCTGCCGAAGATCGGCCGCATCTACGCGAAGAAGGGCGTCGAGATGCGCTGCGACGCCGAATCGAAGGCGATCCTCGAGAAGGCGGGCATCGAGGGCCTGAAGGACGCCACGCCGGCGGATTTCGCGACCGAATACCTCGCGCCCATCGTTTCCATCGCGACCGTCGCCGGCCTCGATGCCGCGATCGAGCACATCGCGCGCTACGGCTCGCAGCACACCGACGCCATCGTGACCGAGGACTGGTCGCACGCGCAGCGCTTCCTGCGCGAGGTGGACTCGAGCTCCGTGATCGTGAACGCGTCGACGCGCTTCGCCGACGGCTTCGAGTACGGGCTCGGCGCCGAGATCGGCATCTCGACCAACAAGCTCCATGCGCGCGGCCCGGTGGGGCTGGAAGGGCTCACCTCGCAGAAGTGGATCGTGCTGGGCGACGGGCAGGTGCGCGGCTGACGTGGTCGAGGAACGGTCCGCCCTCCGACGCCCGGCGCTGGGTCTCTTCGGCGGCACCTTCGATCCGGTCCATTTCGGGCACCTGCGGCTCGCCACCGAGCTCGCGGAAGCCTTCCGCCTCGAGCGCGTGGTCTTCATTCCCGCGGGCCTTCCGTACCACCGCGGCCGCAGCGCGCACGCCTCCAACGACGAGCGGCTCACCATGCTCAAGCTCGCCATCGCGCGCGACCCGCGCTTCGACGTGGACGATCGCGAGCTGCGGCGCGAAGGCGAGACCTACACCTACGACACGCTCGCCCAGGTCCGCGCCGAGCGCGGGCCGGAGACCGCGCTGGTATTCCTCGTGGGCAGCGACGCGTTCGCGAAGATCGACACCTGGCATCGCTGGAGCGAGCTCTTCGACCTCGCGCACTTCGCGGTCGCGATCCGCGGCGAGGACGACACGTGGGCGACCAAGGGCCCCGGAGCCTTCCCGCGCGAGGTGTGGCCGAGGATCACGCTCAACCTGCGCGAGATGCTGTCGGCGCCTTCCGGCAAGGTGATGACGTTCCGGATGACGCCGCTCGCGATCTCCTCCACGGGACTGCGCGAGCTCTCGGCGCAGGGCTCCTCCATCCGCTACCTCACGCCCGACCCGGTGGTGGAATTCGTCCGCGCGCACCGCATCTATTCCAGTAGCCGCGAGCGCGAGGCCGCTCCCGGCGACAACCGATGAAGAAACTCACCACGCTCGGCAAGAAGAAGCTCGTCATCTCCGCAATGGAGGACATCAAGGCGCGCGACATCCAGGCGATCGACGTGCGCAAGGTGACCTCGATCTTCGACTGGATCATCGTCGCGAGCGCCGACTCCGCACGCCAGACGAAGGCGCTCGCCCGCCACGTGCTCGAGCGCCTCAAGCAATCCGGTTCGACCATCGTCGGCACCGAGGGCGAGGAATCCGGCGACTGGATCCTGGTCGACGCGGGCGACGTCGTGGCGCACGTGATGCAGCCGGCGGTGCGCGACTACTACAACCTCGAGGAGCTGTGGAGCGAGGGGCGCTTCGACAAGGTCGTGAACTCGAGCTCGCCCGCCCCGGCGGCGCGGCGTCCCGCGCGTTCGCGGGCCGGCGCCTCGCGCGGGCGCAAGGCCGCCTGACGGCGTGCGCATCGCCATCCTCTCGGTGGGGCATCGCATGCCCGGCTGGATCCAGGAGGGGTTCCACGAGTACACGCGGCGCATGCCGCCCGAGATCCGCGTCGAGCTCACCGAGCTCAAGCCCGAGGAGCGCGGCGCGGGCCTCACCGCCGAGCGCGCCGTGGCGCTGGAGGGCGGCCGGATCCTCGCCGCCGTGCCCCGGGACGGCATCCTCCTCGCGCTGGACGAAAAGGGCCGCTCCGTCTCCACGCAGGGCCTTTCGGTTATGCTCTCGGAATGGATGCGTGAGGGGTCGCACCCGGTGTTCGCGATCGGCGGCGCGGACGGCCTCTCGAACGAAGTGAAGGAACGCGCGCAGAAGCTCGTCTCGCTTTCGGCGCTCACGCTCCCCCACGGGCTCGTGCGCGTCGTGCTCGCCGAGCAGGTCTACCGCGCCTGGTCGATCCTCGCCCGACACCCGTACCATCGAGAATGAACCGGCCACCCGAGATCCTGTTCCTCCCCGGCTTCGACGGCAACGCGACGCTTCGCGAGCCTTTCGTCGCCGCGCTGAACGCCCACCATCCGGCGCGCGCCATCAGCTATCCGAACGCGACGCTCGGTTCGCTGCGCGGGTACTGCCGCTATGCAGCGGCGCAGGCGACGCCGAACCGGCGCCACATCCTCGTCGCCGAATCGTTCTCCGGGCTGGTCGCCTCGCGCTGGGCGGCGACCGACCCGCACGTGGAAGCGGTGGTGCTGTGCGCTTCGTTCGTGCGCAACCCCGTGCGCTGGCTCGCTTCCGTGGGCGCGGCGCTGCCCGAGATCGTGCGCCTGGGATCGAGGCTGCTGCGCGCCATCCCGCCCGCGACGCGCGACCCGCGCCACCTGCAGTGGTCGCGCGAGTTCAACGACACCATCCTCGCGCTCGACGACGACGTGATCGCCGAGCGGCTGCGCATCATCGCCGACGAGGACGTGAGCCGCGAGCTGGAGGGCCTGCGCATCCCGATCGTGCTGCTGCAGTTCGAGGGCGACCAGGTGGTCGGCTCGCGCGGCCGCAGCCAGCTCGAGCGGGTGTGCCGCAACGCGGAGGTCGTGCGCTTCCCGGGACCGCACTACGCCATCGAGATCCGGCCGCGCGAATGCGCCGACGCCATCGGCCGGCGCATCCGCACGCTCTTCCACCCCTCGGAAGAGTCGCGGATCGCGAACACATGATCTACCTCGCCTCGCGGAGCCCGCGCCGCCGCGAGCTCCTCGCGCAGATCGGGGTGAAGTTCGAGCTGCTGCTGTTCCGCAAGGGCCCGCGGCAGGATGCGGAGACCGAAGAAGCCGCGCACCCGGGCGAGCAGCCCGACGATTACGTGCGGCGCATCGCCACCGCGAAGGCGAACGCCGCATGGGAGCGCGTGCTGATGCGCCGCGGGCTTCGGCGCATGCCGGTGCTCGCCGCCGACACCACCGTCGCCCTCGCGGGCGAGATCCTCGCGAAGCCCGCCGACCGCGCCGACGCCGAGCGCATGCTGCGCCTGCTCTCGGGCACGCGCCATCGCGTGCTCACCGCGGTGGCGGTCGGCGTGGAGCAGCGCTTCGAGGTCGCGCTGAGCGAATCGTGGGTCACCTTCGGCGCGCTGGACGACGCACGCATCCAGGCCTACGCCCATTCCGGGGAGCCGCACGACAAGGCCGGGGCCTACGCGATCCAGGGGCGCGCCGCCGCCTTCATCGAGCGCCTCGAAGGCAGCTACTCGGGCGTGATGGGCCTGCCGCTTTACGAGACCGCCAACCTCCTGAGACTATTCGGGGTAACCGTGCCCTGACGGGCCTCAAGCCAGGAAACCACAGATGAACACGCATGAACACAGATCGACGGGAGAAGGCTAACGTCGTAAGGGATTGACCCAGCTCGAAGATTTTCGGCGCGTTCGCGCGCGCCGGAATCATCCGTGTTCATCCGTGTTCATCTGTGGTTCCCCAAAAACCACGATGAACGAGCAGATCCTCATCAACGTCACGCCGCAGGAGACGCGCGTGGCGGTGACCGAGCAGGGCGCGGTGCAGGAGCTGCACATCGAGCGCGACTCGAGCCGGGGCCTGGTGGGCAACGTCTACCTCGGGCGCGTGTGCCGTGTCCTGCCCGGGATGCAATCGGCGTTCGTCGAGATCGGCCTGCCGCGCGCCGCCTTCCTTCACGTCGCCGACATCTGGACCGCGCGCAACGGCAACGGCAACGGCGCCGAGCGCCCGATCGAGAAGATCCTCTCCGAGGGCCAGGGGCTGCTGGTGCAGGTGGTGAAGGATCCCATCGGTAGCAAGGGCGCGCGGCTTTCCACCCAGGTCTCCATCGCGGGGCGGCTCCTCGTCTACCTGCCGCAGGATCCGCACATCGGCATCTCGCAGCGCATCGAGGACGAGATGGAGCGCGAGCAGCTGCGCGAGAAGGTGCTCTCGCTCATCCCGCCGGGCGAGACCGGCGGCTTCATCGTGCGCACGGTGGCGGAGACGGCGAGCGATACGGAGCTCGCCGCGGACATCGAGTACCTGGTCACGCTGTGGAAGCAGATCCGGCAGGCGGCGCAGAGCGCGGCGCCGCAGGAGCTGCTCTACCAGGACCTCTCGCTCGCGAGCCGCGTGCTGCGCGACCTGGTCACCGACTCCACCGAGCGCATCATCGTCGATTCGCGCGAGACCTTCGCGAAGATGCAGGAGTTCGCGGCGCGCTACACGCGCCAGGCGCTGCCGATCCTCGAGGACTACAACGGCGAGCGGCCGCTCTTCGACCTCTTCGCCGTCGAGGACGAGATCGAGAAGGCGCTCGCGCGCCGCGTCGAGCTCAAGAGCGGCGGCTACCTCATCATCGACCAGACCGAGGCGCTCACCACCGTCGACGTGAACACCGGCGGCTTCGTCTCCGGGCGCTCGTTCGACGACACGATCTTCAAGACCAACCTCGAGGCGGCGCAGGCGATCGCGCGCCAGCTGCGGCTGAGGAACCTCGGCGGGATCATCATCGTCGACTTCATCGACATGGACACCGCCGAGCATCGCGACGCCGTGCTCGCCGAGTTCCGCAAGGCGCTCGCCCGCGACCGCACGCGCGTCACGGTGAACGGCTTCTCGCAGCTGGGACTCGTGGAGATGACGCGCAAGAGGACGCGCGAGTCGCTCGCCCACGTGCTGTGCGAGCCGTGCCCGGTGTGCACGGGGCGCGGCGAGCTCAAGACGGCGCAGACGGTGTGCTACGAGATCCTGCGCGAGATCCTGCGCGCCCACCGCCAGTTCAACGCCAAGGAATACCGCATCCTCGCCTCGCAGAAGGTGATCGACCTCTTCCTCGAGGAGGAGTCGGCGAGCCTCACGCAGCTCGGCGATTTCATCGGCAAGCCCATCTCCATGCAGGTCGAGACCGCCTACATGCAGGAGCAGTACGACGTGGTGCTCGTGTAAGGGGTCAGACCGGTTCATGCCGTGCCTGGTTTGGGGTCTGACCCCCGCACGAGGCTTGATTACGGCGCCTACACTCCGAGGTACCGGTGCAGCACGTCCGGCTTCTGCCGGATCTCCGCGGCCGGGCCTTCGTGCACGATGTGCCCGTTGTTGAGCATGTACACGCGCTGGGCGAGGGCGAGCGTCGCCGGCAGGTTCTGCTCGACGAGCACGATCGTCTGGCCGGCCGCGGCGAGCTCGCGGCAGGCGCGCATGAGGTCCTTCACGATCACCGGCGCGAGGCCCTCGAACGGCTCGTCGAGGAGGACGATCTTCGGGTCGCGGATGAGCGCGCGCGCGATCGCGAGCATCTGCTGCTCGCCTCCGGAGAGGTCGGTGCCGCGGCTGCCGCGGCGCTCCTTGAGGCGCGGGAACATGCGGTAGATGCGCTCGAGCGGCCAGCGCGTCGGCGCGGTGAGCCCGGCGAGGATCAGGTTCTCCTCGACGTTGAGCGCCCCGAAGATGCGCCGATCCTCGTGCACCAGCTGCATGCCGGCCCGCGCGATCACGTGGCTCGCCTGCCCCGCCATGTCGACGCCGTCGAGGAGGACGGAGCCCGCTTGCGGTGTCACCACGCCCATCAGGCTTTTCAGCGTCGTGCTCTTGCCGGCGCCATTGCGCCCCAACAGCGCGACGACCTCGTTCTTCTCGACGCGCAGCGACACGTCGAAGAGGATGTGGGAATCCCCGTAGAAGCTGTTGAGTCCTTTGACTTCGAGGAGGCTCATTCGGCCATCGCCTCGTCCACGCCGCCGAGGTACGCCTCCTGGACGGTCTCGTTGCCCTTGATTTCGTCGGTGGTGCCCTCGAGCAGGATGCGGCCCTGGTGCATCACCGTGATGCGCTCGGCCAGCTCGAACAGCGAGTCGACGTCGTGGTCGATGATGATCATGGTGCGGCCGTGGCTGATCGACTTGAGGAGCTGCACCGTCTCCACGCGCTCGCGCGGGCTCATGCCGGCGAGCGGCTCGTCCAGGAGCAGCAGGCTGGGCGAGGAGGCGAGCGCGAGCCCCACCTCGAGGCGTCGCTTCTCCCCGTAGGCGAGCTGCGCCACCGGCGCATCCATGCGGTCGGTGAGGCCCACCAGCTCGAGCGTGCGCTCCACCTGCTCGCGCAGCCCGGGGATCTTCACGAGGTTGCGCAGCAGGTCCAGGCGGAACTTGCCGCGCAGCTCCGCGAGCGCGGCGATGGTGACGTTCTCGCGCACGGTGAGCCGGTTGAAGAGCTGGTTCACCTGGTAGCTCTTGGTGAGGCCGAGCTGGCACACGTCGGTGACGCTCATGCCGGTGATGTCGCGGCCCTCGAAGACGATGCGCCCGGCGCTCGGCGGCACCTCGCAGGTGAGCATCTTGAAGAACGTGCTCTTGCCGGCGCCGTTCGGGCCGATGATGCCGCGCAGCTCGCCCGCGTTCACGGTGAAATCGATGTCCGAGTTCGCGACGATGCCGCCGTAGCGCTTGGTGAGCCCGGCGGTCTGCAGGATCGGCCCGGTGTGCCGCTCGTTCGCGTGGTGCACCGGCGTCATCCACGCCGCGCTCTCGAGCCGTGCGGACGCGGCGCGCGGCGCTCCCTCGACGCCCGTCCGCGCGGTGGCCGGCCTCGCGGCCGCGCCCTTGCGCTTGCGTGCCGCCCACCCGTAGAGGTCGCGGATCGCGCCGATGATGCCCTGGCGCAGGAAGAACACGAGCAGCACGAAGACCACGCCCAGCACCAGCTTCCAGGTCGCCCCCAGCTTGAGCGTTCCCTGCAGGAAGTCCTGGAGGAAGAGCCACACCGCCGCGCCCACCAGCGGGCCGAAGAGCGACCCGCGCCCGCCGATCGCCGTTTGCATCACGAGCTGGCCCGAGGTGTCGAACGTGAAGGCATCGGGCGGCATGAAGGCCTGGAGCACGCCGAGGAGGCCGCCCGCGAAGCCCGCGTACGCGGCGGCGACCACGAACGCGGTGAGCTTGTAGGCGTGGATGTTGTGGCCCACGGCCGAGGCGCGCAGCGGGTTCTCGCGGATCGCGCGCAGCACCGCGCCCACGGGCGAGCGCACGATGCGCAGCGCGATCACGACGCCGACGAAGTAGCAGAAGGCGAGGAACGGATAGAGCGACCAGCCGGTGTCGAACCGCAGGCTCATCGAGCCGAAGTGGAACGCCGGCGCCGGCACCCCCGGCAGCCCGTTCTCGCCGCCCGTCCAGTGCGCGAGCGGGTTGAACTCGACGAAGAAGAAGACCTCGGCGATCGCCACCGTGATCATCGCGAAGTAGATGCCGGTGCGCCGCAGCGCGACGAGGCCCACCAGGTAGCCCACGACCGCCGCGGCGACCATGCCGACCACGAGCGCCGTGACGACGTGAGGGAAGCCCGCCTTCGTGAGCAGCCACGCGGCGACCATCCCGCCGGTGCCGTAGAACGCGGACTGGCCGAACGAGAGGAGGCCCGTGTAGCCGAAGAGGATGTCGAAGCCGATGCCGAAGAGGCCCCAGACGAGGATGCGATTCACCGTGTTCGGCGCCGCCTCGAGGAGCTGCAGCAGGAAGGGTGCGGCGATGAGCGCGACCGCCGTGATGACCTCGACGATGCCCGGGCGATGCGGGCTGTAGATGCGATCCGCGTTCACTCGCGGCCCTTCACGCCGAGCAGGCCGTGGGGCCGCAGCATCAGGACCAGCGTCATGGCGGCGAACAGCATCACGTAGGCGTAGGCCGGATCGACCATCGAGGTGATGCTCACGATCTCGCCGGAAATGAGGCCGCCCAGGATCGCGCCGGGGAACGACCCCACGCCGCCGATCACGACCACCACGAAGGTCTGCACCAGGATCGCCTCGCCCACCTCCGGCGTGAGCGACACCACCGGCGCGTTCACGATGCCGGCGAAGCCCGCCGCCATCGCGCCGATGCCGAACACGACCATGAAGACGCGATCGACGTTGATGCCGAGGGAGTCGACCATCACCGAATCCTCGATGCCCGCGCGCACGATGAGGCCCAGGCGCGTGCGGTAGAGCACGAGGAAGAGCGCGAGCAACGCCACCGCGCAGATGCCCACCACCGCGAGCCGGTAGGTGGGATAGAACATGAAGTGCAGGTTGGTGATGCCCGCGAAGAGCTTCGGCGGCGGCACCACCTGCGAATCGCTGGAGAAGATGAGGCGCACCACCTCGACGAACACGATGCCCAGGCCGAAGGTGACGAGCAGCTGGTCCTCGTGCGGCCGCTTGTAGAAGTAACGGATGACCGCACGCTCCATCACCATGCCCACCACGAGGAGGGCGAGCGTGCCGGCGATCACCGCGATCACGAAGGATCCGGTCGCCTTGTAGGCGGCGAACCCGGCGTAGCCGCCGAGCATGAACATCGCGCCATGCGCGAGGTTCAGCACGCCCAGCGTGCCGTAGATGATCGTGAGGCCCGAGCTGATGAGCGCGAGCAGCGCCACCAGCGCGAGGCCGTTGAAGAGCTGCGAGACGAAGTTCGCCCAGTTGACCATGGTGCAAGCGCGTCGCGGGCGGCCGGAGCCGCCCGCGACGCATTCCTTATCGCGTGGTGCCTTCGATCAGGTATAGCTGCCGAGGTTGCAGCCGAACGCGTCGGGCTTCTGCATGAGCGGGGCGCCGGGCACGACCTCCTCGACGTTCCAGAAATCCTCCTTGTTGCGCATCTCGGAGGGCTTCTTGCCCTGCACGATGATCACCGGGCGGACCAGCTGGTGGTCTTCCTTGCGGTAGTACACCTCGCCCACCGTGGAGTCGAGCTTGCGCCCTTCCTCGAACGACTTGATCACGTCCGGCGGATAGAACGTGCCGGCGTGCTCGACGGCCTCGGCCCACAGCGCGAACGACATGTACGAATTGTTCGCGCCCCATTCCGGCTTGTAGCCGTATTTCTTCTCGAAGGCCGCGACGAACATCTTGGCGAGGGGGTACTTGTCCTCGAGCGTCCACCAGAAGTCGGTCGCCGCGTACACGCCCTGGGTGAGCTCCGGGCCCACGTCGCGTGCGAGGAACGGGATCTGGTAGGGGATCACCAGCTTCATCTTGTCGAGGATGCCGAACTGCTTCGCCTGCTGCGTCGAGAGCACCGCGTCGTGGCCCCAGTTCACGTTGACGAGGACGTCGGCGCCGGAGTTGGCGATGTTGAGCAGGTACGACGAGTAGTCGGGCGCGCCGAGCGGCGAGACCTGGTTGGTCACCATCTTCCAGCCGCCGTGCTCGGTGAGGTAGTCGTTCACCGACTTGGTCACCGTGTGGCCGTAGGTGTAGTCGGGCGTCATGAAGGCGGCCTTCTTGTTCTTGCCGTAGGCCTTCAGCAGCACCGGGCCGATCGCCGCGGCCGCCGTCTGGCCGTAGAAGTTCTGGCGGAAGCCGTAGCGCACGCAGTCCTTGCCGGTGGTGTCGTTCGAGCCCGAGATGCCGGTCACGTACAGCACCTTCTCGCGCTGCGCGAGCTTGTTGAGCGCGACCGCGACGGCGCTCGAGGTCGACCCGGTCATGAGGATCGCCTTGTTCTCGGTGATGAAGCGCTGCTCGGCCTGCACCGCCTCGTTCGGCTTCGCGGCGGAGTCGGCGACGCCGAGCTGAAGCTGCTTGCCGAGCACACCTTTCCTCGTCTTGGGCGAGATCTTCCGGATGAGGGGATTGCCCTCGTTGATGTGCTCGACCGCGAGCTGCCAGCCCTTGAGCTCGTCCTCGCCCTGCTCGGCGTAGGTCCCGGTGCGCGGCGTGGCGACGCCGATGAAGACCGTCTTGCCTTCCACCCCGGCGGGCCAGGTGCCGATGGCCGGGTGGTTCTCGGCCGCGAGCGCCTGCGAAATGCTGGCGGGCAGCGTGAGCGCGCCGGCGATGCCGAGGCTCGTGCGCACGAAGTCCCGGCGGCTTTGATTATCGGGTTTGCGATCCTGCATGAAGTCCTCCTCCGTGTAGGTTGCCGGTTGACGTAACAAAGCGGTATTCCCGGGGGCGGGGCGGGGTATCTATCGCACGGCGATGTTACCCCATTCTCCGGCCGCCCGAGTTGGAAGGCGGACGCGGCGCACCCTGCGGAAGCTTATTTTTTGCCGATTCCCTGCAGGATGCGCTTGGCTTCCTGCAGCCGCCAGATCGAATCGTCGAGGCGCTGCGTCGCTTCCGCGCCCGGCTCGCCGGCGCTCTCCATCGGCTGCGTGGCGTCGGGGCGGTAGTTGGGATCCAGCTTGGGAATCTGCACGGTACTGTCGCCGTCGGGCGAACGCGCGACCCTGGGCGGGTCGATGCGCTGCGTGCGCTCGCTCTCCGGCTCGAGCTTCTGCGTCTTCATGGGATCGAAGGCGGGCTGCGGCTTCGCGGCGAACTGGGCGAGGAGGTCGTCGGAGACCATGGGCGCCGCGGCCGGCGCCGAAGGCTTCGGTGCCGCGGGCTTCGGCGTCGCGGCGCGCGCCTGGGCGGCGACCGCACCCGCCATGAGCTCGATCGGCTCGGCCAGCTCGCGCCTCGCGACCGACGGCGGGATGTCCACGGCGAGCGAGGCCTTCGCCTCGTGCACCGAGACGCGCGCCACCAGCCCGTCGATCATCTGGCGCTGCTTCGCGAGCTCCGCCTCCACCTGCCGCAGCGTCGCCATCTGCTCGTTGATGGTGGTGGTCTTCTCGTTGATCTTCGCCAGGTTGTCGAGCCGCGACTGCAGCTGCGCCTTGTGGTCCTTGATCTGCACCTCGAGCGGCAGCGTGACGGCCTGGATCCAGCGCTCGGTCTGGCTCTTCGCGTCGCTGAACGTGGTGCGCGCCTGCTTCACGAGCGTGCCGTAGAACTTCTTCACCAGCGGGCCCTTGTAGTGCGCGACGTTCACCGGGTCCTTCGCGAAGGCCTCCGTCTCGTGCACCAGGAGCTTGAGCTTCGTGCGGTGCGGGTCGAGGTCGAGCGTCGGCAGCGTCATCGGCTGGAAGGCGAACTTCCGGATGAAGGTGTCGTAGACGCCCTGCATCATCTTCTTCAGGTCCTCGCTCGCCGCGAAGACCGCCTCGAAGTTCTCGCTCATGAGCCTCGTGAGCTCGCGCATGCCCCGCTGCAGGCCCATCGTGGTCCACGAATCCTCCATCGCCGTGGCGGAGGAGCCGAGCATCGCGTCGAGCTTCTGCGGATTGAGCATCTCCATGATCGCCGTGCGCCGGGCGCCGAACTGCTGCTGGTTCACCTTGAACTCGGCGAGCGCGGCGTTGTAGGCGTTCTTCTCCGAGGTGATGCGGCCCCAGAGCTTGGTCACCACGTCGCGGCTCTTGCCGACGAGGCCGGTGAGCTCGCCGATCTCGGCCTGGTTCGCCTGCTGCTTCTTCGCCACCGAGGCGCGCGAGGAGGCCATCATGCCGCCGATCTCCGCGACCACCGCCCTGCAGAGGATCTGCCGCTTCATCGGCACGACGTCCTCGGCGAGGTAGCGCTCGAGCGCCTGGATGCCGCTTCGATCCAGCAGCTCGGCATCGTCGCGGACCTTGGCGAGCAGCGCCTTCTGCGCGGAGAGCGCGAAGATGCGCTCGCGCGGCAGCTGCAGGTGCTGCGCGGTGGTGTCGATCATGCGCGCGATCGCCTTGTCGACCTCCGCGCCGGTCTTGAGCTCGTCCCACATGAGGTCGATCTTGTTGAGCACCGCGACCTTCTGCGGGAGCCCCGGGCGCACGTAGCGGTCCCAGATCTCGAGGTCGCTCCTCGTGACGCCCGTATCGATCGAAAGGAGGAAGAGGATGGCGTGCGCCGAGGGGACCGTGCTCACGGTGAGCTCGGGCTCCATGCCGAGCGCGTTGAGCCCCGGCGTGTCGAGGATGGAGAGGCCGTTCGTGAGCAGCGGGTGCGGATAGTTGATCATTGCGTAGCGCCAGGCCGGCACCTCCACCAGCTCCTCCTCCCCGGGAAGCTCGCCGTTCTCGTCGAGCATCGGCGTGAGGCCGAGCATGCGTGCCTCGAGCGCGTAGACCTTCTTGGTGTCCGCGAGCGCCTTGAGCGCCTGCTTCATGTCCGCGGCCGAGCCGGTGTTCAGGCGGATCTTGCTCCACTCCACCGGCATGTTCTTGAGCTGCGAGATCGACTCGTCGCGGTAGCGCGTCTCCACGGACAGGAGCTTCAGGTACGGCTCCTCGCTCGGGTCGTGGAAGATCTCGGTCGGGCACATCGTGGTGCGCCCCACGTCGGAGGGAAGCAGCCGCTCCTTGAAGCTCGCGAAGAAGAGCGCGTTGATGAGCTCCGACTTCCCGCGCGAGAACTCGGCGAGGAAGGCGAGCATGAGCCGCCCCTTGTTCAGGTTCTCGAGCAGGTCGTAGAAGCGGATCGACTGCTGGACGTCGAGCTGGCCGTTCGCCTCGAGCCACTCGTGGTAGGCGTGAACCGATTGCGTGAGCTCCTCGCGCCAGCGGTTGTACCGGGCGATCTCGGTCTCGAATCGGTTCTGCAGTGCGGACGATTCCATGGGCTGGCGCGCATTCGGGTCCGCGCCAGTGTATCCGAGTTTCGCCTGATTCCAGAGTGACTTGGCGCACAGGCGCCGAAAAACGAAGCCGGGCGCGAGGCCCGGCCGAAGGACACCACTGGAGGAGGAAATCTAGGGGCGGGAAGCCGCCGCGATGCGCCGCGCGCCGCCGAGGAAGCCGGGGCGGGTGCGAACCCGCAGTCCCGCCGCCGCCGCGCGCGACCCGCCCGCCTCCGCCTGCCGCGCGATGGCGAGGAAGCGTTGGCGCCAGCAGGCACCGGGCGAGGGACAGGCTCGAGCGTTCATGGCACGAAGCTTAGGGCTCTTGCGGTTACGATTCGATGACAAATTGCTCGCGCGGCACGCGGACTATCCGACAAGGTGCCGTGCGAATCCGCACCGGCGCTAGGCGGCGGTCCTCAGGCCCGACACGTTCATCGCGACGGTGAGCGCGATGGGCACGAAGAAGGAAAGGCTCACGAGGATGGCGAAGGCGTTCATGGTTGGAATCCCGGTTCGATGTTGAAGACGAGCCCAATCTAGGCGCGGCACGCCGGCCGCGCCACGGCCGGGCGACGAAATGCGGTTTTCGCGGCATGAACGCCCCCGGCGCGCGGGTTTTCGGGAGCTTCACGCGGCGCGGCGCAGCTCGTCGGCCTGCCAGGGCGCCTCGGGAGCCGGCTCCATCGCCGCCGCGAGCGGTGCCGGGCGGTATGCGCCGAAGACGCCGGTGGCGGCCGCCGGCGAGCGGTAGGCCGCCAGGTTTCCGGCGACGATCAGCGCCACGGGCGCGAACAGGCTGGCGAGGACGAGCAGGTCGAAAAGGCTGGTCATGGCATGGCTCCTTGAGGTTCGTGTTTTTCGGCGCCGGCGCGATGGCCGCCGACGCAGGAGCCAAGTTACGTTCGTAACGCCGTGCGCCGTTATGGAATGCGCGGCGTGCGCGAGGCCGCGTGCGCAGCGCCGCGAATGCGGAATATTCGCGGCGGGCTAGAGCAGCGCCTGCTGCAGCAGGAGGCCGGCCTCCTGCTCGAGCCAGGCGACCGGCAGGAGCAGCAGCACCTGCAGGAAGAGGAAGACGAAGAGCGGCGAGATGTCCATGCCGCCGATGGGCGGAATCACGCGGCGCACGGGATTGAGCAACGGTCGCGCGAGCGCGTCGAAGAACGGCATCACCGGATGGTGCGGCGCGACCCAGGAGAGCACGGCCTGGATGATGACCGCTCCCATGAACACGTAGATCGAGAGCCGCACGAGCATCACGAACGAGAGGAACACGAGGACCGGGAACATCGCCGGGACCTGGAACGGCGACGGACCGAAGATCATGCGCAGGATCACCTGCAGCACGAGCTCGAGGATCCACGCGACCAGCAGCGAGGCGAGGTCGAGCCGGAAGAGCCCGGGGATCACGCGGCGCAGCGGCTTCACCGCGAAATCGGTGATCGCCATGGAGAACTGGGCGATCGGGTTGCGCGCAGGCGCCCGCATCGCCTGCATCCAGAAGCGCACCAGCGCGGCGAGGATGACCAGGTCGAAGACGGTTCCGACGACGGCGGCGAGCGCCTGGGCGAGCATGTCAGCCCTTCCCCAGCGCGTCGCCGAGCTCGCGCGAGCGCTCGCATGCCGCCTTCACCGCCTCGACGAAGCGCTCGTTCACGTGCGCGCCGTCGAGCACCTCGAGCGCGCGCTCGGTCGTGCCGCCCTTCGACGTGACCTGCGCGCGCAGCGCCGCCGGATCCTCCCCGCGGTCGATCGCGAGCTTCGCCGCACCGACGAAAGTCCACAGCGCGAGCGAGCGCGCGGCGCCTTCCGCGAGGCCCAGCTCGCGCGCCGCGCGCTCGAGCGATTCCATCGCGTAGAAGACATAGGCCGGGCCGCTTCCGGACACCGCGGTGACCACGTCGAGGTCCGATTCGCGCTCGAACCACAACGTAGAGCCCACCGCGGAGAGCAGGTCTTCGGCCGCCTGGCGGTCGTCGGCGGACACCGCCTGCGCGGCATGCAGGCCGGTGATGCCCGCATGCACCAGCGCCGGCGTGTTCGGCATCGCACGCACGAGCCGCGCGCGCCCACCCAGCCAGCGGCCGAGATCACCCAGGCGGATGCCAGCGGCGATGGAGATCACCAGCGGCTGGGCGAGGTGCGGTGCGGCGGCCTCGGCCGCCTCGCGCATGTTCTGCGGCTTCACCGCCAGCACGAGCACGTCGGCATGGACGAGCATCGGCCCGGCCGCATCCAGCGAGGTCACGCCGAATTCGGCCACCAGGCGAAGGCGCGCGGTGCCGTCGATCTCGACCACCAGGATGTCCGCGGCGCGGATGCCTTTGGCGACCAGGCCGCCGATGATCGCGCGCGCCATGTTGCCGCCGCCGATGAAGGCGATCCTCATTCGGTGTCCCCATCGCGAAACCGCATCCCGCGTTCGCTCCCTCCCCCTCGGGGGAGGGTTGGGGCGGGGGTTGCCGTCCGCGCGCCGAAGATCGCGGTCCCGATCCGTACCATCGTCGAACCCTCCTCGATCGCGGCCTCGAAATCGTCGCTCATGCCCATGGACAGCGTGTCGAGCGCGATGCCGGCGGCACCGATCTCGTCCCGTGTGCGCGCGAGGATCTCGAATTGGGCCCGTTGCTCTTCGCGGCGCTCCGTATGGCGCGCCATTCCCATGAGGCCACGCAGGCGCAGCCGCGGCAGCGTTCGCACTTCGCGCGCGAGCGCGAGCGCCTCGCCCGGCGCGACGCCGCCCTTGGTCGCCTCGGCGCTGATGTTCACCTGGATGCAGAAGTCGAGCGGCGGGAGCGAGGCCGGGCGCGCGCGCGACAGCGCCGCCGCGACGCGCGGCCGGTCCACCGCGTGCACCCAGTCGAAATGCTCCGCGACATCGCGTGCCTTGTTGGTCTGCACGCGCCCGACGAAGTGCCAGGAGGCGTCGAGCCCGGCGAGCGCGGCGATCTTGGGCAGCGCCTCCTGCACGTAGCTCTCGCCGAAATCGCGGCATCCGGCGCCGCGCGCCTCGCGCAGCTTTTCCGGCGGTTGCGACTTGCTCACGGCGACGAGCGTCACGGCGCGGCTATCCCCTTGTAACGCTTCGGAAATGCGCCGTCTGATGGCTTGCAGGTTGGCGGCGATTGTGGACATAATCGAGGCGATTTTCCGAGGGCCATTCTAACAAAGCGGACCACGCGGCCTCCCTCGGCGACACCGCTTTCAGGGAGAACAGATGGACATCGCGGAGCTGCTCGCCTTCTCGGTCAAGAACAAGGCCTCCGACCTGCACCTGTCCGCAGGCCTGCCGCCCATGATCCGCGTGCACGGCGACGTGCGGCGCATCAACGTGCCCCCTCTCGAGCACAAGGAAGTGCACGGGATGGTGTACGACATCATGAACGACTCGCAACGCAAGGCGTACGAGGAGACGCTCGAGTGCGACTTCTCGTTCGAGATCCCGAACCTCGCGCGTTTCCGCGTGAACGCGTTCAACCAGAACCGCGGCGCGGGCGCCGTGTTCCGGACGATTCCCTCGAAGGTGCTCACGCTCGAGGAGCTGAACGCGCCGCGCATCTTCGCCGAGATCTCGAACCAGCCGCGCGGCCTGGTCCTGGTGACGGGACCGACGGGCTCGGGAAAATCCACCACGCTGGCGGCGATGGTGAACCACGTGAACGAGAACGAGTACGGCCACATCCTCACGGTGGAGGACCCGATCGAGTTCGTGCACGAGTCGAAGAAGTGCCTCATCAACCAGCGCGAGGTCGGCCCGCATACCCTCTCCTTCTCGAATGCGCTGAGGAGCGCGCTGCGCGAGGACCCGGACATCATCCTCGTGGGCGAGATGCGCGACCTGGAGACCATCCGCCTCGCGATGACCGCCGCGGAGACCGGCCACCTGGTGTTCGGCACGCTGCACACGTCCTCCGCCGCGAAGACCGTGGACCGCATCATCGACGTGTTCCCCGCCGCGGAGAAGGAGATGATCCGCGCGATGCTCTCGGAATCGCTGCGCGCGGTGATCTCGCAGACGCTGTGCAAGACCAAGGACGGGAGCGGGCGCGTCGCGGCGCACGAGATCATGATCGGCACGCCCGCCATCCGCAACCTGATCCGCGAGGCGAAGGTGGCGCAGATGTACTCGTCCATCCAGACCGGGCAGGCGCTCGGCATGCAGACGCTCGACCAGAACCTGCAGGACCTGGTGAAGCGCAACCTCATCTCGATCCCCGAGGCGCGCACCAAGGCCGCCAACAAGGACATCTTCATCGGCGGCTAGCGCCCGGCCGGCCGCATCCAAGGAGCCCCACATGGAACGCGAGCAATCCCTCAAGTTCATGCACGACCTGCTGCGCGCGCTCATCGCCCGCAAGGGATCGGACCTCTTCATCACCGCGGGCTTCCCCCCGGCCATGAAGGTCGACGGCAAGGTGACGCCGGTCTCGCAGCAGAGCCTGTCGCCGATCCACACCCAGGAGCTCGCCCGCTCGATCATGACCGACAAGCAGGCGGCCGAGTTCGAGGCGACCAACGAGTGCAACTTCGCGATCAGCCCGAGCGGCATCGGCCGCTTCCGCGTGAACGCCTTCGTGCAGCAGGGGCGCGTGGGGCTCGTGCTGCGCACCATCACGACCACGATCCCGAAGTTCGACGACCTGGGCCTGCCGCACGTGCTGAAGGACGTGGCGATGACCAAGCGCGGGCTGGTGATCTTCGTCGGCGGCACGGGCTCGGGCAAGTCCACCTCGCTTGCCGCGATGATCGGGCACCGCAACGAGAACAGCTACGGGCACATCATCACGATCGAGGACCCGGTCGAGTACGTGCACGAGCACAGGAACTGCATCGTCACCCAGCGCGAGGTGGGCGTCGACACGGACAACTGGTTCTCGGCGCTCAAGAACACTCTGCGCCAGGCGCCCGACGTGATCCTCATCGGCGAGATCCGCGAGCGCGAGACGATGGAATACGCGATCGCCTTCGCCGAGACCGGCCACCTCTGCATGTCGACGCTGCACGCCAACTCCACCAACCAGGCGCTCGACCGCATCATCAACTTCTTCCCCGAGGAGCGCCGCCAGCAGCTGCTGATGGACCTCTCGCTCAACCTCAAGGGCATCATCTCGCAGCGCCTGATCCCGAAGAAGGGCACCAAGGGCCGTGTCGCCGCGATCGAGATCATGCTCAACTCGCCGCTCATGTCCGACCTCATCTTCAAGGGCCAGGTCCACGAGATGAAGGAGCTCATGGGCCGCTCGCGCGAGCTCGGCATGCAGACCTTCGACCAGGCGCTCTTCGACCTCTTCGAGGCCGACATGATCAGTTACGAGGACGCGCTGCGCAACGCCGACTCGGTGAACGACCTGCGGCTCAAGATCAAGCTCGAGAGCAAGAACGCCAAGAACCGCGACCTCGGCTCGGGCCTGGAGCACCTCGAGATCGTCAAGTAACGGACTGCCGCTCCGGCGCAAAAAAAGGCCCGTCGATTGGCGGGCCTTTTGCTTTTTGCAGGATCGTGCCGGTAGTCCGCGGTGTAGGACATCGCCGACAAGAACATCAGTGCATTCCTAGGCCGGCCGGTGCGCTGTCCGACTCCAGCCTCTTTCCCTCGTCTTCAATATGGACGGACGACCAAGGGAGACGGCCATGAAGAAACTCCTCGCACTGGGCCTCGCCACCTGCCTGCCCGCAGGACTCGCCGCCGAAAACCCCGGACTGACGGCGCGCCTGCCCGGGACCGTGAACGTATTGGTGCTGGACGAGTCCCTGCCCATGGCGAAGGACCTGCCTTGCGCTGCCGCCGCGATCGCGAAGGCGGGCAGCCCGGAATGCATGGCCGTGCACCGCGCGGTCCTGAGCGGCCACATCCAGCGCGCCTCGGCGCTGCACGAGCGCGGCCGCTGGCTTTGACATCGACGGAGACCGACATGAACAGCGACCAGATCCACGGCCATTTTCGCGAGATGAAGGGCTGGGCCCTCGAGAGCTGGGGCCGCGTCACCCACGATCCCTGGCTGCGCATCGCCGGGCGCCGTGAGCGCCTGCTCGGCCGCCTCGAGGCCTCGCTCGCCGAGTCCCGGCGCATCGCCGAATCGAGCTTTCCCTCTCCCGCGGCGCGGGCCGGCGCTTCCGGCCGTCGCGCGGCGCCGCGCTAGCCGGCCCGTCCCCGTCCCGTCCCGCGGTCGCCCCGGGCCGCGATCCCGTTTCGCGCCGTAGCGTTCGTTGCGAGCGCGGCTCGCCATGGGCCTCCCGGAAGCTTGTCCGACCTCGCATCGAGGCCGTCCACTTCATTGAAGCGCTGCGGCGCGACACGCGCTGTCGGTGCGGCCTGAAACGACTGTCGGCCGTCTCCGACGCTTCAGGAGGCGAGGGCGAGCTTGCCTCGTCCGCCGGCGCGCAGCACCGCGTCGAGCCGCGAGAGCGCGCCGCGCTCGTCCGCCGGTCCCGCTTCCGGAACCGAGAAGTAGAAACCCTGCACGTAGTCCGCGCCGGCCTCGATCGCGACGCGCGCTTCGGCCGCGCTCTCGATTCCGGCGATCACCACGCGCGCGCGCACCTCGTGCAGCAGCTCCACCATTCCGCCGAGCATGCGCCGTGCGCGTCCCCATCCGAGGAGCGCGTCGGCGACCAGCGCGCGGTCGAGCTTCACCATGTCGGGGCGCAGCGTGAGGACGCGGTCGAAGTTCGAGCGCGCCTTGCCGAAATCGTCGATCGCGATCGAGAGGCCGAGGCTGCGATATACCGCGACCGCGTCGGCGAGGCCGCGCTCGTCGCAATCCTCGGCGATGATCTCCACGCATACGCGCTTCGGATGCAGGCCGTAGTAGCGCACCAGCTCCGCGAGCTCCATCGCGCAGCTCGCGTCGTGCGCCGCGGCCTGCGGATGCACGTTGAGGAAGAGCATGCGCTCGTCCGGCTCGAAGCGCGCGTAGCTGCGCAGGTGCAGCGCGCGGCACGTCCAGTCGAGCACCGCGCGGGCGCTTTCCGGCGTGCGCGCGAAGAGCTCGCTCGCGCTCACGCGCCGGCCTGTCGCGTCGCTCGCGCGGAGCAGCGCCTCGTATCCCTGGCAGGCAGGCTCGCGCACCGCGAGGATCGGCTGGAAGTGCGACTCGAGGCTCGTGCCCTCCCAATCGAGGGCGCCGCCCGCCGCCTTGCGCACCAGGCGCTCCGCCGCGCGCGCCATGGATGCCGAGCTCGCGTCGCCCGCGCCGGTTCCGCCTTCCGCATTGCGATGCATCGCCTTTCCCTATGGCTCGTCCGCACCGGAAATTCCCGGTGGAACCACATTGCGCGCGGGTCGTTACGGTGCCGTTACCAGCCCGCGGAACCGGGTTGCATCTGTAAAGCCGGGATCAGGCGGTGAAGAAGGTGGCGAGCGCCTCGCCGATGTCGCTCATCCGGTAGGGTTTCTTGAGGACGCGGTTCACCCCGGCGGAAAGGGCTCGCGTCTCGAAGCCGGCCCCGCCGTAGCCGCTCGCGATCACGATGGGCAGCGTGGGGTTGAGCTTGCGCAGCTCGATCGCGAGCTGCGTGCCGGTGAGCTGCGACATCACCTCGTCGCTCACGACGGCGTCGAAGCGGCGCGGATTGGCGCGCGCCGCGGCGAGCGCCTCGCGGCTGTCGGTGTACCCGACCGGCTCGTAGCCCAGGGACGCCAGCATCTCCTCCAGCGCGGCCAGGACCTCCGGCTCGTCGTCCACGGCGAGGATCGTCTGCCCGCTTCCCATCGGGAGGTCCGGCGCGGGCTCCGCGGCGCCCGCCTCCATGGCGACGCGCGGGATCCACACCTCGAAGGTCGTCCCGTGGCCGAGCGCGCTCTCGACGTCGAGGAACGCGCGGTGCTCCATCACGACCGAGTGCACGAGGGCCAAGCCCAGCCCCGTCCCCCGTCCCGCGGGCTTCGTCGTGAAGAACGGCTCGAAGATGCGGTCGATCACCTCCGGCGCGATGCCGTGCCCGCTGTCGCGCACCGTGAGGCGCACGTACTCGCCGGCGGGCATCTCGCCCGTGCGCA